>NZ_JALNTO010000001.1:0-712692 GCF_023161785.1 Bacillus sp. 2CMS4F
TGTATCTAAAATACAATAAGCATCTAAAGAAACAAAAAAAGCTTGTAGAAAAAACATCGTTTTCTCTACAAGCTGAGAATCCATTTTAGAAATGGATTCTTTTTGCTTGAGATGAAACCATAATGACCTAGTTGTATAATAAGAAAAGCAATTCAGAGGTCCGTGTGTTCATTCAATGAAAATGGAGTGAACATTTTGGCAAAAAAATTTTTGGTCCATAAGCATGTTCATCTTGTGCAGGAATGATATGTTTGACAAGCAAGTTTAGACACAAGCCAGACGAACAATACATAGCCATAAAGAGAGGCTTGGCGTTATGCAAGCCCTCTTTGTGTCAGTAGCCAAAAACCAATGTTGTACTTTGTGATCCGGCATATTTTGTAACAAATTCTTTTGTGTACTGCGGAGTTTGAACCCGGTAGCTGTAATTGGAGCCTGGATTCCACGTTGTCAACGGAGAGGATTGCCTGTTCAAGGATGGATAGCTTCCTGTATCCTTAAAGTATCCGGTGCCCTTGTCATCAAGGATTCCGCCTTTTTCGCTGCCTTTTCCAAAATAATTGTATTCAGAGTATATTTTTGCTTTTGTCGCGATGGTAATTGCTTGGTTAAAATTGTTGCTGTAATTGTTTTTGACATGAAAATAGCCATATCTCATCAGCCCCGGGCCTCTTACATACAAATTCTCAAAATAGTTGTTGGCGATGGTCATGTGCGGATAGCCGTCATATTGGTGCTGGGAATCATCAGGGTATCCTAAAATTAAACCGTACTTATGATTTGCGAATTTTGAGTTGCTGATGGTGATATAATCAGCTGATTTACCGATATACAACAGCTTGTCCAGGTCACTTCCGCCAGCATTATAGCTGTGTCCTGAAAATGTAACATGGTCGATCCAATAGTTGAAGCCTGAATCTAGATAAAGCTGTATATCGTTATTTCCATTAATCTGCGGGCTGTGTTCAAAGGTCAGATTTTGAAAGATGACGTTTCCGGATGAAGAAGATGTTGTTAAATAAATATTTTTCAGCGTTTTTTTAGCGTAAGAACCTACAAGTGTTTTATTTGAACCAATCGTTACCGTTGTTTTTGAAGAAGCGATTAAATCATTTTGAAGCACTAAAATTTTAGGTGTTGATCCGCTCAGATGGGTTTTTAAATCATTTAGACTTTGGATATAAACGATCTGGCCGTTTTTTCCGCCGGTTGTGCTGGCTTTAGACACTCCTTTTTCATTTTTTGCATTTCCGGCAAATCCTAAAATGCCATTCGTCGAGGTATTTGGAAAATCGACGGCGCCTAAAGCTTTTTCAGGCAAGAGAAGCAATAATAAACTTAACATGGCAAATAATAAAGAAAATCGTTTCAAAGCCACTCAGCTTCCTTTCAAATTTAAATAAATTCATATGGATTATTATTACAGTTGGACAAAAGTAAGAATAGAGTCTATATTCCTGATCAAAACCGGGATTTTATATATTTTTTGATGCAAATAAAAGAGTTACAATTGGAACAACACGAAAGGATTGATACACCATTGACTGCTTCAGCATATCGAAACACCTTGCTTTCACTCCTTTGTTTAACAGCGGGAATAGTGGATGTGATCGGCTATCTAAGCCTAGGACACGTCTTCACTGCTAATATGACCGGAAATATCGTTTTATTGGGATTAGCGATCGGAAAATCTCTTCAGGTCACTGTTTTTCATTCTCTGACTGCGCTAATCGGCTTCATATTGGGGGTGATTATTTCAACAATCATTGTTGGAAAGGCAGAGAAAACATTTTGGCCATCCGCTGTAACAAAAGCTCTGGCAATTGAAGCATTCATTTTATTTGTTTTTGCTTGTCTTTCAATATCTCCTGCTTTCGTTCCCGTGTACATCCTTATTATCCTTTTGAGTATTGCCATGGGGATACAAACAATAGCAGCTAAACAACTAGGGATTGCAGGCATTTCTTCAACTGTTTTGACCGGAACATTGGCTTCTCTTTTAGAGGATCTTTCCGGCCGGTTGTTTTTCTCTAAACAGAATAAAACATTCATGAGAGATGCTGTGTTAAGGGCACTGGCCATCATATTATATTGTGTGGGGGCTATTATTGTAGCTTTTGCAGAACCGCATTTTCATTACATCATTATTTGGGTTCCGATTGTGCTCATTTTAGGTATTATACTTACTGCTCTGGCCAAGTTGCAAAAAGTAAAGTGAAATTCTCCCGCTTGCGATTTCAAGCGGGGATGGGGATTTTTTGAGCTTCAGATCCCCACTATAGCTACCCATATTAATGAAACAAGAATTTTGGCTCATATGTGCATCTGAACATAAGTATTGCTTATAAAATGCACCCTTTGATAGATATAGAATAGTGAATTAGACATAAATCAATCTATGAATCTATGTCCTCTTTCAATCCATATCGAATGAGTATTACAATGATAATGATTCTCATTCGAAATTTGGATTAGGAGGAAGTCTATGAAAAAGAAGATCAGTGCTATTATTAGCGTGGTTATGTTGATGATTCTTTGTTTTTGCCCGCAGGCTTCGGCAGCCTATAACGATTTGCACGAAGGCTATGCAACCTATACCGGATCAGGCTATTCAGGAGGGGCATTCCTTCTTGACCCCATCCCATCTGACATGGAAATTACGGCAATTAACCCAAAGGATCTTAATTACGGCGGTGTGAAAGCAGCTCTTGCCGGCTCTTATCTTGAAGTGGAAGGGCCAAAGGGGAAGACGATCGTCTATGTTACCGATCTATATCCTGAGGGTGCCCCAGGGGCCCTTGATCTTTCACCCAATGCCTTCAGCAAAATCGGTGCTATGAAAGATGGAAAAATCAAGATCAAATGGCGCGTGATCAAAGCGCCAATCACTGGAAATTTCACATACCGGATTAAAGAAGGCAGCAGCCAGTGGTGGGCGGCAATCCAAGTTAGAAATCACAAGTATCCCGTTATGAAAATGGAATACTTCAAAGACGGAAAGTGGATCAACATGGAGAAAACGGACTATAATCATTTCCTCAGCACCAATTTAGGAACGGACTCTCTTAAAGTCAGAATCACTGACATTCGAGGAAAAGTTGTAAAAGACACGATTCCAAAGCTTCCTGCAAACGGAACATCTGGGGCGTACACAGTTCCCGGGCATGTTCAGTTTCCTGAATAAAACCTTTGAAAAACGGCGGAAGATCTAAATTTTCCGCCGCTTTTTTATACGTGCAAATGATTATGAAATAAAGAATGTTATGACTTACTTATGCAAGTTGGCACAGCAACGGTAGAGGAACATTTCAAAGCTCGTCTTATTGAAAAATTCGCATTAATCTTTCGCTTGTTGTTTCTCTCCTAATGTTAATACCCATTCTCTTAAGATATGTTTTTGCACATATCTTTTTCCGTTTATTTCGATATGAGGGAGGTCTGTGAGATCCTTTGCTAAGAGTTTCGCCTCCGCTTGGGTTATTCCTAAAAAATGCCCGATATAAAAGTAAATATCTCGTTCTTTAATCAGCATAATGTCATTTTTTTCGTTAGCTTTTGGGTTGTTAATATGCTTTAATCCTTCTCCGATAAAATATCCAGCCAATGCAATACCGATTCCTAAAAAAACGTCCATGTGTATGCCTCCATTATGTAATCGTCATGTTATACGGTCAATCTATACCATTGGTTTCATTTTTGTTGACTGTGCACACAAAAAACCGCCATAGCAAGCTCTGGACGGTTTCTATGCTTTTTCAATCTGCACTCGGCCTGAGAAAAAAGTGGCGCCTCCGCCCATATCAGACAAGCGGTCGGGGGTCAGGGCGTTAACAAGCTGATTTTTGCCTGGTTCATCTGCCCATAACCCTTGACTGACGACAACACCGGGCAGCACTTGTTCTCCGACTGCGGCGGTTAATTCACACTCACCTCGGCTGTTCCAAATCCGTACGGCTTCACCATCAGTGAGGCCGTGTTTTTCGGCATCTATCGTGTTGATAAAGAGTTTCGGTGTCTTTTCAAGTTTGACGTGCTTTGCATTATTGGAAAACGTTGAGTTTAAGAAATTATGATTCGGTCCCGGAACATACATAAACGGGAATTCATGATCAGGCGCAAGCGGCGTATGTGTCGGTAACGGCGGGAAACCGGCTTGTTTCATTTTTTCTGAATATAATTCTATTTTTCCGCTCGGTGTCGGCAATTTACCTGGAAACAGCGGCTTTTCACGCTTCGCCTTCATAAACGAACGTTCAGTAAGTGATTCATAACTAATCTCTGCTAAATAAGGATTATCGGGGTGGTGAAGCGCCTGGCGGATTAAGTCTTCATCTGAATCTTTGAGCTCCTGATCCGTGAATCCCATTGCCTCAGCCAATAACCGGAATACCTCAGTATTAGACTTACTTTCTCCGTATTTCTCAATAACTGGCTGCTGCAGCTGAATGTAATGATGCCAGTATGAGGTGTAAAAATCAGTATTTTCAAAAGCAGATGCAGCGGGCAGTACAATGTCCGCATATTTGGCCGTTTCTGTTAAAAACAAATCATGAACCACGGTGAACAAGTCATCCCGCAGGAGGCCTTGTCTGACTTTCTTTGCTTCTGGCGCCACAACGGCTGGATTCGTCCCATAAATAAAGAGGGAGCGAACAGGAGGGGCTGTTTCCAGAAGAACTCTGCCCAGCTGGTTCATATTAAACGATCTCGGTGTGCGGCCTTTCAGTAAATCAGGACGCTGAAGCGCGGTGGTGTTATATTCTAAAATTCCACTGTTATGTTTGATGGCACCGCCTCCTGTATGCATCCATTGACCGGTAATCGCCGGTAGACAGGCAATCGTTCTTACAATCATTCCGCCATTGTCATGATGCTGAAGGCCGTTTCCGATTCTGATAAAGGAAGGGGAGGTTTCACCATACATTTTTGCCAGCTGATAGATATCGTCGGTACTGATACCAGTGATCAGGGATACCTTTTCTGGATGGTACTGTTTCGCATGCTCGCGCAGTTCTTCATAGCCGACTGTATACTTTGAAAGAAACGCTTCATCGTGAAGATTTTCTTTAAATAAAATGTGCATGATGCCGAGGGCAAGCGCGCTGTCGGTACCGGGTTTTATAGGAATAAACCAGTCTGCGAGACGCCCTGTCTGATTTTTATGCACATCAATCACAATAATTTTTGCGCCTTTTTTCCGTGCTTTTTGGGCGATTGTAATTTGATGCATATTTGTGCTGACTGCGTTAATTCCCCAAAAGATAAACAGTTTCGTATGGATCGTTTCTTCAGGATCGATTCCAGCACTCACACCCATGGTATATTTATAGCCCTCTGATCCGGCTTTGCTGCAAATCGTCCGCTCAAGCTGGCTTGAGCCCAAGCGGTAAAAAAAGCGGCGGTCCATTCCTTCAGCCGTTAATTTTCCCATATTGCCGTAAAAGCTGTAAGGCAGTATGCTTTCAGCTCCTTCTTCATCAATCAGCTGTTTCCAGCGGGATGTGATGGTGTCAATCGCTTCTTCCCAAGAAATTGGTTTAAACTCTGCCTCGCCCTTCACACCTGTTCGTTTCAGCGGAGTCGTCAGCCGCTTTTCATCATAGATGCGCTCAGCCATATTTCGTACTTTGTTGCATATATTTCCGGCTGTCACGGGGTGATCAGGATCACCCTGCACTTTCACAATTTTCCCGTCTTTTTTATGTACCAGCAATCCGCACTGGTCCGGGCAGTCCAGTGAGCAAACGGATTTAAAAATGCCGTTTTGTTGAGTGGCGAACGATTTCATAGCCCAGTTCCTCTCCCTAGTTAGATATATTGTAAGAATTATAACATTTCGAATGATAACGTCAATTCTGAAAAAAGACATTGACATCAATCTGGGTCTTCTTTATGATTAACGTATTCTCAATACTGAAAATTACATACAAAACATTTTCTATCAAGAGAGGTGGAGGGACTGGCCCTATGAAACCTCGGCAACATTATTGTGCCAATTCCAGCAAGCGTCAGCTTGAAAGATAGGAAAGTAAGGTTTATACCGGCTTCTGTCTGTGGCAGAGTGCGCCTATACATGAATCTCTTTCCATCTTTGGAGAGAGATTTTTTTGTGTGAAAAATAACGATGAAAAGGATGTTTTGCATCATGACGGTTTTGATTACAGCACCGTACAACGAAGAAGGACGAAAAGAGCTTGAAGAATTGTTCGGTTCCGTTGTTTATCAGTCTTGGAAAGAAAACGGCCGGGCATACAGGGAAGATGAATTGATTCAGCTATTAAAAGGATCAAATGCGACGGGTTTAATTACTGAGCTTGATCAGGTGACAGAAAACGTGTTTGCATCAATACCGGAACTTTCATTTGTGGGAGTATGCAGGGGAATGCCTTCCAATGTTGATGTGGCAGCAGCGTCAAACAGAGACATTCCGGTTTTCTATACACCTGGGCGCAACGCACAAGCTGTTGCTGAAATGTTTATTGGAAATGTGATCTCATTTCTCCGGCATACGAATACCTCTAATCAATGGCTAAAGGATGGAAAATGGAACAGCGATTATTTGCAGGCGTATGCCAAATTCAAAGGTAATGAAATAACAGGAAAAACCGTGGGTATGGTCGGATTCGGAGCGGTTGGGCAAAGAATTGCAAAACTGCTGGCTGCGTTTGACTGCAAGGTTTTGTATTACGATCCATACGTACAGCACGATTATCCGCAATATGAAAAAGTATCTCTGGAGAAGGTATTTTCAGATAGTGATATCGTTTCTGTTCATCTGCCGCGTACAGATGATACGCTTAGCCTCATTGATCGGCCGTATTTTGACTTGATGAAAGAGAGCGCCATTTTCGTGAATACATCAAGAGCTGTCGTGGTAAACCGAGAGGATCTTTTATCTGTACTGAAAGAAAGTAAAATCAGGGGTGCGATATTAGACGTTTTTTATCATGAGCCGCCAGAGCAATCGGATTATGAATTTATTTCATTGCCTAATGTTCTGGCAACACCGCATTTAGCAGGAGCAACATTTGAAGTAGAGGATCATCACGTTACCATTCTGAACGAAGCGCTTAAAAAGTGGAAGGGTGAAAAAACTCTCAATATTCCGACTTTATATAACAAAAACGATCTTAAAGCAGAGGTGTAAAAAGGAGGGCATCAGGATGACGAAACAAAAAGGTTATCTCGTATTTGACATTGGCACTGGCAATGCAAGAGTTGCGGTCGTAAGTGTGTCGGGCAGCGTTCAAACGGTTGAACGGGAGGACATTGTATATACGACCGAGCCGCTTTACCCGGACAGCCGTTATTTTTCTCCACAGGCGCTGTGGAATC
This sequence comes from Bacillus sp. 2CMS4F, assembly GCF_023161785.1. Taxonomy (NCBI): domain Bacteria; kingdom Bacillati; phylum Bacillota; class Bacilli; order Caryophanales; family Bacillaceae; genus Bacillus; species Bacillus sp. 2CMS4F. Next base: position 7,336 of record NZ_JALNTO010000001.1, read on the forward strand.
AAATCATGAATCTGGCTAAACGTGCGATTTCTCGTTCTCATCATATTGAAATTATTGGTCTCACTTCAACAAGTCAAAGACAGGGGATCGTGCTGCTTGATCAAAATGGTGAGTCTTTCCTCGGTCTGCCCAACATTGACAATCGGGGCAGGGAGTGGGAGGAAAACATACCGAATCGGGAAGAAGTATACAGCCGAACAGGCCGTCTGCCGACTGCGCTTTTTTCAGCGCTCAAGCTTTATGGTTTAAAGCACCGGCAGCCCTCCTTATGGGAAAAAATTGCAAGCTTCACAAGCATCAGTGATTGGGTGACGTATCAGTTGAGCGGAGTATTGACATATGAACCGTCACAGGCGACGGAAACGCTGCTGTTTGATGTAAAACAAAATACATGGTCAGAAGAGATGTGCGGTATATTCGGTTTCTCGCCATCTATTCTTCCGCCTCTAGTAAGAGCGGGAACAGTCATTGGATCGATAACAGATGGGTATGCGGCAGAATTGGGACTATCACTTCATGCGAAGGTTATAGCGGGTGGGGGAGATACACAGCTTGCTGTCAAAAGCACTGGTGCTGCTCTGGGAGACGCAGTCATTGTATCAGGTACGACAACACCGATTACCAAAATTATTGGTGAAATTCATGAGGACAGACAAAATAAAGCCTGGCTGAACTGCCACACAGATCAAGGACAGTGGCTTGCGGAGACAAATCCCGGGGTAACGGGTCTGAATTTTCAAAAATTAAAGGGTATTTTCTATCCGAATGAACCGTACGATGTGATGGAAGAAGAGATTGCTGCTCTTGCTAAGGAAGATCATGCATGTGTATCTTCCCTCGGTTCGTATTTATCGGCAGAAAAAAACGCCCTGACGAAAGGCGGCTTTCTCTTTGATATACCGCTTTCAGCCCATTTAAGCAGAGCGCATTTTGTACGTGCGGCCTTACAGGAGATTGCATGTTCAATCAAATGGAACTTTGACATTTTAACAGAGATCACTCCGTTTGATCGTGACTATGTGTGGGGATGCGGAGGCGGATTCCAAAGCAGAGCATTTACACAATATATCGCCAATCTTCTTCAGAAAAAAATTTATGTCAAAGAAGGGTACAGTCAGGCATCAGTCGTTGGTGCTGCGGTGGTTTGCAATGAGGCCTATAGATTGACCGAAGAAATGTCTGGAAGTGTTCAGGTGATAGAACCGCAGGATTGCCGGATAGAAATGACTTTATACGAGGAGTGGAAGCAGGTCCAACGCTTCTTTTCAGGGTTAGAGCCGTCATCGGGAAACAAGGTATTAGTATAAGGCTGAATTTTGCCGCCAATTGAGGAATTATATATTTTTTTACTTTAATGAGGTAATACGGTAATTGAGATAAGCATCTAAGGAGGATACAGATATGTTAGATAAAATTGGTATACCAAAGCGGCTGGCATGGGGGTTTTTAGGGGTTGTGCTGTTTATGATGGGAGACGGTCTTGAACAAGGATGGCTCAGTCCTTTTCTGATTGAAAATGGGCTCACCGTTCAGCAATCCGCTTCGATTTTTAGTATATACGGCATTTCACTGGCCATCGCTTCATGGTTTTCGGGTGTGTGTCTGGAAGCATTTGGCGCAAAGCGGACGATGTTTATGGGGTTGTTGTTTTATGTGATCGGTACAGCTGCTTTTATCGTCTTCGGATTTGAACAGCTAAATCTGCCTGTCATGTATGTGACTTACTTTATTAAAGGCTTAGGATACCCGCTTTTTGCTTATTCCTTCTTGACATGGGTCATCTACAGAACACCGCAGAACAGGCTCAGCACAGCTGTCGGCTGGTTTTGGATTGCGTATTGTCTGGGCATGTTTGTTTTCGGTGCTTGGTATTCAAGTTATGCAATTAAAACGTTTGGTTATTTAAATACGCTGTGGAGTTCTATTTTCTGGGTATGCCTCGGTGCAGTCTTCGCGTTGTTTATTAATAAAGACCGGTTTGAAAAGAAGAAAAGAAAAAGATCAGAAACGGCGGAGGAGCTTTTAAAAGGGGTTACCATTCTTGTTACCAATCCGCGGGTGCTGACAGGAGGAATGATTAGAATCATCAACAGCATCGGCACATATGGTTTCCCTGTGTTTTTGCCGATGCACATGGCTCAGCATGGCATTTCAACTAATGTGTGGCTGCAGATTTGGGGAACGATTTTTCTGGGCAACATTGTATTTAACCTCATTTTTGGAATTGTCGGTGATAAATTCGGATGGAAAAACACCGTCATTTGGTTTGGAGGTGTCGGCTGCGGCATTTTCACCGTTTTATTATACTATGCGCCTGTTTTTTCAGGCGGGAATATAGCGGTTGTGAGCATCATCGGCTTTATCTGGGGCGGCTTGCTGGCAGGCTACGTGCCGATTGGTGCGATCGTGCCGACAGTTGCCGGAAAAGACAAAGGAGCCGCCATGTCCGTTTTGAACCTGGCAGCCGGTTTATCGGCATTTGTCGGACCTGCTTTAGCTTGGATGTTCATCGGACTCGTCGGTGCACAAGGCGTTGTCTGGATTTTTGCGGTGCTTTATCTTGCGAGTGCAGTCATGACGAAATGTATTAAGATACCTGAAGAAAAAGAAGTACAGAAAGAGACTTCCCCTCAATATGCATCCTGATGAAAAGCGCCCTGTTTCAGGGCGCTTTTCATGATTTTTTTCAGCAATGGTTTCAGTTACAGAGTGCCGCGCAAATAATTGTTCTGGACGGGACTTCATCATTAGGAGTCCGCCCAATAAAATAGTTTGGGTGATCGCTTCTGCATTTAAATCGCTTTTTAACTCTCATGGATGACGTTTCAAAAGCACATGATCGAGTGGCGGGTTTGGGGCAAAGCGGTGTGCGACAGGAAGTGTGAGCGCGCAGCCAGTTGCTGGCACGCTAACTAAATTCGTTGGATAGCATTCAGTTTATCTTGTTTCTGCAATATACCCTGCGGAGTGGAAACAGACGAGAGACTTAGAGAAGAGCAGCAAGAACCTCTGCTCATTCTCTGATTTTCATGATTTTATAATGGAATAAACATTTGTATCATAAGGGACACCGCTTTGGTACATATATTGTTTTAATACGCCTTCTTTTTCAAATCCCATTTTTAACAGCAAACGATTTGACGCTTCATTTTCCGTAAAAACAACTGCACCGATTCTCGTTAGTACAAGGATATCAAAGCCGAAAGACAAAATTTCTAAAATGGCCTCTGACGCATAGCCGTTTCGCCAATTCGCCGGGCTGATTTCATAACCGATTTCTGCACGTTTATGCTTGGGGGCCAAAGCATGAAAGCCAATCGTACCGATGAGTTCTTTGGTGTCTTTTCTTTCAATTCCCCACCGTATTCCCCGCTTTTCTTGATAATTGTCGGCAAACTGATGAATCATTGTTTTTGCCTGATCTATACTTTCAAAGGGATCAAGTCCGTAGTAGCGTGTGACGTCATGGTTTGAAAAACAAGTAAAAATGGCTTCCGCATCTTTCTCTGTCATCTCTCTTAGAATAAGCCTGCCGGTTTCTAATACAGGAAACACCCAATCCCTCCCTTATGATGTATGTAGGTTTATCATATCCCTTTTATTTCCTCTTTTCTATAACGAAATCGAATTTGATGAAGCAAAGGAGCGGATTTGTTTTTCTAATTCCTCTTTGTTTTTTTTTTAATTGTTTCATTCGATGGCCGTTCGCGCCCGATGGGTGAGGGAAGCCGTGTAGGCAGGTCAGCCGCCATGTGCTGTTTTCCCTGATCAGTGTTTCACAGACTGTTTCGGCTGCTTTGCCTAGCGGGATAAGAAGAGCAGGGCCCGATAGCTTTTCAAGTTCAGCGGGAAAATGCTTATATGCATAAGTGCTTAGCATAGATGAGCGGGGGATAGCCGGACGATGTCCTGTATAGTTTTTCTGCTGAATGAAAACAGGGTATTTGATAACAGAAGTGGTGTGAAGCATATGGCGCAAGTCGCCGAAAAGCTGTGCGGCGCTTTGAATGCCTAAAACCTGCGGCAGCCCGCATTGATCCAGCATCGTAATCAGGTTATCTCTCATAGTTCCAGAAAGTCCTGCCGCTTTTTTGGTGTCTAAAGCGATCTGTTCTAGAGATCGGCCTTTGTGCAAGCTTTCTACGGCTGTTTCATAAGCTGTTTTCATCTGTGAAAAACCAGGCGTTATGCCTGTAATCACAATCGAAGCATCTTGATTGATATATTCATTATGAGGTGAATAGTACATTTCAAGCGCGTTTTCTTGGTGTATGCGAAATGGGGAAGTAAGCAAATCCGTTTTCGAAAGCGGTCTTGATACTGGAAGAGTATTTAGTTTCTCTGCAAATGCTGCTAAACCGCTGCGGTTTCCAATCATGGGTGAACCTCCCTAAAAATGATATCCCATTGTCCATTTTAAACGTCACAACGGGATATCATCCATATTTAACCTCTATTCAAATGTCCTGCGTGCCACATCTCTTTAACTGCTTGAGGGGCTTCTTTCACTTCAGCAGCAGTCTGCTGCAACGCGGTTTTTTTCATTTCAACATCGTACTGAATCATTTTTTGTTTTTGAGACAGCTGCTGTGCTTCCGTTTTTACCATTTCAACTTGTTTTTGCATGGATTGCGTAACTGCAGTGAGTTCCTTCATGGCGGGATCTATTTTCTTCTTGTTTTGAATCGCATTTATCCCTAAGTAAATGATTGAAATGGCTATTACTGCGATACTGATATAAACGATAACCATATGTTCACCCCTTTTCTAATGTCATACCCTATTTCGCCTATTTTAAGCAGGTGAAATGATAGTTGCGCAGTTCATATCATTTGCGTATTGGTTTTCTTGTGCTTATAATGTGTTATCGTACATATGTAAACAAAGAAAGGGTGCTTCAATTGCAAAGTTTACAAAATAAAACTGCTCTTATCACAGGCGGAGGCAGAGGGATTGGACGCGCGACAGCTCTTGCGCTTGCGAAAGAAGGCGTAAATATCGGTTTAATCGGACGAACTGCCGCCAATGTTGAGAAAGTCGCAGAAGAAGTAAAAGCACTTGGTGTGAAAGCTGCGTTTGCCGCTGCGGATGTAAAGGATGCGGCGCATGTTGATCAAGCTGTGGCTTCTATTAAAGAGGAGCTTGGCGAGATTGATATTCTCATTAACAATGCGGGAATCAGCAAATTTGGCGGATTCTTAGAACTATCCGCTGATGAGTGGGAAAATATCATTCAAGTGAACCTAATGGGTGTATACCATGTTACTTGTGCGGTGCTTCCTGAAATGATTGAACGCAAAGCTGGTGACATTATTAATATTTCTTCTACAGCCGGCCAAAGAGGAGCAGCTGTCACAAGCGCTTACAGCGCATCCAAATTTGCTGTTCTTGGGTTAACGGAATCTCTCATGCAAGAAGTGAGAAAGCATAATATCAGAGTCAGCGCGTTAACGCCGAGCACTGTCGCAAGTGATATGTCGATTGAACTGAACCTGACAGACGGCAATCCTGAAAAGGTTATGCAGCCTGAGGATCTGGCTGAATATATGGTGGCTCAATTGAAATTAGATCCGCGTATTTTCATTAAATCTGCAGGATTGTGGTCAACAAATCCGTAAAACGAAAGTCTGTCTAGCGACAGGCTTTTTTTATTTGAATTCAATCCGCACAGGTAAATGTTTAACACCAAACACGAAAGGACTTGGTACCGCTTCGAGTTTCTGTTCATCATCAGCTTTTTTAATATAAGCTGACATAGACAAGAGGGAGGAAAGAGCGATTTTTGCTTCGAGCCTGGCCAATGGTGCGCCGAGGCAAAAGTGAATTCCGAACCCAAAGCTGAGATGGGGATAGGAGGGACGGTTAATGATAAAACGATCAGGTTCAGAAAATTTAGCTTCATCCCGATTGGCTGACGCGACCCAGCTGATAACGGAAGATCCTTTCTTTATAAATGCTCCGCCAAGCGCTGTATCTTCTGCTGCAACTCGTCCGATGGCTTGAACAGGCGGATAATAGCGTAGCGTTTCTTCTATTATATTAGGCACATAGTCTGTATTCTGTCTTATCTGTTGTTGCATGGCTGTGTCTTCCGTGATATAGCGAACAGCATTCGCGATCAAATTAGTAGTCGTTTCGTTTCCAGCGACAAGAAGAAGAATGCAAAAACCGAGCAGCTGCTCTTCTGTTAGATACTCTCCATCGACTTCTGACTGCAAAAGCATCGTAATCAAATCTTCTTTTGGCTGGGCTCGTCGTTTTAATAGAATGTCTCTAAAATAGTTACTTAAGAAAGCGTGGCCGTCCCGGCGTTTTTGAACCATGTCAGCGACAGATTTGTCTGAACTGTCCTTCGCTCCGGCAACGAGCACGTCGGAGTATGTTTTGATGATGTGCCGGTCTTCAATCGGTGCTCCAAGCATTTCAGCAATGATAATAACAGGAAGGGGGCCTGCTATATCATCTATCATATCGATTGTGTCTTTTTGCCGGGCCTCCTGTAAGAGGAATGCTGTAACGTCTTTTATGCGGGTTTCGATTCGTTTCACTGCCTTTGGAGTAAACGATTTGTTGACGAGTGCACGTAATTTGGTATGTTTCGGAGGGTCCATTGTTAAAATGCTTTCTGCCTGTATGCCGCGTTTGGATGAAAAAAGTTTGGGATTTTTCAGGACGAATTGAACGTCATCATACTTAAAAACATCCCAGCAATCACGCTGTTTGTCATAGCGGACAGGAGACGATTTCCGAAGCTTTTCATAAATCGGGAAGGGGAAAAGACGATCCTTTTCGAATTGTAATTCTTTCATGGGAATCAAGTTGGCGTAACGTTCTTCTTTGGCAGGGCACGCTGTTTGCTTTGTCATTTTATCATCTCCTTTATCGATACGTTATCAAAGGCTGTTTTTCAATTCAACGGACATATATTGAAGAAAATGTAAACCGGACAATAGTTTTAAATTGAAGATCATAGTGAAAACAAGTTATAATGAACCAAACAAACTATGTACTAAATGTTCATTTTATCTTTTTTTATTCCCTCCAGCCATACAAACACCAAACACAAAATAACTTGATTATCATGTTATTAATAGAAGAAGGAGAACAACAGGAAAAAATTGAATATTTAGTACATGGTGTTCTCAGTTTACAGAGAAGGGGTGCAGACCGATGAAAGAAGAAAAAAGAAGTTCCACTGGATTTTTAGTCAAGCAGCGCGCGTTTTTGAAGCTTTATATGATTACCATGACTGAGCAGAAAAGACTTTACGGGTTAAAGCTTCTGGAAGTGCTTCGATCAGAATTTAAAGAGATTGGTTTTAAACCAAACCATACAGAAGTTTACCGGTCTTTGCATGAGCTTCTTGATGATGGGATATTAAAACAAATCAAAGTAAAGAAAGAAGGGGCTAAGCTCCAAGAAGTGGTCCTCTATCAATTTAAAGATTACGAGGCAGCCAAGCTGTATAAAAAACAGCTGAAAGTAGAGCTGGATCGCTGCAAGAAACTGATTGAAAAAGCACTGTCAGATAATTTTTAACATAGAAAACACCCGGCATAGTCACGAGTATCGGGTGTTTTCTGTTTTTCATTATACATATTTGTCGAAATGAAACAATACAAATCAATAGTGACCTTCAAACTTGACATCATTTCCTCACGTGGTAACATTTTAAACGTGTGAAAATACGAACAAAAAAGCGAACAAAGGAGATGTTACCGATCTTTGATCAAAAAAAAGTAGCTTTTATCGGAGCCGGATCTATGGCGGAAGGAATGATATCAGGTATCGTTCGTGCCAATAAAATCCCAAAACAAAACATCTGCGTTACAAACCGCAGCAATACAGAGCGATTAGCTGAGCTTGAACTTCAATATGGAATCAAAGGCGTGGCGCCGGATCACTTATGTATTGAAGACATGGATGTGCTCATTTTGGCGATGAAGCCAAAAGATGCCGAAAGCGCTCTGTCATCATTAAAAACACGCATCCAACCCCATCAATTAATTTTGTCGGTGCTAGCCGGCATAACCACCTCTTATATTGAACAATCATTGCATAATCAACAGCCGGTTGTCAGAGTAATGCCTAACACATCAAGTATGATCGGCGCTTCTGCAACTGCCATCGCACTTGGCAGGCATGTAACAGATGATTTAGAAAAACTGACGGCGGCTTTGCTCGGCTGTATGGGTGAAGTGTATACAATCCAGGAAAATCAAATGGACATTTTCACGGGAATTGCCGGCAGCGGCCCTGCGTATTTTTATTATTTAATGGAATTCATCGAAAAGACAGGCGAGGAAGCGGGCCTTGATAAACATTTATCACGAAGCATCGGTGCACAGACACTCTTGGGTGCTGCAAAAATGCTGATGGAGACAGGAGAACAGCCTGAGGTGCTGAGAGATAATATCACCTCGCCAAATGGAACGACTGCTGCCGGATTGCAGGCCTTGAAGAAGAACGGCGGAGGAGAAGCCATTTCTCAAGCCATTAAACATGCGGCTAAGCGTTCAAAGGAAATCAGCGATGATATCGAAAAAACAGCGGCACCGCTATAAAACAGGAGTGATAAAGTGACGTCTGAAACAGAAATGAAAAGAGTTGTCGTGAAGATCGGCAGCAGTTCATTGACAAGTCTTCATGGAGAAATCAGCATTCGCAAACTGGAAGCTTTAGTGGACCAGGTCGCCAAACTAAAAGACGCCGGATATGAAGTCATCCTGGTGTCTTCCGGCGCAGTAGCTGCAGGATATCGCAAGCTCGGATTTCTTCAGCGACCAGAAAATCTGCCTGAAAAACAAGCGTCTGCTTCAATCGGTCAAGGGTTGCTGATGGAGGCTTATTCAAAGCTGTTTTTGGCCCACGGTTATGTGGCTTCCCAAATTTTAATTACAAGAAGCGACTTTTCTGATGAATATCGATATCATAATGTTCGGAACACGATGAATGTACTGCTCGAACGCGGTATTATCCCGATAATTAACGAAAATGACACAGTGACCGTCAATCGGCTTAAGTTTGGCGATAATGATACACTCGCGGCCAAAGTCGCCGGATTAATCGATGCGGATTTGCTTGTGATTTTATCGGATATCGACGGTTTATATGACGGCAATCCGCGAAATAATCCAAAAGCGAAAAGGGTGCAGCGAGTCAGTGAGATTACACCGGAAATTGAAGCGTGTGCAGGCGATACAGACAGCGAGGTCGGCACCGGAGGCATGCGGTCCAAACTGGATGCGTTTAAAATTGTGATGGCATCCGGCATAAAAGGATTTCTTGGCCAGGCGGACGCTGCAGATATATTATATCAAGCTGTTCATGGAGAGGCGGAAGGCACCTATTTTGAAGCTGAGGGAACGCTTCCGTTGAATCAAAAAGAGCAGTGGATCGCTTTTAATTCCGGACCAGAAGGTGAAATTGTTTTATCAGATGACTGTTCCGGCCAAATAGCTGACGGTCAGTCGTGTATATACCCAGATGGTGTAAGGGAGATTAAAGGAAAATTTAAAAGCGGTGCTGTTGTCCGCCTTACTGATTCTCATGGTGAAGACATCGGCCTCGGGATCGTCAATTATTCTTCCTCGCAGCTTGAGACACCCGAAAAAAATAAAGGCATGAAAAACAAAGCGGTGATTGATCCAGAAGCGTTTGTATGCCATGTGGATTTATCTTTGCCTGTATATTAATAGAAGAAATACACGGGAACAAAAAACCCGAACTTCTCCAGAGAAGCTCGGGTTCTTTTTTATTGATACTGTTCCAATTTCGAGAAAAACTGAATGACAAACTCATAAAAATCCTGCGCTGACGGTGCAAGCTCTCTGTTTTTCGGCTTAATAATCCCGACAGTCCGTTTCACTTGAGGAAACTCAATTGGAATTTTCACAGTAAATCGGGGTGTCGTTTCAGCAAAAGTGCTCTCCGGCAGAAGGGTGACACCCATACCTGCGGACACCAATCCTTTGATAGCGTCCAAATCCTCACCCTCTGTAGAGACAAGAGGGGCAAACCCGGCTTGTTTGCAAGAGTCAATCGCCATTTTTCTGAGCACAAATCCTTCCGGAAACAACACAAATTGATCGTTGCGCAAATCGATTAAATGGACCGTTTTTTGTTTGGCGAGCGGATGATTTAAAGGTACAAGCGCATAAATTTTTTCCGTGAATAAAATATTTCCTGCTATGTCTGGAAAATTCGTCGGCACCGGGCCTAATAACGCTAAATCGATATCGCGGTTTCTGACAGCTTCAATCAGAAACTTATAAGAGCCTTGGCGCAGCAAAAACTCTACGTGCGGATATTCTTCTTTAAATGCCGAAACGACAGTCGGCAGAAGCTGACTGGCGAGGCTTGTAGGAAAGCCGATTTTTACGGTTCCGCGATGCGGGTCAAGGTACTCATCAATTTGTTCTTTAGCATAATCGATGGCTTTCATCGCTGTTTTGACATGAATTAAAAATTCTTTTCCAATCGGTGTGAGTTTGATATTTCTCCCTTCACGCTCAAATAAAGTAACATTTAATTCTTCTTCAAGGTTTGCAATTTGTCTGCTGATTGCTGATTGGGCCACATGCAGATAATCAGCGGCTTCTGAAACGTGTTCCCGTTCAGCAACCTCCATAAAATAACGCAGTTGGCGCAGCTCCATGTAAGTCTCACATCCATCTATCTCATTTTGAGATTCTTTTGATCTAAATTATATATTGTTTATATCGTTTTGAAAACCTACAATAATATTAGAGTTGTTAGATTTTATGACCGGTATTATCGGAAACTGATCGGGGGAGAGGAATTATGACTTACAATCAAATGCCAAAAGCTCAAGGTCTCTACCGTCCTGAATTTGAACATGATGCATGCGGAATCGGCCTATATGCGCACTTAAAAGGCAAGGCGACACATGACATCGTCAAACAGGGGCTGCAGATGCTTTGCCAGCTCGACCACAGAGGAGGTCAAGGCAGTGATCCGGATACGGGAGACGGCGCCGGCTTACTGGTTCAAATCCCTGATGCTTTCTTTAAGAAAGAGTGCAAAGACATCAATCTGCCGGAAAAAGGACGTTACGGGGTAGGAATGGTCTTTTTCTCGCAGAAGGAAGATGAAAGAAAAAAAATCGAAAAGCAAATCAATGCACTGATTGAACAGGAAGGCCAAGTTGTGCTTGGATGGAGAACTGTACCTATAAATGTCGGAAAAATCGGAACAGTAGCACAAAAAAGCTGTCCGTTTGTCCGTCAAGTATTCATTGGCGCAAGTTCTGACCTGAAGGATGATTTGTGCTTTGAGCGAAAATTGTATGTCATTCGTAAACAGGCTGAAAACTGGGGAGTAACGGAAGGTCTAGATTTTTATTTTGCCAGTCTTTCAAGCCAAACTATTGTTTATAAAGGCCTTTTAACACCTGAACAGGTTGATGCGTTTTATTCCGATCTGCAAGATGAGGCATTCGTATCCGCTTTTGCACTAGTTCATTCACGCTTCAGCACTAATACCTTCCCTACATGGGAAAGAGCTCACCCAAACCGTTATTTGGTTCACAATGGTGAGATTAACACCCTTCGAGGAAATATCAACTGGATGAGAGCTCGTGAACAGCAATTTGTATCTGAAAGTTTTGGTGAGGATCTCAATAAAATTCTTCCGATTCTGAATGCTGACGGCAGTGACTCTTCCATTTTAGATAACGCATTTGAGTTTTTCGTTATGGCGGGACGCAAGCCGGCACATACGGCGATGATGCTGATTCCTGAGCCATGGACAGAAAATACGCACATGTCTAAAGAAAAAAGAGCGTTTTATGAGTATCACAGCTCATTAATGGAGCCTTGGGACGGTCCGACTGCCATTTCATTTACTGACGGAAAACAAATCGGCGCAATACTCGACCGAAATGGTTTACGTCCGGCCCGTTATTATGTGACAAAGGATGATTATATTATTTTCTCATCTGAGGTCGGCGTTATTGAGGTTGAACAGGAAAACGTTTTATATAAAAACCGCCTCGAACCAGGAAAAATGCTTTTAATTGACCTGGAAGAAGGCCGCATCATTTCTGATGAAGAAGTAAAAACACAAATCGCAACTGAATATCCGTACCAAAAATGGCTTGAGGAAGAGCTTGTGCAAGTGAATCCTGATCCGGAAACAAGAGAGGAAGAGCAGTTCGCGGATCTTCTTACGCGTCAGAAAGCGTTTGGATACACATATGAGGATATTCAAAAATATTTAATTCCTGTTATTGTAGAAGGAAAAGATCCTCTCGGCTCAATGGGGAACGATTCGCCGCTTGCTGTTTTGTCTGATCGCCCGCAATCGCTGTTTAACTATTTTAAGCAATTGTTTGCACAGGTTACCAACCCGCCGATTGACGCGATTCGCGAGCAGCTCGTGACTTCAACAATGACTTGGCTCGGAGCAGAAGGCGACCTCCTTCATCCGAATGAACGAAACGTCCGCCGAATCAAGCTGTATACACCCGTGTTATCAAATGAGCAGTTTTATGCGCTGAAAACCATCGTCCATCCTGATTTAAGAAGCCAAAAAATGAATGTGCTGTTTTCAGAAGATCTTGAACGCGGGTTAAAAGACATGTTCACCCAAGCTGAGAAAGCAATCAGCCAAGGCGTCAGTCTTTTGATTTTGTCCGATAGAGCAATGAATGAGCAGTTAACGCCAATTCCGCCGCTGTTAGCAGTCAGCGCACTGCACCAGCATTTAATCCGAAAAGGATTGCGCACGAAAGTCAGCATTATCGTTGAATCGGGAGAAGCACGTGAAGTTCATCACTTTGCAGCTCTAATCGGCTATGGAGCCGATGCTGTCAATCCTTATCTAGCATATGCGACCTATAAACAGGAAATTGACGAAGGCCGCTTGGATATCAGCTATGAAGAAGCAGTCAGCAAGTATGGAAAAAGCATTACCGAAGGTGTCGTAAAAGTGATGTCGAAGATGGGGATTTCTACTGTACAGAGCTACAGGGGCGCCCAAATCTTTGAAGCGGTAGGAATCAGCCGTGACGTGATTGACCGTTATTTTACGGGAACAGCATCACAGCTCGGCGGCATTGACTTAAATACCATTGCGGCAGAGGCGCAGCGCCGCCACCAGGAAGCGTATAAAGATGACTACAGCAAAACGCTCGAACCGGGAAGTGACTTCCAATGGAGAAACGGCGGGGAGCATCACGCATTTAACCCGAAAACGATTCATACCTTGCAATGGGCGTGCCGCAGAAATGATTACAATCTGTTTAAACAATATACGAAAGCGGCAGATGAAGAACGAATCGGATTCCTGCGAAACTTGTTCTCATTTGACGAAAACCGCAAGCCTCTAAAAGTGGAGGAAGTAGAATCTGCTGAATCGATTGTCAAACGTTTTAAAACAGGTGCGATGTCATTTGGATCATTAAGCAAGGAAGCACACGAAGCATTAGCGATTGCGATGAACCGCTTGGGCGGAAAAAGCAACAGCGGTGAAGGCGGAGAAGATCCAAAACGCTTTGTGCCTGATGAAAACGGCGATGACAGAAGAAGCGCGATCAAACAAATTGCATCCGGACGATTCGGTGTAAAAAGCCATTACTTAGTCAACGCCGATGAGCTGCAGATTAAAATGGCGCAAGGCGCAAAACCGGGAGAAGGCGGACAGCTGCCAGGCAATAAAGTGTATCCTTGGGTTGCCGATGTCCGCGGATCAACACCTGGGGTCGGATTGATTTCACCGCCTCCGCACCATGACATTTATTCAATCGAGGATTTAGCCCAGCTGATTCACGATTTAAAAAATGCGAACCGTGATGCAAGAATCAGCGTGAAGCTGGTCTCAAAAGCTGGTGTCGGAACGATCGCTGCAGGTGTTGCTAAAGCAACTGCAGATGTCATCGTTATCAGCGGTTACGACGGAGGTACAGGTGCTTCACCCAAAACAAGCATTAAACATACAGGGCTTCCGTGGGAGCTTGGCCTTGCAGAAGCGCACCAAACCTTAATGCTGAACGGACTCCGTGATCGTGTTGTATTAGAAACAGACGGAAAGCTTATGACAGGCCGCGACGTCGTCATGGCCGCATTGCTCGGCGCCGAAGAATTCGGTTTCGCAACTGCTCCGTTAGTTGTTCTCGGCTGTGTTATGATGCGCGCCTGCCATTTGGATACATGTCCTGTCGGGGTAGCGACTCAAAATCCTGAACTTCGCAAAAAGTTCATGGGAGATCCTGATCATATTGTGAACTACATGTTGTTTATTGCTGAAGAAGTCCGTGAATACATGGCTGCATTAGGTTTTAAAACGTTCGATGAAATGATCGGCCGCACTGACGCACTTAACGTGAGTGAGCGGGCAAAGGCGCATTGGAAAGCGAGCCAGCTTGATTTGTCCACACTTCTTTATCAGCCGGAAGGCGTACGGACATTCCAAACGCCGCAAAACCATAAAATTGATCAATCGCTCGATATCACAACGATTCTTCCTGCTGTAAAAGTTGCCATCGAATCGGGAAAAGAAGCTGATATTTCAGTCGAAATCAATAATACAAACCGTGTAGCAGGTACTGTAACAGGCAGTGAAATTTCGAAACGTTACGGTGAAGAAGGACTTCCGGAAGATACGATTAAGCTGCAATTCACAGGATCAGCCGGCCAAAGCTTTGGAGCGTTCGTTCCAAAAGGCATGACGCTTTATTTAGACGGAGATTCAAATGACTACGTCGGAAAAGGTCTGTCTGGCGGAAAAATCATCGTCAAATCACCGGAAGGATTCAACTCCGAATCACATGATAATGTAATTATCGGCAACGTAGCATTCTATGGCGCGACGAGCGGAGAAGCATATATTAACGGCCGTGCAGGTGAACGCTTTGCCGTTCGGAACAGCGGTGTGAATGTTGTTGTTGAAGGCATCGGTGATCACGGCTGTGAATACATGACAGGCGGAAGTGTTGTCGTACTGGGTGATGTCGGCAAAAACTTCGCGGCTGGTATGTCCGGCGGAATCGCGTATGTATTGGCCGAAGATGTAAAAGCATTTAAACGCAAATGCAACCTTGAAATGATTTTGTTTGAGTCATTAGAAGATGAAAAAGAAATTCAACAAGTTAAAGCAATGCTTGAAAAGCATGCTGCATATACAAACAGCCAAAAAGCAGCAGACCTGCTTGAACAGTGGGAAGACAGCGTGAAAACATTCATTAAAGTGATTCCGAAAAACTATAAACAAATGCTTGCGAGCATCGAAGAGCAAAAAGCTGCGGGCTTATCTGAGGAAGAAGCCGTCATGTACGCGTTTGAAGCCAATACGAAACCAAAGCAGAAAAAAGCGCCGGCGGGACAAAAACAAGCGGTAGTACAGTAAGGAAGGGGAGAGGAACATGGGGAAACCAACTGGATTTATGGAAATCAAACGAGAAAAACCAGCTGAGCGAGACCCTCTCACTCGCTTAAAGGACTGGAAGGAATATTCTGCTCCTTTTTCAGAAGAAGCGTCGAAACGGCAGGGGGCGCGGTGTATGGATTGCGGTACACCGTTTTGCCAGATCGGTGCTGACATTAACGGATTTACATCCGGCTGTCCGATTTACAACTTAATTCCTGAATGGAACGATCTTGTCTACCGAGGCAGATGGAAAGAAGCATTAGAACGGCTTGTAAAAACAAACAACTTTCCTGAATTCACAGGGCGGGTTTGTCCCGCTCCTTGTGAAGGGTCATGTACACTAGCGATTTCCGACCCGGCCGTATCGATTAAGAATATTGAACGGACCATTATTGATAAAGGGTTTGAGAATGGCTGGATTCAGCCTAGAATTCCGAAAAAACGAACAGGCAAAAAAGTCGCCATCGTTGGGTCGGGCCCAGCCGGACTTGCGAGTGCTGACCAGTTGAACCAAGCTGGACATTCTGTTACTGTATTTGAACGCGCAGACAGAGCGGGCGGACTTTTAACTTACGGCATTCCAAACATGAAACTTGAAAAAGGAATTGTCGAACGCCGCATTAAGTTGCTGACGCAAGAAGGAATCGATTTTGTTACAAATACGGAAATTGGCGTTGATATAACGGCTGATGAGCTGAAAGAGCAATTTGATTCCGTAATCCTTTGCACAGGTGCTCAAAAACAGCGGGATCTGTTAATCGAGGGACGCGAATCAAAAGGTGTTCACTACGCAATGGATTACTTGACGCTTGCTACAAAAAGCTATTTAGATTCTAACTTTAAAGACAAGCGATTCATTGATGCGAAGGGGAAAGATGTTATCGTGATCGGAGGCGGAGACACAGGAGCTGACTGTGTGGCTACCGCTTTGCGCCAAAAAGCCAAAAGCGTGCACCAATTCGGCAAACACCCGAAACTTCCTCCGGCTCGCACAAATGATAATATGTGGCCTGAACAGCCGCACGTCTTTACGCTTGAATATGCATATGAAGAAGCAGAAGCAAAATTCGGAAGAGATCCGAGAGAATATTCGATCCAAACAAAAAAATTGGTTGCCGATAAAAACGGCAAATTGAAAGAGCTCCATACGATTCAAATGGAGAAAGTGAAAAATGAGCATGGAAAATACGAGTTCCGTGAACTGCCTGGAACTGAAAAAGTATGGCCTGCTCAGCTCGTCTTTATCGCTATCGGCTTTGAAGGCACAGAACAGCCGCTTTTAAAACAATTTGGTGTTGATTCTAATAACAACAAAATCAGCGCAGCATATGGGGATTATAAAACAAATATCGATGGTGTTTTCGCCGCAGGGGATGCAAGAAGAGGCCAAAGTTTAATTGTATGGGCGATTAATGAAGGTCGTGAAGTGGCGCGTGAAGTTGACCGATATTTGATGGGGAGTTCAGTTCTGCCGTAAATAAAGGGGATTATATAAAAAAAGAAACCGACTGTTTGTCAGTCGGTTTCTTTTTTAATCTATTGTGATCCCGATGTTCCCAAACTGGCTGCCTTCCTGCATTCTGGTATATGCTTCATGTGCTTGTTCTATAGGATATGTCCGGTCAAGCACGGGCCGAAGTTTATGTTTTTCCATGAAATGCAGCATTTCACGGAATTCATCACGGCTTCCCATTGACGTTCCCAATATATTGATTTGCAAAAAAATAAAGAACGCAGCGGAAAACTGAGATTATCACCCGAACTTGCACCAAAGCTGACAATACGGCCGTTCGGTTTAACATGATCAAAGTATTCTGAAAAGAGGGCCGGCCCTATGCTATCGAGAATGACATCAGCTTTTTGTCCTTGAAGATGTTCAGACCAATTGCTGTAACTGTCAAAAGCGTGGTCAGCGCCTAATTGTATTGCTCTTTTTCTTTTTTCCTCGCTTCGAGAAGTTACACTTACAGTTGCTCCAATCGCTTTAGCCATTACTAGCGCGTAGGTTGCAACACCGCTTCCAATTCCGGGTATCAAAATATGCTCGCCTTTTTTTAATTGGGCCTTTGTAAAAAGTGCTCGATATGCGGTCAGAGCTGATAATGGCAACACGCCTGCTTCCTCCCAGGATAGATAAGAAGGTTTTTTCATTGCGTTTTGTGAAGGAATGATCACATATTCAGCAAGTGTTCCGTTTGAAGGGCCTCCCAAAATATCCGGAACAGGAGGTACATCATCTGTTACTTCCCAATTCAAAGTCGGTAAAATCACCACTTCTGTTTGAACAGCCAGATTATCTACACCTTCACCGACCGCTTCAATAATGCCAGCACCGTCAGAGCCCAGAATAAACTCAGGATCTTGTTCAGTTTTATTTTTCATGAGAAACAGGTCCCGATGATTTAATCCCGCCGTTTTCAACTTTACTTTCACTTCTCCGTATCCGGGATTTTGAGAAGGGATGTCCTGATACGCTAACCCCCGAAGTCCGCTTTTTCCGTTATGAATAACCGCTTTCATGCCGTCTGCCTCCTATATTCCTCGTAATCTATGATCTTCACATATTTTACACAGCGGTTTTCTTCAGGTAAAATGAACAAAAATGATTGCCGGTATCACTTTTAATCATAGCAAGAAGGTGACAGCGTGTGGAAAGCGGAGAATTAAAGATATTCCGGGCTGTTGCCCGTGAAGGAAGTATAACAAAAGCAGCCCGGCAGCTGAATTATGTTCAATCTAATGTAACAGCCAGAATCCATAAGCTTGAGACAGATCTGAATATTAAGTTATTTCACCGGACAAATCGTGGAATGAAGTTAACGGCTGCGGGGGAAAACCTATTACAATACGCAGATCAAGTTTTATCATTATTAGACGAAGCTGAGAAATCAGCGCAGTTAAGTCAGCATCCAAAAGGGCCGTTGCGGCTTGGAACATTGGAAACAACAGCGGTCACTCACCTGCCTGAACATGCAGCTTCATTCCTCAGACGTTTTCCTGAAGTTGATTTATCAGTGAACACAGGTGATACGCACAGCTTGGTTCAACAAGTTCTAGATCATAAGGTGGATGGCGCTTTTGTGTACGGTCCTGTTGAATACACGGATATCAAACAAATTCCTGTTTCCCATGAGGAATTGGTGTTGATTTCACCGGAGGAAGGGGCGATAGAGGACATGCTACGGCTGCCGATGCTCTTTTTTGGAACCGGCTGCTCTCATCGCGATAGGGTCAAAAGATTATTGGAGGAAGCAGGTATTCGACAGCAAAAAATCATAGAATTTGGCACATTGGAAGCCGTTATCAGAGGAGTTTCCGCTGGTTTGGGAACGGCGCTGCTGCCAAAGTCGGCCATTGCCTGCTCTGTCCATCGCCAAAGGTTGTACGTTCACCAGCTTCCCGCATCATATCAGGATATGACGATCGTGTTTATTTACAGAAAAGACTTTTTTATGACCAGTGCATTTCAGCGGTTTATTGCAGAATTGAACGAAACCAAATTGATCCCATCAGTCTAATCAAGAAGAGAAGATTCAACAATAGCAGGGGATGCGGGATAGATTTTTGTTTTCGTAAGCTGGAGAGACTGTTTTCAAAAAACAAAGAAGCTTTAAGGTCTATGAATTGATTAGCTGATCAAACCTTTATGTGTTTCGAATTGTTATCTGGCACATGTCTGGATGTTATATTGAAAGGTATTCATACCGACCGTTAAGGAGTTTGCGAGGACCATAGACAAGATTAATCGTTCACAGCAAAAAAACTGTACTCGGCAAAAATGAGTACAGTTTTTTTTTTTTTATTTATGTTTTAAATTAATTCCGATCGCTGCGCCGTTTCTGCTTGAATCGGCTACTCCTTTGAAGGTGCCGTTTTCACGGTCGATAAAAATGCTTTGCACGTTTCCGATGTCCACTGGACTTGTGCCGAATTTATGGCCCATGTCTTTTAATTTGCTGAGTACATTCTCTGGAACTCCGTCTTCGTATCTGTAGGAGCTCATACTGTTTGTGTAAATTCTCGGCTCTTCAACCGCTGCTTTTAATTCCATTCCATATTCTATATTATAGAGGATGGTTTGCAGCACGGAAGAAATAATCGTTGCCCCTCCAGGAGATCCGACGGTGAGAACTGGTTTGTCATCTTTAAACAAAATCGTCGGAGTCATGCTGCTTAATGGCCGCTTGTTCGGCTGAACTTCGTTGGCTCCGCCTGGAACCGCATCAAAATCTGTTAGTTCATTGTTTAAAATGACGCCGTAATCAGGAACCATAATGCCTGTGCCAAACAGCTGTTCAATTGTTGTTGTATAGGAAACAACATTGCCCCACCGGTCTGCGACGGTAAAGTGTGTCGTTTGGCCGTCTACTTTATCATTCGGCTGTTCGACTTGCTTATAGTTTGCGGTTTCTTCTTCGTATTTCCAAGGATCACCGGCTTTTGGTTTTTTGTTGACTTCATCTAAACTGATTAATTGCTGGCGCTCTTTTATATAGTCGGGGTGAAGCAAACCTTTGAGAGGAACATTTACAAATTCGGGATCGCCTGCATAAGCCGCACGGTCAGCGTAAGACAAATGCATGGTTTCAGCGAGCAGATGGTATTTTTCCCATGAGCGGATATCATATTGTGAAAGGTTAAAATCATCGAGAATGTTTAGCATTTGCAGCAAGAAAACGCCGCCAGAGCTTGGAGGAGGAGTCGTTGCGATTTGATAGCCTTGATATTCTCCCCAAATTGGTTCGTCAATTGTAATGTCATAATTTTCTAAATCTTTTTCGGTCATTGATCCCCCAAAATCCTGAACAGTATCAGAAAGGGCTTTGGCAAATCTGCCTTCGTAAAAGGCGTCTATGCCTTTCGAACGAATGAGCTTAAAGGTTTTGGCCAGATCTTTTTGAATGAGCGTATCGCCTTCTTTAAGCGGCTCGTCATTCGGCAGAAATACATCCTTAGCGGCAGTCCGTGATAATTTTTCCTGATAATCAGAAATCGCATCTGCTAACACTGAATCAATCGGAAAGCCTTTATCAGCGAGTTTAATAGAGGGGGAAATTAATTGTTTCATCGAACGGGTTCCCCATTTATCCAATGCTTTTTCCAGCCCTTTCAGTGTACCCGGAACACCAACGGCAGTACCTTTTGTGACACGTTCGGAGAAAGGTATCGCTTTGCCGTTTTCATCGAGAAACATATCCGGAGTTGCGCCTGCGGGAGCGCGTTCACGGCTGTCAATGATCGTTGTATCTTTTGTTTTTCCGTCATACACCATCATAAAACCGCCGCCGCCAATACCTGACATCATCGGTTCTGTGACATTAAGCGCAAACTGAATGGCAACCGCCGCGTCAATGGCATTTCCGCCTTTTTTCAGGACGTCAGCTCCGATCTCTGAAGCGAGAGGATGCGCAGTGGCAACCATTCCGTCTTTGCCTACATCTACTTGTTTGTACTCGTCATAGCCTTTGGGCGGCTTTTTAGCTTCCGCGTGAAATGGAGCACTTCCAGCGACTAACAGAACACTAAGCAGGGCTGCTAAACAGACGTTCCACGTTTTTTTCATGTTCTCCCTCCTATTAAGCTGTTATGTTACAATCTTAGCGTAAAAAAAATACAGCGGTTTCACAAGTGACAAATGGTATATTATCTATATCATCCGGCCTTATTTCTGTGTGAAATTGATTATATTGGGGTGAGTCATGTGCTATAGTAGAAACAGCATACGGATTAAGAAAGGAATGCTATATGTATTTAACGATTAAAGAAACAGCAGAATATGCAAATCTTTCAGAGGATTATATTAAAAGTTTGGTGCTCGAAGGTAAAATCAGGGCCGTTCATGACGGTGAGCAATTTTTGATTTATAAGGGACAGTTCAAAACGCATCTCGAACAGCTGGAAAATTATAAAGCGCTCGTGCAGGAAATATTAAATGAACCGATTCCGGAAGATATAGATGTAAAGGATGAAGACTAGGACACAATTTCAAATTGTGTCTTTTTTTGCATATTTTTTTGTGAGCATCTCGAAAAGAAAAGCGTCATATTGCGTTTTAAGGGCTTTTTCGGAAAGGGTCAGAGTGATTTGTCTCAGGAGTCAAAAAAGCTTTATATGAGCCTGTAAATGTCATTTCAGAGGATAGGGCGTTTCAAGAGATCTTTTTTCTGCTTATGTAACACTATGTATATTATGTTACATAAATGCCACCGAACTTTGACATTCAACGTTTTTCCGCTATAATAGTAACATAGACCTCAAAACGTTACATAACGGTTTTTAAGGAGTTTTTTGATGCATATTGTACAGCCGATCCGCAGTTTAGAGAAAATTCAAGATGTAAAACAGTATTTACGCAGCAAAAACAAGCGTGACTATTTTTTGTTTATTTTCGGCATTAACAGCGCGCTCCGAATTTCTGATATTTTGCCGCTTCAAGTGAAAGATGTCAGAAATAAAGACCATTTATGGGCGACTGAAAGCAAAACAAAAAAGAAAAGGAAGATTCTCATTTTAGAATCTTTGAAAGCAGAAATATACGAGTATACGAAAGATATGAAAGAAAATGAATACCTCTTTAAATCTGTACGAACCAGAAAGCCAATTTCACGCATTCAGGCATACAGAATTTTAAGAGAGGCAGCCGAAGCGTGCGGACTTGAGGAAATAGGGACCCATACGCTCCGGAAAACATTTGGCTATCATTTCTACCAGCGGACAAAAGATATCGCTGAGCTGCAGAGGATCCTTAATCATTCATCACCTTCAATTACAATGCGTTATATTGGAATCGATGAAGATACAACAAGAGCTGCTTATAAGGTATTTGGAGGGCTGTAAATCAAATCGCTTGAAAATCGTGACAATCGGAGCTACTATATAGATATCAAAAAAGCTCTAGTAGCACAGCGGATAGTGCAGCAGTTTCCTAAACTGCAGGTCGGGAGTTCGAATCTCTCCTAGAGCGTAATAAAACAAAAAGGCAACGGCCGATACGTCCGTTGCCTTTTTTATGCTTAACATAAAAAACGCCCGTTTTTCTCGGGCGTTTTTTCTTATATAACTGCGTCAAAGCGATTTACTTTCCACTTTTTATTCTCTTTTACAAATGTCACTTTCCGTTTTGCTGAAGGTGATCCGTCCAAAGTAGGAACGGTAAATTCATATGTGACTGTGCCGCCTTTTTTAGAAATGAGTTTAGCGGTTGATTTTTTCCAATTTAAGAGATTGTCTCCGTCACCGATCGGAACAGCCAGTTTTCCTTTTGAGACAATGAAATGATAGTCTTTAAAGCCTTTTTCAATCGCTGGTTTTGAGAAAATAGGTGTTAAGTAATTCACAGCTTTTTCTTTTGTGCCAAGGTCACTGCACATGTATACGTACTGAAGATTTTGATGCTCGAATGTGCCTGATGGGCAAACTGCTTTTTTCGCTTTTGGATTGTGTCCGCTCATTGTATTCCAAAAATGCTCTCTTGCTGTTAGTGCCAGCTGCAATGCTTGTTTTTGTGATAAATCCCCAGATGTGTTTTTCGCAAATGCATTTGTGTTTAATGACAGAATAAGTGCAATAGTGGTTAAAAATAGAAGATATTTTTTCAATGTGGCTCTCTCCTTTAAAATCTCTTTCTCTTATGTTACAAATGTTACAATAGTTACGTTTAGATTACAATACTTTTGCATAAATTATTTTTTATTCTTTCATCTCACCAAAAGACTATGCTGTATCGCGCTAGTTTATTCTTGCAGATTGAAAAATGTGTAAAAACAGGAGAATCGGGAAGGGTTTTATAAGTACTGTGGTGAATAGTTACATGTTGCATGTCGTGTTCATTTCAAGAGAAACGGGAGCACGTTAGTGAAACGAGTTTAAATAAAGGAGTCATTCATATGGAAACATTACAAGAAAATCCCGTATCTAAGAAGAAGAGCAATCCATCTGTTTGGCGGTCAATGTCACTATTTTTAGTGCCGCTCCTTCTGAGCAATGTGCTGCAATCAGTGGGCCAATTAGTCGGGATGGTCGCTGTGGGCAGATGGCTTGGCGTAGATGCGCTTGCAGCTGTCTCATCCTTTTTCCCGCTGTTTTTTCTTCTCATTTCATTTACGATCGGCATCGGTTCCGGCAGTTCCATTCTTATCGGGCAAGCCTATGGGGCAAAAAATGAGGAACGGTTAAAGGCCGTTGTCGGAACAACGCTGACATTCACCTTTTTATTAGGAATTGTGTTAGCTGTGATCGGCAGTATATTCACCTTAGATATTCTGCGTCTCATGGGAACGCCGGAAAATGTAATTCATGTCAGTGTCAGCTATGCGCGTATCTTATTTTGTGCAATGCCGTTTATGTTTTTATATTTTGCTTATACCACATTCTTGCGGGGGACAGGAGATTCTAAGACACCGTTTTATACATTGATTGTAAGCACAGTCATCAATATAGCACTTTTACCGATCTTCATTCTCGGCATGTTCGGCCTGCCGAAGCTGGGCATTTACGGCTCTGCTTACGCAACCGTTATTTCTACAATTGTGACCTTTATCGTATTATTGGTGTATCTGCGGAAAACGAAACACCCGCTGCAATTTGATAAGACAGTGCGGCGTTATTTGAAAATGGATAAGGAATTGCTGGCGCTTCTGCTGCGTCTTGGTATTCCGTCAAGCATTAACATGATTCTCGTCTCACTATCGGAAATAGCGGTCATTTCATTCGTCAATCATTATGGCTCTGATGCAACCGCAGCATATGGCGTGGTCAACCAGGTAGCCAGCTATGTGCAAATGCCGGCTGTCAGTCTGGGGATCGCGGTGTCTATTTTCGCCGCTCAATCTATTGGCGCGAATGAGTTTGACCGGTTAAAGCAAGTCATTCGGGTCGGCATTTGGCTGAATTATATCATTGGCGGTGTGCTGATCCTCCTTATCTATCTTTTTGCACATCAGATTTTAGCATTATTTTTGACCGAGAAAGATACACTTTACATTGCACACAGGCTTTTGATGATTACATTATGGAGCTATTTGCTGTTTGGGAATGCCCAAATTATTTCTGCGACGATGCGTGCAAGCGGAACGGTTTTATGGCCGACCCTCATCAGTATTTTTGCCATCTGGGGAATCGAAGTGCCGGTCGCGTTTGTTCTGTCTCACTATACAAATCTTGAAATACTCGGCATTTGGGTAGGCTATCCGGCAGCATTTGCCGTGAGTTTGCTTTTGATTTACGGGTATTATCAATTCATTTGGAAAAAGAAGCAGATTACACGTCTGATTCAATAAACTCCAAAAGAACACCGTTCATTTTGAATGGTGTTTTTTGTTTACTTAAAGACTAAAGGGAAAACATAAAATGGAGGAAATAGTGCACACTGAATTGAATTTATATATAAGCATTGAACTAAGGAGAGGTTGAGTACACATGACAAATTATATTGAAAAGATGACGTATTTAGGAACACCAGCTGTCAAAGCGGGTAATGAGCATTTGGAAATAATAGTCGTGCCTGAGTGGGGCAGCAACGTCATTTCTCTCGTAGACAAAGAAACAAAGATGCACCTTTTACGAGAACCGGAAACAACTGAAAGCTTTCATGACACACCTACATTGTATGGAATTCCCATTTTATTTCCGCCTAACCGCATAAGTGACGGAACGTTCACCTTCCGGGGCAGAACGTATCATTTTGATATCAATGAAAAAGATAAACACCATCACCTTCACGGCTTTCTCTATGACAAAAAGTGGGACATCTTAACGATGCAACAAACAGACGAAGAAGTGATCATAGAAACTGAAATTGATCTTTCGGAAATTCCCCATGTTTATAAACAATTTCCGCATCATGCTGTTGTACGGATGACATACATTTTAAAAGATAACACTCTTTATAAGCATGCCACGATCATGAATAAAGGGAAGGATGCATTTCCTTGGGGGCTTGGTTATCATACGACCTTCGTTTTCCCGGAAGAGAGCTCTTTATTTTCTCTTACTGCTGATCAGCAATGGGAATTGGATGAACGTTTATTGCCGACCGGAAAGCTGATCGATATACCAAATCAGGAAGCTTTGCACGAAGGAATGCTCTTGCGGCAGCAGCTTGATGATGTCTTTTTATCTTCTTATCAGAAGAGAGGGGGAGAAAATCAGGCTGTCATTTACCATCAGCATGCACACCTGAATATGATCTACAAGGCGGATGAACAATTTAAGCATTGGGTTGTGTATAATGCTGATGGAACACAAGGGTATTTGTGCCCAGAGCCTTATACATGGGTGACAAACGCAGTTAACCTTGATCTCCCTTCGTCACTCACTGGCTTACAAGTGTTAGAGCCTGGTGAAGAGAAGACAGTAAAAAGCAGCATCACGATTGAGCGTAATCATCGATAGCCAATCAGGAGAGGCGGGATAAGACAATGAGAAAAAGCATGAAGCTTTGTTTTGTAATATTGCTGCTTTTCATCTTTGCTTCCATTCCATATTTGCATCATGCTGCACAAGCGGCTGAAGAACAGGATACACTTGCCGGGCAGATTGAAACTATTTTAGCCAATGAACCTGCTTTAAAAGGCGCAATGGCTGGCATTACTGTCCGTTCTGCAGAAACAGGCGACGTCATTTACGGCCATTTAGGGGATGTCCGGATGAGACCCGCCTCTTCTTTGAAGCTTTTTACAGCCGCCGCGGCACTTTCTGTTCTCGGTGAGGATTATTCTTTCACAACAGAAGTGCGGACAGACGGCCGCCTTAAAGGACAAAAACTGAATGGCAACCTTTATCTGAAAGGAAAAGGAGATCCGACACTTTTACCAGCTGATTTTGATCAAATGGCCGAAAAGCTGAAAAAATCCGGCATCAAGTCCATAAAAGGCAATCTTGTCGCCGATGACTCATGGTATGATCATATCCGCTATTCGCCTGATTTGCCATGGAGTGATGAGTACACTTATTACGGCGCGCAAATTTCCGCACTGACAGCGTCTCCAAATGAGGACTATGATGCAGGCTCTGTGATAATAGAAGCCAGCCCGGGAAAGAAAGAAGGACAAAAGCCAGCAATATCAGTGTCACCAAAAACGGATTATGTAGCGATTGAGAATGAGGCGAAAACAGTTGAGGCGGGAAAAAAGAAAGATCTTTCTATCGAAAGAGAACATGGAACCAATACGATTACGATTAAAGGGAGCATACCGGTTGATGCAAGCAAAACAAAAGAGTGGATTTCCGTCTGGGAGCCGGCAGGATATGCTTTAGATTTATTTAAGCAGGCTCTTAAAAACCAAGGCATTACAGTAAAAGGGAAAATCATAATGGGCACAGCGCCCGACTCTTCAGACGTACTGGCCACTCATCACTCAATGCCTTTGTCAAAGCTATTTCTTCCTTTTATGAAATTAAGCAATAACGGACACGCCGAGGTACTTGTAAAAGAGATGGGGAAAGCGGAAAAAGGAGAGGGCAGCTGGGAAAAAGGGCTTGAAGTGCTGAACAGTACGCTTCCGAATTTCAGCGTTGATCCCAAAACACTTATTTTGAGGGACGGTTCCGGGGTTTCTCATATCAATGCTGTATCGTCAGACCAAATCACAAAGCTGTTATATGACATCCAAGATGAAAAGTGGTTTCAAACTTATCTGCATGCTCTGCCGGAAGCGGGGAACAGTGACAGACTGGTAGGCGGGACGCTAAGAAACCGCATGAAAGACACCCCGGCAGAAGGGAAGATAAGAGCAAAGACCGGGTCGTTAAGCACTGTCAGCTCTCTGTCTGGCTATGCAGAAACAAAGAGCGGAAAAACGCTCGTTTTCTCTATTCTTCTAAACGGTTTGATTGATGACTCGGATGGCAAAGACATTGAGGATCAAATTGCTGTTATTTTGGCAAATCAATAAAAACGCTAAACCTGTTTTCGTGGAAAACAGGTTTTTTTATGTTTCTTTTTACATTATCGCGCTTGTTTTTAAAACATTCAGCTAAATATTGTAGAAATGTAACTGATACTGAGGCGGAGAATATCTTATAAACGGTTCAACCTATCCTCATATGAAATTAAATAAATGAAGAAAAAATCTAGTGATGAAGAACTATTAAAAATCGATACTTTCATAACTTTACATTCGAAATCCTAATAAAATTAATCAAGAAAAATAAATAATTAATACTATATTCAAAAAAATGTTATAAAAATTTTATATTTTTTATTGTACTTTAAAAAAATTCGGTTAATATAATGCATATATGGATTATATAGTCATATAATTTCTTTTTATTGTAATTATTTCAGTTTCTTATCCTCTTATAAATTAGAATTGGAGGGAATTCGTTGAAAGAAAATACTTATGGTTTAACTCATGCCCAAAGGAGAGTTTGGTTTACTGAACTGTTGGAGCCTGGTACAAGCATCTGTAATCTGACCGCCTGTGTAAAATTCAGGGGTGATGTTGATCTTGATGCTCTTCAGTTGGCTCTGAACCTTTCAATCTCCCGTAATGATGCAATCAGGTTCCAGCTGACAGAAGGAATTGAATCGGAGTCAGAGCCTCGTCTGTATCTTGCAGAATACAAAGAATTATCACTTGAAATAATAGATTTTACAAATGCTGAAATGACAGAAACAGAGCAATGGATTCATGATCAAGCCAGAATTCCGTTTAAGCTGCTTGATTCGCCTCTGTATCAATTTTATCTCCTTAGAATCCACCCCCATGAAATTTGGCTATATGCGAAATTCCATCATATTATCATGGACGGCATCTCTTTAAATTTGATGGGAAATCAAATTATTAATCTGTATCAAAAAATCAAAAAAGGGGAGCCTATACCCGATGTGCAAGAGCCTTCCTACATTAGCTACATAGAAAAAGAGAGGCAGTACTTACAATCTTCACGTTTTGAAAAAGACCATTTGTTTTGGACGCAAACCTACCAACAGCCGCCGGTATACCACTCACTTACCGGACAGAGCACTTCACAAAAGCAGAGTACCTCCGCATCGAGAGATACTATCACACTTTCACCTTACCTAGCACATACCATCCAAGCTTTTTGCGAAGAACAGAAAATCAGTATGATCTCCTTATTTATGGCTTCATTTTACATATGCATCAGCCGCATCACCTCCAAAACGGACCTTGCAATCGGAACCTACTATGGAAACAGGGGGTCAAAAGCGGAGAAAGAAATGCTTGGCATGTTTGTCAGCTCTCTTCCAATCAGAAAAACGGTTGATTCTGACGCCGATTTTCTTTCCTTTGTACGCAGTGTCGGCAGAGAACAGCTTTCAGTCATGCGCCATCAAAGATTTCCTTATAATTTGCTGGTGAATGAATTAAGAAAAGAACACAAGGATTTACACAACCTGATCGGTATATCAATGCAGTACCATCCGCTTCAGTGGCAAAAAGCGGATGATTTGAACTATGAGACGGCGCTTTATTTCAGCGGATACACCGCAAACGAGCTTTCTGTTCAAATACAGGAGCGGATAGATACTGGAGCCATTCAATTAAATTTCGACTATCAAAATATCTTATTTTCTCTTGAGGACATTAAACGGATTCAGCACCACCTGCTTACGTTGCTGGAAAACGCGCTTCAAAATCCGCATAGTACTATAAAAGAATTAGATATGGCAGAAAAACGTGAGAAAGAAAAAGTTTTGTATGAATTTAACAGAACGAAAGCTGTTTCGCCTGCAGCTTCGACGCTGCACGGGCTGTTTGAACGCCAGGCGGCTTTGACGCCGGATCGGACGGCCTTACGCTTTTCTGGCGGTTCGCTGACTTACGCGCAGCTTGACATGTACGCCAACAGGCTGGCAGCGCGCCTTACGGCGCATGGTGTCACAAAGGAAAGCATTGTCGGTGTTCTAAGCGAGCGGTCGCCGGACATGCTGACAGCCGTTCTCGCCGTATTAAAGGCAGGCGGAGCTTATGTGCCGCTTGATCCTGTATATCCAGAGGAGCGGCTGAGCTATATGCTGAAAGACAGCGGGGCAGCATTGTTGCTGACGCAGCCGGGATTAAAGGCACCTGATTTTTCCGGAAAGACACTTGAAGTGGATATGACGGCTCTTGCGAATGAAGAATCTGAAAGTCACTCTCTTCATCAAACGGACAGCGATTCTCTCGCCTATGTGATCTATACGTCGGGCTCCACTGGACAGCCGAAAGGGGTCACCGTGGAGCACCGCCAGGCGGTTTCCTTTCTGACCGGCATGCAGATGCAGTTTCCTTTAGAGGAAGACGACATCATTATGATGAAAACGTCTTTTTCCTTTGATGCATCTGTCTGGCAGCTGTTTTGGTGGACGCTTTCAGGTGCTTCGGCCTATCTGCTTCCGTCCGGCTGGGAGAAAGATCCGGCATTGATGGTAAAAGCCATTCGAGAGGAAGGCGTTACAACGGCTCATTTTATTCCGGCCATGCTGAACAGCTTTTTGGATCAAGCGGAAATAGAGGCACCGAGAAGCCTGAAGCGTGTATTCGCCGGAGGTGAACCGCTGGCACCCCATACGGCAGCCCGTTTCGCTTCTTTGCTGCCGGAGACATCGCTGGTTCACGGCTACGGGCCGACAGAAGCAACCGTTGATGCGGCATTTTACGCGTGTGATCCTGAGCTGGACAAGGATCGCTTACGCCTTCCGATCGGAAAACCCGTGCCTGGCGCGCGTCTGTATGTATTAGATCCTCATTTAGCCGTACAGCCTGTCGGCGTAGCGGGAGAATTGTACATTGCCGGGGCCGGGGTTGCCAGAGGCTACTTGAATCGTCCGGAATTAACAGAAGAACGTTTTCTTGATGATCCATTTTATCCGGGTGAACGCATGTACAAAACGGGTGATTTGGCGCGCTGGCTCCCAGACGGACAGGTTGAATTCCTCGGCCGTCTGGATGACCAGGTGAAAATCCGCGGCTACCGGATTGAGCCGGGAGAAATCGAAGCGGCGCTCAGAAGCATAGAAGGCGTGCGGGAAGCGGCTGTGACTGTTCGTACAGAAAGCGGCGAGGCGGAATTATGTGCGTATGCGGAAGGGCTCGGCAGAAATGAAGTGCGCAAGCAGCTTGAGACATTGCTGCCGGGCTATATGATTCCTGCTCATATCATCGAGATGGAACAATGGCCGGTTACCCCGAGCGGAAAGCTCGACAGAAAAGCGCTGCCTGCTCCTGACGGAGCGGCAGATCGGGAAACCTACACAGCGCCGAGAAACCTGACAGAGATGAAGCTTTCCCAGCTGTGGGAGGAAGTGCTGAAAAGCGGCCCTGTCGGCATTCACGACAACTTTTTTGACCGGGGCGGCCATTCCTTAAAAGCCACCGCGCTTGTCTCCCGGATCGCCAAGGAATTCGGCGTCCAAGTGCCGCTGAAGGATGTGTTTGCCCATCCGACGGTAGAAGGTTTGGCTTCTGTCATCAGCGAAGGAACGGAAAGTCCGTATGAAGCCATGAAGCCGGCAGGAAAAAGCGAGACCTACCCGGTTTCCTCCGCCCAAAAGCGGATGTATGTGCTCCAGCAGCTGGAGGATGGAGGCACAGGCTACAATATGCCGGCAGTCTTGGAGCTGGAAGGAAAGCTGGATCTTACAAGAATGGAGGCCGTATTCAAAAAGCTGATCAAACGCCACGAGTCACTGCGCACGTCCTTTACAACGGACACAGGCGGCGAGCCGGTTCAGCGCATCCATGACGAAGTGCCGTTTACATTCCACACCTCTGT
Source organism: Bacillus sp. 2CMS4F (assembly GCF_023161785.1). Lineage (NCBI taxonomy): Bacteria > Bacillati > Bacillota > Bacilli > Caryophanales > Bacillaceae > Bacillus > Bacillus sp. 2CMS4F. The sequence continues at coordinate 38,443 of NZ_JALNTO010000001.1, forward strand.
GCTCGGCGGACAAACTGAACAGGAAGCCGCGGCAGCGTTTATCCAGCCGTTTGATCTCAGCCAAGCTCCGCTGTTCCGAGCGGGGATCGTCAAGGTATCAGACGGGCGGCATCTATTACTGGTCGATATGCATCACATTATTTCAGACGGTGTTTCAATCAATACGCTCATTCGGGAATTCGGGGAGCTGTACGCCAATCAAGAGCTACCTGCGCTTCACATTCAATATAAAGACTATGCCGTATGGCAGGAAGCCTTTAAAAAAGGAGACACGTACAAGACGCAGGAGGCGTACTGGCTGAAGCAGCTCGACGGCGAGCTGCCCGTACTGGACTTGCCGGCTGATTACGCCCGGCCGCCGGTGCGAAGCTTCGCGGGTGATCAAGTCTCATTTACGCTCGATCAAGAACTCACAGCCGGGCTTCACAAGCTCGCACGGGAGAACGGAAGCACCCTGTACATGGTGCTCCTGGCAGCTTACACAGCGTTATTGGCGCGCTTAAGCGGACAGGAAGACATCATCGTCGGGTCACCAATTGCCGGACGTCCTCACAAAGACCTTGAGCCGATACTTGGAATGTTCGTCAACACCCTGGCGCTTCGGACACGCCCGGAGGGCAGGAAGCCATTTGCGCAATTTTTGCAGGAAGTGCGCGAGACTGCCTTGGAAGCTTACGAACATCAGGATTATCCGTTCGAAGAGCTTGTCGACAAGCTCAGTGTGACAAGGGATATGAGCCGAAATCCAGTGTTTGATGCGATGTTTATTCTTCAAAATATGGACAAACAAGACATTAATCTTGGAGACATAAAAGCACGGCCTGCAAATGTCAATCATCAAATTTCTGTATTTGACATGACGTTGATTGCGGCTGAATCAGATGGAGTCATCAAATGTGACATGGAATTTAGTACCGACGTATTTATGAGAACGACAATTGAACGCTGGACGGCTCATTTTACCGAATTTTTGCGTGCTGCCACGTCAAATCCTAATACAACTCTTTCACAAGTGAATATACTCAGCGAAAAAGAAAAACAAAAGATTTTGATAGAACTCAACAAAACCCGCGTTGAATGTTCTCAAACTGATACCGTTTTTCATCGCATGTTTGAAAAGAGGGCTGAAGAGACACCGGAGCATATTGCTGTTATGGACGGTGAAAAACAGATCAGCTATCGTCATCTCAACGAAAAAGCCAATCGTCTGGCACACACACTGCAAGAAAAAGGGACCGAGACGCAGCCGATCGTTGCTGTTTTAGCGGAGCGATCCATTGATGCTATTGTTGGTATTTTAGCCGTTATGAAAGCCGGCGGCGTGTATATTCCGATAGATTCTCATTATCCAAAAGCCCGGATTGAATACCTTCTCAAAGACAGCGGGGCTGAAATTCTTCTTTTACAGAATGAAGTAAAGCATTTGATTGCAGGCTCAGATATAGGTGATATTTCTCGCATCTGTCTTGATGATGAAAGTTTCTATGAAGCAAAAAGATGCAACCTTGCTTCATCTCCTGCCCCGGAGGACTCGGCATATATCATTTATACGTCAGGAACAACCGGTGCGCCTAAAGGCGTTATCGTTACGCACCGAAACTTTGCTCATGCTGTTCTTGCATGGCGCAGCATATATCAGCTCGATCAAATGCCTGTCAGACTGCTTCAAATGGCGAGCTTTTCCTTTGATGTCTTTTCAGGAGACTTGGCGAGAACATTGGCCAACGGAGGGACACTAGTCATTTGCCCTGATGAAACAAGGCTTGAACCTGCTGAATTATATGCATTGATGAACAGCCAGCGTATCACGATCATGGAGTCAACACCGGCACTCATTGTCCCATTTATGGAATATGTTTACCGCAACCAGCTCAGTCTTCCTGACTTAGACATCCTTATTCTTGGTTCGGATATGGTGAAAGCCCATGATTTCAAAACACTGGCGGACCATTTCGGAAACAAAATGCGCTTAATCAATAGTTACGGGGTCACAGAGGCCACGATCGATTCAAGTTACTATGAAATGAATATGGGTGAAGAGTATTCGGGAGACAGCGTACCGATCGGCATCCCGCTTCCCAATGTAAAACTGTACGTACTCAGCCAGACTGACCAAATACAGCCAATCGGTATTGCCGGCGAGCTTTGTATCGGCGGAGCCGGCGTTGCCAAGGGCTATCACGGAAAATTTGAATTAACGGAAAAGAAATTTACAGAAAATCCATTTGTGCCCGGAGAAAGACTGTACAGAACAGGGGATCTGGCTTGCTGGCTTCCAAACGGCACTCTCAGGCTTCTTGGCCGGATGGATCATCAAGTAAAAATAAACGGGTACAGGATTGAAACAGAAGAAATTGAAAGTGTGCTCCTCCAAACCGGACTTGTCAATGAAGCGGTTGTTGCGGTTCAAAATGATACGAATGGACAGGCTCGTTTGGCAGCGTATATTCTGCCTTCAGATGCCGATACAACGGTTCTCCGCGGTGCTTTATCGAAAATGCTGCCGGCCTATATGATTCCTGCGCATATCATTCCTTTGGAAACTATGCCGCTGACATTAAACGGGAAGCTGGACAGAAGAGCCTTACCGGCACCAAATGAAGCTTTCTCGCGGCCGTATACTGCACCGGTAAACGAATTGCAGGGAATGACAGCGCAGATTTGGGAGGACGTGCTGAGCGTGTCTCGAGTTGGTATTCACGACTCCTTTTTTGAGCTTGGAGGAGACTCTATTAAAGCACTGCAAGTGTCCGCCCGCCTGGCAGCTGAAGGCTGGAGCATGACTATACAAGATTTATTCCGTTATCCAACAGTTCATGAGCTGAGCAGCCATATCACTCCATTGATATCTCAGGCAGAACAGAGGCCTATCGAAGGTGAAGCGGATCTCACACCGATTCAGAGCAATTTTTTCGATCAGCGTCATGCTTTTCGTGATCATTACAACCAATCGGTCATGCTTTTCAGCGAAAAGGGGTTTCATGCTGACGCGCTTCGCCAAGCGCTGCGCAAATTGACTGAGCATCATGACGCGCTTCGCATGGTGTTTACACAGGATCATACCGGGCGTGTCGTTCAGTACAATCGCGGAATTCAGATTACTGAAAACGAACTGTTCGGATTTCACCTAGCAGATTGGACAAAAGAACAGGCAAAAGGCACACTCTTGGAAGAAAAATTTGCTGCTGAGGAAATCGTGCTTCAAAGCAATATGAATGTAAAAGAAGGACCTTTGCTGCAAGCAGGATTGTTTAAAACCACAGAAGGAGACCATTTGCTGATTACGATCCACCACCTCGCTGTAGATGGCGTTTCTTGGAGGATTCTGCTTGAAGATTTAGCTGCAGCCTACCAACAGTCTTTGGAGCAAACAGAGATCAATCTGCCGCCGAAAAGCGATTCTTATTTATCATATGCCAACGGTCTGGCACAGATAGCCGGGAGCCGGCAATTGTTATCAGAAATAACATATTGGCAAACGATTTTAGATGCTCATAACGTTTTTCTGCCTAAGGACATGGCTGAGTCGGACAGGCATCAAAGCAGTGCCGAAACAGCTGCGTTTGTATTAGCCAGTGACTTGACTAAAAAACTGCTGTTTGAAACGCAGCAAGCCTATGGTACTGATGCCAACGAACTTTTGCTGACTGCTTTAGGAATGGCGCTTTATGAATGGAGCGGACACGAACAAATTGTGATCAGCGCTGAGGGCCATGGAAGAGAAGGACATGTTCCGAATATTGATATTTCACGAACAGTAGGTTGGTTCACTTCTATTTATCCTATCCTTCTGGACATGAGTGCACCGCATTCATCTGAAGATCAGCTCGGTTACAGAATCAAAGCGACAAAGGACAGGCTGAGAAGAGTGCCGCACAAGGGAACGGGCTACGGCTTATTGGTACAAAAGGGAGCCATACAGCATAAAGAGCCTGAGATCAGCTTCAATTATCTTGGACAATTCAGCGAAGGTGAGGGTTCTGATTTGTTTCAACTGTCTTCTTATCAGCCTCGTTACGAAATAGCGGGGGAGAGAGAAAGAGAGTATGAGCTCGATATTAATGCTTTGATAACCGACGGACGCCTGCAAGTCAAAGCAGTATACACCCGGGTGTTCCGCGAAAACACAATTCAGTGTTTGATGGACAGCTTTCACAGTCATCTTATTGAGATCATTGAGCATTGTACAAAGAAAAAAGAACGAGAAAAAACGCTGAGCGATTTCAGCAACAAAGAACTAACGCCATCCGCATTATCTAGCATCGAAAATCTCGTTAAAGATCTTTAACTTTTGGAAAAGGTGTGTGGAATTGATGACGCAAGCAACGCAGATCCAAGATATTTATCCGTTATCGTACATGCAGGAAGGGATGCTGTTTCATTCACTGCTTGATTTCAGCTCTAAAGCCTATGTGGAACAAACCTCGTTTACCATTACAGGCAGCCTGTGTATCGATTCGTTTCAAAAGAGCTTAAATCTTCTTGTTTCCCGATACGATATTTTCAGAACCATATTCCTTAAGGAGGTTCCAGACCTCACTGGGCCGCAGCAAGTTGTGCTGACAAACCGTGAATTGACCGTACAAAGGGAAGATCTTTCTCACCTGAAACATGATGAGCAGCTTGCTCTGATAGAAGACTTTATGCAGCAGGACCGGGAAAAAGGGTTTCACTTGCAAAAAGATCCGTTAATGCGGCTCACGCTTTTTGATAGAGGAGACAGCACATATACATGTGTCTGGACACATCACCATATCATCATGGATGGCTGGTGCTTGGGCATCATCCTCAAAGAATTCTTCAGCATGTATGACTCACTTAAAAATAACAGGCCTGTACAGCTCGGCAGCACGGTGCCGTACAGCCGTTATATTGAATGGCTCGGAGAACAAGATAAAGAAGAAACCGCTGCATACTGGAGAGATTATCTGCAGGAGTACGGCAAGACCGCTTCTATTCCCAAGCTAAAAAGCCGCTCAGCGAACGGGGAATATGAACCCGCACATATCCGTTTTTCTTTAGAGCCGGCTATCGTTCAGAAATTGACAGCAGCTGCCCAAAATTGGGGAGTTACATTAAACACTTTATTTATGAGTCTATGGGGTGTTCTTCTCCATCGTTACAACGGAACGGATGACGCGGTCTTCGGCTCTGTTGTTTCCGGACGTCCGTCAGCGATTGACGGGATCGAGTCAATGGTCGGCTTGTTTATTAACACTGTTCCGGTGCGTATTCGATCTGCAGAGAAAATGGCATTTTCTACACTTGTCAAATCCGTGCAGGAGGATACTTTACGTTCTGAGCAGCATGGTTATTATCCGCTTTATGAGATTCAAAACCGCAGTGCTTTAAAGCAAGGATTGATCGATCATATTCTTGTCTTTGAAAATTATCCTGTACAGCTTCAGCAGGCAGTCAATAGGCAAAGCGAAAATGACGAAAACGCATTGAAGCTTGATGACATTTCTATGTCAGAACAAACCAGCTATGACCTTAACGTTGTCATCGTTCCAGGTGAATCATTTTATATTAAATTCAGCTACAATGCCGCCGTTTATGAACGGGAAGAGGTGCTTCGGATTCAGGGGCACCTCATGGAGGCAATGGATTGTATTTTGTCAAATCCCGATATTGCTGTCGACAGCATCAACATTGTGCCTCCTGAAGAACGTAAGCTCATTCAATCGTTTAACGAAACGGAGCGCCATTATCCAAATAAAACGCTATCCCAATTGTTTGAGGAACAGGCTCTCAAAACACCTGACGCGGCTGCTTTGAGAATGGGAGATGAGTGCCGGACATACCGGCAATTAGATGAAAGAGCCAATCAGATTGCACACGCCCTGACAGAAAAGGGAGCTGGATCTGGCGGGATTGTCGCTGTGATGATGGAACGGTCAATAGACATGGCTGCTGCCCTGCTTGGAGTTTGGAAAGCCGGCGGCGCTTATCTGCCTCTTGATCCAAGTTATCCGAAAGAGCGGCTTTCTTTTCTGCTGCATGACAGTCAAGCAGCTCTCTTACTGACAGAAGAGGAACTTATTTCATTCATCCCGTCAGGCTATGAAGGCAGAATTGTGACATCAGAACATACAACACATTACAAAACGGACTCTCCTGATGCATCGATTGGTGAGCTTGCCTACCTGATCTATACGTCAGGAACGACAGGACAGCCAAAAGGAGTGCTCGTTGACCATCAAGGAATTGCAAATACCTTGCAGTGGAGACGGGAAGAGTACGGCATGAGCGAAGGGGATACAGCACTTCATCTGTTTTCCTATGTTTTCGACGGCTGCGTGACGAGCTTGTTTACTCCGCTTCTGTCCGGCGCATGCGTGCTGCTGACTACAGATAACGAAGCGAAGGACGTGCTCGCCCTCAGACGGAAAATAGCTCAATACAAGGTCAGTCATATGCTTATTGTTCCTTCCTTGTACCGGGTGTTATTAGAAGTGCTGACTGCTGAAGATGCACAAAGTCTTCGTATCGTGACATTTGCGGGCGAGGCAGTGACTCCTGACCTGCTTGAGACCAGCAGAAAGATTTGTCCCTCCGCTGAACTTGCAAATGAATATGGACCGACAGAAAACAGTGTGGCAACAACAATCCTTCGTCATCTGAACGAAGAAGAGAGAATCACGATCGGACACCCGATCGCCAATACAAAAGTATATATTTTACAAGGAGAGCAACTGCAGCCGATAGGCGCGGCGGGTGAACTGTGTATTTCCGGCGCGGGTCTCGCACGGGGGTACTATAAGCGGACAGAGCTAACAGAGAAAGCATTCACAGACCATCCATTCCTCAAAGGGGAACGCTTATATCGAACCGGAGATGCAGGGCGCTTCCTGCCTGATGGCACGATTGAATATATTGGACGTTTTGATGATCAGGTAAAAATCAGGGGATATCGCATTGAATTAAGTGAGATTGAAACTGTTCTCCGGCAAGCATCTGGAGTGAAGGAAGCTGCAGTGCTGGCCCGTGATGTTTCTGATGAGGAAAAGGAACTCGTTGCTTATATCGTTCCGGAAAAAGGAAACGGCCTTCCGAATCTGCACCAGCATCTTGCCGGTACATTGCCGTCCTATATGATTCCCGCAAGCATCATCAAAATCACTCAAATGCCGTTAACATCCAGCGGGAAGCTCGACCGTTCCGCACTTCCGGAACCAGAAAACACAACAAGCTTAACGTACATGCCGCCACAAACCTTAATGGAAACTGAACTGGCACGCATTTGGGAAGAGGTGCTGAACAAAAATCAAATCAGTATTCGCGATGATTTCTTTCAATTAGGCGGACAGTCCTTAAAAGCAGCCACACTCGTATCAAGAATACATAAACGGCTGAATATCGAGCTGCCGCTCAGTGACGTTTTTTCTTATCCGACCGTGGAAAGCATGGCAGCCAAACTGATGAGTTTACGTGAGCATGCTTTTACACAGATTGAACCTGCGGATTTTAGAGATGTCTATCCGCTGTCTTTCTCGCAAAAAAGATTATACGCTCTTTACCAGTTGGCAGATGACAGCACAGGCTACAACATGCCGGCCGTACTGGAACTGCGAGGACATTTGGATCGCGGGAGATTGAGAAAAGTTCTCACAGAGCTTGTGAATCGGCATGAATCATTGCGTACGGCATTTGAACTGAACAACGGAGAGCCAGTGCAAAAGATTCATCCGGCGCTGACAGCTGATCTGAAAGAGCTTGAAATTGAATCAGAGCAAATGCTGCAGTCTGCGATCTCGTCCTTTATCAAACCGTTTGATCTCACCGTGGGACCGCTTTTTAGAGCAAGCTTGATTTCTCTCGAAAAAGAAAGAGCCTATTTGTTGCTTGATATGCATCACATCATTGCTGACGGAATCTCTATGAGTACACTCGTCCAAGAATTCACTGATCTTTATTGCGGAAAAGAGCTTCCAGCTTTAAACCTGCATTATAAGGATTTTGCAGTTTGGCAGCAAGAGAAGTTTCCGGAAACGCATTACAGCAAACAGGAGGCCTACTGGCTGAAGCAGCTTGGCGGCAGCCTTCCAGTATTGGATTTGCCGCTTGATAAAACGAGGCCGCTTCTGCCTGATTTCAGCGGCGGAACATTTGAAGTAAACATTGATAAAAGAACGGCGGAAGAACTGCACCGCTTGATGTTTGAAACGGGAACGACGATGTATATGCTCCTTCTGGCTGTCTATTCCATCATGCTTTCCAAACTGAGCGGGCAGGAGGATATTGTTGTCGGCTCGCCTGCTGCCGGGAGACCGCACGCTGATCTGGAGCGAGTCATCGGGATGTTTGTCAATACATTAGCTATGCGATGCCAGCCTGAGGGCCGCAAAACGTTCAGCTCTTATTTGCAGGAAATTCGCGAACTTGCTCTGACTGCATACGAGCATCAGGATTATCCTTTTGAAGAGCTCGTCAATAAGCTTGAAACGAAACGGGAGGTAAATCGCAATCCGCTGTTTGACGCGATGCTTGTGCTTCAAAACAGCGAAGATTTCCGGTTTGAAGTGCCTGGTTTATCTATCTCGTCTGTAACCCCGTCACACAATGTATCTAAATTCGATTTGACATTACACGCTGAGGAGCATTCCGATGGCATTCGCTGCCGCTTCGAATACAGTACCGCGCTGTTTGAAGAAGAGACCATTGTAAGATGGGCTTCCCATTTTATTGAGCTGGTGAAAGGAATAACGTCTGATATCCATATGAAGCTTTCGGAAATGCAATTGCTTTCTGCTCCAGCGCGCGAATTGCTTCTTGAAACGATGGGTCAGTATGCTGACTATCCAAGAGATGAAAGCTTCGTTCGTTTATTTGAAAAACAAGCAGCTGAACATCCCGAACATACCGCAGTCGTATGCGATCATATACGGCTGACTTATCGCGACCTGAATGAAAAAGCAGAACGTACAGCGGCTATGCTGATGAAACAGGGAGTCCGATCCGGGGATATTATCGGTTTATTGTTTGATCGATCGCCTGATATGGTGATTGGCGTTTTATCTATTCTAAAGGCCGGAGGGGCATACTTGCCGATTGACCCTGAATATCCTCAAGAACGCATCAGCTTTATGCTGAATGACAGCGGGGCAAGAATTCTTCTGACAGAGCACGGGCACAACAAGCCGGCGGATTACCATGGGCAAATTTTATATCTGAATGACGCCGAAAACGAATTGATTTCGCCTGATTTGAAAGCGCAAGAAACATTAGCAGACCAGCCAGCTTATGTGATTTATACATCTGGAACCACTGGGCAGCCAAAGGGCGTCGTTGTCGAGCATCGCAATGTGATTAGTCTATTGAAGCATCAGGATCTGCCTTTTGATTTTGGCAGTGAGGACGTTTGGACTTTATTTCATTCATATTGCTTTGATTTCTCAGTATGGGAAATGTTCGGAGCGTTGCTGAATGGAAGTACGCTGGTTGTTGTCTCCAGAGAAACAGCCCGCGATCCAAATGCATTCCGCCTATTGTTAAAAAACGAAGGCGTCACAGTACTCAATCAGACTCCAACTGCTTTTTACGGACTCATTCATGAAGAAGAAAACCATACGGACCGATTACATGTGCGATACGTTATTTTCGGCGGAGAAGCTTTACAGCCCGGCATGCTTGTAACCTGGAACGAGAAATACCCTGATACTGATCTGATCAATATGTACGGCATTACTGAAACAACTGTACATGTGACATATAAGAAATTGTCCTCAGCTGATATAGAAAAAAATAAGAGCAATATCGGAAAACCGCTGGCAACTCTTCAGGCTTATGTGCTGGATGCTCATATGAATCTTCAGCCTACAGGAGTTCCAGGAGAGCTGTATATTGGCGGAGAAGGGGTAGCCCGGGGATATTTGAACAGAGATGATCTGACCGCGGCCCGATTTGTACCTAATCCTTATCTTCCGGGAGACAGATTATACCGAACCGGAGACCTTGCAAAGCGTCTGGCAAGTGGAGATCTGGAATATATGGGCCGCATTGATGATCAAGTAAAGGTGAGAGGACACCGCATCGAGCTCGGCGAAATCCAGGCGTCTCTGCTTCGGCTTCCAATAATCAAAGAGGCTGCTGTCATCACAAGAGATGATGAACAAGGCCAATCCGCTGTATATGCTTACTTGGTTGCGGAAGATGGACAGGTCGTAAATGAAGCAGATATCAGGGCTGCCATGAGAGCCGTTCTGCCTGATTTTATGGTGCCTGCCCGCTTGATCCAGATTGACAGCATCCCGCTGACGGTTAACGGCAAGCTCGACCAGAAAGCCCTGCCGGAACCAGATAAGCGCGCTCAAGCTGAGAATGATATCAGCCCTAGAAATGAGATTGAAAAGGCGATTGCTGACATTTGGGAGGAACTGCTCGAAGCGGAGGAGATAGGTGTCAGCGCGAATTTCTTTGAGCTTGGAGGGGATTCAATAAAAGCATTGCAGGTGTGTGCACGGCTGAAGCAGCGAGGCTATGAAACGACAGTGCGTGAGATGTTTGAGCATCAGACGCTTGGTGAACTGTCCGCCCGCGTTCGAAAAGCTGTACGCGTAATTGACCAAACGCCAGTCGAAGGCGAGCTGCCTTGGACACCTGTACAGCAGTGGTTTTTCTCACAGTCATTGGAAGCCCATCATTTTAATCAATCTGTCATGCTCTACCGGGCTGAACGATTTGATGACATTGCACTCAGAAATGTGCTGAGAAGCTTGGTGACTCATCATGACGCACTGAGAATCATATGCCGTTACAAAGATGGCAAGCCTGTACAGGTTAACAGAGGAGCAGATCTTCCGGATGAGGAGCTATATGCCTTCGATCTGTTTGATATAAGAGATCATCGTTCAAATACAGCCGGAAATGCACAGGGCTTGTCAGCCGAAGCACACAAACAGATTGAAGAAATGGCAAACCAAATTCAGCAAACCATTCGATTGGAGACTGGCCCTTTGCTTCATGCTGGTTTGTTTAAAGCCGAAGATGGAGACCATTTGTTTCTGACGATCCATCACTTAGTCATTGATGCCGTTTCATGGCGCATTTTATTTGAGGATTTTTCAATTGCTTACGAACAGGCAGTCTCAGGAAAACCCATCGTACTGCCGGAAAAAACGGATTCATATTTCACCTATGCACAAACATTGGCTGACTATTCAAAAAGCCGTCGTCTGCAGCGTGAAATCGCGTATTGGAATGAGCGGGAGGACCGGCATATTGAGCGTATTCCCAAAGATCATTCGGTCACATCGAACTCATTCAAAGATACAGAAGTAATTGATTTCGAGCTGTCTCGTGAAGATACAGAATTGCTGTTAACTGGTGCAAACAATGCATACAACACGGAAACGAATGATATCCTTCTGACTGCTTTAGGCCTAGCTTTGCAGGAATGGACGGGACTTGACCATTTCAAAATCAGTATGGAGGGCCACGGCAGAGAAGATTATCTTGACAATATTGACATAAACAGAACAGTAGGCTGGTTCACTTCAATTTATCCTGTATGGCTTGATATGAGTGATTCTGACTATACGGATGAAGGTGAGCGGCTAGGGCGACACATTAAGCAGACAAAAGACATGCTGCACCGCATACCGCATAAAGGCGCAGGCTATGGAGTGCTGAAATATATCAACAAGATATGGGATTCTAAGTACAGCGACCCGGAAATCAGCTTTAATTACTTAGGCCAGTTTGATCAGGATGTTCAATCAAAAGCTTTTGAGATTTCTGATATTAAGACAGGGAATGAAATCAGCCCGGATTGGGAGCGTCCTTATGTGCTTGATATCAGTGGAGCCGTTTCATCAGGATGCTTGCACATGCACATTATTTATAACCGTCTTCAATTTAAGAAACAAACCGTACAAGCATTAGCCGATCATCTTAAACATGCGCTTGAAAACATAATTCAGCATTGCGCGGGCAAAGAAAACCGCGAATGGAGTGCCGCTGATTTTACTGATGAGGATTTAACGCTGGAGGATTTAAGTGAGATTATGGGGGCCGTCAACAAACTATAGGAGAGGAGATTCATTGATGCCGCAGCAACCCGAAATACAGGATATATATCCCTTGTCTTTTATGCAGGAGGGGATGCTTTTTCATTCGCTGTATGATGAACAGTCGAGAGCTTATTTTGAACAGGCGTCTTTTACAATCAATGGGCAGCTTGACTTAGACCGTTTCCAGAAAAGTATGGACGCTGTTTTTGACAGGTATGAAATCTTTCGAACGACTTTTATCTACAAAAATGTAGCCAAACCTCGTCAGGTGGTGCTTAAAAACCGTCCTTGCCATGTTCATTTTGAAGATATTTCTCATCTTAATGAGAGAGAGAAAGAACATTGTACAGAAGCATTCAAGGAACAAGATAAAAAAAGGGGCTTTGATCTTCAGTCGGATGTACTGATGAGAATATCCGTTTTAAAATGGGCGCCTGAGCGTTACGTGTGCATCTGGAGCCATCACCATATTTTAATGGACGGATGGTGCTTAGGCATCATCATTAAAGACTTTCTCCACATTTATCAAGCGCTGGGAGAAGGGCGGCTTCCATATTTGCAGCCAGTTCAGCCGTACGGAACGTATATTAAATGGCTGATGCAGCAGGATCGTGAAGAGGCAGCTGCGTATTGGAAAAAGCGGCTGCAGCATTTCGAGAAAGCTTCTTCTTTGCCAAAAAGAAACGAGCAAGTATCAGAAGGTGAATTACAGCAGGTGACGTTTACCATCTCTGAAAAAGAAACGTCCGATTTGCAGAAAATCGCAGCAGCATCCGGTGCAACGCTTAACACCGTTTTCCAAGCTTTGTGGGGGATTTTGCTGCAAAAATTCAATCGGTGTGACGATGCCGTGTTCGGATCAGTCGTCTCAGGCAGGCCCTCTGAGCTGGAGGATGTAGAAAATATAGTCGGCCTTTTTATCAATACCATTCCCATCCGAGTCCAAAGCAAAACTCTTTCTTTCTCTGGCCTGGTCAGCCAGATGCAAAAGGAAATGACTGAAGCAGAAGCATACAGCTATTTCCCTCTATATGACATTCAAGCACAGAGTGCTCTTAAACAAGAGCTCATTGATCATATTATCGTGTTTGAAAACGTGCCGACCCAGCAAGAAATTGAAGGACTAAACCAGACTGGATCGTTCGGTTTCTCAGTGGAAAATTTTGCGATGGCGGAGGAGACTAATTATGGATGCAGCGTCAAAGTAATTCCAGGCCGCACATTGTTCGTGCGCATCAATTTTCATACAGGTTTATATGAGCCTGGCATAGTAGCTGAGATAAAAGATTATTTACAGCATATGATTTCAGCTGTCATCTCTGATCCTTCTCTTCCTGTTTCAAAGATGACGTTACTAGATAAAGACAAAACACAGAAAATGGTTGCTGAATATAATACGACGGGAACTGTTTCAGCGTTAGCTCCGACACTGCACGGGCTGTTTGAACGTCAGGCGGCTTTGACGCCGGATCGGACGGCTTTGCGCTTTTCTGGCGGCTCGCTGACTTACGCGGAGCTTGACATGTACGCCAACAGGCTGGCAGCGCGCCTTACGGCGCATGGTGTCACGAAGGAAAGCATTGTCGGTGTTCTAAGCGAGCGGTCGCCGGACATGCTGACAGCCGTTCTCGCCGTTTTAAAGGCAGGCGGAGCTTATGTGCCGCTTGATCCTGCATATCCAGAGGAGCGGCTGAGCTATATGCTGAAAGACAGCGGGGCAGCATTGTTGCTGACGCAGCCGGGATTAAAGGCACCTGTTTTTTCCAAAAAGACACTTGAAGTGGATATGACGGCGCTTGCGAATGAAGAATCCGAATATCACTCTCTTCATCAAGCGGACAGCGATTCTCTCGCCTATGTAATCTATACGTCGGGCTCCACTGGACGGCCGAAAGGGGTCACCGTGGAGCACCGCCAGGCGGTTTCCTTTCTGACCGGCATGCAGATGCAGTTTCCTTTAGAGGAAGACGACATCATTATGATGAAAACGTCTTTTTCCTTTGATGCATCTGTCTGGCAGCTGTTTTGGTGGACGCTTTCAGGTGCTTCGGCCTATCTGCTTCCGTCCGGCTGGGAGAAAGACCCGGCATTGATGGTAAAAGCCATTCGGGAGGAAGGCGTTACAACGGCCCATTTTATTCCGGCCATGCTGAACAGCTTTTTGGATCAAGCGGAAATAGAGGCACCGAGAAGCCTGAAGCGCGTATTCGCCGGAGGTGAACCGCTGGCACCCCATACGGCAGCCCGGTTCGCTTCTTTGCTGCCGGAGACATCGCTGGTTCACGGCTACGGGCCGACAGAAGCAACCGTTGATGCGGCATTTTACGCGTGTGATCCTGAGCTGGACAGGGATCGCTTGCGTCTTCCGATCGGAATACCCGTGCCTGGCGCGCGTCTGTATGTGTTAGATCCTCATTTAGCCGTACAGCCTGTCGGCGTAGCGGGAGAATTGTACATCGCCGGAGCCGGCGTCGCCAGAGGCTACTTGAATCGTCCGGAATTAACAGAAGAACGTTTTCTTGATGATCCATTTTATCCGGGAGAGCGCATGTACAAAACAGATGATTTGGCGCGCTGGCTGCCAGATGGACAGGTTGAATTCCTCGGCCGTCTGGATGACCAGGTGAAAATCCGCGGCTACCGGATTGAGCCGGGAGAAATCGAAGCGGCGCTCAGAAGCATTAAAGGCGTGCGGGAAGCGGCTGTAACTGTTCGTACAGAAAGCGGCGAGGCGGAATTATGTGCGTATGCGGAAGGACTCGGCAGAAATGAAGTGCGCAAGCAGCTTGATACTTTGCTTCCGGGCTACATGATCCCTGCTCATATCATTGAGATGGAACAATGGCCGGTTACCCCGAGCGGAAAGCTCGACAGAAAAGCGCTGCCTGCTCCTGACGGAGCGGCAGATCGGGAAACCTACACAGCGCCAAGAAATCTGACAGAGATGAAGCTTTCCCAGCTGTGGGAGGAAGTGCTGAAAAGCGGACCTGTCGGCATTCACGACAACTTTTTTGACCGGGGCGGCCATTCCTTAAAAGCCACCGCGCTTGTCTCCCGGATCGCTAAGGAATTCGGCGTCCAGGTGCCGCTGAAGGATGTGTTTGCCCATCCGACGGTAGAAGGTTTGGCTTCTGTCATCAGCGAAGGAACGGAAAGTCCGTATGAAGCCATTAAGCCGGCTGAAAAACGCGAGACCTACCCGGTTTCCTCCGCCCAAAAGCGGATGTATGTGCTCCAGCAGCTGGAGGATGGAGGCACAGGCTACAATATGCCGGCAGTCTTGGAGCTGGAAGGAAAGCTGGATCTTACAAGAATGGATGCTGTATTCAAAAAGCTGATCAAACGCCACGAGTCACTGCGGACGTCCTTTACAACGGACACAGACGGCGAGCCGGTTCAGCGCATCCATGACGAAGTGACGTTTACATTCCACACCTCTGTGCTCGGCGGACAAACTGAACAGGAAGCCGCGGCAGTTTTTATCCAGCCGTTTGACCTCAGCCAAGCTCCGCTGTTTCGAGCGGGAATCGTCAAGGTATCAGACGGACGGCATCTATTACTGGTCGATATGCATCACATTATTTCAGATGGTGTGTCAGTCAATACGCTCATTCGCGAATTCGGGGAGCTGTACGCCAATCAAGAGCTACCTGCGCTTCACATTCAATATAAAGACTATGCCGTATGGCAGGAGGCCTTTAAAAAAGGAGACACGTACAAGACGCAGGAGGCGTACTGGCTGAAGCAGCTCGAAGGCGAGCTGCCCGTACTGGACCTGCCGGCTGATTACGCTCGGCCGCCAGTGCGAAGCTTCGCGGGTGATCAAGTCTCATTTACGCTCGATCAAGAACTCACAGCCGGGCTTCACAAGCTCGCACGGGAGAACGGAAGCACCCTGTACATGGTGCTCCTGGCAGTTTACACAGCGTTATTGGCGCGCTTAAGCGGACAGGAAGACATCATCGTCGGGTCACCAATTGCCGGACGTCCTCACAAAGATCTTGAGCCGATACTTGGAATGTTCGTCAACACCCTGGCGCTTCGGACACGCCCGGAGGGCGGGAAGCCGTTTGCACAATTTTTGCAGGAAGTGCGTGAGACTGCATTGGAAGCTTACGAACACCAGGATTATCCGTTCGAAGAGCTTGTCGACAAGCTCGGCATGACGAGGGATATGAGCCGAAATCCGCTGTTTGATGTGATGTTTGTGCTTCAGAATATGGACCAAGAATCCATGCAGCTGAAGGACCTGTGTCTCCGGCCCGCAACAAATGTGGGACATCAAGTCTCAAAGTTCGATTTAACCCTGTATGCGTACGAGGAAGCTAATGGATCTATGATGTTTCAAATGGAATATAGCACTGATCTCTATCAGAAAAATACGATTGAAATGTGGCTTCAATATTTAATGAATATGCTGCGCGCCATCATCCAAGACAGCGAAGCAGCCCTTGGAACAATACATGTATTGGACGAGAATGAAACCCATTTCCTTATCCATGAACTCAACTGCACAAAAAGAGAGTATCCGAGACATGAAACCATCAGCAGGCTGTTTGAGTTACAGGCTGCACAAACGCCTGATGCCATAGCTGTGGCCGGCGATGAACAAACATTAACGTATAAGGAGCTGAACATCCGGGCAAACAGGATTGCTGCTGTTCTTCGCCGAAAAGGAGTCGGACCTGAAACTGTAGTTGCATTATTGACAACACGAACTCCAGAACTTGCAGCAGGAATGCTCGGCATTTTGAAAGCTGGAGGAGCCTATTTGCCTATCGCTAAGGATCTTCCAGCTGACCGAATATCATATATGCTGTCTGACAGCGGTGCAAAAATACTCCTTCAATCTGAAAAAGCAAACAATCAACGATTAGACTTAGAGCTTAAATGTGAGCAAATCGTCATCGAAGAGATTCAAGGACAAGGAGAAACGAAGAACTTTGAATCTCCAGCAGGACCACATTCACTCGCTTATATCATCTATACCTCGGGATCAACCGGCAAACCGAAGGGTGTCATGATTGAGCAGCGAAGTGTGATCCGTCTTGTCAAAAACAGCAATTACATTGAATTTACACCTGGAGACCGGCTTCTGCTGACTTCTTCACTCGGTTTTGATGTCGTTACATTTGAAATACTCGGGCCGCTGCTAAATGGCGCTGCTTTGCATCTCACAGATAAAGAAACATTTCTGGATTCCCATCAGCTTAAGAGGTACATAGAACAAAACGGAATCACCACAATGTGGCTGACTGCATCTCTTTTCAACCATTTAACAGAACAGAATGAGAAAACATTTTCCCGGCTCATAAATCTGATTATTGGCGGAGAAGCTTTGTCAGCCAGTCATGTCAATCGAATCAAGCAAGCATGCCCGGAATTGTCAATCTGGAACGGATATGGGCCGACTGAGAATACAACATTTTCGACTTGTTTTCACATTGAAAAACTGTATGAACATTCCATTCCGATCGGCCGGCCGATTGGTAATTCAACCGCATTTATCTTAAATAAATGGGGAATGCTGCAGCCGATCGGAGCTGTCGGTGAACTGTGTGTCGGCGGAGATGGTGTGGCAAGAGGCTATCTTGGTCGACCAGACCTGACGAAAGAGAAATTTGTGCCAAATCCATTTGCGCCCGGCGAACAAATGTACCGTACCGGTGATCTGGCACGCTGGCTACCGGACGGCACAATTGAATATGTAGGCCGTGCCGATGATCAGGTAAAAATAAGGGGGTACCGGGTTGAGCTAGGTGAGATTGAATCAGCGCTTCGTCATATAGACGGTATCAAAGAAGCAGCCGCATTGGCGCGAACAGGACAATTAGGCAGCAAGGAGCTTTACGCCTATATAAGCGTAAAAGAGGGTACAGATGCTGAACAAGTGCGTACTCACCTTTCTCAAAAGCTGCCAGGCTATATGATGCCGGCCTATGTGATAGAAATGGATGCTCTCCCGCTCACTGCCAACGGAAAATTGAACCGAAAAGCACTGCCTGAACCAGATATCACATCTAAACAAACGTACGTCCCGCCTCGAAATGACCTTGAAGAACAGCTTGCGATCATATGGCAGGAGGTTCTCGGGACACAGAGGATCGGAATAGAAGATTCGTTTTTTGAACTAGGCGGAGATTCAATTAAGGCTCTTCAAGTATCCGCGCGCCTCGGACGTTATGGATGGAGCTTGCATGCAAGCGATTTATTCCGCCATCCGAACATAAAAGATTTATCAGCGGTCATCCGGAAGACAGAAAGAGTAATAGACCAAGGATCTGTTGAGGGAGCTGTTCCATGGACACCTATTCAGCATTGGTTCCTCTCTCAGGATATAGAAGATAGGCACCATTTTAACCAGTCTGTCATGCTGTTTAGCCCTGATTGTTTGTCGGAAAATGCACTGCGCGCATCATTAAAAAAACTGGCAGAGCATCATGATGCCCTTCGGATGATTTATCGGGATGATAGCGGACAACAGATACAAATCAACCAAGATATTCATGAATCCAAACTGTACAGCTTAAGGATTTCTGATTTTTCAGATCCGGGAATCGATTGGGAAACGAGCATTAAAGAAGAAGTGGCAAATCTTCAGCAAAGTATCAATCTCCAACAAGGACCATTACTGCATGCCGCTTGGTTTAAAACGCTGTCCGGAGATTATTTATTTCTCACGATTCATCATTTGGTCGTTGATGGGGTATCATGGAGAATTTTACTGGAGGACCTGTCAGCGGCATATCATCAAGCAGCTTCAGGACAGGCTATACAGCTTCCGCCTAAAACAGATTCCTATCAGGAATACGCACGGCGAATTCAAGATTATGCCCAAAGCAGCAAGCTGATTCGCGAGGAAACGTACTGGCGGACGGTTGAAGAGGAAAAAGCAGCGGAACTGCCATATGAAATGCCTTATATGGAGAATATGAACAGCAGTGAAAGGGAAACATTGCGCTTTTCACTCACTGAAGCAGACACCGCGGTCTTGCTGCAAAAGGTAAACCACGCTTATGGCACAGATACACAAGATATTTTATTGACGGCGGCTTCCTTAGCGATTTGTGACTGGACAGGGGGCAGCAAGCTCCGTTTGGCAATGGAGGGACACGGAAGAGAACACATTCTGCCGGATTTAGACATCAGCCGGACGGTTGGCTGGTTTACATCCATTTACCCCGTCCTTATTGACTTTGAAAATCAAGCGGATGAGCTTGGAACCGCAGTTAAAACTGTGAAAGATACATTGGGCCGGATACCGAACAAAGGGGTAGGGTACGGCATGTTGAAATATCTTACACATCCCGAACATAAAAGCATGGTGTTTTCAAAAACACCCGAAATCGGCTTTAACTATTTAGGGCAGTTCAACGACATAGAAAGTCAAGACCGTTTCCGCCCATCCGGTCTTGGGAGCGGTAAGGACATCACTCCTACTTGGAAGCGGGAGCAACTTATTGAGATGAGTGCGATGGCAGCAGAAAATCAGCTTCATTTTCAGCTCAGCTATCCGCCGGCACGGTTTCACAGGGGTACAATGGAGCGGCTCATCACCATGATTGAATGCTATTTGCAGGATATTATGAAACACTGTGCTGAAAAACAGAACACAGAAAAGACGCTGAGCGATTTCAGCAGCCAATCATTAACGGCAGAGGATTTGGACAGTATATCCAGCTTGGTGGAAGACTTGTAGAAAATCGTGACAGGGAGATATGAACATGACAAAAGCGAATTCAATACAGGATATTTATCCGCTGTCTTATATGCAGGAAGGAATGCTTTTTCATTCCCTCCTGCAAAAAGATTCACGGGCATATGTTGAACAAGCCTCTTTTACAATAGAGGGAGAAGTCAATTTGCAGTTTTTCCAAGAGAGCATCAATGCTTTAGTAGCAAGACATGACATTTTCAGAACGATTTTCATCAGCCAAAATGTCTCTTCACCTCAGCAGGTTGTCCTGAGGGAACGGACTGTCAGTGTACTGGAGGAGGACATTGCTCATTTAGATGAAGCGGGCCAATCTGCTTTTGTCGAACAAATAAAAGAAAAGGACCGCGCCAAAGGGTTTCATCTGCAAAAAGATATGCTCATGCGCATCACACTTATTCGAACAGGAAAGCGGCAATATACTTGTATTTGGACCTTTCATCACATCATGATGGACGGCTGGTGCCTCGGCATTGTACTAAAAGAATTCCTTCAGATTTATGCATCAAAAATAAAAGGGGCTCCATTATCATTGGAGCCCGTTCAGCCATACGGAACTTATATCAATTGGCTGATGGAGCAAGACAAAGAGAAAGCTGTTTCCTATTGGGACAATTATCTTTCCGGCATTGAGCAGCAAACCTTGCTCCCGAAGCAGAAAAAAACAAAGAGCACAAGCAGGCAGGAGCAAATTACATTTTCATTTTCAAAAGAAGACAGCAGCAGGCTGTCAGAGCTTGCCGTAAGAGAAGAAGTCACACTCAGTACAATTTTCCATACCCTATGGGGAATTCTTCTTCAAAAATATAACAATAGTGATGACGCGGTATTCGGTTCTGTCATTTCAGGAAGGCCCTCAGATATTGAAGGAATTGAACAAATGGTCGGGCTTTTCATCAACACGATTCCCATACGCCTGCATGGATCAAAAACGCCGTTTTTACAGCTCGTAAAAGACATGCAAAAGGATCGCCTTGCTGCAGAAGCATACAGCTACCATCCTCTATACGAGATACAGTCCCGTTCAGCAGTCAAGCAAGGTTTGATTGATCACATTCTTGTATTCGAAAACTATCCGGTGCAGAAAGAAATAGAAATGCTGAACAGCCAGGAGCACGATTCGGATCTTTTTCAGATTCATAACTTTACAGTAGCGGATGAAACCAATTACAGCTTTTATCTTATGGTGGCGCCAGCGGAAGAAATCCATATAAAAATGAGCTATGATGCAGCACTGCATGACCGATCCTTTGTGCTTTCTGTTAAGGAGCATCTTTTGAACACTGTTTCCCAAATCTTAGATCATCCGCATCTCTCACCCGAAGACATCGATATCACAACAGACACTGAAAAGCTGCAGCTGATTGGGGAAATCAAAGATCACAAACCAGTTTATGAAACCATCCATGCCATGTTTGAAAAACAGGCAGAAAGGACGCCTGGCGCGCGGGCTGTGATTGATCAAGCGCATTCTCTGACCTATAAAGAATTGAACGAATCCGCCAACAGATTGGCACGGCATTTGCGGAAAAAAGGCGTTATGAGGCAGGAACCTGTCGCAATCATGATGGAACGCTCAACTGAGTTCATTACAGGTATTCTCGGTATATTGAAGGCTGGAGGCGCCATTGTTCCAATCGATCCCCATTATCCGTCTGACAGAATAAATTATATTCTAAATGACTGCGGCTGCTCTCATGTCGTTTCACAAGCGCATTTTGCACCTTTGCTTGAGACTGGCCTGAATGTTACCTATATAGAAGATATTCAAATCGAAGACGGCAGCTGCTTACATTCAGTGAATAGTGCGGACGACCTGCTCTATATGATTTACACATCAGGTACAACGGGAAAACCAAAAGGCGTTCAATTTGAACATCGAAATATGGCTAACTTGCTGCAGTTCGAATTCACTCGCTCTGGCATTGACTTTGAAAATGATGTTTTGCAATTTGCAACTCCTGCTTTTGACGTCTGCTATCAAGAAATATTTTCAACATTGCTGGGAGGCGGCACACTTCATATCGTGCCTGAAGCTATAAAAAGAGACGTGCCTCAGCTGTTTGCATTTATAAAAGAGCATCAGACGACTATTGTGTTTCTCCCAACAGCTTTTATCAAAATGATTTTCAGCGAACAGGAATTTGCGAACGTGTTTCCTCATGATGTAAAACACCTGATTACAGCCGGTGAGCAATTAATCGTTTCCAGTCTTCTCCAAGATGTTTTGCGTCAGCGCAGTATGTACTTGCACAATCATTATGGACCTTCAGAAACTCATGTAGTGTCGGCATATACCATATATCCGGGTGACCAAATTCCGGAGTTTCCTCCGATCGGAAAACCGATTGATTGTACTGATATGTATATTTTAAATCGCCAAAAACAGCTACAGCCTCGGGGGGTATCAGGAGAACTTTATATTTCCGGTTCAAGTGTAGCCAGGGGTTATATCAATAACGATAAACTGACGCGAGAGAAATTTTTACCCGATCCCTTCAGGTCCGGAGCGGTCATGTACCGAACGGGAGATGTAGCGAGAATTCGTGAAGACGGCAGCTTTGAATATATCGGTCGAGCCGACGATCAAGTGAAAATCAGAGGTTATCGAATCGAGCCGCAAGAAATAGAAATCGCGTTAATGAATCATCCAGAGGTCAAAGAAGCTGCTATTCTTATCCGGCAAAATCAAAGTGAAGAGCATGAGTTATGCGCTTATTATTGCAGTATGCACAGGCTGGATGCCTCGGCTTTGCGACAATATCTGGCAAATGAGCTCCCAGAATATATGATTCCGCCCAAATGGGTCTGGGTTGACAGCATTCCTTTGACGCCGAACGGAAAAGTCGATCAATCAGCTCTTCCAGAACCGGAAGCTTCAATCAGCAGTAATACATACGCTGCTCCGCGGAACCTGTTAGAGGTAAAGCTTTCGCAGCTGTTTGAAGATGTGCTGAAGGAAGCCCCGATCGGCATTCACGACAACTTTTTTGACCGCGGCGGACACTCGTTAAAAGCAACGGTGCTTGTGTCGCGAATCGCCAAGGAATTTCATGTTCAAGTCCCGCTGAAGGACGTATTTGCCCATCCGACAGTGGAAGGATTGGCTCTCATTATTCGACATGCAGAGGAAAATCCCTATGCGTCGGTTGCACAGGCAAAAGAACAACCGACGTACCCAGTATCATCAGCTCAAAAGCGGATGTACGTGCTCCAGCATCTAGATAATGGCGGTGTCGGCTACAACATGCCGGCAGTTTTAGAACTGGAAGGGAAGCTTGATCGCGAAAAACTGGCTGCTGTATTCAAGGAACTGATCAGCCGGCATGAGCCGCTTCGAACGTCCTTTGTGCCGGGAGAAGATGCCGAGCCCGTACAGCGTATTCACAGTGAGGTTCCGTTTACGTTAAGTGAAGAAGCCTCTGCTGCAGGATTTGTCCGTCCATTTGACCTCAGTCAAGCGCCGTTATTCAGAGCTGGCCTTGTGAAACTGGCGAACGAGAAGCATTTGCTGCTGGTGGACATGCATCATATCATTTCCGATGGTGTATCCGTTCAGCTTTTAATCCGCGAATTCACTGAGCGCTATGCAAATCGGGCGCTTAAGCCGTTACGAATCCAATATAAAGATTACGCCGTTTGGCAGCAGGAATTTCAAAAGGGAGACACATACAAAAAGCAGGAGACTTACTGGCTGAGACAGTTTAGCGGTGAGCTGCCAGTGCTCGAGCTCCCAACAGACAAGCGCCGACCGGCAGAACGGAATTTCTCAGGCGGCAAAGTTTTATTTCAAATGAATGAAGACATCACGTCCCGGCTGAAGCAGCTAGCCCGCAAAAATGGGAGCACGCTGTACATGACGCTACTCGCATTGTATTCAGCTTTTTTGTCGCGGTTAAGCGGTCAGGAAGACATCGTGATCGGTTCGCCTATTGCCGGACGCCCGCATGCCGATCTTGAAGCGGTCCTTGGCATGTTCGTCAATACATTAGCGCTCCGGACGCACCCAGCCGGCAATAAGACATTTACGGATTTTCTGAAGGAAGTCAAGCAGACTGCACTGGAAGCCTATGAGCATCAGGATTATCCGTTTGAAGAGCTGGTTGATCAACTCGGTGTGCAGAGGGAAATGAGCCGGAATCCGCTGTTTGATACAACACTTGTGCTGCAAAATATGGAAAAGCAAACGCTGAAAATGAATGATTTGCTGCTTAGATGGAACGATTTGCAGCATCCGATATCTAAGTTCGATATTTCCCTGTATGTCACGGAGCATGAAGCTGAGCTGTACTGTCAGTTTGAATACAGTACCGCTTTGTTTGAAAAAGATACCGTTCAAAGGTGGGCCGACCTTTTTACGACACTTGTGGAAAACACAGTTTCCAGTCCTGACATGGAATTGGACGATATCCCGATCCTGACTTTAGAAGAAGAAAGGTCTTTCATTGACTCATGCCAGCCGCTTGAAGAGACAGGCTATCCGTTGAAACAGACCCTGTACCATGCACTCGAACAGCAAGCGGCAAAAACACCTGACCAACCGGCCGTGATCGTTGAAGACAGAGAGATAACCTACAAGGAATTGAACGAACAGACTAACCGTGTAGCCTGGGAGCTGATCGACCGGGGAGTAAAAGCCGAAACGACTGTTGCCATTATGGGAAGGCGTTCCTCTGAAATGCTGATCGGGATTTATGCGATTCTAAAAGCAGGCGGCGCTTATCTTCCTATTGACCCGGATTATCCAGAGGAACGGATCCGTTTTTTGCTGAAGGACAGCGATTCTGGCATTCTCCTTATTCAATCTGACAATCTAGACATTCCGGCTTTTGATGGAGAAATCGTTCATCTCAGTCAATTAAACAGCGGGCTGAAACGTCGTCTGTCCAATCCAAATGTTGAAGTCTATCCGGATTCTTTAGCCTATATGATTTATACATCCGGCTCTACTGGAAGACCTAAGGGTGTACAGGTTGAGCATCAATCTGCAGTGAATTTTTTAAATTCCCTTCAGTTCCGCTATCCTTTGAACCAATCGGACGTCATTTTGCATAAAACGTCGTATTCCTTCGATGCTTCAATATGGGAGCTGTTTTGGTGGCCGTACGCCGGCGCCTCTGTTTATCTGCTTCCTCAAGGAGGCGAAAAAGAACCGGACATGATATTGAAGGTCATAGAAGAACAGCAGATTACAGCGATGCATTTTGTGCCTTCTATGCTTCATGCGTTTTTAGAATATCTAAAAAATGGCCCTGTACCGATCAAAACGAACAGGCTGAAGAGGGTGTTTTCTGGAGGCGAACAGCTGGGGGCACACCTTGTCTCTCGGTTCTGTGAATTGCTGCCAGGTGTTACATTAACCAATTCCTATGGGCCTACCGAAGCTACTGTAGAAGCGGCATACTTTGATTGCCCGCTGGATGAAAAACTTGACCGCATTCCCATTGGCAAACCTATTCATCATGTCAGATTGTATATTCTGAACCAGAAGCAGAGGATGCTGCCTGCTGGATGTATCGGAGAATTGTACATCGCCGGAGCCGGCGTCGCCAGAGGCTACTTGAATCGTCCGCAATTAACAGAAGAACGTTTTCTTGATGATCCATTTTATCCGGGTGAACGCATGTACAAAACGGGTGATTTGGCGCGCTGGCTCCCAGACGGACAGGTTGAATTCCTCGGCCGTCTGGATGACCAGGTGAAAATCCGCGGCTACCGGATTGAGCCGGGAGAAATCGAAGCGGCGCTCAGAAGCATAGAAGGCGTGCGGGAAGCGGCTGTGACTGTTCGTACAGAAAGCGGCGAGGCGGAATTATGTGCGTATGCGGAAGGGCTCGGCAGAAATGAAGTGCGCAAGCAGCTTGATACTTTGCTTCCGGGCTACATGATCCCTGCTCATATCATTGAGATGGAACAATGGCCGGTTACCCCGAGCGGAAAGCTCGACCGAAAAGCGCTGCCTGCTCCTGACGGAGCGGCAGATCGGGAAACCTACACAGCGCCAAGAAATCTGACAGAGATGAAGCTTTCCCAGCTGTGGGAGGAAGTGCTGAAAAGCGGACCTGTCGGCATTCACGACAACTTTTTTGACCGGGGCGGCCATTCCTTAAAAGCCACCGCGCTTGTCTCCCGGATCGCTAAGGAATTCGGCGTCCAGGTGCCGCTGAAGGATGTGTTTGCCCATCCGACGGTAGAAGGTTTGGCTTCTGTCATCAGCGAAGGAACGGAAAGTCCGTATGAAGCCATGAAGCCGGCTGAAAAACGCGAGACCTACCCGGTTTCCTCCGCCCAAAAGCGGATGTATGTGCTCCAGCAGCTGGAGGATGGAGGCACAGGCTACAATATGCCGGCAGTCTTGGAGCTGGAAGGAAAGCTGGATCTTACAAGAATGGATGCTGTATTCAAAAAGCTGATCAAACGCCACGAGTCACTGCGGACGTCCTTTACAACGGACACAGACGGCGAGCCGGTTCAGCGCATCCATGACGAAGTGACGTTTACATTCCACACCTCTGTGCTCGGCGGACAAACTGAACAGGAAGCCGCGGCAGCGTTTATCCAGCCGTTTGACCTCAGCCAAGCTCCGCTGTTTCGAGCGGGAATCGTCAAGGTATCAGACGGACGGCATCTATTACTGGTCGATATGCATCACATTATTTCAGACGGTGTGTCAGTCAATACGCTCATTCGCGAATTCGGGGAGCTGTACGCCAATCAAGAGCTACCTGCGCTTCACATTCAATATAAAGACTATGCCGTATGGCAGGAGGCCTTTAAAAAAGGAGACACGTACAAGACGCAGGAGGCGTACTGGCTGAAGCAGCTCGAAGGCGAGCTGCCCGTACTGGACCTGCCGGCTGATTACGCCCGGCCGCCAGTGCGAAGCTTCGCGGGTGATCAAGTCTCATTTACGCTCGATCAAGAACTCACAGCCGGGCTTCACAAGCTCGCACGGGAGAACGGAAGCACCCTGTACATGGTGCTTCTGGCAGCTTACACAGCGTTATTGGCGCGCTTAAGCGGACAGGAAGACATCATCGTCGGGTCACCAATTGCCGGACGTCCTCACAAAGATCTTGAGCCGATACTTGGAATGTTCGTCAACACCCTGGCGCTTCGGACACGCCCGGAGGGCGGGAAGCCGTTTGCGCAATTTTTGCAGGAAGTGCGTGAGACTGCATTGGAAGCTTATGAACATCAGGATTATCCGTTCGAAGAGCTTGTCGATAAGCTCGGCGTGACAAGGGATATGAGCCGAAATCCAGTGTTTGATGCGATGTTAGTCGTTCAAAATACAGAGCAACAGACTTTGGAGCTGGATGACATACAACTTCAGCCGACCGGCGTTTCTCATCATGTTTCTAAGTTTGATATCACATTGCAGGCTTCTGAGGGTGACGAGCAAATTCATTTGCAATTTGAATATTCAACTTCGCTTTTTCAAAAAGCAACGATAAAACAATGGACATATCATCTGACAAATTTGCTGAGCCATATCGTCAAAAATCCGAACACACTTCTTAACAATATCGACATTCTGACTCATGAAGAGCGAAACAAACTGTTGAATGAGTTTAACAGCGGGCAAGAAAATGAACATAAAGTGCAAACAATCGATCAGCTGTTTGAAACACAAGCAGTGCTGACTCCGAATGCTCCTGCACTCGTCAGCAGAGAAAACACGCTCACCTATCAGGAACTGGACGAATGGTCCAATGGCATAGCATGGGCCCTGCGAGACCGCGGGGTTAAACCGGACACACCAGTCGGCATTATGATGCATCGTTCATTCAGCATGATTGCAGCCATTCTGGGCGTTTGGAAAGCCGGCGGCTGTTATGTCCCGATTGATCCGGAATACCCGGCGGAACGGAAACGCTATATACTCGGCGACAGCCGAACCAAACTGCTCATCACTTTACCTGCTGCGGACCAAGAAGCACTTGAAGATTTTGAAGGTGAGATATTCGCCATAGAGAACGCGGAGACATACGACGGATCACCGCTTCCTCAAGTGTCACGCCCTCAGCATTTGGCTTATATCATTTACACTTCAGGAACGACAGGCCAGCCAAAAGGCGTGATGGTCGAGCATAAAGGAATAGCCAACACCCTGCAGTGGCGGCGAAATGCTTATGCTTTGAATGAGACAGACACAGTCCTTCAGCTCTTTTCTTTTTCGTTTGACGGCTTTTTAACAAGTATGTTCACACCGCTTTTGTCAGGTGCAAAGACAGTGCTGCCTGATGAAAACGAAGCGAAAGATATTTTGTCCATTAAGCATGATCTATCTCATCATCGGATTACACATATGATTATCGTCCCTGTTTTATATCGGGCACTTTTGGACGTCATACAGCCGGAAGATGCGAAGACGCTTAGAGTAGTCACGCTTGCAGGAGAAGCAGCTGACCGGGAATTGATAGACCGCAGCATGGCAATATGCCCGAATACAGAGCTAGCAAATGAATATGGGCCGACAGAAAACAGTGTGGCAACCACAGCCATGAGACATATGGAACGGCAGAAAAACGTATGCATCGGCCGGCCGATCGACAATACTGAAGTGCTGATTTTAAACGGGGATCAGCTTCAGCCAATCGGCGTTGCCGGCGAGCTTTGCATAGCAGGAACAGGGCTTGCGAGAGGGTACGTCAATCTTCCGGAACTGACAGCAAAAACGTTCGTTCAGCACCCATTCCAGCCCGAAAAACGCATGTACCGAACAGGTGACGCAGCCAGATGGATGGCAGACGGTACAATCGAATACTTAGGACGAATGGACGATCAAGTCAAAATCAGAGGCCACCGTGTAGAAACGAAAGAAATTGAATCGGTTATCCGCCGTATAAATGGAGTCAAAGAGGCTGTTGTCCTTGCTCGCGAAACAGCGTCTGCTCAAACCGAATTATGTGCTTACATTGTGGCAGAGCAAGACTTTAATACAGAAATGCTGCGTGCCGAATTAAAAAAACAGCTGCCTTTGTATATGATGCCGGCGTTTATTCAAACGCTGGACTCGCTTCCTTTGTCACCAAATGGCAAGCTGGATCGCCGGGCACTTCCAGAACCGGCATTGAATCAAGTACGTACATTTCATGCACCGAACAGCGAGATGGAACAAAAACTGGCAGATATATGGGGTGAAGTGCTCGGTGCAGAGAAAATCGGAATTGATGATTCGTTCTTTGAGCTCGGAGGAGATTCCATTAAAGCGTTACAGGTGTCAGCACGGCTTCATCGAATCGGGAAACAAATGTCGGTTAAAGATTTATTCAGTCATCCGACAATTAAAGAACTGGCAGCATATATCCGTGATTCCGATACTAGTGCCAGCCAAGCTCCGGTTGAGGGAGAAGTACAGTGGTCACCTGTTCAGAAATGGTTCCTTTCTCAAGATATAAAAGAGAAACACCATTTTAATCAATCTGTTATGCTGCATCGGAGTACCTCCATTCAAGAAGACGCGCTGCGCAAAACGTTAAAAGCCATCACCATCCACCACGATGCGCTGCGAATGGTGTTCACACAGTCTGAGCAAGGCAAATGGGTTCAATATAATCGGCCGGTCAGTCATTCAGATGACGCGCTGTACAGCCTTCAGATCATCAATCTTAAAGGTTCAGAAGTTAATGAATATGAATCTCTGATTAAACATCATGTACGTGACATTCAGCAGAACATAGATTTGGAAAAAGGGCCGCTAATGCAGGCCGGACTTTTCCGTACAGATGACGGAGACTTTTTGTTCCTAACGGCTCATCACTTCATTGTTGACGGCGTCTCATGGCGTGTCCTGCTTGAGGATTTGGCAACCGTATACCGTCAGGCTGTAAACGGAGAAGACATTGATTTGCCGCCTAAAACAAGCTCTTTCAAAGCATATACGGAAAAACTCGCTGACTATGCTGAAAGCCGTCAGCTTATGAAACAGCTCGCATATTGGCGCGAAGCTGAAGAGTATCAAACAGAAGCACTGCCGTTTGATCAAATGGACGCTCAAACGGCAAATGAGAGAAAACGGGATACGGTTTCATTCTCTCTAAATACAAAAGAGACGGATGCGCTTTTAAAAAGCGTCAACAGCACATATAACACAGATACGCAAGATATGCTGCTGGCTTCCGTGATTCTAGCTTTGCGGGATTGGACAAAACAATCCGCCGTCAAATTGTCATTAGAAAGCCACGGACGCGAGGATGTGTTAGACGGCATAGATGTCAGCCGCACGGTTGGATGGTTTACCGCCATTTATCCATTATTCGTCAAACTAGATTCAGACTTGACCGACAAGGATCAAGAAGAATACTTGGTTCATGTGTTAAAAACAACAAAAGATACACTGAGACGTGTTCCGGACAAAGGATTCGGCTACGGTGTACTCAAATATTTGACCCCGCCTGAGAAAACTGACGTCGATTTCACCGGCACGGCGGACATCAGCTTCAACTATCTGGGTCAATTTGAAAACAGCCGTACAACTGAAGCGCCTGATGAAAACACCTTCTCGTTTTCTCCGCTCGGGACCGGAGAAGATATCAGCACTTCTTGGAACCGTGAGCAAACGCTTGACATCAGTGCGATGGCAGCAGAAGGAAAAATGACAGTCAACATGACGTATGAAACATCCCGTTTCCAGCATAAAACAATCGCACAGCTTTGTGAGAATTGCCATCACTACTTACTGAAGCTGATTGATCACTGTCTGAACAAAACAGAAACAGAAAAAACCATCAGCGATTTTGATGATCATGAACTGACCGAGGATGCGCTCCAAGAAATCGCTGATATGCTCAGTTTTCACTAATGAAACCGTATAGAAAGGTGCAGGCGATATGGTTAAAACCAAAAAAATCAAGAATATTTATCCTCTGAGTCATATGCAGGAGGGAATGCTGTTTCATTCCTTCCTCCATAAAGAGGAGGGAGCTTATGTTGAGCAGTCGCTCTTTACGATAAAAGGAAGCCTTAGCTATGAGATGTTTCAGCGCAGTATTCAAGCCATCATCGACCGCCATGATATTTTCAGAACTGTATTTCTGCCGCACGTCCCTAATCTATCGGGGCCTCGGCAGGTCGTGATGACAGAACGGAAATTCCATTTGCACACTGAGGACATTTCCAGCCTGCAAACGAATGAGCAGAATGATTATATTGAACAGTTTAAGGAGAAAGATAAGAAAAAAGGGTTTGATTTGCAAAAAGACATGCTGATGCGGATTTCTCTGCTCAAAACAGCGGAAAATGAGCATGTCTGTGTCTGGAGCCATCATCACATCTTAATGGACGGCTGGTGTCTCGGAATCATTCTGCAGGAATTTATGCAAATCTATCAATCTATCCAAACAGGAAATCACCTTGCTTTGGAGCCTGTTCGTCCCTACAGCACCTATATTTCTTGGCTGACAAAACAAGACAAAGAAACGGCAGCAGACTACTGGCGTGCTTATCTGAAAAACTACAGCACCCCCTCACAGCTGCCTCGGGTGACGGACAGAGAAGCAAAAGAAGGGTATTACCGTGAAGAATTAATTTTCACTCTAAATCAAAAGCTGACGGACAAGCTAAAAGAGACCGCCAAACAAACAGGCGTCACGCTTGCCACCTTTATTCAAACGGTCTGGGGTGTCATGCTCCAGCGCTACAACCGAACGGACGATGTCGTTTTTGGCGCGGTCGTTTCAGGCAGACCATCTGAAATTCCGGGTGTTGAGTCAATGATCGGATTGTTTATCAATACAGTTCCGGTTCGTGTTAAAACAGGCAAAGAAGAAACGTTTGCAGAACTGCTCAGCCGTTGTCAACAAGATATGCTGGACGCTGAGCCGTTTACCTGCCATCCTTTATTCGATATTCAGGCAAACACCGCCTTAAAACAGGAACTGATTGACCACATTATTGTCTTTGAAAATTATCCGTTACAGCAAAAAATGGCTGACTCAGCTGATCAGATTGATTCACCTCTGCAAATAGACAATGTGAAAGTATCTGAACAGTCAGGATACAATTTCAACCTTGTCGTTGCTCCCGGTGATGAACTCGTCATCAAGTTCAGCTATAATGCGCACGTGTATGATGCTGCCTGGATGACCTGCATCCAAAGACAGCTGACACAAGCGTTACAAGCCGCTGCAGATCACCCTGACATTCCCGTTGCAGACTTTTCCTTTCTTGATCCGAAAGAAAAAGAGCAGATTTTAACACAATGTAATGACACTTCGACGGCGTATCCGAAAAACAAATCAGTAATAGATATATTCCGCGAACAGGCAGTAAAAACACCAGATCAAACAGCTCTAGTTTACGGAAATAGGTCCATTTCGTATCGTGAACTCGATCAAAAATCGGATGCACTGGCCAGAACATTGTATGAAAACGGGCTGCGCCGGAACGGAACAGCCGGTATTTTGGCTGGTCATTCTCCTGAATTCATCATTAGTGTACTGGCTGTTTTAAAAGCAGGGGGGACATACCTTCCTCTTGACGCGGAGCTTCCGCCTGAACGGATCAGCTATATGCTCGACGAAACAAAAGCCGCTATGCTGATTGTTCAAAAAGGACTGGAGCCAAACACAGCGTTTGCTGGAACCTTCATTTCTGCAGATGCAGAGGCGATGATTGAAGAACATACGAAACCTTTGGAAATCGTCACTGGCCCGGATGATCTCGCGTACATCATGTATACTTCCGGTTCGACAGGCCGGCCTAAAGGCGTCATGATTACCAATCGCAATGTCGTGTCCCTTGTTTGCAACAGCAATTACACATCAGCTTCTGTAAATGACCGGTTTATCCTGACAGGGTCCATCAGCTTTGACGCCGTCACCTTTGAAATGTTTGGAGCGCTTTTAAAAGGAGCAACTCTGCATATCATTGATAAATCAACAATGCTGACACCAGATCGTTTTGGCGCGTATTTAATTGAAAACAACATCACTGTGCTGTTTTTGACAACCGCTCTTTTTAATCAGCTGGCACAAGCTCAAGCTGACATGTTTCACAGGCTTCATACGCTATATGTCGGGGGCGAAGCGCTGTCGCCTGAGCTTATAAATGCTGTCAGGCGCGCGTGTCCGAACCTTTCGCTTTATAATATCTATGGACCGACAGAAAACACGACGTTCTCAACCTTTTTTGAGATTAAAAGAGACTATGCCACTCCTATCCCGATCGGGAAACCGATCAGCAATTGTACCGCTTTCATTTTAGATGCAAAAGGATGTCTCTTGCCAATAGGCGTTCCCGGAGAGCTATGTGTCGGCGGTGACGGGGTGGCAAAAGGCTATTTAAACAGAGATGATGTAACAGCTGCCGTTTTTTCTCCTGATCCTTTCATACCTGGAGAAAGAATATACCGTACCGGTGATTTGGCGCGGTGGCTGCCTGATGGGAACCTAGAATATATCAGCCGGATTGACAGACAGATTAAAATTCGCGGAAAACGGATTGAGCCCGCTGAAATTGAAGCGCGGCTGTTAGAAATCGAAGGGGTCCGTGAAGCGGCAGTTACATTGCTGGAAACAGATGGAGAGGCGCAGCTATACACGCATTATGTTAGTGATGAAAGCAGAAACGAAAAGGAAATTCGCGCTGCATTGGCACGAGTGCTTCCTGACTACATGATTCCGCAGCGCTGGGTTCGGGTTGACCGTATGCCGCTTACCGGAAACGGAAAAATCAATCGCAGCGCACTCCCTGTTCCAGAAAACGAGTCTGAAAATCGTCAGGACCTCACACCGCCCAGAAACTGGGTCGAACAGGAATTGGCGCAAATTTGGAAAAGCGTACTCGGCGTCAAAACGATCGGAATACATGATGATTTCTTCGCTCTTGGCGGACATTCACTAAAAGCGCTTCAAGTGATACACATGCTTAAACATCATCAGCATATTGATATACCGATTGATGTCTTATTCGAAAATCCGACGATCGCCCAGCTTGCGGAAAAGCTTTATTCTAATCAGCTGTCAGCGGCCGGCGAACAGCATGTGATCCAACTGAACCAGCAAGGCGGAAAAAACCTGTTCTGCTTCCCGCCGATTTCAGGCTTCGGGATTTATTTTAAAGACCTGGCATTGCAGCTGAATCACAAAGCAGCCGTGTATGGCTTTCATTTTATTGAGGAAGACAGCCGCATCGAACAATATGTCAGCCGCATTACCGAAATACAGCCAGAAGGGCCGTACGTTCTATTAGGCTACTCCGCGGGCGGAAACTTGGCTTTTGAGGTCGTACAGGCTATGGAGCAGAAAGGATTAGAAGTCAGTGACTTCATTATCGTAGACGCCTACAAAAAGGATCAGTCTATAACAGCAGATACCGAAAACGACGACTCAGCCGCATACCTGCCGGAAGCAGTCAGAGAAACAGTGATGCAGAAAAAAAGGTGTTATCAGGAATATTGGGCTCAGTTAATAAATGAAGGCCGCATCAAATCAAACATTCATTTCATTGAAGCTGGCATTCAAACCGAAACGAGCGGGGCTATGGTATTACAGAAATGGCAAGACGCCGCTGAGGAAGGCTATGCCGAATACACCGGGTACGGCGCACACAAAGACATGTTGGAAGGTGAATTTGCTGAAAAAAATGCAAATATTATCCTCTATATTTTAGACAAGATCAATTCAGTTCAAAAAGTGCTGCCAAATAAGCATTAAACAAATACTTGCCGGACAGAAGCGTATCTCTGTCCGGTTTTCTTTTTGCAAGAGCGTCGCGCATAAGAATGGATGCAAAAAAGCGGGGAATGATAACATCATCCTTTTTCTTGGAGGCTTGTCATGGAACATCTTTCTTGGCTTACTTTTTTTATGCTGATACTGGCGAGTTACAGGCTGACACACTTAATTGTATTCGACAAAATTACTGAATTCATCCGAAAACCTTTTATGAAAAAGAAAAGAACCGTTGATGCAAACGGGCATGTGAATGAAAAAAACGTGCCGTCCTCAAACTTTGGCTATATGTTAAATTGCTACTGGTGCGCGGGCGTTTGGTGTGCCATCCTGATCGGGCTTGGCTATCTTTTTTTACCCGATATCGCTGTTCCGGTGATTTTCATATTATCGATCGCAGGCGCACAGGCCATTCTTGAATCAGCTGTCGGCGTAGGCGTAAAACTCGTAGACGTGTTAAAAAGTGTCCAAATTCTCATAAATGATAAAAAGTCCTAAAGCAGGGTAAAGAGGCTTCGGGGCTTTTTTACGTTCAGCCGGTTATAAATCCGGTTTCTTCAATCCAATTAAGCACCCTTTTACAGCCCGGGAATACCGTAATAACGAATAGTGAAAGCGATGTAATGGGGGAGAAGAAACAGAATGAAGGGTTGTCAAAAGCCGATTGTACGTATTCTTGTCAGCTTGCTCATCGGAACGTTAATCATATCCGTTCCTTATCTGGCCAAAGCACAAACGGACAGGGAACTGAGAGCCGTATGGATTGCATCCGTACTAAACCTTGATTGGCCGTCAAAAAAAGGCTTATCGATTGAAGCGCAAAAACAGGAGTATCTCAGCCTGCTGGATGACGTTCAGTCAATGGGAATGAATGCCGTCATTGTTCAAATTAAGCCGACGGCCGATGCCTTTTATCCGTCCGCTTACGGGCCTTGGTCTGAATATTTGACTGGTGTTCAAGGAAAAGACCCAGGTTATGATCCGCTTGCTTTTATGATTGAAGAAGCCCATAAACGAAATCTTGAATTTCACGCTTGGGTTAATCCTTACCGTATTACGATGAACCATACAGATCTCAATAAATTGTCTGATGATCACCCGGCAAGAAAGCATCCGGACTGGGTCGTGGCTCACGGAAAGCAGCTTTATTATAATCCCGGCATTCCTGAAGCGAGGGATTTTATCATCGAAGGTATTGAAGAAGTCGTAAAGCATTATGACGTTGATGCCGTTCATATGGATGATTATTTTTACCCTTATAAAATAGCCGGACAGGAATTTCCTGATACCGTACAGTATGAACAATACGGGAAAGACACGTTTCCCGATATTGATGACTGGCGAAGAGATAATGTAAACCAGCTTGTCAGCCAAATCAATCAAACAATCAAAGCTGAAAAACCATATGTCAAATTCGGCATCAGTCCATTCGGTGTATGGAGAAATGCAGAAGACGACCCAACCGGATCGAATACCAAAGCAGGTGTCAGAAATTATGACGACCTTTATGCAGATACGAGACATTGGATCCAGCAAGGCGACATCGACTATATTGCCCCGCAAATTTACTGGAGCATCGGCTTCAACGCAGCCGCTTATGACGTGCTGGCTGATTGGTGGAGCAACGAGGTCAAAAACAGACCCGTTCATTTATACATCGGGCAGGCAGCCTATAAAATCAATAACAATTTTGACCCGCCTTGGTCCGACCCTGAAGAATACGCCAGACAAATCAATCTCAACCGTCAGCTGGAGCTGGTGAAAGGAAGCATGCATTTCAGCCTCAAAGACCTCAATAAAAATCCGCTCGGCATCAAAGACAGACTCATCACCGACCTGTACAGCAAGCCTGCATTGGTACCCGAAATGCCTTGGCTCGACAGCAAAGCACCGAAAAAACCGAAACTGATCAAAGTAACCGCAGACGATAACGGAAACCTCCTGCACATACAAGACCACTCATCAAATCGAAAAACAAAGGAAACAGCCTATTATGCGATATACAGGGCTGAAGGAAAACAGGAGCAAACATTATTGGCCACAGCAAGAAAAACAAACGACAAGCAAACCTTCCTGGATGACACGGCAGAACCAAATAAAACATATACGTATTATGTCACGTCCGCAGACCGACTTCATAACGAAAGCAAGGCCTCGAAAAGAAAAATAAATCAATAGCGCAGAGACGGCTGTTTACTAGCCGTCTTTTTCAACAAATTGCGTTTTTATGAATGAGACAAGAAACGGATTGCCGGTGCTGAATTACTAAGAGAAAATGATTTCTGAGCATTTCGTATAAAAAAGATCGAAGAGGCACACTTGCAACATGTATTTTCAAGCTATGATCATGACGAAGTATTTGAAAACTGCGGCATCCTTCCTAAACATAACATAAAGACAGTACATAAAATGATTAGCCATTTTGATCGAGATGATCAGAAAAAAGCGGGGGATTTATGAGAAGTATCAAGGGACTACAATGACGTTAAAATCAGTTGCCGAACAAGCAAATGTCACGCAAGGAACCGTTTATTATCATTTTCGTACTAAAGAGAGCCTGATGCTGGAGGTGGTTCGTCATGTGTGCGACAGTTCATGGGCAAACGTAAAGAACAATCAGCGTCCGCCAACCGAAAAGCTAAAATCAGCAAAAGCCCCAACGAAGGAAAATGCTTATTATCACCGGTTAATTTTAATGCTGACGTTTTAATTTTCAGACTTCTTTTGTCAGGGAATGATTCCTGAATTCACTTAATAGGATGTTACAAAGATGTGAAGGAGGAAACCAAGTGAATTTTGAGCTGACAAAAGAACAGCAAATGGTTCGTGAAATGGTAAAGGATTTTGCAAAGAGAGAAATTGCTCCTCACGCAGAACATGTAGATCAAACGGGTGAATTTCCGATACAAACGTTTCAAAAAATGGGTGATCTCGGACTGATGGGCATCCCCTTTCCTGAGGAATACGGGGGATCAGGCGGAGATACGATTTCCTATGCCTTAGCTGTTGAAGAAATCGGCAAAGCATGCGGCAGTACAGGATTAAGCTATGCAGCTGCAGTTTCACTCGGTGCAAGCCCTCTATATTACTTCGGGACAGAAGAACAAAAACGGGCGCATTTGATTCCTCTGGCTTCCGGAAAAGCACTCGGATCATTCGGCCTGACAGAACCAAATGCCGGCTCTGATGCAGGAGGCACGCAAACGAAAGCGGTGATAGATGGTGATGAATATGTGATTAACGGCGAAAAATGCTGGATCACAAATGCCAGCTATGCACGTACGATAATTGTGACGGCAGTGACAGGCAAAAATGAGAGCGGAAATAATATCATCTCCGCATTGATTGTTCCGACTGACACACCCGGCCTTACCATAACGAGCCCGTACGATAAAATGGGCGTGCGCGGATCAAATACAGCGGAAATTTTGCTTGAGGATGTCCGTGTCCCCGCAAGTTACCTGCTCGGCGACCCTTCAAAAGGATTTAAACAGTTTCTTCATACCCTGGATGGCGGACGCATTTCAATTGCCGCTCTTGCAGTCGGCATTGCCCAAGCGGCACTTGAAGCCTCCTTAGCCTATGCGAAAGAACGAAAGCAGTTCGGACAGCCGATCTCTTCCTTTCAGGCCATTCAGTTTAAACTTGCCGACATGGCGATGGAAATCGATCTTGCCCGGCAAATGGTATTAAAAGCTGCCTGGCTGAAAGATCATAAGCGCCCGTTTACGAAAGAAGCGGCTTATGCCAAGCTGTTTGCCTCTGAAATGGCAACAAGGGCATGCAACCAAGCGATTCAAATTCACGGCGGTTCCGGCTACATGAGAGAATATGCGGTTGAACGGATGCTGCGGGATGCAAAATTGATGGAAATTGGAGAAGGCACATCAGAAATTCAGCGTATCGTGATCGCCAGACAGCTTCTAAAATAAAATGTAAACGCTTTCTGATCTCGTGAAAGGAGGACCGACACATGTCCGAACTCATCCATTGCACAATCGGCAGGCTGCTGGAACAAACGGCAGCAGCCTATCCTGATCAAGAAGCGGTTGTCTATCCCGAACGGAATCTCCGCTATACGTACGCGCAATTCAACAGGCTGTGCCGCCAAACCGCTAAAGGGCTCATAGGGATGGGAATTAGAAAGGGAGACCACGTGGCCATATGGGCCTCGAATATACCGGAATGGCTTGCTGCTCAATTCGCCACCGCAAAAATCGGGGCCGTGCTCGTTACCGTAAATACAAATTACCAATCCCAAGAGCTTGATTACTTGCTGAGACAATCAGATGCGGATGCACTTATCGTCATGGATTCATATCGCGGCACTTCCTATACTGAGATCTTGAACAGCTTAATTCCCGAGCTGAAGGAAGCAGAGCCCGGGCAGCTGCAATCAGAACGCTATCCGTGTTTAAAAACATTGATTTATATCGGTGAAAAACGTTTACCTGGTATGTATCATTGGGACGATACAGAGATGTTGGCACAAACAGTGTCAGATGCCGAGCTGGAAGCAAGAATGAGCAGCCTTGAAAAAGATGATGTCATTAACATGCAATACACGTCAGGAACGACAGGATTTCCTAAAGGAGTGATGCTGACTCATTTTAATGTCATCAACAACGCCGCAAATATCGCTGAATGTATGAAATTAACCTCATCTGACCGCATGTGCATTCCGGTTCCGTTTTTCCATTGCTTCGGCTGCGTGCTTGGCGTTTTGGCATGTGTGACCGTCGGAGCAGCCATGGTACCTGTTGTAGAATTTGAACCTGCCACAGTCCTTAAAACGGTTGAAAACGAGACATGCACAGCACTGCACGGTGTTCCGACGATGTTTATCGCGGAGCTTCATCTTCAAGATTTTGATTCTTATGATCTGTCCTCGTTGCGAACAGGCATCATGGCAGGATCATCCTGTCCGAGTGAGGTGATGAAAGCTGTCATTGAAAAAATGGGCATGACAGACATCACAATCGCCTACGGACAAACGGAAGCTTCGCCGGTGATCACACAAACAAGAGCTAATGATTCCTTCCAAAGAAGAGTGGAAACAACCGGCCGAGCCTTGCCAGAGGTCGAAGTGAAAATTGTGGAGCCCGGCACGTTTAATGAGGTTCAAAGAGGCGTACAGGGAGAGCTCTGCACCCGCGGCTATCATGTGATGAAGGGCTATTATAAAGACGAAGAAGCTACGCAAAAGGCAATCAACCCAGAAGGATGGCTCTTTACCGGTGATCTCGCTGTGATGGATGCAGACGGATACTGCCGCGTCACCGGGAGATTAAAAGACATGCTCATCAGAGGCGGTGAAAACGTTTATCCGAGAGAAATAGAAGAATTTTTATACCGTCATCCTAATATTTTAGATGTACAGGTAGTTGGTGTGCCTGACGAAAAATACGGGGAGGAGGCAGCTGCCTGGATTAAGCTGAAAGAGGGAAAAACAGCTTCACCCGAAGAGCTGAAAACCTATTGCAAAGGGAAAATCGCCCGCCACAAAATTCCGCGTTATTTCATCTTTACAGACGAGTATCCTATGACGGCCTCAGGCAAAATTCAAAAATACAAGCTTCGTGAAAAAACGATTCAGCTGTTTCACTTACCATCAAGTCAATGAGGGGTGATTTCATTTGTTTACAAAAGTGCTGATTGCCAATCGCGGAGAAATCGCAATGAGAATCATTCGTACGTGCAGCCGCCTTGGGATCAAAACGGCAGCGGTATATTCTGAAGCAGACAGAGATGCGCTCCATGCAAAGACAGCAACAGAGGCTTATTATATCGGAGAATCGAGAGTCAGTGAGAGCTATTTAAATATTGAGAGAATCATAGAGGCGGCGAAAAAGGCAAATGCCGACGCCATCCATCCGGGATATGGATTATTGTCAGAAAACAGCCGTTTCGCGCAACGCTGCAAAGAAGAAAACATTGTATTTATCGGTCCTTCACCCGCTGTGATTGCCAAAATGGGAAGTAAAATTGAAGCACGAAAGGCAATGGAGGAGGCAGGTGTTCCTGTAGTGCCGGGTGTTTCCGAATCCCTTGGAGATATTCAGGCAGCCTGCCTCGCCGCGAGTGAAATCGGCTACCCCGTTATGCTGAAAGCTTCAGCAGGGGGAGGAGGCATCGGAATGCAGCTCGTTCCTGACGAAGAAGCATTGATAAAGGCGTATGAAGGAAACAAAAAGCGAGCAGCAGATTTTTTCGGAGACGGGTCCATGTATATAGAAAAGGTGATTGAACACGCCCGCCACATCGAAATTCAAATTCTTGCCGATCACCACGGGCATGCCGTGCATCTGTTTGAACGTGATTGTTCTGTCCAGAGACGCCACCAAAAGGTCATTGAAGAAGCCCCATCTCCATTTGTTGATGATGAGCTGAGAATGAAGATAGGAGAAACGGCAGTGAAAGCAGCTAAAGCGATTGGCTATGCCAATGCGGGAACGATCGAATTTTTAGTCGATGAGAATAAAAACTTTTATTTTCTGGAAATGAATACGAGATTGCAGGTAGAACATCCCGTGACTGAAGAAATTACAGGTTTAGATTTAGTTGAGCAGCAATTAAGGGTTGCGGAGGGACAGACTCTCAGGTTCGCTCAGCAGGACATAAAACGAAACGGGCATGCCATAGAGGTCAGAATATATGCGGAAGATCCGAAAACCTTCTATCCGTCACCGGGAACAATCACCGCTTTTTCTCTCCCGGAACAATATGGAGTACGACACGAATGTGCAGTAGCAACAGGGAGCGCAGTTACGCCTTTTTACGATCCGATGATCGCCAAAATGATCGTCAAAGGCCCAAACAGAGAGGAAGCGATTGAGAGGCTAAAGGAGGCGCTCCGTAACTATCGGATAGAAGGAATCAAAACGAATATTCCGCTTCTCTTACAGGCTGCTTCATTAGAAGCATTCAAAAAAGGAGACGTCACAACTGATTTTTTGAAAAACAACTTATAAAGGAGGCAGCTGTCATGACGATACACATTCAAATGGCAGGGAACCTGTGGAAGGTGCATGTCAAAGCCGGAGACCACGTTGAAAAAGGCCAGGAAGTCGCCATTTTAGAATCAATGAAAATGGAAATCCCGATTGTTGCAGAGAGAAGCGGAACAGTCAAAGAAGTGAAAAAAAAGGAAGGTGATTTCGTGAATGAAGGTGATGTGCTGCTCGAACTGAACGATCCAACTCAATAATCGGGGAGGCTTACCATGTCCTATCCTAAAAAAGTCATGTTAAGAGAAGTCGGCCCGCGGGACGGCTTGCAAAACGAACCGGTGTGGCTTGCAACAGAAGACAAAATCGCTTGGATCAACCAGCTTTCCCAGACAGGACTCTCCTATATCGAAATAACATCCTTCGTTCATCCAAAATGGATTCCCGCGCTTCGAGATGCTCTAGATGTGGCAAAAGGCATCAGCCGGGCAAAAGGCATCACGTACGCAGCACTTGTCCCTAATCAAAAGGGACTGGAGAATGCGCTGGAAGGGGGCATTGACGAAGCTTCTGTCTTTATGTCCGCAAGCGAAACACACAACATAAAAAACATCAACAAATCCACTGCGAACACTCTCCAAGTTCTCAAACAAGTAACAGACGACGCAAAAAAAGCAAATCTTACAGTAAGAGCCTATCTCTCCACAGTTTTCGGCTGTCCGTATGAAAAACATGTACCGATCGAACAAGTGATTCGCCTGGCAGAATCTTTATTTGAATTCGGAATTTCTGAACTATCGCTTGGAGATACGATCGGCGCGGCAAATCCTTTACAGGTTGAAATCGTACTTGAAGCGCTTTTAAAACGATTTCCGGCAAGCCAGCTCGCACTCCACTTTCATGATACAAGGGGAACGGCTCTCGCCAACATTCTCACCGCTCTGCAAATGGGCATCACCACATTTGACGGCTCAACGGGCGGGCTTGGCGGCTGTCCGTATGCTCCAGGTTCATCGGGAAATGCTGCGACAGAAGATATCGTGTACATGCTTGATCAAATGGGAATCGAAACAAACGTAAAGCTCGCCAAGTTACTTCCAGCAGCCAAATGGATCGAGGAGAAAATCGGGAAACATCTTCCGAGCCGAAATTTACAGGTGTATAAATCATCTTTATAAAAGAAAGGAAATACCAATGGGAGAATCTATTCTTTTCACTGCAAAAACAGAACATATTGCTGTTATCACCCTTAACAGGCCCCATGCGGCAAATGCCCTTTCGGCAGAAATGCTTAGAGACCTGCAATCCATTCTCCAAGAAATCGAATTCAACACGAAAATCCGCTGCGTCATCCTGACAGGAGCCGGTGAAAAAGCGTTCTGTGCGGGAGCAGACTTGAAAGAAAGAATAAAAATGAAACAAGATCAGGTTCTCAAAAGTGTATCCTTCATTCACAGAACCGCTGCTTTACTCGAAGCCTTGCCGCAGCCGGTGATAGCAGCTATAAACGGAAGTGCTTTAGGAGGGGGGCTTGAATTGGCATTGGCTTGCGACATACGTATAGCAGCCGAGAACGCTACGTTAGGCCTTCCGGAAACGGCTTTAGCCATTATCCCAGGCGCAGGAGGGACACAAAGACTTCCGCGTCTGATCGGCAGAGGAAAAGCAAAAGAACTCATTTATACAGGCAGACGCATAACCGCACATGAAGCCAAAGAGATAAACCTTGTAGAGCATGTTACGGCTTCTTGTGAGCTTATGGCGAAAGCAGAGGAACTGGCAGAAGCCATTTCAGCTAACGGACCAATTGCCGTCCGCCAGGCTAAATTCGCGATCAATAAAGGATTGGAAACAAACCTTGGAACGGGATTATCAATTGAACAAAAAGCATATGAACACACGATCCCGACAAAGGACAGGACAGAGGGACTTCAAGCCTTTCAAGAAAAAAGACGTGCCGTATACACGGGAGAATAAAGATCGGAGGGAATGCCTTATGGATTATGAAAAAGAACGAACAGAACGGGCGGAAAGGATACAAAAAGGCGGAGCGGAGAAGTATCATCGCAGCAACCAAGAAAAAGGCAAGCTCTTTGTTAGAGAGCGGCTTGCCCTTTTATTTGACGATGACATCGAGCTTGAGGACGCTTTTTTTGCAGAATGTATGTCAGACGGGCTTCCCGCCGACGGAGTCGTAACCGCCATCGGTAAAATCGGCGGCCAAACCGTCTGCGCCATGGCAAATGATTCTACAGTGAAAGCAGGCTCCTGGGGAGCAAAAACAGTTGAAAAAATCATCAGAATACAAGAAACAGCAGAAAAATTAAACTGTCCGCTCATTTATTTAGTCGATTCGGCAGGCGCCAGAATCACCGACCAGATCAATGTATTTCCGGGCAGAAGAGGCGCAGGGAGAATTTTTTACAATCAGGTCAAATTGTCAGGGCGCATTCCCCAGATCTGCCTTCTATTCGGCCCGTCCGCAGCTGGGGGTGCGTATATTCCTGCCTTCTGCGATATTGTCGTCATGGTAGACGGTAACGCGTCCATGTATTTAGGTTCGCCGCGGATGGCAGAAATGGTGATCGGCGAAAAGGTGTCACTTGAAGAGATGGGAGGCGCCCGCATGCATTGTTCAGTTTCCGGCTGCGGAGATATTCTCGCAGAAACTGAACAAGAAGCCATTCACTTGGCACGCTCATATTTATCTTACTTTCCGGCAAATTATAAAGAAAAAGCGCCTGTACAAGAAAAACGGCCGCCAAAGCCCTTTGACATACCGCTTTCCGACGTTATTCCGCAAAACCAAAATGCACCTTTTAATATGTTTGAGCTGATCGATCGTGTAATAGATGAAGGCTCTTTTTTTGAAATCAAAGCTTTATTCGCACCGGAAATCATTACAGGTCTTGCGAGGATTCACGGACAGCCTGTCGGAATTATTGCGAATCAGCCAAAAGTAAAAGGCGGTGTCTTATTCCACGATTCAGCGGACAAAGCCGCTAAATTTATCACATTATGCGACGCCTTTCATATTCCATTGCTGTTCTTAGCGGACATTCCCGGCTTTATGATCGGCACAAAGGTAGAACAGGCCGGAATTATCCGCCATGGAGCCAAAATGATTTCAGCGATGTCAGAAGCAACCGTCCCCAAGCTTTCT
Source organism: Bacillus sp. 2CMS4F (assembly GCF_023161785.1). Lineage (NCBI taxonomy): Bacteria > Bacillati > Bacillota > Bacilli > Caryophanales > Bacillaceae > Bacillus > Bacillus sp. 2CMS4F. The sequence goes on from NZ_JALNTO010000001.1 coordinate 82,956, forward strand.
GTGATCGTGAGAAAAGCCTATGGAGCGGGATTATATGCTATGGCCGGACCGGCTTTTGAACCGGATTGCTGCATAGCGCTTCCAACCGCACAAATCGCCGTAATGGGCCCTGAAGCAGCCGTAAACGCTGTCTATGCCAAAAAAATCTCCGAGCTGCCGAAAGAAGAGAGGGCTCAATTTATCAGCAGCAAACGCGAGGAGTACAAAGAGGACATCAATATATACCGCTTGGCTTCAGAGATGATCATTGACGCGGTAATCCCAGCCAATTCATTGCGCGAAGAATTGCACAAACGGCTTATGGCGTACATGACAAAGGAAGTGACATTCACCAATCGAAAACATCCGGTTTATCCAGTTTAAAGGAAGTACCAGGAGCGTGAATAAGCGCTCTTTTTATTGTTTATAATAATTTTATTATGTTAACTAATCAACTGTGCATAAAACCCTCTGTTTTTTACAATAGTAAATAAAGGCTGCCGCACACCTATAGCGGCAATCTCCAGTATGATACAAAGGGGCCTTTATTATGTACCATTTATATTCACATAACGACTTGGACGGAGTAGGGTGCGGGATCGTTGCGAAATTGGCTTTCGGGAAAGAAGTTGAGGTCCGTTATAACTCTGTCAACGGCTTAAATGCTCAAGTTCAATACTTCTTAGAAAAAGCAAAAGAGAGCAGCAGACACGATGCTTTATTTATCACGGATCTTGCTGTCAATGAAGAAAATGAAAAGAGGCTGAACGAGTATGTCCATGCGGGCGGAAAAGTGAAACTGATTGACCACCATAAAACAGCCCTTCATTTGAATGAGCATGAGTGGGGATTTGTCCAGGTGGAATACGATGACGGACGTCTTGCATCGGCCACATCTCTTTTATACGACTATCTTGTCCAAAAAGATCTGATGAAGCCGACAAACGCCTTAGATCAATTTACAGAGCTCATCCGCCAATACGACACTTGGGAATGGGAACAGTACGATCAAAAACAGGCAAAGCGGCTCAATGACCTTTTCTTTTTGCTTTCAATTGATGAATTTGAACAAAAAATGATTCAGCGGCTTTCTGTCCATGACGAATTCTTCTTTGATGAATTTGAAGTGAAACTGCTTGATTTAGAAGAAGAGAAAATCGAGCGCTACCTTCGCAGGAAAAAAAGAGAAATGGTGCAAACCTTTGTTCACGAACACTGTGTAGGGATCGTTCACGCAGAATCGTACCATTCTGAACTCGGAAACAGACTTGGAAAAGACAATCCGCATCTTGATTACATTGCCATTTTAAGCATGGGATCAAAACGAGCCAGCTTGCGCACCATTCATGATTACATTGATGTTTCAGAAGTAGCAGGCCGGTACGGAGGCGGGGGGCATGCGAAGGCTTCAGGCTGTTCCATAACGGACGAAGTATACGATTTGTTTGTAGCTGAAGCATTCCGAATGGAACCGGTCCGCCCAGATGCATTCCGTAATTTCTATAATTTGAAAGGGTCGGCAAACGGCTCATTATACGAAAATCGCGAACAAATGAGATTCTTCCTGTTTCCTTTGGACAACGCATGGAACATTCAAATTAACGGGGAGACACAGGACGAAACCTTCGCGGCTTTTGAGGAAGCAGAGTGGTTTATTAAAAGGAATTACGCAGCATCTCTTGTACGGGATGAAGTGTTTGTCGCATTTTTAGCGGAACATATGAAGCTTTCAAATCATCATCGAAAATAACAAAAAATATGCATAGGGGAGAGTCATCCCTATGCATATCCATAAGCTATCGTTTAAAAATGGCTGTGCGTTTTTTTATGACAAAATAAAGTGCAATGACCACTATAGCCAGTATCATAATCGGTGTTGTATAAGTGCCCGCAATGTTCTCAACGTCATCCCACTGGCTTCCGAGCTGAATGCCTAAATAAACAAACAGGATAGACCACGGAATGATAGCAAGTACAGTCAGTACCACAAATTTGAGAAACGGCATTTTGGCAATGCCTGCGGGAATTGATATCGCATGTCTGACAACCGGTATAAAACGTGCCGAGAAGACAACCCCCGTACCATACTTTTGAAACCAGTTTTCTGACATGTCAATGTGATGCTTTTTAATCAATAAGTACTTCCCGTATTTGTCCAAAAACGGCCTGCCGCCATAGCGTCCGATCCAATAAATAAAGATCTGGGCAATGGTGCCCCCGATAACCCCCGCAATGATGGCGCCGATAAATCCAATCGTGCCTTCCGATACCATATAGCCGCCATAGGCCAATACAATTTCACTCGGTATGATTTCGATCATCAACCCAATTGCAATGCCCGCATATCCCATATTCGTCAGCCAAGTTAAAATTTCGCTTATCAAACTGCCCACATTCTTCACAACCTGTCCTTATCTTTTTCACTATTATATGACTGATTGACGAGCAAGATGGTTACAAATTTTTTTATCGCAGCACTTCTTTTGTTTCCCGTTTGAGCACTTCTTCTAAATAAGCTAAAAGCTGAGATCTCATTTCAGGACGCATTAAGCCGATTTCGGTGCTTGCTTTAAAACAGCCCAATTTATCGCCAATGTCATATCGTTTTCCTTCCAGAAGCCGCGCATGAATAGGCTGGGTGCGGCAAACCTCACGAAGTGCATCTGTTAATTGAATCTCATTGCCTGCGCCTCTCCCGATCGACTTCAAAACAGGGAAGATAGAAGGATTCAGTACATATCGGCCCATCACTGCAATTTCGGAAGGGGCTTCTTCCGGAGACGGTTTTTCAACTAAATCGTTCACTTCATACACATGGTCTTGAGAGCCTGATGTCTGAATAATGCCATATTTGCTGACATCCTCAGGGAGAACAGACTGTACACCGACAACCTCTGTGCCATAATCGGCGTATACATCCATTAATTGCCGTAGAGCCGGCTTTTCAGACACCATAATATCATCGCCTAATAGAACGGCAAAAGACTCATCTCCGATAAAATGCTCCGCACACAGCACCGCATGACCTAATCCGAGCGGCTCTTTCTGGCGGATATAATGTATGTTGGCCAAATCGGCAATCTGCTGCATTTCCTTAAGCGTCTCCGTCTTGCCTTTTTCCCGCAGATTCAATTCCAATTCCGCCGACCGGTCAAAATGATCTTCAATCGAGCGTTTGTTTCTCCCTGTAATAATCAGTATATCTTCAATTCCTGACTCTACGGCCTCTTCTACAATGTATTGAATTGCCGGTTTGTCGACAATCGGGAGCATTTCTTTCGGCTGCGCCTTTGTCGCCGGCAGAAATCTCGTTCCTAAACCCGCTGCGGGAATGACCGCTTTTCTCACTTTTTTTCTCATTCATCTTCACTCCTGATCCTGTATGTTTTTCAGCGAATCTCCAAATACCCAGATTCGGTTTCCGATAAAATTCATCATCATTCCGCCGATAGTGGCGGCGAGCTTACTCACCAAAAGCGAACAGCCGCCTTTTTGAAACAAATAAAGCAGCAAAAAGGTGATCCCCGACGCGGCAATATTAATCATGAGAAAGCGCACGATCTCTTTTCCGTCAGCCTTACGTTTTACACGAAACGTCCAATTCCGGTTCCACACATAGCTGTTGATGATACCTGCGGAATAGGAGCAGATCTGTGACGGCAGATAAGGGACATGACAAGCGGTGAGAAGAAAGAAGACACCAAAATCTATCAGCGTATTGCCGACGCCTACGGTGCAAAAACGGCCTAATGTTTTTATTTTTTCTTTCAACATAACGGCACCCGTTTTGACCTCCCTTCATAAAAAATGCAGATGGCTGTCACATTTGTTGATATGGATTACTTTAGCGGACAGTGTTGAATAAACAATTACTAAAATATGAACAAAACATGAAAAAATAATGAGGCCTTGCAGATTCATTAAGTTAATCGTTTGATCGTGTAGGTTGACATATTTTACGAGGAATCCTAATATTCTGCACGAGTGTTAACCTTTAATGAATTTAGTTAACATTCATTCTCAAGGTTAGAAAGGAGGGGGATATGGTGCAGGAAGAAACATATTACAGCGTCAGAATGAGAGCTTTCCAGGACGCTCCCCTATGAACAAGGCGGAGAACGGGTCATCACTTACAGCGGTTTACAGGAAGGGGTGAATGGCTTATTACATAAAGGCTTCTCGCACTCAAGAGGGACAGCGACAAAGCAAAAGGCAGCACAGGTCAGGCCGTAGTCATGGACGGCGGGTATACCGCAATAGTTCTTGTACTCTAAAAAAAACAGCCGCTCTGAACGGCTGTTTTTTTGCGCCTGAAAACCTTTTAAGACTGATTTTCCGGTGTCAGCCCCACCTTATATTTTCAATGAATAAATGTATCCAGTTTCTTTGTAAAACCGAACAATAATTCCTCCGAAAGTATTCTATACACATTTATTATAACCATGCTAGGATGTTAGATAAAGGAATATTTTGTATAATATTGCATCTCTATTCAATGTGATCGGAGGGAACTCATGAAAAATCCTGCCTTTTTATTTCCTGCCAGCAGCATGTGATTTTCAGGCATCCGCAAGCTGTGGAATGTGTCATCAGGATGGCGGAGGAAAAGGGGGGGCTAAATATACCTTATTTGAATGTCAGTGCGCTTTTTCACCGTTCGATAATACGATCAGTATCCGATTTATGTGTCCTTCATGACCTGTGTGATCACCCCCCATTTTTAGAAAAAAGGAGGATGTTAAGTCATGAATAAAAAGTGTAGCGTATGTTTATGGGTTCTTGCTTTATTATTGAGTTGCTTATTTGGGGAGTCTGCGTATGCAGCCAGTACTACAATTGCAAAACATGCAGGGAATTCAAACCCGCTTATCGACCATCATTTGGGAGCAGATCCGTTTGCGCTGACCTATAACGGAAGAGTCTACATCTATATGTCAAGTGATGACTATGAATATAATAGCAACGGAACGATTAAGGATAACTCATTTGCCAATTTGAATAGAGTATTCGTCATCTCTTCAGCGGATATGGTGAACTGGACAGACCACGGAGCCATTCCGGTAGCAGGTGCCAACGGGGCTAATGGCGGCCGGGGGATTGCGAAATGGGCAGGTGCGTCCTGGGCCCCGTCGGTCGCAGTTAAAAAGATAAATGGTAAGGATAAATTCTTCCTTTATTTCGCAAACAGCGGCGGAGGTATCGGGGTTCTCACCGCAGACAGCCCGATTGGCCCATGGACCGATCCAATCGGAAAAGCGTTGGTAACGCCAAGTACACCAGGAATGTCCGGTGTTGTGTGGCTTTTTGATCCGGCAGTATTCGTAGATGACGACGGTTCCGGTTACCTGTATGCAGGCGGAGGCATCCCTGGCGGTTCAAATCCAACGCAGGGGCAATGGGCCAATCCTAAAACAGCAAGAGTCATGAAATTGGGACCTGATATGACCAGTGTTGTTGGAAGTGCATCTACGATTGATGCGCCTTTTATGTTTGAAGATTCGGGAATGCATAAGCATAACGGAAAATATTACTATTCCTATTGCATCAATTTCGGGGGCACGCATCCGGCCGATAAACCCCCAGGTGAGATCGGCTACATGACCAGCTCAAGTCCCATGGGTCCCTTTACATATAGAGGGCACTTCCTGAAAAATCCGGGAGCATTTTTCGGAGGTGGCGGAAACAACCACCATGCTGTTTTCAATTTTAAAAACGAGTGGTATGCGATGTACCATACTCAAACTGTCAGTTCCGCTTTGTTCGGGGCCGGCAAAGGATACCGTTCTCCCCATATTAATAAGCTGGTGCACAATGCAGATGAATCCATTCAAGAGGTTGCGGCAAATTATGCAGGCGTAACACAGCTTTCCAATTTGAATCCATATAACCGGATAGAGGCTGAAACGTTTGCCTGGAATGGACGCATATTGACCGAGAAATCTTCAGCAACCGGCGGGCCGTTAAATAATCAAAATGTAACAAGCATTCATAACGGAGACTGGATTGCTGTAGGAAATGCAGACTTCGGGGCGGGCGGTGCCAGAACGTTTAAAGCAAATGTAGCATCCACTATAGGCGGGAAAATAGAAGTGCGCCTCGACAGTACAAACGGTAAGCTTGCAGGAACCCTGAATGTACCTTCCACAGGCGGAGCGCAAACCTGGAGAGAAATAGAAACTGCGGTAAGCGGTGCAACCGGTGTGCACAAAGTTTTCTTTGTATTTACCGGAACAGGTACAGGAAACTTGTTTAATTTTGATTACTGGCAGTTTACGCAAAGATAGCAGATGAGAAAACCTTTTGTTTGCAATATAAAAGGAGACAGATCAGTTTGTTTAATACCATAAAAGACAAGGAGAGGAAAAAATGATTTCAAGCGTGAAGAAACCAATTTGTGTATTATTGGTATGTTTCACTATGCTGTCAGTAATGTTAACCGGGCCAGGCGCTACTGAAGTTTTGGCAGCAAGTGATGTAACAGTTAATGTATCTGCAGAAAAACAAGTGATTCGCGGTTTTGGAGGCATGAACCACCCGGCTTGGATTGGAGATTTGACAGCAGCTCAAAGAGAAACTGCTTTTGGCAATGGACAGAATCAGTTAGGTTTTTCAATCTTAAGAATTCATGTGGATGAAAATAGAAATAATTGGTACAGAGAAGTGGAGACTGCAAAGAGTGCGATCAAACATGGAGCAATCGTTTTTGCTTCTCCCTGGAATCCTCCAAGCGATATGGTTGAGACTTTCAATCGTAATGGTGACACATCAGCTAAACGGCTAAGATACGATAAGTACGCCGCATACGCGCAGCATCTTAACGATTTTGTTACCTACATGAAGAATAATGGCGTGAATCTTTATGCGATTTCTGTTCAAAACGAGCCTGATTATGCACACGAATGGACGTGGTGGACTCCGCAAGAAATACTTCGTTTCATGAGAGAAAATGCCGGTTCCATTAATGCACGTGTCATTGCACCAGAATCTTTTCAGTACTTTAAAAATATATCGGACCCCATTTTGAACGATCCACAGGCGCTTAGGAATATGGATATTCTCGGAACTCACCTGTACGGTACTCAGGTCAGTCAGTTTCCTTATCCTCTATTCAAACAAAAAGGAGCAGGGAAAGAGCTATGGATGACGGAAGTATACTATCCAAACAGTGACAACAATTCAGCGGATCGCTGGCCCGAGGCATTAGGAGTTTCAGAGCATATTCACCATTCAATGGTGGAGGGAGATTTTCAAGCTTATGTTTGGTGGTACATCCGCAGATCTTACGGTCCTATGAAAGAAGACGGTACGATCAGCAAACGAGGTTACAATATGGCTCATTTCTCGAAGTTTGTGCGTCCCGGCTATGTAAGGGTTGATGCAACGAAAAATCCTAATGCGAACGTTTACGTGTCAGCCTATAAAGGTGACAACAAGGTCGTTATTGTTGCCATTAACAAAAGCAATACAGGCGTCAACCAAAACTTTGTGTTGCAGAATGGATCTGCTTCTCAGGTATCTAGGTGGATAACAAGCGGAAGCAGCAATCTTCAACCTGGAACGAATCTCAATGTAACGGGCAATCATTTTTGGGCCCATCTTCCAGCTCAAAGCGTGACAACATTTGTCGCAAATCGTTAAGGGCACCTCAGGCAAGCGGGACTGCAGGAAGAAGAGAAGAAGGATGTGTAACGATACAATTATATGTTCAAAAAAACCCTAATTTGATGGGTTTTTTTGAATTTTTGGTAACACAATTTCGTCACTGAAAATGACAGAATTGTGTTACCCTGATGTACGAATGACTGAAATATATGTATATTTTTCTAGATTTTAACTCATCAACTGCGATTGATACTCTTCTAAAGATATCTCTCCTCCAGCAAATTGTTTTTCTAGTATTGCAGTCTTTTCAGTCTTTGTTAAAGGTCTTTCACTATCGATATTAATAGCATTTTCTTCACCTTCTAGGGGTTCTAATATATGCTCTCGTTTATTATATGCCTCAAAATATCGAAGACCAAATATTCTCTGTGAAACTGCGTTCAAATGAATACCGTCAGGATTAGGTGTTAGTCCCAATGCTGTTGCAAAATAACAGTTCTTTTCCTTTTTAGCAAACTCCAGTAATTCCTGATTAACCTCAGAGTGTTCTGGAAAGTAATGACCAAGAAAACCACTTCCTAAATAGTTACCAATTCCGCCTATGATAATAGGTAGATCTGGCTCACAAAGTTCATGACGAAACGCCTCAACAATTTCCAAAAATTTCTCATGATAAAGTTTAGAACGTCCTGAAGAACATTCATTTTCACCTTGATGCCATAAAACTCCCTCTAACTTACTGCTTCGCTTTGCAAGTTTTGCTTGTAAGATAGCATGTTCAAACAGTGGTCCTTCTACTGACCAATCATCTAGACTTGTACCACCTTCAGCACAAGGTATTAAACCTATTTCTTTATCTTCATTTTTTCTGCACCATGCAGCTGCAAAAGAAGCCGCAGGACCAACCCCTGCAAAAGCTCGATCATAGTTTATAGGTTCCATCATGATTTGCCATCTTCCATTTCGTAGAACTTTTATATGTTCATTACAAATCATTGGAACATCCTTTAAAAATCCGCGTCCAGCCATATTTGATTGACCAACTAGTAAAAAAGAATGTATCATAATTTTTTATGCCTCCTTGTATTTCTCTAACATCACGTGTTTATCCTAACATTTTGCTGGGGTCTATTTACTGTTTAAAAAAATCCGGCAAGATTCTAAAAATGGAGAAAATGACTTAGAAACATTTCGCCCCATGCAAAGTATCGCCTTTCCAATAATAGGCTTTGCATGAGCGGAAGAAGTACCAGACATTCTTAAGTGATTATCCATCTGTAAGCATCCCCTTTAATGTGAATTATAGCGAAATTTATTATTAGATTGAATCGTTTTAGTCAAGTTTTTAAGGGTATTTTGCTATCGCTTTTAAATTCAACAAAATGATCCTTTTCTGGAACAGTCTAATGGGCGTATTTAAATAACTTTATTGTAATATAGGGGAGGGGTCTAAGGCAGGGGAATTATTAGGAGGGCTTGGTTAGCGAGGGAAAAGTTAGTGAACTAATGTGATAGAGACTACGTAGCCTATTCAGCCCCAGTAACTTACGTATAAATTCGACTCCATTTTGGACAGACTTTACCGGTTGGTGAAGGTGTCCTTTTTTATTTGTCCGTTTTAACGCCTTTAGGCATGGTTTATTCTTTTTTTGGCTGTTCAATGATCAATTCAAATGCACAATGGAAATATACTATCGTAAAAAGTGATCGAGTAATCTTGGGAGTTAAGTTAAGGATGCAGCTTAGGAGGTGGTATAGAAACAAGGAGGAATTGTACAAGGAAGTAAACATAGATCCATTTTATGCATTGTAAAAACTAGTCAAATAAGTATTTTATCATTTAATGGATCCACTTTTATGTTCTCTTTACAGAAAGTAAAAGTGGATCCATTCTGAACGACCGATGCACTATTACTGAGATATTATGAATATTTATAGAAGGGTATTGTAGAACCTTGTCGAAATTTTATAGAAAAATCTTGTTAAAAGAGGTGTGCACATGTATTCGCCCTTTAACATGAAAAGAAGCAGCAAGTTTGGAAATAATTATTGGGGATCATATAGTCCTTAACTAAAAAGGAATGTTCGCTTGTTCAGTGATCTAGAATACGATTTTTGGGTTCTTGTTGAAACAGACCCTAAATCAGTTTTGAAAAGCGCTTAGAGCGCAATGTATGTATTTCACATTCGCCACTTTTATTAATTAAGGGGGAACAAGAGAATGAAAACTTATGACGCATTTCCAGAACCTATTGGCGGCTATACTGTCGGCCGAACCCAGATGGATTTTGAGTACACGGCATCAGAAACGTACATGTTTCCTGAAGTCTACGAGATGTTTAATGAGCAGCCACTTGTCACTGCGTATCTTAAAGGGAAGGATGTTTTCTCTATAGATATCAAGAGATATCAAGACCCAGTGTTACGACGACCTTGCTCTCTCCGGGAAGGAAAAGCGCTATCCGGTGTTATTCTATGTTTGCGGCGGGGGCGGTTCTCCAGAATGGGGTACAGTGATCTGTACAGACTTGGCAAGCATGGGATATGTTGTGGTAAGCATCGGCCATCAGAATAGCACGATGTATAAGCGTAAAGATGGGCGCCTGTTTAATGTATCAAAGGATTTTTCGGATGTCATTATGGCGTTTTCTGGAGATCCGAAGATGCTGGCGTTGGCTGGTAAGATGGAGATGCGGCCTGACGATGAAACTGCCATTGAGATGTGCCATAACGTGCTTACACTGCCGATACTTGCCAAGTTAACAGAGTACAGTGAATTACAGGCAGAAGATGTAAGGTATGCAGCTGATTATCTTTACAAACTGGACTCAGGAGAGCTGAATTCCATCTTTAAGGGCAGATTGTTGCTTGACATCGGCATGGGCATAGTCGGACATTCTTATGGAGGGCCTACGACGGCGATTGTTTGCCGGGACGACGACCGGTTCGCCTGCGGGATTGGCTTGGATAGCGGTGCGTTCGGCCTTCTCGACAGCGACCTTAAGAAACCCTTTTTGCTACTGTTTTGTGAACCTAACTATAACATGAATGCGATAATTGGCGCTAACAATAGCATGGAAACCTATTATTTCTCTGTTGATCGTGTTGCGCATTTAGATTACTGCGACATCGTGTTTACCAGTGTTAATGAGGAACTCAGAGGCGAACGGGATGCTATGGAGATGCGAAATCTTGTTACAGACTATACGAAGAACTTTTTTGATCATTACATACTGGAGAAGGCTGCAAGTGTGGAGAGTCTGGCATACGATGGCGTGGACTTGATCAAGAAGACCAGCAACAAGTGACATAACCGATAGGTTGCTGATAAACGCAAGTCAAAGAGCTAGTCGTACAGACACAGAGCCGATAACCCTAAATCCATATTGGGCATTGGAAGCGGCAAAACAATTAAAAAAATCAACTGACGGAATAGATTATTATTACAAGCTCAAGGGTGCAATGATTTGTCAAATTTCATTGCACCTAAACCAATTATTGTTTTCATCCTGGCATAAGAGAGGCTGAACAACAATGGTGTGGATTTGCGACTTATTTTAGTTAACATAATATATATTCTAGGAAGTAATAAATTTTAAAGAAATTCTGTCTCAATAACAAAGTATACTTAAGTTAGTGAGACAGAATAAGAAAATTACTTACAGGTTGACCAATTTCGATTGCTTTTCATTTCAAGTGTCAAATGCCTGAGCTTCAGCAAGTCTTATTAAGAAACTTTAAAATGGCGAAGTCAACCCATAATATACGGCTTCCAGCTCTTCCAATGTCATATCACCGTATGCGCATTTGATCACCGAATCAGCAAACTCATCATAATCATAATCGCTGGTAAAGCCTTGCTGCAGAAGTTTTTCGTAGGCTTCAATCTGTTCTTTTTGGTTTTGGATATCTTTTTCCTTACCTGGATAGTCCGGTCCGTTAACCAAGTCGCTATTTTGTTTGAACAGCAACATATACTGTTTCAATGTTTCGTCCACAGCTTGTACCTCCTTATACTGCCGCTGATTAGATAATGAAAACGGACACCAATTGTGATGTCCGTCAAAACAGTCACTATTTGGGTTCAGTTCCCCAAATCAGTTTTCCGTTATTATATAATGTGATTTTTTTTGTATCTTTAAACGTATTCGACTGGAAAAAAGAATAATCCCCGGCTTGTGAATAATTGCTCCAGTCCTCATTGTGAAGACGAATTTGAATTTCTCCGGTGCTTACTCCCGGTGACAGCGTCCCGTTTCTAAACCCAAGTTCCAGATAGGCATCTGCACCTTTTACAGGTTTATGTAATGTCACAAACTTGTGCGTCACATTGCTGCATCCGATCTTCGCGTAGTCACAGTCGAAGTTTTGGCCTTTGTTTTTCGTGTTATACCAGTAGCGGACAGTTACATTTTTTAAGTTAACGGTGGTCTTGCTGTTGTTTTTCACATTGATCTGAGGACGGATTTGGTTGCTGTTCACACTTCCATCCCCTGTTCTGTATTGCACAGAGATGCTGTTTTCCTGTGCGGGTTTCTCTTGCTTTGGCGTCTCAGATCTGTCTTCACTCGAATTTTGGGAGCCGCGGATGTTTTCTCTTACAAATGTCCCTGAAGCGGATAAATCTGATAACGGCCAGCCGCCTGTTTTAGATGCCCCCGGCTTTAAAGCTGAGGATGATTCCTGCTTATCGGAAAGGTTCCAGTTTACCCAGCTGATTTTCTTGCTGTCGAGATAATTCAGCCATTCCCTCGACTGGTCAAGGTATACCCCTCCATTTCCGGATGCGTCACTCGTCCCCCATTCCGTTACAAAAATCGGCGCTCCTTTGCTGAGCGCATAGTCCGCTTTATCCCTTAGAAACTGGCCGTGTGTGCCGGCATAAAAATGAAGCGCGTACATGACGTTTGCATCCTTAAGCTGATCATCCGCAGCATCGTTGACATCCTGGCTCCAAGTGCCTGTTCCGGTAATAATGATGTTATCCGGGTCATTTTTACGGATAACAGAAATCACTTCTTCCGCATACGGTTTGATATCGCGCTTCCAATTTACATCACCGTTCGGTTCATTAGCAATTTCATATATAACGTTTGGTGAGCTTCCGTAAAGGCTTGACATTTCCTTAAAGAATTCTTTTGCTTTCTCTTTATTTTGATTTGGATTGCCATCATTTAAAATATGCCAGTCAATGATGACATATATCCCGAGCTCTTTTGCCGCTTCAACAGCTTCTTTGACTTTATTTTTCACAGACGGATTCTCGATATAACCGCCGTCAGCCGTGTACATTGCCGCCCGGAAGACGGTAATTCCCCAATCGTCTCTTAGCCATTTTAAAGTGTCTTTATTGACATAATCGCCGAACCACTGCAAACCGTGTGAGCTGATCCCTTTCAGCTGCACCGGTTTTCCGCTTTGATTGACTAGCTGAGTACCTTTGATACTAAGCTGGCCATTAAGGGTTACAGGCGTTTTCGCCCCTGCTGCAGATATTTCTGGTGCCGCGACACCGCTAATTGTTAATACTGTCATTAATAAACAAGCGATAAAGATAGAGACTGAACGTTTCATATAGCATTCTCTCCTCCTCCAAATAATCATGTAAAATGTATGTCTATTAGCTGCCGCTCTCCCTCCCTTTCTTTTTTTAAACACGGACTCATTGTAAAAATCTTTCTCATGATTGTCTATCAACCTAATTTCTTGTTTTTAAGCGGCTTAAAAGCCTGTCTATTGACTCTTTTTGTGTTGCTTCCTATACAGCTGACACGTGTATATCAGGGATAATAGTGCTTGTTCAGGACTTTACACGTTATTTTTTGATAAAATCAAAAGATTCCGCTTTTTTAGGCAAATAAAAAGCTGCATTCAAGTCATTGAATGCAGCCGTATTCTTTATGATTTTATGCTTCTTGTTTCTCTTCTTCCCAAGTTTCAGCGTGTTTCAGTCCTGGGATATTTTTCGCTTTAAACACAGGATCTAGTCCTTGTTTGCGCTGTTTCGCGTAATCTTTATAGACTTTGTATGCTACGTTTGACAGCAGTGTGATCACAACTAAGTTAATCAGCGCCATAACCCCCATAAAGAGATCCGCCATGTCCCAAACAATCTGGAACCCTGCTACACATCCAAAGACAACCATAGCAATAACCGCAATACGGTAAATGTTCAGCCATGTTTTGCTTGTTTTAATGAATTCAATGTTTGTCTCGCCATAATAGTAGTTTCCGACAACTGAACTGAAAGCGAATAAGAACATTGCGACTGCTATAAAACTAGGCGCCCATCCCCCAATATGGTGGTCCAAAGCAGCCTGCGTTACTTGGATGCCGTCACCTTTTGGTGTTACACTGTACAGCAAAATAATAAACGCTGTGGACGTACATACGATAAATGTATCGAAAAACACGCCTAATGTCTGGATAAAGCCTTGCTTAGCCGGATGCGAAACATGAGCTGTCGCAGCAGCGTTTGGCGCGCTACCCATTCCCGCTTCGTTAGAAAAAAGTCCGCGCTGTGCACCGATGACGATGATGGCTCCTATTCCTCCGCCAACAACTTGTTCAATCCCTAAAGCGTTTTTGACAATTGTCGCAATAACGCTTGGGAATGCAGAAATATTTGTGAATACAACATATAGTGCAATAAGAATATAAAGCCCCGCCATGACCGGAACAATCAACTGTGTTACAGCGACAACACGTTTTAAACCGCCAAAAATAATAAAAGCCGTTAAAACAGCAAGAACAACAGCGACAACTATTTTATTCACATGAAAAGCGCCTTCTAACGCTCCTGCAATTGTATTTGATTGAACAGCGTTAAAGATTAAACCGAATGATACGGTAATTAAGACAGCAAATACGATGCCAAGCCATCTGACCCCAAGCCCCTTTTGGATATAGTAAGCCGGTCCGCCTCGGAAATCGTCTCCGTCCTTCACTTTATAAAGCTGAGCTAACGTACTCTCAACAAAGCTTGAAGCCATACCGACAGCTGCTACAACCCACATCCAAAATACAGCGCCTGGTCCGCCTGTCGCAATCGCTAAGGCAACACCAGTCAAGTTCCCTGTACCGACTCGGGATGCGGCAGAAATAAAAAATGCCTGCATAGAAGAAACACCTTTGTTGCCTTGTGGCTTCTCACCTACTATTCTAAACATTTCGATAAAGTAACGGAATTGGATAAAACCAAAACGAAGTGTAAAAAATAATCCAAGTCCTATTAAAATATAAAATAAATATTTCCAGATAAAATCACTTGGAATATTAATCAAACTGTTGAAAAAAGACTCCATATTTACCTCCTGTTTCATCAATTCATTGTGAATTCAATTTCGATGTTAGATTTTTTAACATAACGAGTATTATTATATCACAATATGTCGAATTAGAAAGTTTTTTCGGAAGAATATTATGTTAGTTTGATTTTTTATTTTCTATGAATAAAATCATTAGAAACCAATAAAAAGAGTCTCCCTTTCTATTCATTCTCCGCTTGTTTCTCCCTACCCTTAGGGTGTATATCGTGATAATTTTTGAGGTGCAAACATATCTTTAAAATATGTTTTGAATCACACCCTAGATCGGGTATACATATACTAATAAAAGACATTTCACTTTAGAAAGGAACTGAAACGATATATACTTAACAAAGTGAATTTTATTTTTAAATTTAATAAATCAGGTTTACTTTTAAGATGGTCTGGGGTATCATTATAAAAATATTCAGTAATATCGAAGGGGGGAGATCATTTGAAAAAAGTAACGATACTTAAAGCTTCCATCTTATTTTTGGCGATTGCCAGTTTTCATTTGTTCTCAATTCCCCACGCCTTTGATATTGGCCATCATTATAAAGCGGTAGCCGACCAGCAGGAAATACATGAGATGAAAGCTGACCAAAATGCAGATGATGAAAAGAAATCCATCACCGGAGCTTTTGCGCTGACTGCCTTCTCAATGGCTGTGCTGCTGATGACCGCGGAAAACAAAGATATATGTTACTCCCGGAGACGGCAGCGAAGAAAAAGCTTTATACTGGCCAAATTTTATCAATCGTCTTATTTCGACAAACTTCATGTTCAACATCACCCGAATATATAACGAAAATATGAGGAGGCTGTTAACATGTTGTTTATCTTAAGAATGGTGATTTTAGGCTTGTTCTCTTTCACAGCGCTGAACTTATTTGTATGGCAAGGTATTGAAGTCATTCATGCCGTGACAGACTTATTCACCAGCCATGAAAGCTGATGAAAAACAAAATATACCCGCTCACGATATGTGGGCGGGTTTTTTAATGATTATTCAGTTGTAAGACGCCAGACAGCTGTGACCTTGCCTGATTCTTCTTCATCAATAAAGAATGAACCATTGCTGTATCTGTCGTTTGTTCGCAGCTCTTTAGCCTGCAGTTCTTTTCTGTCCCCTTTTTCCGTCTCTGCCATAAACCGCTCATCAAGTCCGCACGCGAACAGCGAAACGACACGATGCGGATTTTTCTTCAGTTCACGCAGCATAACGACTCCCCGTTTTGCACGGGAGGTCTTTTCAAACTCAGAAAGACTCATACGTTTGACTGCTCCCCGCTGTGTAAACAATACGAGAGAATTAGACTCATGCAGAATTTCTCCTGACACGACAAAGTCTCCATCTTTCAAGTTAATTCCTTTAACGCCAGCTGCACGTGCGCCCACAACATTTACTTCATCTTCTCCAAACCATAGGCCATATCCAAGATGTGTCGCCATCAAGATCTGACTGTCACCATTTGTCACATGTACATCAATCAGCTCGTCTTCACCCTTTAGATTTAACGCCACAAGTGCTTTAGAATAACGCTGTGCTTTGTAATGCGTGAGTTCTGTCTTTTTCACCATGCCGTTTTTCGTGAAGAATAAAAGATAAGCAGATGGATCAAACTCTTTTATCGGTATGGCCTTTACAATCGTTTCGTCACGTTCAATCGTGATTATGTTAGAAAAGTGCTGGCCCATGTCCTTCCATCTGATATCAGGCAGCTGGTGAACCGGACAATAGATATAGCTTCCTTTATTCGTGAAAAGCAGCAGCACATCTGTCGTATTCATTTCAAACTGGTGCAGCATCCTGTCTGTGTCCTTCATTCCAAAATCCTGTCCGTTTGAAGCGGCAAAGGAACGCTGGCTTGTGCGCTTTAAGTAGCCATCTTTTGTAACAGTCACGTATACATCCTCAGAGGCAACCATGACTTCAAGATTAATTTTGATTTCCTCAATTTTTTCTTCAATGACAGAGCGTCTCGTGTCCGCATATTTCTTTTTCAGCGCTTTTAAGCTGTTTGTAATGACCTTTAACAGCTTCTTATCATTGCTCAAAATCGATTCAAGCTCTTCAATATTTTTGCTGAGCTCTTCAGCCTCTTCCTTGAGCGCTGTGATATCGGTATTTGTTAAACGATATAGCTGCAAGGACACGATAGCTTCAGCCTGAGGCTCAGTGAATTCATATTTTGCCATTAAATTGTTTTTAGCGTCACGTTTATCGCTAGAGGAGCGAATCGTTGCGATGACTTCATCCAAGATCGATAAAGCCTTCATAAGACCTTCTACAATGTGATGTCTGTCTTTTGCTTTTTGAAGCTCGTAAACGGATCGGTTTGTGACAACTTCTTTTTGGTGGCCGATGTATGCATCTAAAATAGCTGGCAGACTCATCAGCATTGGACGGCGGTTGTGGATCGCCACCATATTAAAGTTATACGTAATCTGTAAATCAGTATTTTTATATAAGTAATTCAAAATGCCCTTGGCATCTGCTTCTTTCTTTAGTTCTACGACCACTCTAAGGCCGGTTCGATCTGTTTCGTCTCGAACCTCGGAGATGCCCTCAACCTTTTTATCAATACGGTACTCGTCCATTTTTTTCACAAGGTTGGCTTTATTGACTTCAAACGGAATTTCTGTAATCACAATTTGCTCACGTCCGCCTCTGATCGTTTCGATCTCAGCTTTTCCGCGGATAATAATTTTCCCTTTTCCGGTTTCGTAGGCTTTTCTAATGCCATCAACGCCCTGGATAATTCCGCCTGTCGGAAAGTCGGGCCCTTTGATCACTTCCATGAGATCGTCTACAGAGCATGACGGCATTTGAATGCGTTTAATAACAGCATCAATGACCTCTCCTAAATGATGAGGCGGTATATCAGTCGCGTATCCTGCAGATATACCGGTAGAACCGTTGACCAGCAAATTAGGGAACATAGCCGGAAGTACGACAGGCTCCTTGCTTGTATCATCAAAATTCGGGACAAATTCAACTGTATTTTTGTCAATATCCCGCAGAAGCTCTGATGCAATCGAAGACAACTTCGCTTCTGTGTAACGCATGGCCGCCGGAGGATCTCCATCTATACTTCCGTTATTCCCGTGCATTTCAATTAATACATTCCGCACTTTCCAATCCTGGCTCATCCGCACCATTGCTTCATACACCGAACTGTCACCATGCGGATGGTAGTTACCGATGACATTACCGACCGTTTTGGCCGCTTTTCTGAAATTTTTATCAAATGTGTTTCCGTCCGTATGCATCGCATACAGAATTCTGCGCTGTACGGGCTTTAAACCGTCGCGCGCATCAGGCAGCGCCCTGTCTTGAATAATATATTTACTATAGCGTCCAAAACGGTCGCCGATCACCTCTTCTAATGGTAAATCATGAAATAATTCTGGCTGTGACAATCATTAAACCTCCTCAGCGACCGATAAGTTTTCATTTTCTAAAATATTGCTTTCTTCATCCAAGCCGAAAGCTACGTTTTTCTCAATCCACTTTCTGCGCGGCTCTACTTTATCGCCCATCAATGTTGTCACGCGTCTCTCAACACGTGCCGCGTCGTCAATTTTGACTCTTACAAGCGTACGGGATTCCGGATTCATCGTCGTTTCCCACAGCTGATCTGCGTTCATCTCACCAAGACCCTTGTATCGCTGGATTGTATAGCCTTTGCCGACTTTTTTCAGTACATCATCCATCTCTTCATCAGACCATGCATATTCAATGATTTCTTTTTTCCCGCTGCCTTTGCTGACCTTATATAAAGGAGGCAGTGCAATAAATACCTTTCCATTCTCAATGAGCGGCTTCATATAGCGATAGAAAAAGGTTAAAAGCAGCACTTGAATATGAGCGCCGTCAGTATCGGCATCCGTCATAATGATGATTTTATCGTAGTTAATGTCGTCGACTGAAAAATCAGCTCCGACACCGCCGCCGATGGCATGAATGATCGTATTAATCTCTTCGTTTTTAAAGATATCAGCAAGCTTTGCTTTTTCCGTGTTAATGACTTTCCCGCGCAATGGCAGAACCGCTTGGAATCTGCGGTCTCTTCCCTGCTTTGCTGAACCGCCCGCAGAGTCACCCTCAACGAGATACAATTCATTTTTTGCCGGATTTCTTGAACCCGCAGGTGTCAGCTTACCGCTTAATGTCGCTTCTGATTTTTTTCGTTTTTTGCCGCTTCTGGCTTCTTCCCGGGCTTTACGTGCCGCTTCTCGCGCCTGGCTCGCCTTTATTGCTTTTTTCACAAGAAGAGTAGCGGTGTCCCGATTTTCCTCTAAAAAGTAAGCAAGCTGTTCTGATACGATTGCGTCGACAGCAGATCTTGCTTCGCTTGTGCCGAGTTTTCCTTTTGTTTGTCCTTCAAATTGAAGAAGTTCTTCAGGAATACGGACAGAAATTATAGCTGAAAGCCCTTCCCTTATATCTGTGCCTTCCAGGTTTTTATCCTTTTCTTTCAGCAAAGCCACTTTTCTCGCATATTCATTAAAGGCTCTCGTCATCGCTGTCTTTGCACCTGACTCATGAGTTCCGCCGTCTTTTGTTCTGACGTTGTTAACAAACGACAGGATATTTTCTGAATAGCCGTCGTTAAACTGGAACGCAAAATCCACTTCGATGGAATGGTGCTCTCCTTCAAACGAGACCACTTCAGACAGGGCATCCTTTTCCTCATTTAAGTAAGCAACAAACGCTTCTATTCCGTTCTCATAATAAAAGACTTCACGCTGGCCGTTCCGCTCGTCAATCAGTTCAATTTTTAATCCTTTTAATAAAAACGCTGATTCCCGTAAGCGTTCAGAAAGCGTTTCAAAATTATAAGTTGTTGTGCTGAACATTGTCGGATCAGGCTTAAAGTGAGTAAGTGTGCCTGTCTTTTTCGTTTTGCCAATCTTTTCGAGAGATGTGACCGGTTTACCTCCGTTTTCAAAACGCTGCTGATAGATGAAGCCGTCCCGCTCAATCGTAACCGTCAACCATTCAGATAAAGCATTCACGACAGATGCGCCGACGCCGTGAAGCCCTCCGCTTGTCTTATAACCGCCTTGCCCGAATTTTCCGCCTGCGTGAAGCACCGTTAAAATGACCTCAGGGGTTGGTTTGCCGAGTTTATGCATTCCAGTCGGCATGCCGCGGCCTCTATCCTGTACAGAAATACTGTTGTCTTTATGTATTTTAACGATAATGTGATCTCCATGGCCGGCAAGTACCTCATCGACGGAGTTATCTACAATTTCATAAACCAAGTGATGCAAGCCTCTCGCGTCGGTTGAGCCAATATACATACCCGGCCTTTTCCTTACGGCTTCAAGGCCTTCCAGCACCTGTATGGCATCTTCGTTGTAATCAAATTGTTGTTTTCTAGCCAAACGTACAAACCCCTTTCAAAAAACTAACATTCTCTTTTTCATTGTTACTTGTCAATTGTATAAAAGTATTTTTCATAATCCTTGCCCCGGTGCGCTTCTGCCTTGGACTCTTCATTATAACCAATGTCATCCCATTCTCAACATACAGCTAACGAATCATTCCGTAAAACATCCAAAAGTGCTGTTTTTCCGAAATGAGAACGTATGTTTGTTTATTATATATAAAGCAGCGGACCTTCGCAAATCGAACGGCCGGAACCCAGCTTAGCAAGGCTTTCAAAAAAAGCTGTTCAAGCTTTATTGTATCTGTTTCACAGTAATTCGCAAACAATATCTTTACATGAAAAAGCAAAAATCCTTGAATTCACAAGGATTTTTGCAGCTCTGCACCTATTTTGTTACAGCGTGTGCCACTTTTATGCACAGATCCATGATGACCGTTCTGCCATCTTCCTTCAGCATCTGATAAGCCTCTTCGTTCACCAGGCCTTGCTGCGCCCAAAATACCGGGGCATCTGTCTCCAGAAACTCTTTAGCGACATCAGGAAGCTGTTCTGAACGTCTGAATACATTTACGATATCAACCGGACCGTCAATTTCTTTTAACGATGATACGGCTTTTACACCAAACGCCTCTTCGATCGTCGGATTTACTGGTATGATTTCGTATCCCGCATCTTGCATCGCTTTTGATACCATATACGATGTTCTATCGGGACGGTCTGAAAGCCCGACTACCGCAATTCTCTTACTTCCATCAAGAATTTCTTTGATTTCCGCTTTTGAAGGGTTTTGCATGATAGACCACTCCTTTTTGTTTATTCTACACGACCGAAAAGGAAGAAATCAAAACATGATGTATGGCTGATTAGATTTGTAAGCAAACTTTACAAAAAAACTTATCATCAGATCATGACATCTCATGTTAAAATAGAGATTAGGGACATTGAAAAAGGAGAAATGTAGATGTTAATTGCTTTATTGATTATTTTGGCCTACTTGATAGGCAGTATTCCATCTGGCTTAATCGTAGGTAAGCTTGCCAAGGGAATTGATATTCGGGAGCATGGAAGCGGAAATTTAGGCGCTACCAACGCGTTCCGTACACTGGGCGTAAAAGCTGGTTCGGTTGTCATAGCCGGAGATATTTTAAAAGGGACACTGGCAGCTGCATTGCCTTACCTCATGCATGTTGATATTCATCCGCTCCTTGCGGGAGTCATAGCGGTTCTTGGCCATGTGTTTCCAGTGTTCGCCAAATTTAAAGGCGGCAAAGCCGTAGCAACTTCGGGAGGCGTCTTGCTGTTTTATGCACCTCTGTTATTCATTACAATGGTTGCGGTCTTTTTCATCTTTTTATACTTGACAAAATTTGTCTCTCTGTCATCAATGTTAACAGGGATATATACTGTCATATATAGTCTCTTTGTACATGATAAGTATTTATTGATTGTCGTCACGCTGCTCACTGTTTTTGTAATATACAGGCACCGGGCGAATATCAAACGAATTATCAATAAAACAGAACCTAAAGTTAAATGGTTATAAATGTTTAAAAAACTTCTATTTTGACACGAGATAGCCTTATACGTTTATAATAGAGAAAATCAAATGATAACAAAGGGAAAAGGGGGTCCTGTTATGAATATGACAGTTAACGAAGACGCGCTGAACTGGTATAAAGAAGAGCTTGATTTACAAAACGGAGACCAAGTTCGATTTTTCGTCCGCTATGGCGGCTGCAGCAACGTTCAAAAAGGCTTTTCTCTCGGAGTGGCGAAAGATGCTCCTCAAGAGGCAGGAGTCACGGCAGAAGTCGGAGGCATCACCTTCTTTATTGAAGAAAGTGATCTTTGGTACTTTGACAACCATGATCTTCTCGTCAGCTATTCAGAGTCTGCCGATGAGCCTGTATTTGAATACCATTAAGAAAAAGAACGCATATCATATGCGTTCTTTTTTTATAAATGAAAACGTGTGAGATGGTCGGTCAGCTTTTCTTGTTCTAAGATATATTTTTGCGTCTCGCCCAAAAGATCAAAGTGGGGAAATTCGCTTTTTTTATGTATCCATTCTTCCTTCAAACCGTACGCCGCACCCCATTGTACCAGCTTATCAATATCTGCACAGCCTGCTTTTGTCACGGTTTTAGATTCCGGGAAACGGTCATCCAGCCAATAATGTGTTAAAAATGCGATTTCCCCTCTTTTGACTGCCTTCTTCCATCGGTTAACTTCCTCCCGTTTCACGCCAAATGCCATACGTCATTCACTTCCCTATTTTTTGGCCTTTTCATATGCTGCGTGCCAATCGGGGAAAGCCTTACGAAACTGAATCGGTTTAAAACTTTCTTTATCCACACAAATATGAGATGATTTTGCTTCAATTGATAGCTCACCAGCCGGATTATAAATATGGTAGCCATATATGGTTTTAAAGCCGTTGTATTCCTCAATCCATGTGTGCACCACCGCAGTTTCTCCATAATGGAGGGGCTTTTTGTAGGAAATATTGATATCAACGACTGGGGAAAGCACGCCTTTCTTTTCCATATCACTGTACAAAAAGCCTAAGTCTTTAATGAGTGCCGTCCTTCCGACCTCCATCCAAACAAGATAATTCGCATGATACACGATCCCCATTTGATCTGTTTCGGCGTAACGCACTTCTATTTCTGTTTTTGATACATGCAAGATACTCTGCTCCCTTAATCAGTTTAGCACCATTTTACCACATCCAAATCAGAAAGAAAAAAACCAGGTTTCCCTGGTTTTTACGAACGGTATCCGTTTTCTCTCGCTTCGGATTCGTCTTGAATTTCATTGCGAAATGCTTCGATGCTCTCTTCCCGTCTTGCGTTTTTTTCTTTGATGCGCTGCTTATCTTCTCCTGAAGCAAACTCCATTGATTCCTTTGCTTCTTCTATATTTTCGATTGTATTTTGGACCATATCCTGCAGTTTCTCTACGTTGTCGGAACGGTCGTCAGGATTAGGCTGCTGATATTGATTTTGGTTTTTTGTCATTGGGATGAACCTCCTAGAATAAAATCAATCCGGCGCTATTCGCCTTTCGTCTGCATGATAATTGGCTGCTGACCAGAAGTATCGTGCATTTTTTCCCCTTTATTGCGTTTATATTTAACAGGTTTCGTACCCAAGTGGCTTGGAGCATATTGAGGCTGACCGTTTTTCTTGTTGTTTCCCATGTTTATCCCTCCTCAACAAATAGGATTCTCAAAAGGAGGGGCAAACATGAATACAAATTAAAGGTTATTTTTGCTTAAATCGCTGTTCAAGCTTTTCCTCAAGCTGATTTAAATATTCCGTATTCGTCATCAGCTCTTTTTTGTTTTCCATGACGAGCTCATGAAAAGACCGTTTTCTCATCTTCTTCACTCTTCTCACCTCCGCGTATTCTTTTATTTTTTCCAATTCTGAAAATTTGTAAGCATGTTTGCACATAAAAAAACTGAATCTAATGAAGATCCAGTTTTTCTTTCATCTCTTTTTTTGTCATAGTCCCGATATGTATGTCTTGAATTACGCCTTTTTCATCTAAAATATACGTAGTTGGGTATGAAAACACATTATAGTCAGCATTAATTCCTTTTTTATCAATCAAAATGGGGAAGGTTAAATGATACGTATCAGCAAAAGTTTGCACCTGTTTCTCGCTTTTCTCAGCTGAAGTGAAATTAACTGCAATAACCGCTACATCTGAGTGCTCCTTTTGCAGTTCCTCCATCGCCGGCATTTCCTGTCGGCACGGTTTGCACCAAGTTGCCCAGAAGTTAAGCAGAACTTTTTTGCCTTTGACATCTGATAAAGAGGTCCTTTCTCCTGATAGTGTTTTCAGAGTGAAGTCAGGCGCTTGCTGTCCCTCTTCAATACCTATTTCTTTTTTGCTAAATTGCTGATAGATGTTCCAGCACATGTATCCGGCAAGCCCAATCAACAGGATTCCTGCCACCCATTTTTTCAGCATAATGTCACCCCCGGAGCTATCTTATCTCATAAAAAGAAGAGAAAGCAGGGTGCCTTCTCTTCTTCATATATTATGATTGCTTCATTTTTTCGCGAAGCACCATTTGCAGAATTCCGCCATGGCGGTAATAATCAATTTCAACTTCACTATCAAAGCGCACAAGTGCTTCAAATGTTTTTACATTTCCGTCTTCATCAATTGCTCTTACTGTAACGATATCACGAGGGCGTACGCTTTCATCAACATCCACCTCGATTACTTCTTTACCGCTTAAGCCGAGTGTATCCGCATTTTCACCTTGTTTAAATTGAAGCGGGAGCACACCCATGAATACCAGGTTACTTCTGTGGATTCTTTCAAAGCTCTCAGCAATTACAGTTCTAATGCCGAGCAGGTTTGTTCCTTTTGCAGCCCAGTCACGGGAAGATCCCATACCATAATCTTTGCCCGCTAAGATGGCAAGGCCTGTTTTATCTTCTTTATATCTCATGCAGGCATCATAGATTGATGTCACTTCACCAGTCGGCCAGTACGTTGTAAATCCGCCTTCTGTGCCCGGCGCGATTTGGTTTTTGATGCGGATGTTTGCAAATGTTCCTCTCATCATAACCTCATGGTTTCCGCGGCGTGAACCGTAGGAGTTAAAGTCACGAGGTGACACTCCTTTTGCTTGCAAGTATTTTCCGGCAGGTGTATCTTTTCCGATTGCCCCTGCTGGAGAGATATGGTCGGTTGTGACTGAATCGCCGAATTTACCGACAACACGAAGGCCTTTTAAAGGTTCAACCTTGCCTGGTTCAACTGACATTTCTTCGAAGAAGGGCGGGTTTTGGATATAAGTTGACTCATTATCCCATTTATACAGCGCTTCATCTGTTGTCTCAATCTCATTCCAGCGTTTGTTGTCATCGAATACTGTTTCGTACTCCTTGCGGAAGAGCTCCGGTGTAACAGTTTGTTTAACAAGTGAATTAATTTCGTCCATTGACGGCCAAATATCATTGAAGTACACTTTTTGTCCGTCTTTTCCGACACCGATCGGATCAGTCTTCAGGTTAATGTTCACTGTTCCAGCCAGCGCATAAGCTACTACAAGCGGCGGAGAAGCAAGATAGTTACCTTTCACAAGCGGATGAATACGTCCTTCGAAGTTACGGTTTCCAGAAAGAACAGACGTAATCAACAGGTCATTTTTCGCAACTGCTTCTTCAATTTCCGGTGAAAGCGGACCTGAGTTTCCGATACATGTTGTACATCCGTATCCGACGAGGTTAAAACCAAGCTCTTTCATGTATGGAAGAAGGCCTGAATTAACAAGATATCCTGTAACAACCTTAGAACCCGGTGCAAGTGATGTTTTCACGTAGTTAGGCACTTTGAGTCCTAATTCAACCGCTTTTTTCGCCACAAGGCCGGCGCCGATTAAGACGTATGGGTTAGATGTATTTGTACAGCTTGTAATCGCAGCAATAGCGATTGCACCCGTTTTCATGACTGTTTCTTCGCCGTTAAGCAATTTAAATTTAATTTCTTTGTCTTCCTCTTCGGCGTTTAATCCGAATCCTTGGTTACCCGCAGGGCTGACTAAGTGCTTTTTAAACGTTTCCTGCATAGCAGAAAGCGGAATCAAATCCTGAGGACGTTTTGGTCCGGAAAGGTTTGCTTCAATTTTAGACAAATCAATTTCAACGACATCAGTAAATTGCGGGTCTTCTACATCTGGAGTGTAGAACAAACCGTTGCTTCTGCAGTATGCTTCTACTACGTCAATATGTTCAGCATCGCGGCCTGTCAAACGCAGATAATTTAGAGCTTCTTCATCTACAGGGAAGAATCCGCATGTTGCACCGTATTCCGGAGCCATGTTGGCGATTGTCGCACGGTCTGCCAGCGGCAGTTCAGCAACTCCCGGTCCGAAGAACTCAACAAATTTACCGACTACGCCTTTTTCACGCAGTACTTGTGTCACTTTTAACGCCAAGTCAGTGGCTGTTGTTCCATTCGGAAGCTTTCCGACGAGTTTCGCGCCGATTACCTCAGGAACAGGGAAATAAGAAGGCTGCCCAAGCATTCCGGCTTCGGCTTCAATTCCGCCGACACCCCAGCCGAGAACACCGATTCCGTTAATCATTGTTGTATGCGAGTCGGTTCCTACCAGCGTATCAGGATACGTAATCAGTTCTCCGTCTTCTTCGACTGCGTGGACAACACTTGCCAAGAACTCAAGGTTTACCTGGTGAACGATACCTGTTGCCGGCGGTACTGCCTGGTAGTTATTAAACGCTTTCTTTGCCCAGCTTAAAAATTTGTAACGCTCTGCATTTCTTTCGAATTCCAAGTCCATATTAATAGCCAGAGCATCTTCTGTGCCCGCTTTATCAACCTGTACAGAGTGGTCGATGACAAGATCAACAGGAATCTCAGGGTTGATTTTGTCAGGATCTCCGCCGACAGCTGCCATTGCTTTACGTAATGAAGCAAGGTCAACTACTGCCGGTACCCCAGTGAAATCTTGTAAAATAACGCGAGATGGTTTAAACGGAACATCGATTTCCTTTAACTCGGCAGTTCCCCATTTTGCCAAATTTTCCACGTGTTCTTTTTTGATGACGAATCCGTCAACTTGACGCAATACAGATTCTAAAAGAACTTTAATGGAATAAGGAAGCTTCGACACATTTCCGATCCCCAAATCTTCCAATGCTTTCAAAGAGTAGTAATGATAAGTTTTCCCATTTGTAGTAAACGATTTTCTCGCTTGGAAAACGTCTTGTGCTACAGTTTTTTGCTCGTTTGCCATTCTCCAAAATCCCCCTTCAGATCAGTTCATTCTCAGATGAACATTACATTCCATCACAATTTTCTCACAATTTCATATTAAAACAAAATCATACATAAGTAAATATCAATGTTTTTATTAAATACAATAAGATCGGCTTATCAGGGCAAAAAAGCGGGAAATTTTACTGTCTGCACTCTCTCATATTCCTCATTGAAAGAAGCCATATTATGATTGAGGTGATAATGATGGTCAAACGAAAAGCAAATCATGTAATAAATGGGATGAATGACGCGAAAAGCCAAGGCAAAGGCGCCGGCTATGTAGAAAACGATCAGCTTGTACTGACTGAAGCAGAACGCCAAAATAACAAAAAAAGAAAAACCAATCAATAACGTTGAACTCTTTTAAGGAGGTTCTCATTTTATGACCAATAAAAATACAAGTAAAGATATGCATAAAAACGCTCCTAAAGGACACAATCCGGGTCAGCCGGAACCCCTCAGCGGAAGCAAGAAAGTTAAAAACAGAAATCACACAAGACAAAAGCACAATTCCAGCCATGATATGTAATAAAAGCAGACCTTAGCGTCTGTTTTTTTATGCGTTCACCCATTTCTGACCAACTGCATAAGCTAAAGCAAGGTTGATATATGGAGGAATGCTTCCATGACCCATTCAAAACGAAACGATGCTAATGATTTCGATGGTATGGAGGAATGGCTTCGGCAATTTTTTGAAGATCCGTTCGCCTGGTACGACGAAACATTACCTATTGATCTATATGAAACAAGTCAGCAATATATTATTGAAGCAGATCTGTCGTCTATACAGCCGACACAAATCACAATTACCTTGTCCGGATGTGAGTTCATCCTGACGGTTAAATCCTCAGAACAGACTCTTGAAAAACAAATGATGCTTCCTTTTTATTTGAATGACAAGTCGATTGAGACTGAATGCGAAAATCAAATTCTCACAGTTGCCGTCAATAAAGAGACGAATGATGGCTCTTCTTTTTCTCTTCAATTCCCTCTCAGCTAAAATCAAAAGTCACTTTCATCCCCTATAATGAAAGTGACTTTTTTTCCGTCCATTTATCGTCAAATACCCTCTAGTGACTCTCCCATGGCCAAATAGCAGATTCACTATACAATAGAATATGATCTACCATCTCTTTTGACTAGACGTCTATCATTTTTTTCTATTTTTTTAAAACATTGTTCTTCTATTCTTTCTTCATATACAATATGGTTAGTATAAGGGGGAATGATTGATGCTGGAAGGCTGGTTTTTGTGGTTTATTCTGTTTTGGGTGATCACGATGATTGTCTTGTTATCAATCGGCGGTTTTTTTATGTTTCGAAAGTTTTTAAAGCGTTTACCAAAAGAGGACGGCAAATCTGAGCTGGATTGGCAGGATTACTATATTGAAAACAGCAGACATCTATGGAGCAATGAAAACAAACAATTTCTCGATGAATTGGTCACACCTGTTCCGGAGCTGTTCAGAGATATAGCTCGAGCAAAAATTGCCGGAAAAATCGGAGAGCTGGCATTAAAAGAAAACGCAGCAGCAATTGATCAGCGGCTTATTATCAAAGGTTATATTCTGGCTACTCCGAAAAGAGACCATACCTTTTTAAAGAAACATCTAAGAGACAAGAAAATCGATATTGAACCTTATCAGGCCCTTCTTAAATAAAAAACCTTTCCCGCAAGGAGGAAAGGTTTTTTAATTCATTTGAATGTCTGCTGACTGCAGCTCGCTTTGAAGTTTTCGGTATGACAGATACATGGCGATTCTCCATGGCACAATCATACCGAAAGCCAGAATCCAAAACATTCCGCTCAGTGCGCCGTAATCAACCGATGTGCTTAAAATTGATTTCATCACAATTCTGATCACTAAAAGGCCGACTAATATAAAGACAAATGCCTTAGAGCGTTTCATGTAAATTTCATTATTTTTAATTTCAAACTTTGAAGTTTTTATAAGAAAAATAGAGAAAATCACGCCTAAAGTGATCGCTTCTAAAAACTCTTCACCCGTTACCCAAAAAACCGGAAATAAAAACATTAACGCCCCCGTACTCATAAAAATCGGCGGGAGAATGATTTTTTTCGGTGAAACGGGCTTATCGGAAGACTTAATTCTGACCACCATCACAGCTGCAGCCATTAAAACAGCAACAATTGATGAAACTATAATCATCATACTTATCATTCCTTTGTTTTCTCGGAGTGTTGACACTATATACTATACTCCAAAACAATAAAAAAAACCATTTTGAAAAGAAATGACTATCAATTTCCCATAACGCGGTTGACAGCTTCTAATACTTTGGACTCCTCAAACGGTTTGACAATAAAATCTTTGGCCCCAAGTTCAATGGCTTCTGTAACAATTCTTTGCTGGCGCATTGCCGTACACATGATGATCTTTGCTTTAGGGTCAAAGGATATGATCTCACGGAGTGCCTTAATGCCGTTTTTCACCGGCATCGTAATATCCATCGTCACTAAGTCCGGCCGAAGTTTTTTATACAGGTCAGCCGCTTGCTCACCGTCCGCCGCCTCGCCTGCTATTATGTAATTTGCCTCTTCCAAGATCTCTCTGATTTTTACTCTCATGAACTTGGCGTCGTCTACAACTAAAACTCTTGTCATATTCCCCTCCAAAAATCGAATTCCTCAGGTAATAGTCTTATTGTACCAAAAACAAAAGGATTAGTAGTAGTGCAAAAGTAATTTAGCAGTCAGAAACCTGTAAATCCACCAAAAAGATCCGACAGCAAAATAATGATCAAGTTCATCCAATCAAAAAATAGCAGTACCCCAATAACAATCATAAGTACACCGCCCGCTTTCATGATCAAAAGCTGATTCTTCCTGATCCACTTCAGTTTCGTGATGAAGAACGACAATAATACAAACGGAACGGCAAATCCGAGAACATATAGCATCATATACGGTATCGCTGAGCCAGGATTAGTACCTGCTAATGTGATAACAGCCCCCAAAATGGGACCGGTGCAAGGCGTCCAGCCGGCCGCAAAAGCCATACCGATTAAAACGGAACCGAAAAAACCGCTTGGCCTATGCTTAAAATGGACTCTGCGTTCTTTCATGATAACCTCAGGCCGAAACACGCCAAGCGTAATAAAACCAAACAAAATAATGAGCAAAGCGCCAACTTGCCGTATGGCATCATGATAATCTCTAAACAAGGTTCCAATAAAAGATGTTCCATATCCTAAAGCTATAAAAATCACTGAAAACCCCAGCAAAAAAAACAGCGTATGGGCCAAGCTTCTTTTTTGCAGCAATAGTTTCTCTGTTTTCACATCATCCATGCTGACTCCTGTAATATATGACAGGAAAGCCGGATAAAGCGGCAGGCAGCAAGGCGAAATAAATGATAAAAATCCCGCCCCGAATGTCAGAAAATAATTCACATCTCCCATGTCATCATCCCTTCATGATTTGACATTCCTTCAAGTTATGACAAAATCATTTCATTTTTTTAACACTTTCACTCGAAGGATTTCTATTTTCAAAAAAAACTTATATAATTTAATTTGACATTGAGACATTGTACTCCTTCTCATTTGAAAATTAGTATAAATATGGATATAATATAAACATTCACTTTTGAAGATCTAATGTATGAAAGGATACATCCCTGTGATTAGAGAGCATCTATTAAATGAAATTGAAAAAAAAAGAGCAGAGCTGCTGCAAATTGTCATGGCGAACGGAATGACATCTCATATTACGATAGAACTCAGTCAGGAGCTTGACCATCTTCTCATACAATATCAAAAGCAGCGCCTTCGAGCAGTAGCGGGTGATGAATGATTGCAAAATAAAAAACCCGATAAAGGGTTTTTTATTTTATAACCATGTTTCTCTATATCATAATCTTTACGTATTATTTCGTTTGATTATTCATGGCTTTCATCATTTGATTGATTTTCTTTTGAGAAGGTTTCATTCCCATTTGCATCATCATCATGCGTAACATTTGTTCATTAATAGGCGGATTCTTTTTAAGATAGCTCATCATATATTTACGAGCAATAAAAAACCCGAGTGCAACACCTATGAGCAGTGCAACAACGCCCACTAGGATGCCAACCCATAAAGTCATTTTATTTCCTCCTTCATGTTGTCTAGTTTAAAGTGTACTAAACCAAAAGCTATTATACAACATTTACATCTCTTTTTCTTCGGTTTTAGACAAAATTTCTTTCTTTCACCGGATTTAACCACCCATACCGCTTCGTATTGAAATCCATTGCGAGAAAGCAAGGGCTTACTTTGCGAAGAACTTCAAAAAATATCGTTTCCGCCTCGTAATCTCCGTTAGCTACAATTTCAATCATGTGTTCTTTCATCATAAAAGACGCTTGTCCCTTTGCTTTTGGGAGAGATAATCTATAAATATAATCCAGCTGTGTATAGTTTGTATTGTTCAAATTCATTTTTAACCGCTGATGCATATGTAAAATCGGAATGGGTTTCGTAATATATTGAATTTGTTTCTCTGTCATTTCATACTGCTGCCTCGTCAGGCTTGTCCAATGATAGTCTTGAAACAGATCAAACATAACCGATTCCCGCCCGAAATAGTGATTGGCAAATTCCTCTTTGATCAGGTACGTATAGTAGTGACGTTCCATCTTCTCATCCCCTTTTCCAGCAGCATTTCATTTGCATTCTATTATACAAAAGAAGAGAAGAAAGAATTGTCTATTACTGTTAAACAGCCAATACTATTTTTGTCGGATAAACAAGAAAAAGAGGATGATTTGACTCATCCCCTTTGAAAAATTTATTTATTGATTAATGCTTTGACTCGATCCACAACATTTGCAACTGAGAAGCCGTATTCATTGATAATGGTTTCGCCAGGAGCGGAGGCGCCGAATTTGTCAATACCGAGCACGTCTCCTTCAAGCCCTGTGTATTTGCCCCAGCCAAATGATGAGCCCATTTCAATCGCAAGACGTTTTCTCACATCTGACGGAAGCACGGAGTTTTTGTATTCATCCGATTGTTTCTCAAAACGATCTACTGAAGGCATGCTGATGACAGAAACATCAATATTTTCTTTCGCCAATTCTGCCTGTGCCTCGATTGCGAGGCCAACCTCTGAGCCCGTAGCGATGAGAAGAGCGTCAGGTGTTTCGTTTTTAGACTTAGAAACAACATAAGCACCTTTTTCTACACCAGCCAATGCCTCTTCAGCTGTTTGGTCGATTGTAGGAAGGTTTTGACGTGTCAATACAAGCGCTGTTGGGTGATTTGTGCTCTGCACCGCAAGCTTCCAAGCCGCAGCTGTCTCATTACCGTCTGCAGGGCGGATTAAAGAAAGGTTAGGCATTGCCCGTAATGAAGCAAGCTGCTCAACCGGCTCGTGAGTCGGTCCATCTTCACCGACCGCGATACTGTCGTGAGTAAAGACATATGTCACAGGAAGACCCATTAATGCTGCAAGGCGAATGGCCGGACGCAAGTAATCAGAGAAGACAAAGAATGTTCCGCCGAATACACGAAGTCCGCCGTGAAGCGCCATACCATTTAAGGCTGCACCCATAGCAAATTCGCGAACACCAAACCAGAAATTTTTTCCTGAGTAATCAAGCGCTGTATAATCACCGGAATTTTTAATCGTCGTTTTGTTTGATCCTGCTAAGTCTGCAGAACCGCCGACAAAGAACGGAATTTTATTCGCAAGACCGTTCAGAACTTCACCTGAAGAGGCACGGGATGCCAGACTGCTTCCTTTTTCATAAACAGGCACCTCTTGATCCCAGTCTTTCGGAAGTTCTCCTTTGATAGCCAGCTCAAGCTGTTCAGCGAGTTCCGGATAAATTTCTTTATATTTAGCGAATTGGTCATTCCATTCCTGTTCCTTTTTCTCGCCGGATTCTTTTACTGTTTTTGCGAAATGCTCATATACTTCTGACGGAACGTAGAAATCTTCTTCATACGTCCATGCATAAGCTTCTTTTGTTAATTTACTTTCTTCTTTGCCAAGCGGAGCACCGTGAACACCGGAAGTGCCGGCACGGTTAGGAGAACCGAAACCGATTGTCGTTTTTACTTCAATCAATGTAGGTTTCTTGTCGTTTTGGCGTGCTTTTTCAATTGCCGCAGATAATTCTTCAATATTGTTTCCATCTTCAACGTAAAGAACTTCCCAATTCATCGCCTCAAAACGCTGTTTCACGTTTTCAGAGAATGAACGATCCAGATCTCCGTCCAATGAGATGTCATTAGAATCGTATAATACGATCAGACGGCCAAGCTGAAGATGGCCTGCAAGTGAAGCGGCTTCAGAAGAAATACCTTCCATTAAATCGCCGTCACCGCAAATGCTGTATGTATAGTGATCGACTACATTGAATGAATCGCGGTTGTAAGTTTCGGCTAAATGGCGTTCTGCGATAGCCATTCCGACCGCCATTGCGATTCCTTGTCCAAGCGGCCCTGTTGTTGCATCAACACCGGCTGTATGTCCGAATTCCGGATGCCCCGGTGTTTTGCTGCCCCACTGGCGGAATCCCTTAAGATCTTCAATGCTGAGATCATACCCGCTTAAATGAAGCATGCTGTATAAAAGTGCTGATCCGTGTCCCGCAGATAAAACAAAACGGTCGCGGTTAAACCACCCAGGGTTTGCCGGATTTACATTCATAAATTTTGTCCATAGCGTATATGCCATTGGCGCTGCCCCCATAGGCATACCAGGGTGACCAGAGTTTGCTTTTTCAATAGCGTCTATTGATAGTGTGCGAATGGTAGCAACTGATTTCTTTTCAATTGTATCCATAAAAATCCCCTTCCTTATATGTTGTACCCTTTCATCATAAATGTCTGACGACTTTTTCTCAACTGTTTCAGCTTAAATTTGAGAGAAACTTGATGAATTTTGTCGCTTGAAGAAAGCGCTGTTGTTTGTAGTATATACAAAAGAGGAATACGATATTGCCGTATTCCTCTTATATTAGTGAAGTCTGTTATTATTTTTTTCTCTTTTTAACTTTTCAGGTGTTACGTCATTGCCTTCAGGATCAATGATTTTTACACTTTTTAATGTGTTTTTCATAGAAGAACGAAATCCTTTTAGGTACTCTTGACGGAGCTTTTGCTGTTCAGCTTTTTCTTCTTCTGTAATAACGCCAGCTTTAGCTTTTGCGGCAAGTTCATTGATTCTGGCAATTTTTTCGTTTGAAATCATGATAAACTCCTTTATTGCATTTTGTCTATATACTACTAAAACAAGAGGAGTTTTACAACTGATTCACTCGCCTGTCTGCTCATTCTCTATGTATTCCTGGAAACGCCGATGGACTGTCGCCTTTGACACATCATAGCCAAAACCTCTCAACGTAGCCGCGATTTCAGCAAACGTCAGTTTATTCGCTCTCAACCGGACAATCTCCGAGATCGGAACTTCTATTCTTTCTTTTCCGCTGTTTTCATGCTGGTTTTTCAGGTTCTTTTGTGGCTTAAAACCATTTTTCACTGCACGTTTCATTCCGCGTTTGATTTTCATGTTGTGGATTTTCCGCTGGTATTCCTCCACAATGCTGACGATTTCCAGCACCATAGAATCAGCCTCTGATAACTCCAGCTCACCTCTGTGAGCGGTCGTATATACTTTCACACCTTCCCTGTAAATACAATGAAGAAGTGCAATTTTCGCGTTTCCCCGGCCGAGTCTTGTTTCATCCTGAACTAAAATCACATCAATATTTGAATTCTTGATGTGATCAAGCAAATCAAATACACCATCCCGGTCCATTTCATATCCGCTGGCTTTTTCAGAAATCACTTTGACGACTTCCATGCCGTTCTCGGCAGCAATGGCCGTAAGCTCCTCCTCCTGCCGCTTTAATGAGGTTTCTTGCTGTTCTTTATTTGTGCTTACTCGGGCATAAATGAGTGCTTTCACCTTTCTACCTTTCCTCTCTATTTAACAGTAGCCAGTTCGTATGCAGCCGGGTGCTCCTTTTTTAATGGAATCACCAATTCATCCCCAGGCTGAATCTCTGACGTCTGGAGATTATTTTTTTCAGCTACCCATTCAACAAAATCACTTTTATTTATCTTTTTTGAGTCATCCACCTGATCAGCGAGCGACCAGAGCGTATCCCCAGACTGAACTTTTATTTTAACATATTGATTAAGCTCCTGGTCGCTGCTTGTATATGACAACAGAAGGATAACCACGCTTAGAATCACAGTGAACAGGCCGACAAAAATAATAGATTCTTTATTCATGATAACAACCTCCGACAAGAATGTTTGTTCGCATTTTTATAACTTCAGTATATACGAACAAATGTTTCTGTCAATTGTTTTTTTCGAACCTATGTTTGTACTGTCAGGAAAATCATGCTATAATCTATTTAAAATCGACGTTTAGAGGTGCAAAAAATGACGAAGCTATCAAAAAGGCAACTTGATATCCTCCGTTTTATTAAAGCAGAGGTTAAATCAAAAGGATATCCGCCTTCGGTTAGAGAGATCGGAGAGGCTGTCGGCCTTGCGTCCAGTTCTACTGTCCACGGCCATTTGGCCCGTTTGGAAACAAAAGGGCTGATTAGACGCGATCCGACAAAACCAAGAGCGATAGAAATTCTGGATGAAGAAGTAGAGATTCCAAAAAGCCAAGTCGTTAATGTACCGGTAATCGGAAAAGTAACGGCGGGCTCACCTATTACAGCGGTTGAAAACATTGAAGAATACTTCCCGCTTCCTGACCGTATGGTTCCTCCGGATGAGCATGTGTTTATGCTGGAGATCATGGGTGACAGTATGATTGACGCAGGTATACTTGATAAGGACTATGTAATTGTAAAACAGCAAAACACGGCGAATAACGGTGAAATCGTAGTGGCGATGACAGAAGATGATGAAGCTACGGTAAAACGTTTCTATAAAGAGGATACACACATTCGCTTACAGCCTGAAAATCCAACCATGGCTCCGATCATACTGCAGAATGTCAGCATATTAGGAAAAGTAATTGGTGTGTTCAGAACTGTCCATTAAACTATTGAACTATCAGTTACAAAGAATAAACCCCCTCTCCTTTGTGGAGTGGGGGTTTTGTTTTTAAAAAAAGCAGGCTCGCCCTGGCTTAGGTGCGAACCTGAATAGGAGGAAAAAGAACATCATGTTTACACCATAATTATCCATCATTTAATTGTTGAAGTCAAGAAATTTTCTTTCCTTAACGAAACTTTTTTTAAAAAAAAGTGCTGTTTAAAAAATTAGACGTTCTTTTCTTATAAATGTTTCGATTTTCGGACGTGAAAAGATGAGTTATACTCTCCTCTTTTATATTGAGCGAGGCAAAAGGAAATATACTGAATATTTAGTACATAGTTTATTTAGTTAATTTATTCCGCAAAAAAAACTCACTTCTTTTCAAAAATGTGAGCATCAATCAAGATTAAAATATTCTACACCATAGCGGCCTTTTACATGAACACTTGCACAGTTTTCTGAATGTTCTTCAGCTAATATTCGATACCGGTGATAAGGTTCAATGGAAACCTTATCTTGAGCGCTAAAGTCAAACCAATTACCGGTGAATTGTTTTGTGCTTAACGTAGTATAATCCCCTGCAAGTCCCATTCGCTGAAGCTTAATGTTAACTGAACAAGTGTTCACTCCTAATATCGTAAATTGGTATCCTAAAAAATAATCCATTGCCGGTACATCACTAATGTTTTCTACATAAAGCGCTTTTGTTCCGTCATTTAGAATAAAGTCGGTTTTATGCTCAAAATGTGAAGTTGCTGCATGAATGGTCCCGGTTCCAAAAACACATAGCAAAACAGCTGTCATGAGTAATATTTTATTTCTCAACTGCAATCCCCCTCCTTTACCATATATTAACCCCAGAAGATAAATATGTATATCTCCTGTTACTCTGTTTCCCGTACTTTTTCAATCATAAAAATCCATGTGGGTTTTAGCTTGCTTATAATATTGAAGTCTGTCTTGGAGAGTTCCTGTATGGAATTCAAATTTATGGCCGTCAGGATCAGTGAAATAAATTGATTTTCGATCACGTTCATCTCGTTCTCTCCCAGACAAAATAGTAACATGAAGGTTTTTTAATTTTGCGGACATTTCTTCAAACTTGCTTTCCTCAATTGTAAAAGCGATATGGGTATAAGAAGCGTTAATATCATTTCTGGGAATGTCACGCTCTTCGTTGAGAGCCAGCCATATGCCGTTTAAATCGAAATATGCAGTGCTTCTTCCTTTAACAAGCAGTTTAGCATCAAAGACATTTTGATAAAACTCGATGGAAGTCAGTAAATCAGAAACAGAAAATAACAAGTGATTGATCTCTTTGATCTCCACTGTGTCTCCTCCTTAGTATTTAAAAATAGATGATTAAAAACCATGAAAGATTGATTTGTTTAACAGAAGCTCACCCCCACCCCTTGTGTACAGACATTGCAGCCAGAAAGTTTCAAGCGACCAGCAAAAAATACCAGTGTAAACAAAAGCAATTTGTTCAAAATAAACCATATTACTTCAGAAGGGAATGACCGTTATGAATGGCTACGGCCTTCATGAAACGTTAGAATTGCACGAATTGCTTACGTTTAAGAACCTTTGTTTGACAAAATCTTCAACGATGACGGGACTTGTACAAGATGAAGAATTAAAGAGTATTCTTGAGCAGGATGCTCAAAAAACAAAACAGCAGGTTGCGCGTTTGCAGGAATTGCTGTCAGTGAGAGGTGAACAAGCGTGAATGAGTTCTTTCAAAAATTAGCCGGAATGGGCAGCATGACCGAACAAGTGATCGCAACGGATTTTTTAATATCGGCAAAGACAGGCGTAAGAAATATTGCAGCTGCCATCACAGAATCTTCTTCCCCAGAAGTCAGAGAAACACTGCAGCAATATTTACATGACGCGATGAATACCCATGAACAAATTTTTCATTATATGGCTGCAAAGGGTTTTTATCATTCTAAAGATTTAACTCAGCAAATAAGTGTCGATCTTGAGGCTGCAGATACCGCTAAAGATTTGCCACAAATATAGGTGATCAAATGAAACATATTATCGCTCTTGCTTCTAAGACAGCTTTAACTCTTGCCCTATTGTATGTGATTTTGGATAGAGTTTACCATGCTTCCTTTTTAAGTGTGCTGTTTATTGCATTTTTCTTAAGCTTTGTAACATACCTTTCCGGTGACATCCTGATCTTGCCGAGAACCAGCAATATAACAGCTTCACTGGCTGACTTCGGACTTTCACTCGTTATTCTTTGGGTCTTTCTTGAAACGCAAACTAGAAACGGTTTCTCACCGTTTGCAGCCGCTCTGATTGCGTCTGTCTGCCTTACTGTTTTTGAATATTTTTTTCACCGGTATTTACTGAAAAATGTGCTGGATGAAACATTCCGAAACGAACTGACTGTCAAAGATAACACTTTGCAATATCAAACTGAGGCATCAGATGAATTGTTTCCTGAAGCCAATGATCAGAAGGACGAAAAATAAGGAGGCGCAAAGCCTCCTTATTTTAATAGCTGTTTTCTATGAAATGGGTCATCACTTCTGTAAAATCATAAAACCTCTCATTTTGAGTCGTGAATCTGCTCTTTAAAGAAAAGATGCCAAACAAAGATTCTCTGAAACCTGTACTCATCTCTAATTGGATGCTCAAACCGGTTTTTGATTTATTCGCTATATTGTTTGGACTTACGCCTGCATGCGGATGATCCGTACCAAGCAATTCAGCCGGAAAACCGGCTTTTTGCAGTTTTGAAACTAATTCTGCCGCTCTTGATCGGTCTGTTCCGCCGATTTGTATCTGTTGGTCCTCTCCTGCATATCCATGCAATGAAATGACATACTCATGACTTGCTACAAGCTTCAGTGCCTGAGGCTCATCAAAATGTGTGCTTGTTATATGCAGTACTGAATTTCCAGACGTCTTCAAACCTTCAAACAAATACATGGAATATTCTTTGCTGAGCTCTCTCGCTAATTCACTTGTGCCGCCTTCAATACCTCCTCCGTGAATAGCTAAAACAAGCACAGAGCTGCCGGTTTCTTTTGTGGCAATGTTATAATCTGAAGGATCTTCGTGATTCTTTAATTCCTCGAAATTCTGATAGATATCCTCTGCATATACAGAAGAAACCGGAACAAACAACAAGAAAATTAACAACAATTTTACATTTTTTAAAGTTGATGGAAAACGTTTGACTATGTTACAATCAACATGCTTCAAGGAATGGAGCAAACGGCGGAGCAGGGATACTTTGGCCGGTTTCATCTACTCCGCCTCAAAACCAAAAACACAGGATGCTGGACTCTTTGAGGCTTTAGCACGAATTATCTCGTCCTCCTTGTTAAATTTTTGTTAAATTCACAATATTATATACCATTAGCCCGGGCGCTGTTCTTCACATTTATGAATTTATACTCCTTAGCAAAAAGTAAGATCGCACCGGCTTTATTCTCATTCCCGCATTACATAAAAAAAATGCACCCGCCTGCTGGCTTGTGCACCTTTTACTTTCTGTTATTCCCGCGTTTCTTTACTTTATTGAGCTTATAAATGTCTTTTTCAATTTTTCTTATTCTCCGCTTTTGCGGCATGGCTTTTATTTCACTATAAACAGCAATAAACCCGCTTAAAGTAACTGCTGTAATATAAATGAAACGGTGTTTGATAAAACGGTCAACAAGATCATAGTCACCTGCTTCTTTTTCAAGCCTTTCGATTACATCTTTATCGAACAGCTGATCGACATAAACTTGCTTCATCCCCACTGCAAATCCCGCAGCCAGCCATACAATCAGAAACAAACTGATATAAAACATAAAAATCCTTCCTTCCCCGTCTGTATGAGGCGCAGCATGAAAATGTGCCGAACCGTTGTTTGCCGGACGAGAGACTGTCAGATGAACTATTGTCTTTGTTTTATATTATTCATTTGGACGGGCAATATGTAATGTCATATTCTACAGTTAGAAATTGAATCCCAAACAGCCACATTTCATGAACAGCTGTTAACCTGCTTGCACCCGGAGCCTTTATTAGAAAGGTTTCAGATAATGGAAGCGGGCAGGTCCCGATTCTTGTTCTAAGATAAATCCCTTCATCCCCAGCACCGCTTTTTCTCCGCCTGCTGGTCAAAATCAGGTTCTCTTTGTGATGATAAGGCTTTAAAATGCCTGTCATGTTACTGAAAGGAAGCGGCAGAGAAATATTCATGTACCCCTCCCCTTTTGAGCGATATACAGAATACAGCGCGGTAAAAATGGTTTCGTTTTTTTCATTTGTTCTGATCCAGGCACGTACCTTTTTTCTTCCGTCTTTTTTTGAATGGACACCTTTTATTGTACTGTGCATCCTATACCAGTCAGGATTCGTTGACAGATGTATTTGTCCGGTTCTTTTGCTGATGTATTCATACATTTTCGCAAAGGGCTGAAACCAAGTGCTCCACGTCACTTTTGCTTTTACCTCATAATCTTTCGTCTGTTCATAAAAAGAAACAATCAACGGTGTCAAGTGCTCCGGTGAAAAATCGTTCGAACGAAGGCTTCTCATATCATCCACAAGTCCGCTATATCGAATGTTATTTTCAGCGTGAATGTTGTGCAAAAAGTTCTTTCCGATTGTTCTCTTTCCGTATATACGGCTGAAAACCTTGACACTCGCATCCGAGGGCTGAGGATTTTCTTTTCTCCATCCTGCAAGAGCCGGCAAAATAACACCGAATGCGTTCACGACACCGTGTATCCAAATCATTTGGCTGATGGTCAGCGTGACTTCTTGCCGGAATACACCGAATGAGTAAATGAAAGAGAAACTGATCGTTATCATTAACACGACAGAAGACAGTCGGATAAGCACTTTTCCTGTCTTACTGCGAAAAGCTGTCTTAAATATTAAGTATGAGTTAAGATATAGTGCCGCCATATAGATACTAACCGCAAATATATCAAGTGTTTTTGAGTATGTTATTCCGAGTGCGATGAGGAGCGGCGACAGTAAAATAATCCATGTCACCCAACCGTACATAACCCGTTTTTCTCTATTGACTCTGCCAAGTAAACCATGAAAGATCGGGATCAGAAAAGCAGAATAGTGAAAATGAACCGCTGTGAGCAAAATAATAAGAGGACCGAAGTGCAGGATATGTAAATGCGCAGCATAGGCAAAAAACCAAAATCCCCCTCCTCCTAAATAAACGAGTCCTAACAAAATAGATGTTTCTTCGATTCTATGTATTTTTGTTTTCGAGAGCCGCAACAAACCATATAAAGCCAACAAAGCAGTGTATATCCACCAGATCAGTGCAAAATACCCCACGTCTGTTACAAGGGCTAATACCGCGAAAACAGCTGCTGCCGGATAGATGTGCATCAATATTTTTTCCGAAAATTGAATAGTCCTGTGAGCTGATTGATGAAAAACAAAAGGAAAAATTCCCGGCACAAAAAAGAGAATGGAAAACAAGACAAGCGCCTCCGCAACTGATATGTCGGGAGCTTCAGATACAAGAAACCAAATGAAACAAAGCGCACTAATGAGGCCGTTTCGTTTTAACATACTTCTCCCTCTGTTTCCTGAAACGTCCCTTTATAATAAAAAAGAGTGCCAAGAATTGCATTTTCCACATGAACTTGAATAGTGAAACAGTTGTTGCTTTCATCAAAAGTTTCGCAAACAGTGGAATTACCGCTCAGCCATTTTGGCAAAGGAATTCTTTTTCCGCATATTAATAGCCATTGCTTCCCTGATGTAATGTGGAGAGACCCGTCAGAGAGTGCTTCAAAAGTTAAAACGGACAGCAGAATATGAGGTTGGCCGAAAAAATCAAGTATTCGTTTTTCATTTTCGTCGTATACCATAACTGCATCAAAGAAACGCTTTTTATCTTTAAAGACAAAAGTCCGATTCCATTCAATCCCCGTATGTTCCTGCTTCGTAAGACATGTTCTGTTTTTAATTGTAAAAGGGATGTCCTTTCCTCTTTCTGAAAAGAAACATCTAAAAAACACCCCGCACTTCAGCAGCATTCTGACAAAAAAAGACCCTCCGCTTATTTCTGACATCGTTCCTCTTCCGCTGAATGTATGTGACCTGTCTAATTGATAACGTTTCTGCAGCTTGGGATGTAATAGATGATAATTTATAATTGTTTTTTTATACATTGAACTCACCATTTCACTTCTTTCTTTTTCGTTTCGTATGCCGAGCACTTGGAAGCCGGAGACTGATCAAGCCGCTTGCCGCAGTAACCACACTTAACAGTAAAGAACATATTCCGGCATCCAGCAAAGCGAAGACAGCAAAGATACAGGTCTGCACAGCATGAAGTGTCCATTTTCTCTTTAATGGACTCAGCCATAAAATGCCCAATCCTATCTTCGCTGCTCCTGCCATATTGTTCGTTTCAAGATCTGTAAACCCGTGGTAAAACCAAAACAGACTAAAAAACAAGCACGTCAGCATATAGACAAACGCATAACGGATCAATTGTTTCGGATGTTTATTTTGTTCAATCCAAAGTCTCAATGAATCAAAACTCCATGCTGTTGCCCACCCCAACAGCGGCCGAAATAATAAACGGTCAATCCATCTTCCCAGAAAGCCATATGCCGTTTCATATTGATATTGCGTCATAAATGTAAGCTTCCCGTTATCATGCTGTATGTATTTCCAATACCCGCTGCCTTTTTTAATCAAGGATAACGGATGGTTGGAGGAAAAGGCCAGGGAGGATACTCTTTGAGAGGAATGCAATTTCGTTCCCACGGTTTCACCAGCACCTGACACCTTTAATCCAAAGCCAATTCTTGTCTCGTAAAGAAACCTCTGCGCTTCATTTACGCTTCTGTGTAAATATGTAATGTCAGAAAACCGCAGATCCCATTCCTTATGTAACGATGGGTTTTGCGTATATTCCCAAAGCTTGTCCAGGTCAGATGTCATCTCGATTTCGACATAAATCGGCTTCTGTTTCACAGCCCCTCCTCCCTTCTTTTTCTAGCAGTTCCTATATTAGCATATTTATAGTATTAAAATAGATTAACGTTAAAATTTGAGTTCAAAGCCTTCTACATCATCTGAAACCTCCACAGTTATCCCCATAATGGTCTTAGGTTTGGAAACGTAAACAAAACGCATCTCTTCTTTTAACTGCTGAAGTGTGCTTTCATTAACTACAATCTTCGCGGGTTTTCCCGGACTATTATCAATGGCCGCTTTTATTTTACCGAGCACGCAGAACCCTCCTTCTTTACATTCTCATCACGATAGAAAAAGCAGAAATATCAGCATAATTACATTAACTACAGCCAAAATGCCTGAGACATATGCTATGCTCTTCTTTTTTCTCCAGAAAAACAGCACATTGGCCCCCATAACACAAAACTGATCAGTGCACAAATACCCGAAATGCTAATTGATTAAAAAGAAATCTTTGTTCATAAAAGCCCATTGCAGCCAGATAAATCATCAAGATCGTTAAATTTTTAGAATGAAACACCGGACAACAGATTCAGCATAATTCATGCTAACTCTGGACATGATTTCGTTAGATGATATAAAATTTGCTTGAAAGTATATATTGGATAAAGAGGAGCAATATATGGATAAATATCAAGAAAAAACATTACCGGACATTACGAAACATATAACATTAGAGGCGCCTATTCAAAAGGTTTGGGAGACAGTCTCAACTTCAGAAGGCATAGCCAAGTGGTTTATGCCGAATGATTTTCAGCTGAAGGAAGGATATAAATTTCATTTACAATCACCATTTGGACCATCACCTTGCAAAGTTTTGACGGTTCATGCTCCCGAAGAGCTTTCTTTTGAATGGGATACTGATGGATGGATTGTTACATTTCAATTAACAGACGTAGGGAACAAAACAGAATTCACTCTCATCCACAGCGGTTGGAAGAAGCCGGATGAAATGATCGGTAAGGCAAACGAGAAAAGCTCAGTCATTCGGGATAAGATGGATGGCGGCTGGACAGGCATTGTGAATGAACGACTTCGCAAGGCTGTTCAAGAGTAAGGTATTTCATTGCTCATACAGTATAAAAAGAGAGAGCTCCCTCTCTCTTTTATTCATGACAAAGTTAAATTCACTGAACTGTATCTCCGAATCAATCATAAAACGTAACTGTTTTTGATTTACCAGAGTAATCAGTAACAAAGAACTCTGCCTTGTTATTGCTTCCATCTACAAATTTCCCGATACTGCTAAAGGTATGACATTCTCCGGGTGAAAAATAATTAGAACCCACATATTCATCAGGGTTGTCACCAGCATCATCCTCATATAGATGCAGCGATACGGAGAAAGGTGTACTTCCTGAAAGACAAACTCTAAAATCACCTCCGCTCGAGTATACCGTCGGACTTGAATAAGTATAAGTGTAAGTCCCAAGCTTATCCCACTCTCCGGCTCCAGCAGTTCCCGCTTTTTCTGCAT
This sequence comes from Bacillus sp. 2CMS4F, assembly GCF_023161785.1. Taxonomy (NCBI): domain Bacteria; kingdom Bacillati; phylum Bacillota; class Bacilli; order Caryophanales; family Bacillaceae; genus Bacillus; species Bacillus sp. 2CMS4F. The sequence continues at coordinate 127,524 of NZ_JALNTO010000001.1, forward strand.
GTGCAGATAATGGAAAAGCCACAGCGAACATGAAAACAGACAGGTACCCTATTAGCTTATTGCATCTCATAATTAATATCTCCCCCTTATTTTGATCATAGCAACTTACAGTTATATATATATCACCCCCCTTTAAATAAAATTGCAGGTATGTGTATGGCATTGGAAGCTTCATACGTTTTATCATCAGCATTTTTTCCTGAATAAATCACATCATTCTCCCTTCGCCTGTGTTATACAAAATATTCAAATCAGACGTATTCTCATTTGAACCGCCATCTTTTATAATTTGTTAATAAGGGTTCGTACTTCAAACAAGAGGAGGAGAAGCATCATGGAATTAAGCGTCACAAAAATGTTAGTTATTTTATTTGTAGGCTTTTTAGTGTTTGGTCCTGATAAGCTGCCTGCGCTTGGCCGATCTGCCGGAAAAGCCTTATCAGAATTTAAAAAAGCGACCAGCGGATTGACTCAAGACATAAGTAGTAGTGGTTCAGAAAACAAAGAAGACAAGCAAATGTAAGGTAAAATGATTTGGCCGATGCACATCGGCTTTTTATATTGTTGTTTCTGCATGATCCCTCAGTTTTCCTCTGATTTTTTCTCAACTTCTTTTTTGGACAGCCCTTTTTTACTTTTGCACTTTAAACTGTCCAATCCGCAAGCTCTAACTTCCATATAATAAAGCGTATGATCATAAAAGGAGGGGTATTTATGGGTTATTACAAAAAATATAAAGAAGAGTATTATACGGTTAAGAAAACGTATTACAAGAAGTATTACGACTATGACAAAAAACATTATGATCACCATGACAAAAAAGATTACTACTGTGATTATGACAAAAAACATTATGATCACGACAAAAAAGACTATGACTACGTTGTAGAGTATAAAAAGCGTAAGAAACACTGCTAATACTCCATTTAATCTCCTCAATTTTGCTTCCCCGGTCAATGGCCGGGGGTTTTTTTGCAGAAAAAACTATGTAACTTCAATGTCTAAACGAATCATAGGTCTAATTTGTTAAAAAGGATAAAGCTTTTTTACCTTTGGTGAATGTCTTACAATTATTATTTGCCCCTTAATGCTGATTTTTTAAAAAAATTGAACATTTGGTACATAGTTTAATTAGTTTATTTTTAGGTCTATGGTGTCAATATATAAACATAACCCATTCATAAACATGAGATTTTAACGATTTTGTCGATTTATCTTAATAAAAGCAGTTCCAAAATAAGGTATAATAATTGGCGAAACCACTTTTAAAAGGGGGAATTTTGTTGAAAAAAGTATTAATTGCAGGTGCAGTTGGAACAGCTATTCTTTTCGGAACCATTTCTTCAGGAGTTCCAGGTCTTCCAGGAGCAGACACTCAAGTGGCAAAAGCGGCTTCTCAGCTGCCTAAGGGAATCGGCGGACGCGCCTACATAAACAGTACAGGCGCTGTATTCACGGCTAAAATTAAGCTTCCCGACACTGTGAACATCCAAGACTCTGTCTCTACCCCTTATATTTATTCAGGCTTTAGCGCAAAAAACGGAACTGAGGCAGATATCGGCCTTCAGTACAGCAAACAATACAACGTCTGGAAACCGCTCATGAAAGTCGGTTCTAAAAATGATGAAACGTATATCGAAGGAAAAGAGAAATTCACTTATAATAAAGGCTTTCGTCCCGGAAGCACAGTGCAAATGACGATCTACAAAAACTTGAACGGGAATACTCGCATGACCCTCTGGGGAACAAACAATGACGGTTATACCGGACGTATTATCATGGAAATTCAAGGATCAAACATCGGCACTCTGTCGAAATGGAAAACACTTGCCACCGCTGCGGTTTCAGCTGAAAGCCAACGCTCTGCCATTAAAGCAACTTTTTCAACAACTTTTAACAATATCACAATCGACAATAAAGCAGTGACACCTGTCGTAGATACACAGGATTTTGCAAAAGTCCTCCCTTCTGGAAATAATGTCACGATTTCTGTTAATAAATAAGGAATGCTGCAAAGGGCCGCCGGCATTGCCAGCGGCCTTTTTTGGTTGTATAACCTGAACACTTTATTTGTCCTCAGAAGCCTGATAAATGTAAATCCATATAAACTCACACTGATTAACTCAATACCACACCCTTTTTGTGTTTAGCTTAAAAGATTTCGAAATTACCAACCCATATAGTCTGTTCTTGTTATGTATTTCACATTTTTGCTATTCCGTTCTCTTCAAGAACCCTGCCTTAATTAATAGCTGTGAACTTTTATTTTTCCACTTCGGATCTAATACCACACTTTAATTCTTTAACATTCACTGTTTGCTGCATCACATTCCCCTTTTTGATTTTCATATACCAACCCTGTACAATATTCAAAAACCCAAAAGGATGATGAACATGTGTGGCAGATTCACTTTATTCTCAGAATTTGACGACATCATTGAGCAATTCAACATAGATCACTTCTTGCCTGAAGACGAATATCACCCCAGCTATAATGTCGCGCCATCACAAAACATCCTTACCATTATTAATGATGGATCAAGCAACCGCCTTGGAAAATTAAGATGGGGTCTCATTCCTCCTTGGGCTAAAGATGAAAAGATCGGTTATAAAATGATCAATGCTCGTGCTGAAACATTGGCCGAGAAACCCAGCTTTCGAAAACCGCTTGTCAGCAAACGCTGCATCATTCCGGCCGACAGTTTTTATGAATGGAAACGCCTTGATCCAAAAACTAAGATTCCTATGAGAATCAAGCTGAAATCATCCAATCTGTTCGCTTTTGCCGGCTTATACGAAAAGTGGAATACGCCTGAAGGTTACCCGCTCTACACTTGCACAATCATTACGACAAAACCTAATGCGCTTATGGAAAATATCCATGATCGAATGCCGGTTATATTGAGTCACGATGATCATGAAAAAGAATGGCTGAACCCTAAAAATACAGATCCCGATTTTCTCAAAAGCTTGCTTTTGCCATATGATGCTGATGACATGGAAGCATACCAGGTTTCATCATTAGTTAACTCACCTAAAAACAATTCACCTGAGCTTATTGAAGCCCATTAAGTACCCTGCCAGATTGCTTTATATATCACCTTCGCCTAAGCAAAATAAACGAACGTGTACATGATTCAAAAACAACCCCTTATGTGCCACGCGTTATTTTTAAACCATAATGATTCAGTCAGCTGTCCAATTTTTAAATTGAATCGATTAAAGATATAGAGCGTTTCTCTGTAATGAGGAATGCTTTTTTCTTGTTCAAAGTGAAAAGGATAGTTTTAAAACAACAAGAAAATAATCTATTTCAATACTTTTTTATTGTAAAACGATAAATAATATGTTAAATTCAAATCGACAATATTAGGTGAGGTGCTTTTTATGAAACGAGGATCAACACTCTTTTTAAAGATAGCTGTTATTCTTATTGGTATTCCAGTTCTTGCTCTGTGCATATTTTTGGTGCCGCAGATAGCGAACTTTGCAGCGGAATTGTATCCAGATATTTCTTATCTGAAATATCTTGTTTATATCGATTTGTATGCAGCGGCGATACCTTTTTATTTCGCTCTGTATCAAGCCTTTACACTTTTAAGCTATATTGACCGGAATAAAGCTTTCTCGGAATTATCAGTAAGAGCTTTAAAGAAAATAAAATACTGTGCAATCACCATCAGTCTTTTACTTGCGGCAGGCATGCCACTCTTCTATCTCATCGCGGAGATGGACGATGCTCCAGGTATTATACTAATCGGATTGGTCCTTATTTTTGCCTCAATGGTTATCGCAGTCTTTGCTGCTGTTCTCCAAAGGCTTTTGCAAGAAGCTATAGATATAAAATCAGAAAATGATTTAACAGTCTGAGGTGAAAACAATGGCAATTATAATCAATATTGATGTGATGCTGGCTAAAAGGAAAATGAGCGTAACGGAACTGTCGGAGAAGGTTGGAATCACGATGGCTAATCTTTCTATTTTGAAAAATGGAAAGGCAAAGGCCATTCGATTATCAACTTTAGAAGCGATTTGTAAGGCTTTAGAATGTCAACCCGGAGATATTTTGGAATACCGAAGTGATGAAGACACCCCAGATTAATAAAGCAGGAATAATCATGCAAGGAAAAGATAGTTACTCGGCGGTGATTCTATGGTCATAACCCTATGTCTATTTAGCTACTATACTAAACAGGCCTTCCATTTAATCAAAAAAACCTTTGGAGGCAAAATTCATGAAAGTATTTAAACAGCTCGTTTGTTTTGGCTGGGAGCAGGCCCTATCATGTCTGTTTCCTGTCGTTATTTTTGCCTCTTTGGCAATTACACAAATCATACCGCTTCCCCTCCTGCCACGGTATGACTGGCTGCTCATCATCTGCCTTCTCATGCAATGGTGGATGGTGTATTCAGGGCTTGAAACACGGGATGAACTAAAGGTGATCACCATGTTCCACCTTATTGGACTTGCTCTTGAACTTTTCAAGGTACATATGGGCTCCTGGTCTTATCCGGAGGAGGGATATTCCAAAATTTTTGGAGTGCCTTTGTATAGCGGCTTCATGTACGCAAGTGTAGCCAGTTATCTTTGCCAGGCATGGAGGAGGCTTAAGGTTGAACTGGTTAAGTGGCCGCCGTTTTGGGCCGTTGTACCTCTCGCCGCTGCGATTTATTTGAATTTTTTCATCCACCATTTTTGGATTGACGTCCGCTTTTGGTTATCTGGACTTGTCTTGATCGTCTTTTGGCAATCATGGGTTACATACGAGGTGAATGGGACTCGTTACCGTATGCCGCTCGCCCTTTCATTTATGCTCATCGGATTTTTTATATGGATAGCCGAAAATATTGCAACGTTTTTTGGGGCTTGGGAATACCCAAACCAAACCGATACATGGAGTCTCGTTCATCTAGGAAAAGTGAGTTCATGGCTCTTGTTAGTGATTGTCAGCTTTCTTATAGTAGCGACGTTAAAACAAGTTAAGGGGAAAAACTCCACCAGGATAGATACTAGTCCATTTTTATAATCGTTTAAGAATCTTCTTTAATAAAAGTTGGATCCCGCATAGTAAGGAATTAGCGTACAACATTCTGAATAAGATAAAATGGAAAAAGCAACGCTTGAATTGTTGCTTTTTTCTTTATAAATAGCTGCCGGAATTATAGACGGCTATTTCAGTAAGATTTCGACCAGGAAGTAATGATTTAATCAAAATCAGCTTTCGTTTAAGAGCTCAGTCTTTTGACTTAAACATATGTCTTTCTAACTCACCCTCCCGTAAAAGAAGTCGTTAGGTTGCATAAGGTGAATGAATAGCTTATATCTTTATCGCTCGGCATTTATTTCTTTTGGTAGCTGTGATGGCGCTTTGGGAACTTTTCGCAGTTTGATATTGATGACATCAGAGGAATATAGCGTAACAATCATACTTCCCTCATATCGTTTGGCCCGGATTAGGACCGGTTGGTTATATTGATTATGAAAGCGAAAGTCAGGGCCTCCCCAGCTTACGGTTGCATCGCGTCCGGACGGCACATATGGTACGCTTCTTGTATGAGAATAGCGCTGAACGATTTGCAGCCCTGCACGATCGACAGCATTAAATAATGTTGATGACACCTGACAAATTCCCCCGCCTACACCTTCAGACAACTCACCTTTCACGATAATAGGTGCACGCATGTATCCTTTGTCCTGAGTTCTCATCCCAACAACTTGGTTAAATGAAAACGTCTCATTTGGAAAAACAACATGATTGTCAATTGCTTTTGCAGAAAGGGAAATATTGTGTGAACGGCTTTTATTGCTTGAATTAAAATAAGTTACATACTTGCCTAATTGCAGCGTACTGATGTGAGCAAGCAACTCGCTGTCAACTTTCGGATAGATGTTTAATTCCGGCACTTCTATTTTTGATGGGCCATGACCAAAGAAATAGGCATAAAATTTCTCCTTAAACGCTTGTTGATAAAGTCTGTAACCCATTTTCCCCGGGATGATGATTCCTTGATCGTTAAGCTTGGCGTTTATGGGCTCCCGGTAAATTTGTTGATCAAGCTGTTTGATAAACTTACGGTATTTTTCATGATCAATCATTGGGGTACCGGGAAGAGGCATCGTAAAATCTTCGCGGTGAACAGTAGCAATCGTCCGTCCTTGTTGCGTGATCGCTAAACTGTCAGATGGCTCGCTGGGCTGAGCCAATAATAAAAGGCCAGTGATCCAAATGTGTATCATAAGTCGGCATACCTCCCGACAATTAGTATGAACAGGAGCTTATCCTTTGATGTATCTCGTCTTATCATATCGTTCTTAAGCGCCTGGTCTTTGTTTGAGCACAACGTGAGCCCTCGCTAATAGAGCTTTGACTTAAGTGAGTAGTCAATGTCTACTTCAGCATCCACAACGCCTAGTGTTATGAAATCATGCCTTAACCAATACCAATGTTGTCAAGCAATCGTTGAATTAAATCAGTAAATGAAGTTACTGCCATAGGCAGGCTATTTTTGTTTAGATGTACTATCTGATCCTCATTCGTCGTATATCCTCAACCTAAGTGAAGAAAATCAAAATTGAACTAATCAGAAAATATGCAAAAAATGGAAGTGCTGTCGACTTCGGCCATCGGTTAGCATCTTCTCGTTAGATCAAGAATTTGCTGTTGAATGATTTCAGTTAAGGTTGAATAAAATCAGATTGAAAGCATCCAACCATCAATGTTACAGGATTATTAACGGCTAAATGCGCTTTACACTATTCTATAAGAAGGAAGGAAGCGTCGATGACAAAGCTCTGCCGAGAAGTTTGGATCGAAGTAAATCTTGATGCCATAAAAAAAAATTTGCGAGCAATACGCCATCATATACCAAAAAAGACCAAAATTATGGCTGTCGTAAAAGCGAACGGTTATGGTCATGGGTCTGTAGAAGTGGCGCGCCATGCACTGGAACATGGGGCTAGTGAGCTCGCTGTTGCCAGCGTGGAGGAAGGAATCCTTTTACGAAAAGCGGGAATTACAGCGCCTATCCTTGTGCTTGGTTTTACATCCCTTAGTTGTGTGAAAAAATCAGCAGCTTGGAATATAGAGTTATCAGCATTTCAGGTTGATTGGATTAAAAAGGCTAACGATATATTGGAAAGTGAAGCGAGTACTAACCGATTAGGTATTCATATTAATGTGGATACTGGTATGGGCCGTTTAGGTGTACGTACAAAAGAAGAACTTTTAGAAGTAGTGAAGGCATTAACAGCAAGTAAACTCCTAAGATGGGAAGGTATCTTTACACATTTTTCAACAGCTGATGAAGAAGACACCACTCTAACCAGACTGCAGCACGATCAATTTCTCCGTTTTCTCCGTTTTTTAAAAAACCAAGACATTGAGCTGCCCACCGTGCATATGAGCAACACGGCTGCGGCTATCGCTTTTCCGGAATTTAGCGCTGATATGATTCGTTTAGGTATAGGCTTATATGGATTATATCCTTCAGCATATATAAAACAACTACATCTCGTTAAGCTTGAACCTGCATTAAGTTTAAAGGCGCGTATCGCTTATGTGAAAACCATGCTGACAGAACCCCGTACCATTAGTTATGGTGCTACATACATCGCAAATCCCGGTGAAGTCATTGCTACACTCCCGATCGGATATGCTGACGGTTATTCTCGCGCACTTTCCAATCGCGGGTTTGTTCTTCATCGCGGAAAACGAGTGCCAGTGGCGGGAAGAGTGACAATGGATATGATCATGGTTAGTTTAGGAGAGAGTGAAGGCAAACAAGGAGAGGAAGTTGTGATTTACGGTCACCAAAAGGGAGCTGAGATTCCCGTTGATGAAGTTGCTGAAATGCTTAATACAATTAACTATGAAGTGGTGTCTACATTAAGCCGCCGCATCCCCCGTTTTTATATAAGAGATGGCGAGATTTTTAAGATATCAACTCCAGTAATGTACGTGTAGATTTTTTCTTTCATTTTTTTGCAAATGTGAGGTCAATCCCTCTTTTATGCTGATTTAAGATCCTATAATAAGAGGGATTCAGTTTTACACACTTATCCCCCTATCGTTTGCAATTTTAGAAAGAGGATCACAATACCAGATAGAAATTTTAGATGTTATTTCTCGATTGATTAAGAAGAAGTATTATGAATACTTAAGCTACTTAGTGGCTGCCTTTTTCTCGTTTTGCAGAAAAACAGAGTCCCAGATCCAAAAGATTACAGCAAATGATATACTAAATAAGTAAACTTCGTATTCCATTAGAAAGTCTAAGGTGTTCTTTGGATCAGTAATTACAGCGAAGAATAACCATACTAAGAAGGAAAAGAATATGTATATGAGTAAATATTTCGGGTTAAACCTCTTTGGATTGCGATTTACGAAATATTGAACAGGTGCAGCAAAGATTACATAAAAGATAAACAGAATAACACTTATGAAGAAGTATGGAATGTAGCCATCATAATCAATGCCAAAAACATAAACAACAGCAGCTGATAACGCAGACAAGACATGAACAAATAGGATCCTTAAAACTTGCATGTTTAAATCCCCTTTCATAATGTAAGCATCACTATGATGATCTCAATTATTGTTAAAATTGGAATACCTACTTCCTGAATTAAATTTAGACTAGACTAAAGCTCCGTCACGTTCAAACTTTACAAATAGATTTACTTTGTTTTTCAAAGTAACAAGAACAATAAACTGAATTGTGATCTCTATCTATAAAGTATGTATCCTGGATGAAGAAATTTGTGTAGCCAGCTGTCTTGAGTATCGCTCTATTCATCATGAGCATATCCATCTGAATATCTTAATCAATTGGAAAAGCCACATTAGCAGTAAACGCTACATGTAATTCAAAAGAAAGAATTATCAAATTTAAACAATCCCTCCGCACTATTCCCTTTATTGTGCCAAGAGATTATGTCTCATTAAAATTGCTGTTTTATTCAGATATCAAACATCTTGGGTGTCTTTCTTATTCTTAAACCATTGAATAGCATTTCGGCGAGTTATTGCAACAGGTATTAATAGCAGAGTACCGACAATAAGCAACATAAAAAAGATCACAAACAACTCACCTGTTCCCGGAACAATTTCTTCATAGGTAATAATGCGTTCCTCCCCCTGCAGGACGCAGAACCGAGAATTTTCGAGAAAGGCTAGATGAAAAGCGATTGACGTCCATAAGCTTTCTGTTACAATACGCAGGAGTTGAAGGATGAATCCAAAAGACAACAATAAAACGATGTAATCTAATGTGATAGCAGGTGACTCAATTCCAGCTATATATTGCAAACCACTTACAGCTATTGGTGCAAGCACAAACAGAATCGGCTGCAGGAGCAAGGCCATGAAACAGTTAAATCGCCTGTTTAGAGCATAGTACACCGTCCCACGAAAAGTTAATTCCTCTGGAAAAGCTTCATAAAAGAAAGCGATGATCATATTTAAGAGCAACACTGTAACTAAATGGATAGAGAAATGAAATTGTGTAATTTTGACCCAGCCCAATAAATGGGCGATTGTGAATCCAGATCCGGAAAGAATAATGACGTACATTGCACCCATAATGGCTTTCGGAACGGCTTGCCTCCACCCAGACAGTCCGATAGAGCAGAATGGCCTACTAGACGTCCGTTTGAGAAGAAAGTAGAGTAATGGAACAGTAATTAATGTTACTAAGCCTGATTGGATATCTTGCTGTAAGAGTTTAGAAGCTCCTGCTTGGCGGGCTATTGAACCGATTAAAGTAGCAAAAAACAAAGCAAATACGAATGTTCCCCAACTTAGCAAGATAGTTACCAACCATTTTGGATGATTGTTTTGTTTTCCGCTTTTGGTATGATGAAATTGCATTTGGATATCCCTTTCACAACATTCATATGAAGCACTATAACCTCTACAGTCACTATACGTTCCATAACTGTTATTGTTTCAAATTCCTGCATATCCCACTTCCCTTCTGATTAAAATTGTTGTTTTATTGAGGTGCCATCACAAAAAAAGCGTCCTAACTTCAGTTGCCGGTACGCTTACATTCTTAATATATGAACATATAACGACTTTCAGAGTTATTCGGATTTTCAAACTATATCTTCTGAAGTTGCTGACTCTTTCTTAAAATAAGCTTCTAACTGATCAAAAACTAAGGGCTGTGTGCATTCAACAATTTCACTCCACAACCACATATCCATTGTCTGTAAAGTAAATCCCTCAGGCAGCTTCTGCATTTTCACATCAACATCGAACCTCTAGCCGGTTGTTTTATGTACAATAGCCAGTTCTTCTCCATTAACGAAACGTACAATGGCCTCATCAAATTCAATACGGCATATCCTTCTTTTAAAGCCCTAATAAACAAATAAGGATCAACTTTTTACAGCTCCTAAAGAACATTGGCATATTGTTTATTTTTGTCTCTAAGCAATTCGAAATTAATCAACAATATGTATAAATCTTTATCTGATAAATTTAATTTAATGAAGGTGTCTCTTGTGAGCAAGCGCAGACTACAAAAAATATCGCTGTTAAACAAAAAATTGATAACATTCTCATTTTAATACTATTCCAGTAAATTTATAGGGAAAGTTATAAAACCTGATGGGAGAATACCCTACCTCCAGCAATGCCAAGGCCGTTCGCCTAGTAGAAAACGACCTTTAACCATTCCTAACGATTTTAATAATCATTTACCATACCCGAGGCATATATTGGGATTCCAACTAAAAGGCCGTCGCTCTTAATAAACTCACAATAACAACGATTATAAAACTTCTCAAGGAACGATCAGCAGCCCGTTAGCTACCCTTAATTAAAGATAATCTGTTACCACACTGTTACGTTAGAACTTCCACTACTTTGATATCCCTCTGTCGCTAAGACTTGGTAAGACCAATTACTACCCAGATTCATCCCATATCTCTTCCATGCGTTAACGTGATTGCTGAAAGTGATTGTAGCGTTGCTTCCAGTTGGTCTCTTCGACTGGCGAACACTCCAGTACTGCGTAAAAGTAGTTTTATCGCCATCAATGGAAGGTGCATCATAACGTGTAGTTGTGTACACGTCATATGTACCCCCATCACTGTTTACAGTACCTTTATACGTTCCAGTAGGTCTATAAGTACCCCATGAATCCACTACATAATATTCTATGAGAGGTGATCTCGTCCAACCATATAAAGTCAAATATCCATTGCCATTCGGCGCCCAAACTCCGGCATTATAGTTTATTGTTCTGAATGGCGAACCTGTAGTCCATCCTTTACCTACAACGAAATTTCCGGTATTAGACCAATTAACACTGTAATTCCCGCCAGACCCATTGACAGCGTTTACTGTTCCGCCCCCATCAGTCCAATTTTGCCAGTAGTCTGTGTTAGCTGCAGAGGCGGTTGCCGAAAACAAGCTAATACTTATGAAAGCTGCCGTTAACCCAACTAAGAAATTCTTTTTAAACTTAAACATATGTTACCTCCTATAATATTTTTTCTGACTTTGACATGAGGTAGCACTCGTATATATTTAAAACATTGTTCATTACTAACGCCAAGGCTTTTGATCGTTCCCTTCAATATAATATCACGAATTCACGAGCAAATATTAAGCACATTTGTAATTTAATTACAAATACCTAAAAATTATATTATAAGTGGTCTTGTTCTGCCTTAGCCTGATCCTTTTTTCGCAGAATCACAATTCTTGTTTCTAAATCTGATGGAGTAATATCTGTAATTAACCCCATTCGAACCATTTCCTATAAAGGAAATATACACTAGAGATTGTGAAGTCATTGTAACTTCTCCAGGTGGTGCTCCTGACTTTGAAGCTGCAATGGAACATTTCATATCCAAAAAATCAGCTCATAAGATTGTTTACTGTGTCTTCGATGTTATTTGCAAAGACGGTCAGTCAATTGCCTCTAACACGCTCACTGTGCGTAAGACAGTTTTGAATTCACTTGAACTGAATCATCCTAATGTCTTTGTTATCGAAGGAATTCATGGTAACGGACTAACTTACTTTGCCTTGGCCAAAGAAAAAAATTTAGAGAGAATCGTGCTCAAGAAAGCTGACTCCCCTTATGAAATTAATAAACGTTCACACAATTGGCTAAAAGTGATTAATTATGATTACACTGAAGTTCTCATAACCGGCTACACCAAGAAGGATATAAAATTTCTTCTATCCTATCCCGATGGAACGTCAGCTGGATTTATGGAATTCATGCCACATGCAGAACGAAGTAAGTTCCACTCTATGAAACAAGTAAAGACTGAATCTGATGATTATGTATTTATTGAACCTATCTTATGTAAGGTTAAGCACAGATTTAAGACTAAACACGGTAAACTCCACATGCCTTCCTTCAAATTCTGAAGAGTATAAACTCTTCGTTACATAACTCCTTAGTGCCAAGCCCTGTAAATCTTGATGAAAATTTAGTACATGGTTTAATTAGTTTATTTAATTTTCATCTATTCATCAAAGCTATAAGGGTAAACGATACTTTCTACAAATCCAATCTCCTTTCCTTTATTGCGAATTTTCATACATCCCTCATAGCTGTACGCCCATATTTCTTTATAATCCCTCAGGTCGCCGCATTTCCCTGTTATGATGAATTCTCTAAAAATATTGATCAGCTGCCACACGTTACCTCCGTGTGAGAAGCCGTTTGGATCGTGGAAAATCATACGGATAAACGTCTTCCCCCGTGTAATTATCAACAAAGAATAGCTGTGTTCTGAATTTGAAATACGCTTTTTGATTGGATTGTCCTGAGATGTTTTCTTTGCTATAGAAAGTTCGACGCTCAATGCTTGCATAAAGCTTTATCAGGTCATTAATATCATTCATGCGTATAATTTGCCCTTCCCTTACCCCTTTCAATAAAATAAATATTTTATTTTGATTCTAATGTGATTTTTTTTAAATCCTTTTTAGTTTCCTATATTTCAATTACATTTTGTGTCGGAGGTGAAATGTAATGAAATTTCTTCTGGATTTTGCGAATTGGACTTTTGATAAAGTCACTGGATTATACACTAGCTGCTGTAATTTGGTTTGTATTCAAGTCCAAATCAAAACAGAATGAGTATCCAGATCACTTCGAAGATAGACGCCGCCATAGAAACTAAATCATCCTTCTATGATCGTTATCGATACGTGTGTTTTTCCGATAACGATCCATCCTTATATGTTTAGTTAAAAAACTATCTTTTATTTAGACTTGTTCAGCTTGTCGTATAGTATCTAACAGTTCTTTCTCAAATGTTTTTATGTATTGCCTTCGAATCAAACCCTTACTCTTGTTTCGTTTTCAAATTCATTATTTAAAGCTGCTGCTTATTCAGTTCCTACATAAATACATTTATACTTGCTGTCATCGACTACATAAGCGTTCATTATCTTCACTCCTTGGAATCACGATTTTAAGTTAACTTTAAAGTACATCGTCTTGAGAAATTCCCCTTTAATTGGTAAGCTGACACCTAGGATCATACAAAGCAGGTGATGTCTTGAATAAAATAATCGGAATAATTGGATTAATTGTTTCCTTAATTGTGCAAGGGTTTTCAGCAAGTGATTCGTTGACTCATGAGATTGCCATGGCTTTTCTATTTGTATTCTTAATCATTTACATGCCAAGGATTTCTCTAAAAAATCTCTAATTGTCTTAGGAGCAATCTTTATAGCTCTAATGCTAGGTATTTATCAACTCCTTTCCTTTATCAGTGATTACTTTGAGAGGCTAAACTTAAATATTGGACTTATCATCTTACTTGAGATCGCTTTGATCATTGTTTTGGTATCTATTGCAGTAAACTTAATGAAGCTTATTGCGAATCGGTTAAGGAAAACACCTCATGGAAAAGAGTTTTAACTCTATTCCTTTTTTATGCTAAGTGCCTCTTTCTATTGGTCTCTTATGTATGAAATCAAATGCAATATCAACTTTCCCTAATTCCTTCTTTTCTGTTATGGTCTCGACTGATTCACCCTTAGCTGCAATATAAGTACTTGATCATACCATTGATGTGATCGCTAAATAAGTTCGTCTTTAAAATTAAAGTCTCCATTTATTGAAAACGATGGACTTTCCATCTTCATTATTAAAGACAAGATTGAATATATATAGTGCATCAGAATAACTTTTTCTTATAAAAGTATAAAAAGTGTTCGTTTTAATCTTTCCTGTTACGAAAACGATCAAAAACATAGATATCTGTCTCTACTCAAGCCAGAAATCATTTCATTTTGTTTTTTTAAAAAAACATTCTTGATTTTCACATTTATATATGCACTCATAAAATATTAGATCATATCCATTATATGCAACTAAAATGCAGGTATAAGAGCTATTATATGGAGATTTAAATACCAAATATATGGGGGCATATTTACATCTAAATACGCCTCAAAATCACCCTATTTTATATCGAAATCGCTATCGTAAAACCGCATAGTACCAATGTTTTTCTCTCTTAAAATTCCCTCTTTTTCTTCAATATTTACTTATAGCAGCCACTTCCCTCTACTCCCTCTTACGTTTTACGATCGTTTAATCCCTATTCACCAATCAAATTAGCAAATATCCTTATGTTTATCGCCTTTTTAAACACTTTTTTAATTTTTACGATAAGCATGTTATTCGTGTACGATATATGACTTGATTGTATTTGTTGACAATTTGACAGAGAAATTTAATGCACTTCTAACTTTTTTAACTGCAATGGGAATTGTGGTTGACCCCACAACTCAAGGCATTTCTGACAGTGAACAAGCAATGGATGACGAATCTCCACAATAAACCCCTACCTTCTCTTAATTGAGGAGGGTATTTTTTCGTTTTAAGATAACATTAATCTTCCTTATTCATTTAAATATGATAAAATATTACATATTTAATATAGGAGGGCTTGTCTTGGAGCAAATGATCTCTTCTTCTAAAGTCGGAGTGAAAATAAATGAGTGGTATAAATACATAAGATTGTTTAGTGTCCCAGATTCGGAAATATTGAAAGCTGAGGTCGAGGAAGAAATAAAGCATATGAAAGAAGATCAAGATTTATTGTTGTACTATTCTCTCATGTGTTTTCGCCATCAGCTGATGCTGGATTACCTTGAACCCAAAACAATGAACGAAGAACGCCTTGAAATTTCCGACTTATTAGAAAAGATCGAAAGTAACCAAACTGATTTGAAGGGAATTCTTGAATATTATTTTAACTTTTTCCGGGGTATGTATGAATTTGAACAGTACGAATATCTTAATGCCATAAGCTTCTATAAGCAAGCCGAGAAAAAGCTATCACTTGTCGCAGATGAGATAGAGCGAGCAGAATTCCACTACAAAGTTGCAGAGATTTATTATCATATGAAGCAGACACACATGTCGATGCATCATATTGTTCAAGCAATAGAGAGTTATAAAGCACATGAAACATATACTGTAAGGGTTATTCAATGTTCGTTTGTTATTGGACTTAACTATTTAGATATGGAATATCCTGAAAAAGCGATCCCTCATTTTAAAGAAGCTCTAGACAATGCAAGAGAAATCAACATGCCACGTTTAATCGGTTCTTCCCTATATAATCTTGGCTTATGTTCATTTGCTGAGGAAGCTTATGAAAAGGCAGCTGAGTACTTTAAAGAAGGTATACTAGAATACCAAAACAACGGGTATGAGCATTCAAATCGTTTATTAGATATCTTGTTAATGTTATCAAAAACCACATTTAAAATGAGGAATCAATCAGAAGCAATTTCTTGGTGTGCACATGGTCTGTCTTTGTCCAAGAATTTAAATGATGAAATTATGGCTAAAATGTTTGAATTCATTAATGCCTTATATGTTGATGACGACAAAGAAAAATTAAATTCGATTCTAAATTATTTAGAATCGAAATCAATGCTTTCTGACGTGGAGGATTTAGCCTCAGATGCAGCGAAGTATTGTAATGAAAAAGAAGACCATAAAGTAGCTAATGTTTTTTATGAGAAAGTGCTTTGTGCCCGTAAACAAATTCAGAGAGGGGATTGTCTTTATGAAACTTAAGCATGCATCTGTCTTTATTTTAGCCATTGTTTTAATTGGATTTGTCAGCATTTATTTAACTAACACTCAAAAAGATGTCCAAGAAGCACGTAGAGGGCATACAGCAAGTATTGGTTATTTCACTGATGGACATTCATTTGAAGTTGCTAGTAGAGGTCATACTTCTTAAATATGTATCATTCCCCCTTCAAATTTTGAAGGGGTTATTTTTACGATTTATGTCCACCAGTTAGACCTGCTTTCTAAAGCGCATTCCTGCAGGTGTATAAGAAACTGCTCTCAGAATCGCTTCCGATTCATATTTGTTTCTATCTCATCCATTACAGACCGCTTACTGATTAGAGTTATCTTCAATATTAGACAGAATAACTGAGATACTTCTTACTTACATGATTCTAGTAAGAAGATTGTTATTATCATTATTTTGACTGATGTTCCCTTTTAAAAGAATCATGTATGATCGATATAGAAAACGCTTTCAAAGAAAGGGGATACCAACATGTCTAATCGTATGAAACGAGTGTTGTTGCTTTTTGTCACTGGATTGTTTATGAGTTTGTCTGCAGTCACTTCTACTGCCTCGGCTCAAACCGGCGGATCGTTTTTTGACCCTTTTAACAGCTATAACTCCGGATTATGGCAAAAAGCAAATGGTTATTCGAATGGAAATATGTTCAACTGCACTTGGCGTGCAAATAACGTCTCAGTGACGTCATTAGGTGAAATGCGTTTGGCGCTAACAAGTCCATCTTATAACAAGTTTGACTGCGGGGAAAACCGCTCTGTTCAAACATATGGCTATGGACTTTATGAAGTCAGAATGAAACCAGCTAAAAACGCAGGGATCGTTTCATCGTTCTTCACCTACACAGGTCCAACGGATGGAACTCCTTGGGATGAGATTGATATCGAATTTTTAGGAAAAGACACAACAAAGGTTCAATTTAACTATTATACAAATGGTGTAGGAAACCATGAGAAGATTGTGGATCTCGGATTTGATGCAGCCAATGCCAATCATACGTATGCGTTCGATTGGCAGCCAAACTCTATTAAATGGTATGTCGATGGGCAATTAAAACATACTGCGACAAGCCAAATTCCGACAACACCAGGAAAGATCATGATGAACTTGTGGAATGGTACGGGTGTAGATGAATGGCTCGGTTCCTACAATGGTGTAACACCGCTATACGCTCATTACGACTGGGTGCGTTATACAAAAAAATAATACCATATGTGATAAGAGCCTGCAGTCTCAATATAGCCAGGCTCTTATGATTGTAATGAGAAGTTGATCTCGGACATGCCAGATTCAGTCGAATATAACCATCTGAATTAGCCACGAACATATTCCTGCCTTCTAATAACTGAAATCAAGAATTGATCAATGATACGTAAAATGGAGATCTTCAATATGCTAGCTGTTACATGATAACACCATAATAATTCTCAAAAACCCGTTGTTTCTTCTATTTAAAACGTCACTATCGGTTTGTAAGGATAGAATGGCGTTTTTTAAATTTATTTTACGATGAGCTGCAGGTAATGTTATTGCTGACTGGCTTGGAGAGCGTTGTCTAAATCGTAAAGAATATCATCAATCGTTTCAATACCAATAGAAAGACGAATCATATCCGGAGTAACACCGGCTTTTACCTGACTTACTTCATCCAGCTGTTGATGGGTCGTGCTGGCAGGATGAATAACCAGTGATTTCGCATCGCCAACATTCGCCAAATGACTGAAAATCTTCACGCTGTTAATAAATTTCTTCCCTTCTTCCACACCGCCTTTAATACCAAATGTGAAAATGGATCCTGCTCCTTTTGGCAAATACTTTTGAGCAAGTTCGTGATAAGGGTTTGATGCAAGGCCTGGATAATTAACCCATGAGACATAGGGATGTTTTTCTAAAAATTGTGCAACCTTAAGGGCATTTTCTATATGGCGCTCCATCCGTAGAGGAAGAGTTTCTAATCCCTGAAGAAACATAAATGTATTGAATGGCGAAGCGGAAGCCCCAATGTCTCTAAGCAACGTAACGCGTGCTTTTGTAATATAAGCTAGCGGTCCCAGTGCATCTGTATAAACTAGCCCATGATAACTTAGATCTGGTTCTGACAAACCTGAAAATTTTCCGTTAGCCCAATTGAATTTTCCAGAATCTACGATAACACCGCCGATAGAGGTTCCATGGCCGCCAATAAATTTGGTAGCTGAATGAACCACAATATCTGCGCCATACTCAATTGGCCTGCATAAATATGGGGAGGCAAATGTATTATCAACGATAAGCGGAACATTATTTGCATGTGCAATATCGGCAATTGCTTGAATATCCGCAATATTAATTCGAGGATTTCCAATCGTTTCTATAAACACAGCCTTTGTTTTATCATTCATTTTTTCTTGAAATTGAGCTGGATCGTCTACATCAACAAAGTGAAATTTGATTCCAAGCTTTGGCAAAGTATGAGCAAATAAAGCATAGGTTCCCCCATACAGGCTGCTGGAAGCGATAATTTCATCTCCTGCTTCTGCAATATTCAAAATAGAATATGTAATAGCTGACTGTCCCGATGAAGTTGCTAATGCCCCTACGCCGCCTTCCATTAGGGCAACACGTTGCTCAAAAACATCATGAGTAGGATTCATGATACGTGTATAAATATTTCCTGGTTCTTTTAAAGAAAACAAATCTGCAGCATGATCTGTGTCGTTAAAGATATATGAGCTTGTTTGATAAATAGGGACTGCTCTAGAATTTGTAGTGGGGTCAGGTACTTGTCCTCCATGAAGAGCAATTGTTTCAAACCCTAATGAATGCTTTTTCTCCATCATTATACCCTCGTTTCACTCGTCTTTATATTCTGAATATTGCGTAATGATATCACAGAGTTTACTTCTCTACTATCCATTTTGCTTTGAAATGGTTTAATGGCTCTTTCTTTTAAACTTATGTTAATTTATCTGGTTAAAATAAACAATTTATAAATATTGATTTCAGATTTTCTTTCTCATTATGAAGAATAGAGTAACTAAAGAGTCAACAGCAAATTATTCACCCTTCTATCAGTTAGGGATCTAGCAACCCATTAAATTAAGAAGAGTTTCTCTATTTAACTAATTGTTCGGGTATATTTGATGCTTTCTGCTTTGTATTAGACACTAAGAGTATACTCATTAATACTACCGATAAGCCTATATAAGTACTCAAGGTAGTTCGTTCATCTAAAAATAAAACACCCCATATTATACCAAATATGGGTACCAATAGGGTTACACTAACGGTTTTAGTTGGCCCTATATTTTTTATCAGATAAAAATAGAGAAGATAAGCAACGCTTGTAGAAAATATGGCTAATCCTAAAACTGAAATAGTCACACCTATACTTGGTAACTTGTTAGGCATATCAAGGAGTGCAAAAGGCAGTAAAACAATACTTGCTCCTAATTGCTGTCCAATAGCTAAATCAAAAGATTTCATATCTTGAAAAGCTCTTTTACTATATACTCCTCCTATTCCATAGAATAAAGCTGCTAAAGAAATAGCTACTATTGATAATATAACCTTTACATTTAGTTGAATAGGACTCCAACCAACCAGGATTCCTACTCCTATGCACCCCATAATAATACCAAGGAAAGTACGCATATTTTTACCTTCTTTAAGCCATAAAATAGATATGATTACGGAAAACAAGGGCGTTGTAGAATTAATAATAGCAGCAAGTGACGCGGAAATGTTTAACTCAGCGTAAGCAATTAAAACGAATGGAATGGCTGCATTAATGGCACCCAGAATCATTAACTCTTTCCATTTGTACTTGATTTCTATTTTTTGTTTTAGTAATCGTGCAAAAATAAAAAGAGAGATAGCTGCAATTCCTACACGGCTTTCAATAAGAAATAAAGGGCCTAATGAAGGTGAAGCTATTTTGATGAATAAAAATGATGCACCAAAAAGGCTAGCCAGCAATAGTAAGATGCTAAATTGTTTGAAAGACATATCTTTACCATATCCTTTCTAAATGAGTAATTAAATCTCAAATTGACTCCTAACAGTTTAGCACCTAAACTGTTAGGAGTCAATTTGAGTATGGGGTCTTAAATCTGGCTTACCTTCAAAGGTTAAATATAGGCTATGTTGTTCATGTTCAATTAAGAGTAAATAGGTATGCTATACTGAGGAATAAATAACTAAAGTGATACCAGGTGAAATGTATGAAGACAAGAGAAGAAATTTTTAATGAGCTACTAGAATCTATTTATGAACTCTCTCGTAACACGAGCGCATACGAAAACATACCTCGAAAATATGGAACAGAAGATGAACTATATATGGTTGAAGCACATACCATTGATTTAATTGGAGAAAATGTGAAAGTTAGTCCTTCGCACCTTGTGAAGCTTACCAATAAAACAAAAGGTGCCATTTCTCAAATGGTGGATAAATTATTAAAAAAAGGGTTGGTTATAAAATATAAAAATCCAACCAATAGCCGAGAAGTTATCATAGAGTTGTCGGAAAAAGGGAAACAAGCTTATAAGTATCACAAAGAACTTGATCGAAAAGAATATGGAAAAATATTGAGTAGACTGAATCAATTTTCAACAGAAGATTTTATAAACTTCATGAAAATTGCTTCTGTAGTAAACGACCATATGAAAGACTCAACTCGAAAAAGTTTCCGTTAATTTCATATACCTTAAAAAATCATTCACTAAAATATAAATAATAGTGTTATGGGATCTTTATCTGAAAATAACTAAAAGAACCCATTTTGAAAAAAATCAATCAAAATGGGTTCTTTATTATTTTTAAGCTGTTTAATATAATGTTTCAATTGCCTCACGCGTAAACGGAATTAATTCTTCTGTTCGTCCATCTCGGATTTTGTTTACCCAGTCAGGGTCAGCCAATAATGCGCGCCCCACAGCTATCAAATCAAATTCTTCACGTTCTAATCTCTCGATCAAATTGCCCATTTTGTTGGCTTTGCCATTGGCCTCTTCTCCAGTAGCGAAGAAATCCACGAAATCAGCGCCATCAAGACCGACAGAGCCAACTGTAATTGTTGGTTTTCCTGTCAACTTTTTAATCCATCCTGATAGATTCAGTTCAGATCCTTCAAATGCAGGTTCCCAAAAGCGACGAATAGATGCATGAAAGATGTCGACGCCTGCATCAACTAATGGCGTTAAGAAACGTTTTAGTTCTTCTGGAGTTTCTACTAATTTTGCTGTATAGAAATCATATTTCCACTGTGAGATTCGCAACGAGATTGGAAAATCTGGTCCAACAACACGTCGACAAGCTGCGATGATCTCACTCGCAAAGCGTGTGCGCTTAACTATGTCTCCACCGTATTCATCGGTACGTGTGTTTGTTTTTTCCCAAAAGAACTGATCAATTAAAAATCCATGGGCTGCCATAATCTCAATGCCATCAAAACCAACCTTTTTAGCATTGGCTGCTGCCTGTGCAAAAGCTTCAACTAATTCCAAAATTTCTTGTTTTGAGTAATCATTAGCGTTGCCTCGGGCACCCATGTGCCACAATTGAGAGAAAATTTTCCCACCGGCCTCGTGTACCCCATCAACTACTTTTGACCAACCGTTTAGCGCCTCTTCTCCGTATAAGTGTGGTACGTCCTCCTGCCATGCTGGCACCTCGGATGCAACATCAGGATGGTTGATAAACATACCCTCTGTCACAATAAGTCCAACACCATTTTCAGCTCTACGACGATAATACGCAGCGACATCCTCCCCTGGTACTCCATTTGGAGAAAAGTTTCGCGTCATAGGTGCCATCAAAATACGATTAGATAGTTTCAGATTTCCCATTTCGAATGGTTTAAAAAGAGCTTCAACTGACTGAAAATTATTCATAAAAACCTCCAAGTTTTATACTTTAAGACTTATTCATTATTCATTAACTCCATGATCAAGAGCAGATCCGACTTTCAAGGCAGTTGCTACCATAATTGATTCAGCAACTTCTTCTTTGGAATCTCTATGTTTTTTAACTTGTTTAACATCGTCTTGACTAATAATTCTTTCCTCTAATTCCTTTCGTCCGTACCTACCGTTTGGTACAATTTTATGTTAGTAGATTAAGCGGACAAGCTATTAAGAAATGTTTCGATTTCTTCTTGTGTTTTCCGAGCTTTGCTAACAAACCGCCCTGCTTCTTCTCCGTTATGAGAAGCGATAAAACTTGGAATACCATATACATTCAGTTCGATGCACAAATCAATAAAGTCATCCCGGTCTACATAAATAAACTGATATTCCGAATAATTTGCTTCAATGTCCGGCAAAATTGGCTCGATCGCCCGACAGTCTGGGCACCAGTCCGCTGAAAACATAAAGACAACGCGCTCTGTTTTTTTTAACTTCTCAAATTGATCCATTGATTGTAATTTTTCCATCAAGATTCCCTCCAGTTTTTTCATGTACATAATCCTTGTATTCTTTAGCACGTATAAGATGTTGGATATCATTTATATTATCCATTTGAACTTCTCGCATCCATCTTTAATCATAAGGGGATTCATTTACATATACAGGACTATCCTCTAATTCTGTGTTTACTTTTGGAATTTAAGGATGAGATAAGTTCGGAGTATTGAATCCACATCACCACAGCTATTGTTTATCGTTAATGAATTCCCTTCCTCTGGAAGATCTAAGAATACAATTTCATCAAATCGTTGTTTGAGTAATCTGTTGTCCCTAAACGTACTTGATCTTCAACTTTTGCCCAAATAGGGTCCTTGGAATAATACAGTTCTGTTGGTGTAATTACTGTAACCTCCTTCTATCAACAACTAAACTTTTTTGCACCTACCAGTTGGTACAATTAGGTGTGATGATATATTACCAAAATAGATCATAGATCAATGTTGTTTCTTATGAATTCTCAAGGTTTTCAATATAATGTTGGACGCTTTGAGCTGCTATTGATCCATCACCCGTAGCTGTGACAATTTGGCGCAGGGTTTTTTCACGGATATCTCCAGCTGCATAAATACCAGGAATCTTTGTAGCCATTGCTTCATTCGTCATTACATAACCTTCTTCATTGGTTATGTCTAAGTTTTTGAATGCACCATTTAACGGAAGTGTCCCCACGTAAATAAATACACCATTTGCAGGGAATTGAGATTGTTCCCCTGTTTTTGTATCTTTTAACGTTACTGTATTCACTGTTCCATTTCCTGCGTTTATACTTGTAACTTCTTTATTCCAAATGAATTCAATCTTTTCATTGCTAAATGCTCTTTCTTGGAGTATTTTTTGCGCACGCAACTGATCTCGACGGTGAATAATGGTGACTTTTGAAGCGAAACGTGTAAGGTACACAGCTTCTTCTACAGCTGAGTCTCCTCCACCCACAACAACAAGTTCACGTCCTTTAAAGAAGGCTCCATCACACACGGCACAATATGAAACTCCTAGACCACCAAGCTCATTCTCCCCTGGAACTCCAAGCTTTTTATGGTCTGCCCCAGTAGCGATAATAACAGATTTTGCATAAAATTCTTTCTTTGTAGTTACTACTTTTTTTAAACGGCCTTCATCTATAATTTCTTTTATATCTCCATATTCATATACAGCACCAAACTTTTTGGCGTGCTCAAACATTTTATTAGAGAGGTCTGGACCTAAAATATGATCAAAACCAGGATAATTCTCCACATCCTGCGTATTAGCCATTTGTCCCCCAGGTATTCCACGTTCAATAAGCAACGTGTTCAAATTAGCACGTGAAGTGTAAACTGCTGCTGTCATTCCAGCGGGTCCTGCCCCAACTATGATGACATCATAAATTTTCATTTCCTCCAATATGTTCTCCCTCCTTTAAAAGAATTCATTAATGCACATTTGTTTAAAGGGACTTAATTTTTGAAACTTCTTCTTTTAATTGCGCAATACCAACAATACCAGCAAAAGGTTTATCGAATTTATTATTAGAATAGAAGCGTGTATTAGGGATACTCATTACACCAAATTCTTCAGCAAGCTCCGGATTCTCATCCACATCAACTTTAACAACTTGTACTTTATCACCATACTCTTTGTCAAACTCCTCTAATGTCTCAGCAAAAACCCGGCATGGTCCACACCAAGATGCTGAAAAGTTTAGTAAAACCACTTTATCTGTATTTAAGTTCTTTTCTAAATTACCATCTGTTACTTTGATTATAGTCATTTTGTTTTTCCTCCTGAGTTGTAAAAAGCTTTCTTAATAATTAATTGAATCGATTAAATAGTAGACACTTTACCTTTGACTTCTATTTCTACGCCTGCTTTTTTGACCATGTTACCTACTATACATGCTCTATCAGCTGCTTCATTCACTCTTTCCATTGACTGTACCTCTTTTTCTGTTGCATCAGCAGATAAAACAACACGAGGATAATGGATAATATCAAAACTACTGTCAGAAGCAACCATCTCAGAATCAACCTCAATACTCACTACTGGCAGTTTTCTTGATTCAACCATCGACACTAATGTTGCTACATAACAAGCTTGTACTGATGACACAAGGATTTCTTTAGGTGATGCTCCTTTCCCATTACCTCCATACTCTGTTCCTATAGCAATGGGTGTATCAATATATTGAGATTTGATGGTGCCGTTTCCTTCTACTCCTCCTTTCCAAACAGCATTCAGTTTTACATTCAAATTAGACATATTAAACACTCCTATAGTTTTTGGTTGCCATTCTTTTTTAACATTGTTAAAACATCATGTTGTATATATTTTACTTACTCTTTCTAGTCTTTTTTCTAATTGTTCAAAATGAACAAAGCGTGCTTCTCTCAAATATTCAGTTCCTTCAATGAATAAAAGGAGTGCAGGAACTGTAAGAATTGAAAACCTTGAGGCTATCTCCTCTACGTTGTAAGCATTGATATACCCTAATTTGATATGCGGAAATTTATCCAGTAATTCTCTAAGTTGAGGCAAGACTGCATGGCATACTCCACAATCCGGCCTTGAGATATACAAAAAACTAAATTTATTTTGATGGATAAAGTTATCTATTGAATCTAAAGATGTTAATTCAACTGTTTCTACCATTAGTTCTCTCCCTCCTAATACCAGTCTTTAATAGGATTAAACTTAAAATTGCCATTGCTAAAGAGATCAGATCAGTTTTAGAAGAGAAGTTAGAGTTTAAAAACAAACTCATCTAAGAGAAATTTGTTGCTCCCACTTATTTTTTACTTGTAGGAATTCCGCAGCTTCCATCAGTACAAAGTGTGTCATCCTCACTATTCACTGATAGATTCTTAAGTTTCAGTAACGGATTTTCTTCTTCCCATACCTTGTTAAGTGCCTCTAAGAAAGCCTCTGCTGGTTGTGCCCCAGAAACGGCGTATTTCTGATTTATAATTAAAAAGGGAACTCCAGAGATACCATAACGCTTAGCTTCTATTTGATCTGATCTTACCTCATCTGCATAAAGAGACTTGTCATTTAGGACCTTCAGAGACTCTTGTCTATCTAAACCAGAAGCTTCTGCTAAATCTGCAAGAGTTTCATGATCACCTACATCCTTAGAATCAGTAAAGTGTGCATAGAGCAGAGTTTCCGAGATATCAGCTTCTTTTCCTTTTGTTTTTGCCCATTTTGTCAAGCGATGGGAATCAAACGTATTAGTTGGTTTCAAACCTTCTAAATTAAATGTTAATCCAACCTTTTTTGCACTTTGAGTTAAGTTTTCAAGGAACTGTTTTGTTTGTTCGGAATCCCCAAATTTAGGGAGTAATTTTTCATAATAACTTTGCCCGTTATATACTGGCGCACTAGGATCTAATTCAAAGCTTTTATATTCAACTTTAACTTCATCTTTAAAAGGGGATTGTTTCAATGCTTTTTCTAAATTTTGTTTACCTATATAACAAAAGGGACATGCTACATCAGACCAAACTTCAATTTTCATATGAACACTCCTTTAATTAAATTATTTAAATTTGACTTACGTAATTATCGTATTCCTCCGCATTTAGAAGTTCTTTTATCTCCTCTGTGTTAGAAGCTTTTACTTTCAGTAACCACCCTTTATCATAAGGTGATTCATTCACAAATTCTGGACTATCTTCTAATTCTGTATTCACTTCTATAATCTGTCCGTTAATCGGAGAAAAAGCTCAGATGTAGTTTTAACTGATTCAATACTCCCAAAGCTAGCATCTTTCACTGTTGAAGTTCCCATTTCTGGGAGTTCCAGAAATACAATTTCTCCAAGCGTTGATTGAGCATAATCAGTAATTCCTAAGGTAGCAATGCTGTTATCAACCTTTACCCATAAATGTTCTTTAGAATAATACATATCTGTTGTACTCCTTCAGTCAGTTATAAGCAAGTTACTGTACCTACTATTTGGTACAGTAACTTTTGAAAAATACGCTTATAATTATTCTTTTTTCTTATTGTGACTTAAAGATGCCTGAACATGAACATTTCTTTGGATTGTATTTTTTACAGGTGAAAGTTTCATGGCCTGTGCAACAAGTTCTTCAATCTGATGTTCATCCGCATCACTATCGACATTAAAATGCGCATTGATTTCATCAAAACCAGGATTTCCTTCCTTTAATCCTAAAAAGACATTCAAATCTAGTTGTCCTGAAACCTCTACTTCTAATGAGTTTATCTTGATTCCCATTCCACTAGCAGTTGCAATAAACCCCACTGACAAGCAAGAACCTAGTGCGCTTAATAAATATTCCACTGGGTTTGCTCCCTTATTGGAACCTGCTAACCATTTTGGCTCATCAACATGAATAGGAGCATGATCACCTACTTTTGCCTCAACATGGAATCCGTTATCCCATTTTACAGAAGATGACCAACTTCCAGTACCTTCAGCAGGATTTTTTTTGTATTGCTCCACTAAACCTTCAATAATACTCATATCAACACCATTTAATTTTGCCATTGTTTATCTCTCCTCCAGCACAGAATTGTACCTACCAGTCGGTACAGAAAGAGCTTAACATAAGAAAAACAATATTGCAAGAAAAAAAACAGTTGACTATTCTAGATTAAATTGTTTTCGGATTACTTCTATAATGTCACTTAAAAAGTTGACGTTTTGTTGGTTTTTCATTAGCAAGATTCCTCCTTCAATCATAGCTACAATTGCTTGAGCATCTTTTTTAGTATCAAAGGAATCTAACAGACCTTGTTCAACCATTTCATTTAATGTAATCTCTATAGCCCCTATCCAACATTCAAATAAATGTTGAATTTTTACACGAAACGTTTCATCATGCTCACTCATTTCAATGGCTAAGTTTCCTATAGGACAACCTGATTTATTCTTCACTTCAGTATGAAAAGTAAGGGTTCTGTCCAGCATCATATTTAACTTATTTACTGGAGTGTTATCTGACTGAAGAATATCTGATATTAACTCTGTTTGCCATTCATGGACTATAGATTCCACTACTGCTAATCCTAAATCATATTTAGATG
Source organism: Bacillus sp. 2CMS4F (assembly GCF_023161785.1). Classification (NCBI taxonomy): domain Bacteria; kingdom Bacillati; phylum Bacillota; class Bacilli; order Caryophanales; family Bacillaceae; genus Bacillus; species Bacillus sp. 2CMS4F. Next base: position 155,106 of record NZ_JALNTO010000001.1, read on the forward strand.
AGAAGTAATGATAAAATTGGCCTTTTCCAATCTCTGCAGCCATAAGAATATCATTTATAGAGGTTGCTTGATATCCCTTAGAATAAATAATTTCTCTTGCAGCTGATATTATTTCATGCTTTTTAGACAAATTTCTCACACCTTAATCGCAAAGTTTAGTTTATATATTATATGATTCCATTAGGTTTTGCCAAGAAATTTAGGAATGGTTTATATTTCCATCATCTAGTGTAGTCATCAGAACATTACTTTCATGTAATGAACAGTTAAGAAATACCTTAAATTATAAAAGCAGAACAAATAGAAGCAGTTTTAACGGCTCCTAGCACCATGTAAATAATAAACGGCAGAAATTCTATTCCTACCCGTTTCATATCGTGTACGATTCTGAATGAGCTCGAAACAGACACTCTTCCCTGATTTTTGAGAAATAATATTACTCGATTACACAATAGAGTACCTACTCCAGCAATTTTTAAGTTGTCCTACCTTCGAAAAGCTGTACAGGCAAATACGTTTCAAGTGGCAAATCATCAAATTCGCCTTCAATTTGTTTTTCTAAAATCTCAATGGCCGTTTTGGAAATTAATTCGATCGGCTGTTGGATCGTAGTCAATTCTGGCAGAATAGCCTGAATGGTTTCTGTTCCGTCATAACCAATCACTTTTAATTGACCTGGAATGTCTTTTCCACGTTTTTTGGCTTCCGTAATGACTCCTGCAGCTATGATATCATCACTGGCAAAAATTCCGTCAACTGCAGGCTGTTCATCAAATAGTTTTGAAATGATGTTCCTGTAGTTTTCATGAAATGACACTTCATATGTAATAGGCTGTCTTCCGTGTTCACGCATAACATCTTCATATGCTTTTCTCCTGAGATTTGCAGGCGTTTCAAGTTCAATCGGCCCATTGATGTGAATGATGTGCTGACAGTCCTTTTGTATCAGTAGTTCTGCTGCCTTTTTGCCTCCGTCATAGTTATCTGAACCGACAACAGGAACTGTTTCCGATAAGTAATGGTCAATTGCGACAATCGGCAGATTTTGCTGGTGATAATTGAGTATTCCCCGGTTGTAAGTGACGGCGATGACGCCATCCACTTGATTTCTGATCAGCATTTCGAGATATTTTTCTTCTTTATCTATTCGATTTAAACTGTTGCAAAGCAGCAGTTTATAGCCCCTAGACGTGCAGATGCTTTCAATATAAAAGGCGAGTTCGCCGAAAAACGGATTGCTGGAGTTTGGAATGATAAGCCCTATTAAATTGGTGCGTTTTCGAAATAAAGAACGGGCCAAATCATTTGGAAAGTAATTGATTTCTTCCATCGCCTTGTAAACTTTATCTTTTGTTTTTTCGCTAATATAGCCGCGATTATTTAATACCCTCGAAACGGTTGTAGATGAAACTCCCGCTATTTTTGCAACATCATGAATGCTAGGCTTCATTCCCTTTCCCCCTGCTTTACTGAAATAGCTTACAATTCTCGTCACGCACTTATTTTAGAGAATCAGACTGACATGTGCAAGGATTTTCCATAGATCATATTGCTATGTACAAGTTTGTTCTTAAATTTAGAATTATGCATAAATTTATGTCAACCGGTTGACATAAGAAAGCGGTTGACATACAATTCTTCTTGAAAGCGCTTTTACATTTTTGTGCAAAAGGAGGGAAATTAACGAATATGAAAAGGTTGATGTTAGGAAGTTTGTCACTGTTGCTCATGTTTGCAGTCTGGGGTTGTAACAAAAGCGAAAGCGCAAATAGCAGCGGAAAGAAAACGGTTACAATGTGGGTGCACGTATCGGATGATAATGAGGAAGGAAAGGTTTATCAAAAGCGGGTGGATGCTTTTAATAAAAAGTACGCTTCAGATGTCGAGGCGAAAATTGAATTCATTCCCCGAAGCGGAAACGGTGGAGGTTATGAAGACAAAGTGAATGCGGCATTAACAACGAACACCCTGCCTGATGTCATCACTTTGGACGGACCAAATACTGCGGCTTATGCGAAATCTGGCGTTATTGCACCTTTGGATGAGTTTATTAAAGACCAGGATGATTTATTGCCAAGTATTAAGCAGCAAGGCACCTACCAAGGGAAACTGTATGCCCTCGGCGTCAGTGAATCGTCGGTCGGCATCTACTATAACAAAAAAATGCTTAAGGATGCCGGGGTTGATTTGAAAACGCTACCAACAGTAAAAGATCCTTGGACATGGAAAGAATTTCTTGATCTTTGCAAAAAGCTGAAAAATAAATACGATAAACCAGCCATCGATATGCAATTACAGTCAAAAGACGAAATATTGACTTATGCGCTCTTACCGTTTGTTTGGTCAGCTGGCGGGGATATTCTTTCAGAAAACGGGAAGAAAGCGGATGGCGTCTTTAACAAAAAAAACACCGTTGAAGCGATGACGTTTATCCAAACGATGCTTAAAGAGGGCTATACAACACGTACCCCTGTCAAACAAGCGTTTGAAACGGAGAAATACCCGATGAAGATGAGCGGCGTGTGGACAATAACCGATATGAAAACAAACTTTTCCAACGTCGATTATGGAGTGATGCCATATCCTGTATCGCCAAAAACCAAAAAGCTTGTCTCGCCTTCAGGAAGCTGGCAGTTCGCAATGACACAAGCGTCTGAAAATAAAGAGTGGGCAGCAAAATTAGTAGATTGGATGACTAATAAGGATTCCAATATCGAATTGAGCCGATCAATCGCCGCCCTGCCTGTACGTTATTCATCAGAGAAAGTGCTGACAAAAGAATTTTCTGATGAAATGAATGTCTTTATGCAGCAGCTGAAAGAAACGGGTCATGCACGTCCGGTGACACCGGCATATCCGCAGGTAACTCGAGCATTTCAGCAAACAATCGATGACATTAGCTTTTATGATCAAAACCAGGATATTCAAAACGTGCTAGATACACGTGTAAAAGAAATGCAATCTGCCATCGATAAGGCAAACTAACAGGTGGGCGCCATGAATAAAACCATATTGAAAGAGACTAGGCCGGCCTTTCCATTAGAAAGAAAGACAGTGAATAAAATACGCTGGCGGGAAAACGCAGTCGCATATATGTTCTTAGGGCCTGCTTTGCTTATTTTATTAATGTTTCTTGTGATTCCTTCCATCATGGCTGTGTACTACGCATTTACAGATTACTATTTGTTAACGCCTGATTTGCGTAAGTTTATCGGCTTTGATAATTTCATCAAACTTTTTCAGGATCCAATATTCTTAAAAAGTTTGGGCAACACCATTACATTTGTCGTCTTTTTGATACCGCTACAGATCGGAACAGCACTCGGGCTTGCCCTCCTATTGAATAAAAAGCGCAAAGCCAATGCTTTTTTCAAAGTCGCATACTTTAGTCCTGTCGTCATGTCACTGGTTGTCATCTCCGTCTTGTGGATGTACTTGCTGAATCCGAATGAAGGTATGATAAATAATGTCTTGGCGCACTTCGGTCTATCACCACAGCCTTTCTTGACGAGCCCTAAACAAGCAATCTTTACGATTGTTGTCGTTTCCGCTTGGCAAGGAGCAGGGTTTCAGATGCTCATTTTTTTAGCTGGTTTGCAAAACATTCCCGAGGATGTCTACGAGGCGGCGCAATTAGATGGCATGAATAAATGGCAGCGTTTTATTTACATTACATTACCTTTGTTAAAACCGACATCTGTTTTTATCTTTATCACAACGCTGATCAGCGCGTTTAAACTCCTTGTTCAGCCCATGGTTATGACCCAGGGCGGACCAGTCAATTCAACGATGACGGTTGTCTATTATATTTATCAAACTGGATTTACCGATCGGATGGTCGGATATGCAAGCTCGATCGCGCTCTTGTTTGGAACGATTATTGGATTGGTGACACTCGCACAACGCAAGCTGGTTAAGGAGGATGAAGACCATTGAGACGTAAGTTCGGGCCTTTGACAATTCTGGAGTATACGTGTCTTGTTTTGCTGGCCGTTCTATTTATCTTTCCGCTCATTTGGATGATTGCATCTTCAATGAAACCGGAAGCGGAAATTTATAACAATATGAACAGCTTCAAAGCGTTTCTGCCCTCTCTTCATCTGGCAGAATGGTTTTCGTCCTATAGGGAAGTGCTGACTCGGTTTGATTTGCTTATGTATATTGGTAACAGTCTTTTTTATGGTGTGTGCGTAGCAGCCGGATCTGTTGTGATTAACGGAATGGCAGGGTTTGCATTCGCCAAACTGCAATTTTCAGGGAAAAAGATGCTCTTTGGCATTTTGTTGGCGCTTTTAATTGTACCGTTTGAAACGATTTTAATCTCACAGTTTACAATTATTCATAAAATCGGTTTGGTCGATACACGCCTTGCCGTTATTTTGCCGGCATTAGCGGGGGCATTCAATATTTATTTGTTCAGAAACTTTTTCATGGCAATTCCGGAGGAAATGATTGAATCGGCCAAGCTTGACGGGGCAAATACATGGCAAATCTTCTGGCGGATTATGATACCGATGTCTAAACCAGCTGTCGCCACTGTCGGAACCTTAGCCTTTATCGGCAGCTGGAATGATTATATTTGGCCGCTAATGGTTTTGACGGATAAGTCGAAATTTCCGATTCAAGTTGCGATTACAGCTATCAACAGCACAGAGCCTGTCTACACAAATCAAGTTATGGCTGTATTGACGATTTCCACCATCCCATTGATCTTGATTTATATTGTGGCTCAGCGCTACATTTTGGAAGGTCTTAGCGGTTCAGGAACAGGTATTAAGTAGATATCAATGTTGGGTTAAAGGAGCTGTAGAAATGAAAGGCTCAAAAAGTCTGTATTGGAAACTGAGCGCTTATCTCTTCTTTTTCTTTTTCACATGGTCTTCCAGCTACTCTTTGTTTGCGATTTGGTTGGGACAGGAAGTCAAATTGAATGGATCGGCGACTGGGATTATCTTTTCTGTAAACGCTATCTTTACTTTATGCATGCAGCCTTTATATGGCTTTATCTCTGATAAACTTGGGCTGAAGAAAAACATATTATTTATGATTAGTGTACTTATCGTTTTTACCGGGCCGTTTTATATCTTTATCTACGGGCCGCTTTTACAATATGATGTCTTCCTCGGCGCCATTGTAGGTGGTATTTATCTAGGAACTGCTTTTCTTGCGGGAGTTGGCGCTATTGAAACCTATATTGAAAAGGTCAGCCGAAAATATCAGTTCGAATACGGCAAGACAAGGATGTGGGGTTCACTTGGCTGGGCGGCAGCAACATTTTTTGCTGGACAGCTGTTCAATATCAATCCGAATATCAATTTCTGGATTGCCTCCCTTTCAGCAGTTATATTGGTGGCCATTATTATGTCCATAAAAATTGAGATGACGGATTATGATAAGGAAAGAGCGGATTCGATCCGGTTAAAAGACGTAGGAGGACTTTTTCTATTAAAAGACTTTTGGTTTTTAATGTTGTACGTAATCGGGGTGACATGCGTGTACGGCGTCTATGATCAGCAATTCCCGATTTACTACGCTTCTTTATTTCCCACTTCAGCTATGGGGAATCAAATTTTTGGATATTTAAACTCATTTCAAGTATTTCTTGAAGCGGGCATGTTGTTTTTGGCCCCCTTTATTGTTAACAGACTCGGTCCTAAAAAAAGCTTGATTCTCGCGGGACTTTTGATGTCTTTCCGTATTATTGGGTCTGGAATTGTCATCGGGCCGTTCGGAATTTCATCGATGAAACTTATTCATGCTTTAGAATTGCCAATCATGCTGATTGCGATTTTCAAGTATTTAGCCGCGAATTTTGATACACGTCTTTCATCAGTTCTTTATCTTGTCGGCTTTCAATTTGCATCTCAAGTAGGTACATCGATTTTCTCCCCCATTGCGGGTGGTTTATACGACAGTATAGGTTTCCGTCAAACATATCTATTCATGGGAACCTTGGCTTTATGTTTCACAATCATTTCAATTTTTACTTTATTAGACTCAAAGAACGGCGTTGCGTACACTCAACCTTTTCAAAAAAACAGATATAGAGAGGATGTCACGAATGGATAGAATCCAACAGGCAGAGGAAGCTTTGAAAAAAGCGGAGGAAAAGATGAATACTCGTTATCGATTAGGGTACCATATCATGCCCCGGGCAAACTGGATAAATGACCCGAACGGGCTTATACACTATAAAGGAGAATACCATGTCTTTTATCAGCATCATCCGTATGATGAGAATTGGGCCCAAATGCATTGGGGCCATGTAAAAAGTAAAGATCTCATTCATTGGGAACATCTTCCGGTCGCTTTAGCCCCCGGTGACTCTTTTGATGAAAGCGGCTGTTTCTCAGGAAGCGCAGTAGAGTATAATGGAAAACTTGCTTTAATTTATACAGGGCATAATGTAATAGATCAAGAGAAAGACATTTTCTATCAAAATCAAAATATCGCTGTCAGTCAGGATGGGATCGTGTTTGAAAAGCTTCAGGAAAACCCTGTCATTGCGAAACCGCCGGAAGACAGCTCCCGCCATTTCCGTGATCCAAAAGTATGGAAGCATCGTAACAGCTGGTATATGGCAGTCGGGAATTCAACGAAAGAAAACGTCGGACGAGTTATTTTATACCGCTCGCCCAATTTGCGAGATTGGGAATACAAAGGTGTTCTTGCCCAAAGTAATGGCGATCTCGGCTATATGTGGGAATGTCCTGACTTCTTCGAATTGGGCGGCAAACATGTCTTGCTGATTTCTCCTCAGGGCATTGAAGCAGACGGTGATTTATATAAAAATTTGCATCAAACTGGCTATTTAATTGGAGAATATAACGATGAAACCAACGAATTTGTGTATGGCGCTTTTACAGAGCTAGATCACGGCCATGACTTTTACGCTGTACAAACGTTATTAGATGATAAAGGACGCAGAATTGCCATAGGTTGGATGGATATGTGGGAATCTGAGATGCCGACAAAAGCAGATGGATGGTGCGGTGCTTTGACATTGCCAAGAGAATTAACATTGCGGGATGATCATAAAATTTTGATGAATCCTGTGGAAGAAACTAAGTTGTTGCGAGAATCATACCATCTGGAATGTGCTAATCAGTTGATCTCAGGGAATTACTTGGCAAAAACAGCCGAAGAGCTTCTTGAAATTCAAGTCGTGTATGACTTAACAGATTGCAGTGCGGATTCAGTAGGTTTGAAGATTCGCGGCCTTGAAGAAGAAGAAACAGCTATCAAATACAGCATAACTGATCAAAAGCTGACACTCGATTGCTCTAAGACGGGGAAATCGCGTGACAGTGTGAGAAATGCGCCGTTAGAAGCAAATGGAAAGCTGACACTGCGTATATTTATTGACAGATCATCAATAGAAGTATTCGCAAATCATGGAGAAATAACGATGACTAGCCGCATTTATCCGAAAAAAGACCGATTGGGAATTGAGCTGTTTTCTGAGAAAGGCGTTGTAAGCGTTGAGGAATTCACCTATTGGACTTTAAAAGACATCTGGAAGGAAGATGAATCGCTTGAAAAAAATATTTTGCATCGGTGAGACACTGATTGATTTCATTCCAGTCCAAAAAGAAAGGGCTTTACAAGATGTCCCATCCTTTGAGCGCGTTGCCGGCGGCGCGCCGATGAATGCGGCAATCGCTGCTTCAAAATACGGCGCGCATGCCGTCATGCTGACGAAGATTGCTAACGATCATTTCGGGGATTATATAGTTGGCGTACTTAAAGAAAATGGCGTAGATACTTCTTATATTATTCAAAGCGATGAAGGTGAAACCGGATTGGCATTTGTATCCGTAGACAAGTCTGGGGAAAGAAGCTTTCATTTTTATCGTAAAAATGCCGCTGATTTGCTGCTTTCACCGGATGAGTTGATGTCAGAAAGGTTTCATCAAGGAGATATGCTTCACTTTTGTTCAATAGATTTAGTTGAAAGTCCAATGAAACAAGCACATATCAAAGTTATTGAGGACTTTCAAAGAATTGGTGGAATCATTAGCTTTGATCCCAATATCAGGCTTCCTTTATGGCCTGATGAGGAAAGCTGCCGTGAGACGACTCTCAACTTCTTGCCTCTTGCGGATATTGTAAAAGTGTCCGATGAGGAACTGCAGTTTATCACAAACATTGATGATGAACAAGAAGCAGTCACGTCGCTTTTCACCGGACTTGTTAATGTCGTTGTTCTGACAAAAGGAAGCGACGGAGCAGCGGTTTATTTAAAAAATGGCGAGTCGTACGAACATAAAGGGTTTAAAGTCGCTGTTTCCGATACAACCGGTGCAGGCGATGCCTTTATCGGCGGTTTTTTATCTGAATTGATGTCAATCGGCATATCAAAGGAGACGCTGTGCGAACAAATAAGTAAACATCACCAGCGCTTGCTGATGTTTGCAAATGCAAGCGGAGCTCTCACTGCTTCTGTAAAAGGAGCAATTCACGCTGCACCGGGCAGACAGCATGTACTAAACTTTATTTCGGCGAGGACGGAGATTCAAGAGAAATAAGAACTTAGAAATAATCCACTCATATCACTAAAGAAGAGTGGATTATTTCTCTTGCACTGTACCAACTTTTTAAACCTAATTTAAAATTAGACATTATTAAAACATAACAAGGGGGATATTAATGATAAAAGAAAAAGAGAAAATGTTAGCCGGAGATTTATATGATCCGTCGGACTCCGAGTTAGCAAAAGACAGACAAAAAGCAAGTCAACTTGTTAGAATTTACAATCAAACTACAGAAACCGAAGTGGTTAAACGGGTTAATTTATTGAAAGAGTTACTTGGTTCATCAGGAGAAAACGTATATATGCAACCCAATATTAGGTTTGATTATGGATATAACACTTATGTAGGAGATAACTTTTTCGCAAATTTTGATTGTACAATTTTAGATGTATGTGAAGTGCGATTTGGTGATAATTGTATGCTTGGACCTAGTGTACAAATCTATACGGCTACACACCCACTTCATCCAACAGAACGCAATTTAGGGTTAGAATATGGAAAACCCATTACTTTTGGAAATAATGTATGGATTGGAGGAAGCTCAGTAATTAATCCAGGAGTTATGATAGGTAACAATGTTGTTATAGCTGCTGGTTCTGTTGTTACTAAAAATGTGCCAGATAATGTTGTAGTTGGTGGCAATCCAGCTAAATTAATTAAACGTCTCGAAATATAATACACTAGCGTTTCGAGGAGTTATGATTCTTAAATCAGTTAGGCTTTATTCTTTTTCATCAGCTGAAGCCATCAAACCGCATCTTTTATTAATCAACATTAAAAAAGGTCCTAAAGTGAGGTAACTGAATTTCCCCCCCTACTGTTACAGAAGGGGGTATTTTCACTTTAATTTCACTTCCAATTTCGCCTTGTTTTTTGGAGCATAGATGCCATCTGGAGTTAATCCATTCATCAGTTGAACCGTTTTGAATGCATTTGCTGTTTTCGGCCCAACACCCCGTCAACGCCATGATTCTTTGCTCCCTTATCCAGATAGAAGTAAAGAGCCTCCAGTTCTTTTTGAATCTGTATTACCTTTCTCCTTCTCATCTTTGAAAACGCCAGTCGGAAGCCGGTAGGATGATTTTCGATTCGATAATGTAATCTTGAAAAAGATTTATAGTCTCCGATGTTATATAATCTGTTCTGTTTTCACCAGTAAACACTGCATTTACTGAGATTAAAATCACTCAGAATTAGATTAAGCAACTCATTTGCCCTTTGACCAGTTTCGAATAGAATCCTGATGATTAGTTTATCTCTAATTGACAAACAAGAAGCAAGTAGGTTTTAACATGTTCTTTAGAAATTGTTTTTATGTATCTTCGAGGTTTCTTTACTTTAATAATATTCATTAAGTTTTATTTTTCGTTTTTATTTCCTTGGTGAGAGCTGATTTTACATCCTTATCAAAATATTCTCTTCTTGTCATGTAGTCTTAAAATCCAATTACACACTTTACGGTTTATTGTTTTTTCTGACCTCTTAGCTTGTGTCGCATTAACATAGGTTAAATTTATTGAGCCTTTTAGATGCCTTAGCCAACTGATGAACTCGGCCAATACATTTAAATCAATTAAATCGTAATTGAGGTTTTTATCCTCTAAGAAGCTCCAATATAGTTTTAAATGATATGCATATGTTTTAAAAGTGTTTACAGAACGGCCCAAGAGATCAAGATACTTAACATACGTCATAACGGGTATTACGGGATTTAAGTTGCTGCTTGCAACAATCCATCTAATTTCCCCTTTTGAATTTAAAACATTGATAACACTTAATCATCTCAACCTCCTTATTATGCTTACTTTGTATACTTTAGAATATCAGACTTGTTTATAAATAAGTAACAAAAAGATATAGAAAATGTATCTATCAATACATACGATAAACACTCTCCTATATTATAGTCTGGATAAGATTGTCCCTCGATCTCTAAGCAATTTGGCTCACTCCTTTATTGATCCAATATCAATAGAACAAAAGTTCGATGTAAATATTGGTAATGCTATTCCATATCCTCGAATGATCCTTCCTTAAAACAATCTACACGTCTCCAAATAAATAAACCTCTAAAAATTAGAAGACATAAAAAATAACAAGGGCTTTAAGACCCTTGTGAAAGCTTGTTTTCATTACACTCTCTATCTTCCTTTTCATCATTTCTATATGTTTTTACGAATTTTGGTTAAAAAAGAAAAAGGTACCGTTTGGCACCTTTTTTATATTTATTTCTCATTTCTTGTGAATTTTGGCAGTCCGAATATAATTGCTATGATGCCGCAGATCCCGATTAAAACAGGATAGAAAGAGTAATGCAAGATGCTGACAGGTGAAATATTCCCAAACTTCCCGGCCGATAACATCTGCGCGCCATAAGGAATTAAGCCTTGTATCACGCAGGAAAAGATATCTAAGATACTTGCCGACTTTCTATTATCGATTTTAAATTCATCAGAGATATTTTTGGCTATCGGTCCGGCTGCAATAATAGCAATCGTATTATTGGCAGTAGCTAGGTTAGTAACACTGACCAATCCGGCAATACCGGCTTCAGCACCTTTTTTCGAATTGATCTTTTTTGAAATGAATCCCACCAAAAAGTCAATCCCTCCGTTTTGTTTCATGACGCCGACCATTCCGCCAATTAACATTGAAAGGATGATAAGATCAGACATTCCGGCAATTCCATCCGTAATTGCTTTAAAATAAGACTCAAGCGTCAAGCTGCCGCTTGCAAACCCTATAATTCCTGTTAAAATCAATCCCCCAAAAATGACAGCCACCACATTAAAACCAATTAACGCAAAGACTAACACGGCAACATAAGGAAGTACTTTAAACCAGCTGTAAGATTCAGCTCCGGTATGTCCTACGTGTCCTGTCGGTATAAAAAATAATAAAATGATAGTTATGATAGCAGCAGGCAAAACGATCAAAAAATTCGTTTTAAATTTATCCATCATTTGTGTTTTTTGTGACCGTACTGCCGCGATGGTGGTGTCCGAAATAAAAGAAAGATTATCTCCAAACATAGCTCCGCCGACAACAGCTGCAATAGCGATTGCAGTAGACAAGCCAAGTTCTCCGCTCAAACCGGCGCTAATTGGAGCAACTGCGGCAATCGTCCCCATTGATGTTCCCATCGAAACAGAAATAAAACAAGCAATGATAAAAAGCCCTGGCAGTATAAACTGCTTCGGAATAATGCTCAAAGCAAGGTTGACGGTTGAGTGTACCGCTCCCATCGTCTCAGCTGCAGAAGCAAAAGCACCAGCTAATATAAAAATGATAACCATAATGATAATATCAGGATGTCCCGCCCCGGAAGCAAACCATTCTATTTTCTGATTGAGAGATTGCTTCTGGTTAAATGAAAGCGCGAAAGCTGATGCTATAATTGCCGCAATCAATATCGGCAATTTATAGAAATCTCCAGTCAATACACCAGAGCCGACAAAAAGGCCTACAAATAAGACTAGTGGCAATAGCGCCCAAGGATTTCCATTTTGTTTCATCTAAGTAGCCACCTTTAATTTCAGTATCAAAGTCGTTAAACATAGTCTAAACAACATTCCATACTTTAAAAGGCTACAGTAAAAAAGTCAAGCGGAAAAATAGTATAGTAATTATTAAATTAAAAACAGAAAAGAAAGAAGGATTTTTCAAGAAGAGGAAATAACACTTTCATCAACAGATTATTTGGAAAGTTCCATATACAAATACAACTGTTTGATGAGGAGTGTTTGAGGGGGAAGATGGCAACACGCAACGATACTGGCCATAAAAACTGTTTAAAGCTATTATCAATAATACAATATAAAAAGGAAAAGGTTCATACCCTTCCTCTTTATGCACCAACTCAATCTGCGGTCATAGCAATTGTTATTCAAATAATAGCAGCATCAGAGAACATGAGGAGCATTTACAAGAAAATAAATTCAATAATTAAAAGGGCGCTATTTTCATATTCAAATCGAGTTCTTGTAAGCACTAATTGCTTCGTTACGTAGTAACATGTTATCTTTGTTAACCATGCCCAAGTTGTAAGCTTTTTTAATAATATCTAATACCTTCAAATCCATTGCAGAAAGACTACCTCCACCATTTAATCTGGATTTCCAATAATCTAAAGACTTATTTATGTCAAGTGAGCTTTTTTTATTCTCGGGTTCAACTACCTCATTTTTCTCAAGTTTTTCACAGAATTCACTAAAACTAATGGATGAAGGAGTTGGATTATTCCCTCCATACCCTTCAGTAGCCAAACTGCAAAATGCTAAGAATTTTGGATCATAAATAAGATCACTTGAGTTTACATTTACCACTGATAACCACAATCCTTTCAGAGCTTTTTATAATCTTAGAGCACCCTTTCCATCTTTACACATGTTAAATATCGACAATTATTCAAATGATTTAATAATTGAATAAAAAAAGAACCTGCATTAAGCATGTTCTCTACCTCATTTGCAAACTTTTGTTTTATAACCATTCTTTTATTTAGATTGAGGATGCTTACTCGAAAAAGCAACAATACTTTAACATTGTGTTAATTCGTATAAGTCTCCTTATAGCTCCCCGTTTTATTTAAGTATATTTCTTTATAAACTTTAGGGTGAAAAAGAGAGACTATTCCCCCTAAATTCTATTAACTGGGCTGTTGTTTTAACCATTCTTTTTTTAGCAATGCATATTGAAAAGTGTTTTCATATTTAGGTGTTCCATCCTCGTATTTAGTAAATGAAATAAATTCAAGAAAATAACCTTCTTTACGCATACCTAATCTGTAACATAATTTTTGAGACCTATAGTTATCATCTTCAACATATGCATAAAGCCTTCTTGCTCCTTTTTGCATAAAGAGATACTTTAAGAAAGCCTTCGCACTTTCACTTGCGTATCCCATCCCTTCGAATTGAGCATTGAAATTCCAACAAATAGAATAGGTATCTGGCTCTTCTTTAAAATAAAATAGTTCTCCTATTATATCATCACTATCTTTTAAGCAGACTGCAATATAAGAGTCATCTTTGCTTCTTTTTTGCACTCTTAAGACAGCTTCTTCTAACGTAGAAATTCTGTCATCAAGAAAGCAGTTTACTCTTGGATTAGCCGAATATTCCAACAAGCCTTGAGAATCTGCCTCGCAAAAATTTCTTAAAATTAATCGGTGGGTTTCAATTTTTTGCATTTGTAATCTCCTAATTCAAATTTATCGATAATCTGATCAAGCAAGAAGATGGAATTTTATCACCCTCAAATGCATCAACTATGAAGATTCCCCCAGGTGGAAAATACATGGGTAAATACAATTTGAAGGGAGTTTCAGTTGGTGTTGCTACCGCAGCAATCGCCGCAGTCTCAAAAGCACCTTACAATGTCATACTAAGTATTGTATCATTTTTAGCAGGTACACAAACAACTGCATATTATACGGTATTCCAGTATCGTTATGCCTTTAAATGTAATGCATATCCTTATGCCAATAGAACAAAATTCTATGAAGACTCGTCAAGAAAGAAAGTCTGAAGAACAGCAGACAGCGCTAAATTCTTTGGAAGCAGACCAATTCCGGCAAGTTGTCGGCCATAAAAACGAGGTGAAAATATGCAACAAGAAAAAACAACAGTTATTAATAGGATAATAAAAAGATATATCCTTTTGTTCCTTGTTTTATGTGCGTGCTATTTCGTTTACATGGGGGTACTGGGAAACAAGTTTACTGTGATTCCACTGGCTATTTTCATTGTTGGCTCTTTAATTGGCGAGTTCGTAAGAATAGGGAGGATAAAAAGATAGGAGGTTCCACCTTCTATCTTTTTTGTTATGGTTTTTCTAAATAAAAGAAGAATTTTATTCAGAAATTACATATAGTCTCACCAACTTACTTTTACATACTGTTTAAGATTCAAAGAATGCGATTTTATTCATTATTGAAGCAGCATTAATGGTCAACAAAATATAAGTGCTATTTGCTGTTTTAATCACTACCCTATCCGTAGATCCATAAGGAAACCCAATTTTTTTGGCCAAGAAATACATCGTTAATTTCTTTGATTGGAATTTCCATTTTGGAATAGTTGCCAATTGATTATTAAGTTTTCTTTTGATTTTTCAACTTTGATTCCCAGCATAAACACATTCCCCTTTTGACTTGAATTCAGTGAAATTTTAACATGATCTGATCAAACATAGACTGAAAAAAGAACATGCTGTGGACTATATTTATGAAAAGGCAAATAAAAGACCATATGCTTATTCTAGCGCCCAAAAAATAAAACCACAGTGGAATTCTTGAAGGGAATATAAATAGACCGTCGTTTGATGGTCCATCATTTCAACAAGAAGATACATCAAATTCTCTCAAATAATTGAAATGCATCTATTAAAACTTAAAATTTATAGTACCAAAAAATCGCATTTTCATTGGCTGTTGGAAAGTTTGAATAAAGCATAGTATCGACTGCACCTATTACAAAGTTATTTTTGGCATAAAAATGACAAGCTGAAACATTAATATCTTGTGTTTCAAGCATAAGACCACTAAAGCTATTCTCCTTTGCCCACTCAATAGCTTTATTTAATAATGCTGTCCCAACACCATTTTTTCTATAAACTTTTGCAACAGCCATGTCTTCAATTAGTGCATATCCATTCCAATTAGAACGAAGCTTAATCCGACCAACGCAGTTGTTTTCAACGTAATAAAAAAATACAGCTTTCCCCTCTTCTTGAATATAACTGATATCAACTTCATCATCTTCATACTTTTTGAAATAAGGTTCAAAAAATATCTCTTCTGTATATTTCCAAACATTGTTTTTAAATGTTGGGATAATTCTCCCTGATACAATGAAACTTTCGTTTGGTTTATTAAAATCCTTCATATTAAATTGAGTCATTTTAATTATCACATCAATCTGCCTCCAAACGAAATGATATGTAGTACAACTTGTATTATATCGTTATTTTCACTTCGACTTTTTTCAACTATTCTGCCTCTTTTGCTCAAGAACACCTAGATTCTATTATATGTCATTTATAGGATGAATCAATAACACCTTCCGAAAACAACAAATTTTGCGAAAACAGCTTAAATAAAAGAAACCAGAGAGTATATGAGGGAACTCTCTGGCCTAAATTTGCTGATATACCACACACAAGATCATTATTTGTACTGCATCTTCTGAAAAACATTACTTGAAACAAGGATGCATAAGGGAGAAGAAATATTCGTGGAAACAAAAACATAAGAATTTAATTCAGCAGCTCATTAGCAAAAGAATTAACAACATACATGTACTATATAATTTCTTTCAATTAGGCGGACAGTCCTTAAAAGCGGTTTATTTTACCTGTGATAATTATACCAAACACTTGTTAAAAAGAGCTTGGACACGGAAGGTAAATGGTGGCTTTTTCTTTATGAAAAATATGCATGTTCTCGGGCTTCCCCTTCTCCATCTTTATAATTGATTATTTTTGATATTTTGATATATCACGCAGTCACTAAACAAAAAAAGTAGTGGCGATTTTGGAAATGAAAAGTCCAACAGCGCCACCACGTCCTAAAATTATATAATTTTCATCAAATCAAAAATCTTAATTACATACGGATGCTACTTGCGTAACGTTTTCCACCCTCTTTGGAAGTGTAATACTCTCTAGGGACATTGTGTCTATTGGTAGTATGGTAACTCACGAGAATCTTATTATTAGCTCGGCTAGTAACAATAGCAGTGTGCTCCATCCAACCATCCGGACGAGGAAGACCTATTTTATTCCTAGTATCATAATGATATACATCACCAAGCGCAACATTCGTATAAACGTCTTTTACAGTTTTCATTTTTATGCCGCCAGGTTCTAAAATATAGTTTCTAAAAGAACCTGCATTAATCCATGCATTTGTATAAGGCTTCCACTCTTTGAAATAAGGCATTGAACCCGCTCTTAAAGCCTGAGATACAAAGTTAGTACAGTCTCCATTCTTATAATATTTATAATTTTTATTTGGTGACAAAGCATATTTGTCAGCGTATTCCATGGCTTTCCAACGATTATATCCTTTTACAGCAGATGCAGAGACTTCCGCCTCGTTGATCTTTTTTTCAGATTTTTGTTGTGTTGACAGTTCCTTATTTTCTTCAACTTCTTGCTTGTAATTCTTTAAAAACTCATCCAATTTTATATTTGACGAATCGTCACCTTCATTCTCATAATGAAGCGTAGAAGATTTTTTTGTCTTAGGTGCCACTTTGCTTTCTGGTGAAAGACTTTGTTTCTTGGAAACATTATTATTAGAAATCTCTAATTTAATATTGTCCCCTAATCCTGTATCTACTTTTTCTTCACCAAAAACAAAGTTTCTAACAATATAGGCCTCTACAAATGTTTTATTGTTTTCTTCATAAGTAGTCACATCACTAATTTTATATGTAAATTCATGCAGCTTTTGTTTGTCAACTGTGGTGAAAGCATAATACAACAAAACACCTTCATCAGAATCAGTTAATTTTGAAACATTTTTATGAGCAAAAGGCTCACTGTTCTCAAAATCTCTTTTTTGTTGTTCTAACATTGTATTAAGCTCTTTCATACCAATGTCATTTGATACATATGTTCTACCTTTTTCTTCATTTTCGGAAGACGCGGCAAATACATGATTCGACAAAAACAGTAAAGGCAACAAGCAACAAAATAAAGAAGTCAACAGTACTTTTTTCATAACACCCTCCATGTTTTCAGAATATAGGAAACTTTGATCATTTACACCAACGGAAATATGGCATAAAATACATGTAATAATATAACATGAAATCAAATACAAAAAAAGACATAGGAGGAAAAAATGAAAAAAAGGACCAAAATATTGCTATCTATTTTAGCCACAGTATTAATCATATTAATTTTAATGCCTCCCCTTTCACCAGTTTTTTTCAATACTTCTTCAGAAAAAGGAGCCATAAGACACGAAATCTATAAAATGGGATACCCATATCAAAGCTATTTCACAATCCTTCAAAAAAGGGAAGGTGACAAATCATCAGGGAGTCTTTATTCTTTGATGTTATTTAATGCTTGGAAAAGTGAAACTGGTCAAACTCCTTATCTCTGTTATTCAAAGAAAGTAACAGAGGACGAATACAAAGTTGATTGCGGAACAGCACCTTAATTAGTTAAAAGACCCTCTCATAGAGAGGGTCTTTTGCCACTCAATAAAGATTCAAGTATTGCTTTTTCGTTTATTTTATTGAAAGACACGTTGGAAGGACCGACGAAGAATTAATAGAAAGACTGAGAACTGATTCTAACCCACATATTACAGCTTCATCTACTTTTAAAGATAGGGCTACCGCTGAGAGAATTGCTAATTCAGTTTTAAACGATCCAAAAAATATAAAGAAAATCGAAAATTGGATTGATGATCTTAAAACTAATGTTAAGCTACAAGGGCGATGGAGAAATAATCGGCAGAAGTGTATCAAGAAATTCAGAACTAGTAGAGAACGTTACAAACGCAAAAATTATACTCAAAAAAGATATCAACGGTAACTTTATTCTTACAGGATATCCAACCAAATAGAAAGAGAGGAAGTATCATGGATGAAAGTTATGATTTCTTAGACGAATTAGAAAATTTTTCAGGTGCAACATTTCATCAAGATATCGATCCCCTGAACACGCATTAGACGAATTTATTGAGGAAATTAGTAAAGAAGGTTTGCTATTTACAGTAAAGTATTGTGAAGAGTTTCTAAATAGCGATCAAACTAAAGAAGAAAAGGAAGACATTATAAAGTGTAATGCAGAAATATTTTTCCCGACAATTGGATTACCACCTATTCCTAGCCGTTTCAGAAAGCCCGTACTTTTTTTCTACTTTGAAAATATCTCCGTTATCATACGGTTCCTCGTCTTGAACATCAGCGTCTACGATAATTACCTTCTCACCAATTTTTGCCTTTCTTTTGACCTCTACATATTCGCGCTTGATGCCGCCAAGTGTTTCGTCAGCCAGTACGTGAACATTTTGATTGCTTTTCGTCATTTAAATTTCCCCCTTTTTTTAATTTCCCGTTTAAATTTTCACCTTAATTTCCAATAGGTTAATTGTAAATACCTTTGTTGCTTACTAAGTTGAATGTCAAATTTATTTTAATTAATGGAGGAGATAGTTATGAATTATTTACTTGATTTATTCTTTAATTGGTTGTTTGAAAAGAGCTTGGATAGTTTTATTGCTGTTGT
Organism: Bacillus sp. 2CMS4F; assembly: GCF_023161785.1. Taxonomy (NCBI): domain Bacteria; kingdom Bacillati; phylum Bacillota; class Bacilli; order Caryophanales; family Bacillaceae; genus Bacillus; species Bacillus sp. 2CMS4F. Next base: position 173,891 of record NZ_JALNTO010000001.1, read on the forward strand.
AATTTTTCTTGCATTTAATCCAAAAAAGAAGTACCCCGATCACTTTCAAGATAAACGGCGTTTCAGGCTATAAAGACGCTATCTGTAATTTACTCGCTACCTGTAAAATCTAAATCTTTTGCGGGTAGCGTACCCTTGAGTTATCTGGTTAAAAACTATCTTTTATTTAGATATCGTTATTGAACTCCAATCAAACGTTTCGAGAATTTTAAGCAACCTTTCAACTTTTGGCGCTCTCCAAGATGTCATCGCGTACGTATGAGCTTCTGAAGTATAATGATGCTTATTCAATTTGAGTGGCTCTTTGCTTCTGCTTTTGTCAAAAACATTGTATCTGGTTGTATAATGTGAACCTTTCTTTCTGGAATTAGTTCTGCTCCTTCATCAATGTATTTTTGAATCCACTCAATGACATCGTCATAGTCATCCTCAATTTCTTGCAACTCTATAAGGGCTTCCTAAGACAGCTCACTATCATCTTTTATTTCTTCTAGATAATCATCTAAAACATATGATTCTGCAATATATGGCAGGTATACAGAATAGCGTTCTGCGTTTTCCTCCCGAGCTTCAGCCCATTCATAATCACCGACTGTCCAATACCGCGGTGAAGCTTGACAATCGTTGTCTTGTGTTTTCAACTAATTTTTAAGCTCTTTAAAAACTGAATATCTTGATTCATTCGTTTCCTCCTATCTGTTTAAAATCACGATTTTAACTATTTATGATCCATTATTCACTTCCGAAGCAACTTCCATTTACCTCATAATTAATGTATAAAATGTTAATGGAGTTGATATAATTGAACCCTCGAAAAATTTTATTGAGTTCTGCTTTAACATTTGGCATGCTAATATCCGCTGTTCCTGCCTTGGCAACAAGTTCTTCGTCTGAAGTGGTAGTAAAAAGTGATGAATATGATTATGACACCATATATCAGCTTAGCCCAATACCAAACTTCAAGCCTTCTATTGAATACAACGGATATACTTATACTCTTACAAGATATTATTTCGATTACTCAATTCAGTTTTATACGGCTATTTATACAAAAGTTGTTTAAATTTAAAGGTAGGGGCTTTTTAGCTCCTTTTTTCTTGTTTTAAGAAAGGCATTTCTTTTTATGCTGTCTTCTATGTACAAAATCAAATGCAATATCGACTTTTTCTTGTTTCTGTTCTTTAGCTGCTCGCTGCGTAACAACAATTAGTTGACCATTTTCTTGGCGATCAATACTCTGAACTGAATGTCCTTTAGCAGCGTAATATTCTCCGATAATCTCATCAACGTGGTTTCTAAGAAGATTCCTCTTTATCACTAATATAACCTCCACTTATTTTATTTATATTCTATATTTTTTATGATTCCATCCTATAATCCATCTCTCCATTTGCCTTCTCATCTATCACGACATTAACCGACACACAATTTCCATATATATGGGAGTAATTTCGCTATTTCCCTATCCGTCAAAACCATATAATGTAATTGAAAGAAAAAATTATAAGAATGGGGGATTTACATGAGTTACAAAAAAGCATTAACAGGTATTGCATTATCTGTAGGTTTACTTGTTTCAGCATCTCCAGCATTCGCTGCAAGTACAAGCCCAAGCCCGGATCAGGGAATAGCTAATGTTGCAAGTGATGATTTTAAAGCTCAATCTATCACTTGGGATTTACCTAGCAGTACAGGTATTTTTGCCAACTCATTTGAAGACGGCGGATATCGCTGGTATTTAAAAGGTATTACGAAAGTTTCAGATGGATATTGGATTGGGCACTATGAAGGTGTACGAATATAAGATCGCAATTGGGGGCTTCTAGCTCCCTTTTTAAATTCAATGTTATTCAAATATGAACTTACGATAGAGTATTATTATTGATTATTTTGTCCAGTCCTCTCTAGATAAAATAATCCTTTTATTGTGATTCTGTGATCTTAATTAGAAATCTCATTCTTTCCTTCTTTGTTCTTGTTGAATAGTAGCTTTCTCTTAAAAAGTCCTGAAACCTGTGAAATGGGATAGGTACTAAACCAAGGTTTCTCACTTGATTACAATAACCCCCATAGTATTCTTGCATCCTCTCTGTTCAGATCTGTAGTTAAAAGGATTCAATGCTTTATTACCTCCCGCTGGGTTATTAAGATGTATAAGATATATCCAATTCAAAGCTATAATCGGGATGAAGCCTCCATAGTTGATGCCCTAAAAGAGCTCTTTGGGCATAATTTAAGCAGTCCTTGTGCCACTTTTAGTTCCATCATAAACAGCTACTATTGCTTCACTGTGATCAATCATGTATTCATTTCGTTTTTGCATCTTAGCTGGTGAAAACTCTCCTGGTTCATCTCCACTAACTTTATATTTATCTAATTCTTCAATATTAATAATCTCATCTGCTACATCAAGCATACGTTTATACCACATTTTTTGATCTGCAGACCATACTTTATCTTGTTCTTTGAAAATAATGTTTGGCATAGACTCATCCTTCTTATGTCAATTTTAAAGCTGGATTATAATTAACCCAGCTTAACAGCTTTTTGATTTTAAAAAAGGCTTTTCCAATCATAATCATATTTATCCATGGGCACAAAGTTTCAATAAGGTGATGGGAAAAGCAACGTTCGAATTGTTGCTTTTTTCTTATGATTGACCGCCTTATGTTTTTTTGTGTACGGATTTAAATCACATCTGCTTTCAACACCTTGATAAACTCTTGCGCCGCCGGCGTTATTTCATCAAAAGAATGCGCGATAACGCCAATATCACGGGTGATCCGCGGAAAGATGTCTTTTTTGATCAATTGATGCGGGACAGATGACAGTGTAAAGTTTGAAATAATGCCTATGCCCAAGTTGTTTTTGACCATATTGATCAAGGTTTCGGCATTTTGCACAGTTAAGTTTTCCTTTAATTCAATGTGGTGCCGCTGAAACGTGTTTGACATCGCAATTTCATGACCACCTTTGCAAAAAATAAGGTCATCTTGATATGTTTTGAGGTCAACATGCTTTTCCTGTTTTAATTCGTCATATTGCGGTGGGATGACAGCCACCATATAGTCTTTGCACAATGGTTGATGGTCAAACGGTTCAAATGGAGATGCTGCGACCCCAATATCAACCGTTCGATCCTCGACCCATCCTTTGATTTGATCAGAGGTCCCTTCGACCAATTCTATGCGGATCAGCGGGTAGTTTGATCTGAATGCCGCAATCGCCTGCGGCATGATATTTGTTGAAACAGCAGGAAATGAACCGATTTTCACCTTCCCGCTTAACAGCTTGTTTTCCCGGTTGGCTACTTGATATATTTTGCTTTCAATCCCCTTCATTTGCCTCGCCAGCAGCAAAATTTCCTTTCCGACATCAGTCAGCATTAAACCATGATGTTTATCTCTGATCAATAATTTCAGCTGCAGCGAGCTTTCCAGATTTTTAATCGCTTTGCTAACCGCTGGCTGAGAGATGAACAATTCTTTTGCCGCTTCGGTAATATTCAATTTCTCCCCGACTTTTACAAATATGTGAAGGTGGTTCATGTTCATAACCATTTGGTTATACCCCCAATAATAAAAATGTATTTCAGTTATATATAAATGTAACATATGATAGAAACCAGCACGAATATATAAACAAGAAAGGCGGCTTTATAATGGTAAAAGTCATGCTGGGAATCATATCTGTCACACTTATTTGGGGCTATACTTGGGTAGCGATGAAAGTTGGAATTCATGACCTCCCCCCGCTTTTGTTTTCGGCTTTGCGCCTGTTCATCGGGGCGGTTCCTTTATTTCTCATTCTCTTCATTCAAAGAAAGAAACTTTCAATAGGAAAAGCACATGTCAAAAGCTATATCATCATGAGCCTGCTAATGGGTCTGGGTTATATGGGGATCTTAACGTATGGAATGCAATTTGTTGATTCAGGAAAAACCTCTGTTTTGGTGTATACGATGCCTATATTTGTTACGGTGATCAGCCATTTTACATTAAACGAAAAAATGAATGTGTATAAAACGATCGGGCTGATAAGCGGCTTCTTCGGACTTTTATTTATATTTGGAAAAGAAATGCTGCATGTCAATCAAAGCGCTTTATTTGGAGAACTATGCGTCCTTGCGGCAGCGCTTAGCTGGGGAATCGCAAATGTGTTTAGCAAGCTTCAATTCAAGCATATCGATATCATTCATATGAATGCCTGGCATCTTCTGATGGGAGCCGTCATGTTATTGGTTTTCTCCTTTATATTGGAACCGGTGCATTCAGCCGAGTGGACATATCAGGCGATATGGTCATTGGTGTTTAATGGTTTGCTTTCCACCGGCTTTACATTTGTCGTATGGTTTTGGGTACTCAATCAAATCGAAGCGTCAAAAGCATCCATGGCACTAATGTTCGTTCCCGTATTGGCTCTATTCTTTGGATGGCTGCAATTGCACGAACAGATCACCATAAACATCATCATCGGCGCACTGCTGATATGCTGCGGCATCTTTATGAATACATTTAAATTTTCACGACAGAAAGTGTGAATGTATATACATTTCTCGGGAGTGGTATTTAGTAATAACAATTTCCAAAGCCTTTAGAGAAAATGAAAGATTTCTATACAGCGTTTTTATAAAACCGAAAACGACAAATACATCAATCCAAAAAATAATTTGAAACTATTTCATACAGCTTCAATCAGGAACCCGGCTTGAGCAAATGAGACGGTCGGATCTGATGCGGGGAAATTGAAAAAAAGAGCATGTAATTTAATGCTCTTTTTGTTTTAAATTTGTTTAAAATACTTCGTTATCTTGATCCCTTTGCCTCTCCAATAATATATAACGTGTTAAGGTTTAATAAAAACTTCATTAGGAGTGGTTCTTTGCTTAAAGCTTCAAAAATTTTTATTTCATGTGCAGCTTTGATACTATGTGTGTATTCTCTATATAGTCAAAGTGAATTCCTCTTGATTTCTCTCCAAGTATTAGTTGCACTTCTCTTTGTTTTAGTGGGAGTGGAATCACTTTCAAATAAACAAACAAGGTCAGGGTATTTGTTGTTCGGATCAGCGGCCTTTATACTTGTTGTGAACGTTGTAAAACACGTGATTTAAGTTAAACAAAGGAATGTGGAGTCCCATAACCAATACATTACCGCAGCGACAATGCTCATTATCGATTCTTCGCTTATTGGTTTTCCGACAGTTATTTTTGTATTCTCTTCAGGCAAAATAATCGATTTAATCATCCACTTCAACCCAATCCAAATTTATTTTCACTGTTGTGCCGTCAAATAACTTCTAATCACAAGATTGAATATTATTCGTTAATACACTTGGCCCCAACTGTTGAGTTCTAGAATTAGAAAGACGTACTTGAACTTTAACATTCTTCATTTCGGCTGTAATTAAGTCAAATCTTCCCGCCCAACTAGGGCTCTCTTCCTCAGGAGTAGGATAAAGTTTAAACCGCCAACTAATCTCACCAGGTTTAGTAGCAAATCCTTCGTAACTGTCGTAAGTTCCAAAAGAAGAAGGAGCAGGAAGATGGACAGCAAGAATGCTTATATTGGTTCTGGCAGCACTCGGTGGGTTCAATTGCACCTTATAGATTAATGCTACACCTTTAGCATTTTTTAAATTTTTATCTACCGGTTCCAGTATTACACTGCAAGGCATTGGACTGGCGTTTGTTTGAATGGGATAGGCAACAATAATACTCAATAAGGATAAAACTAAAATAAATCGTTTCATTGAATGTTCCTCACAATTTTTTAGTTAATTTTCCTTATTTCTGGATTGATTATTCATATGTATTTGATTAAAACTTCAATTTTAATTAAATACCGTCTAATACATCTTCCACATCTTTCAACTTTGCAAAGAATTCAGTAGTAGCTTGCTCAAGTAGCGCCTCTGCAAATATAGCCGGTAGCTCTGTGGCCTCTCGAAGCATTTTTTACAGTGGTTAGCTCACCTGCTCGGTATACTGTTCTCACATCAAGCTTTTGCTTCAAGTACTTCTGAATATCCGAAACATGGTTATCTTTGAATCCAACCATTTCACGAGTCGGACTTGTTTTACTGCCTACATCAAAAAGTGTCTGGATGGCATTAATAATAATTTCTACACCTTTGTCAACTTCTTTGTTAAATTCTTCTGCCTTTCTTTCAAGTAGCTTTTGCTCTAATTTTGTAATACTCATGATTTCTCTCCTGTTCTAATTAAAATTTCACTTTTATCTCGATTTATTCTAAATTTATATATTTTATTTTTATCTTTAAAAATTTTGCAATCGATCAACATATAATCGACTGCAAGAATTATACTCTTTAAATCTTATTGTTTTCTTGAAGTATTCTTCTAAGGTGATTATATAGGCATTTATGTTGCTTTTGAGTTAATGAGGATCTAAACTCATTTAGACATCCTAGTTCAATTCTTTTCTCATTTTCATTGTCAGATATCCAAATTCTTAATGGGATTTCTACATGTTTAACTTCCTTGCTCATTTTTTCATTCCTTTCTTTATGCTCTTTTGAGTTCAAATGGGAGGAAACATGCTGATTTTTCTTTACTTAATTCTCGGCATTTATTCTCGCATTCTTCTTTTGTTTCATACCAACCATATTTCCTTCTGACAATACCACTCTCTGAAATAATAACCCATATAGATTCCAATTAACTTTACCCTCCACGTAGTTTAGTTAATTAACCATATTTTTATATTTTTCTATCCGTGATCTAATTTCGGTAAGCAAAACTTCCCCATTCCTATCTAATGAATTTAAATTATATTCTGATTCAATGCCATTGGAAATTTGCATAACAATCCCTTCAATATGTACTTCACTATATCTTTCTCCAAAAGTTTTTTTAAGTTCCTCTCTTACCAAATTCTCAACTTTTAACCTTTTCTCACTCATCAAAAGCCCTCCTCTAAAAATTAAACATATACATAATTTTACTTAACTAACCATATTTTAACAAGTCATTTAGGAGCCTACCTATCCTAGTACAACTAAATAAAATGCATCTTTTATCTTAACTGTAACCTCAAATCAGCCCCGCCCTCCTTCTGACATTTAGGGCATAGATTTTCAAATCCGTTTCCTTTCTCTGTGAATGTGTAACCGTGATGCTAAGCGCCATTCATGTGGTCTTCCCATGTTAAAGGTTTTCCTATACCCAAAACCTTCTCTTTTCTGCATTTATCGCAAATCACAACTGTTTTGTATCTGATCTCAATCACTTCTTTATCATATGCCATCACTCCGCACCCTCCTCTAAGTCTTTTACAATATCTTTTAAAAACGGTAGTTGACTTCTGTTTAATGTGAAATCTGCCGTAATCATCCTAGAGTGTGAATTCGCTTCAGTGGTTCTACAAAAACCATTTCTATTCAATGCATCACCGTATTTATCTGTAATCAATCCATTTAACTTACTCACTCTGCATCCTCCTCATAAAGTCGTTTGAATCTCTGTACTGCTTTTCCTTCCGAATATAAAAATTCAGGTTTATATGAGATTAAAACCGGTAGTTTGTCTATTGTCAGAACAGTGTTGTCGTCCTTATCTATGACTAATTCTGCCCGTTTAATCGTTTCCTCCAGTGGTACGTTACAGTGTTCAAATGCCTTTTTAATCTCTGCATCGAAAACCTGTTTCTGTTCATCAAATGCTTTCCAAATAGCATTATCCCAATTTTCAATAAGTGCAGAATTAACCGGAAATGATTTTCCATCCGGCGTAATCATTCGGAATTTCAATTCGTTGTTATCTTTTTTCTCCATCACTCCGCGCCCTCCTTATCTTCTTCCGCTACTAATCCCCATATAAGTTAAATAAATTTTTACATGGATTATATTTGAATATATAGTATTATTAAACTTATAAGACTATTATCTCAAACGAAAAGGAGCGTCAATCATGCAAATTAAAAAAGTAATTGCAAGTTCAGTTCTATCACTCGCTTTGTTAGTTTCTTCATCTGCTTTTTTTACTGCTCAAGCAGAAGCTGCTAGCCCTAATGAAACATGGAAGCATTGTATTTCAGAAATATTTGGCCCATACTCTTCTAGAAATGCAATACCGGCTATTTATAACGACAGCACCTATAATTGGTACTTAAAAGGTGCGGAATCTTACTCAGGTATTTGGTATGGTGCATTTGAACGTTGTTGGTACTCAACACCTGTATGAGTGCTGACTTTTAAAGAGGGAATCTTCCCTCTTTTTTATTTTCACAACAAGCTCCCGTCAATGATCAGCACCATTTCTTCTTCAATTAGTTGAATCCTCAATCACTTCTTCATGGGTTATTTTCGTTCATCGTGCTTCCTCCTTTAGTGATTCCATATCAACGTGGCACCTATAACCCCCTACTCTATGAACGTACAGGAAAGCTTAAAGACGCTTTTACAACCATCAATGAAAGTAACGGGGTATCCTTGGACAATGTTAGAGAAGATGACGGGAAAGATGTTGCTACAGTTATTGAAACCGGACAGGGTTATACATACCCTGATTCATATGGTTATGGCTACGGTAAACCTCGTCCTGTTATGAAGAATACTGCCGAGACTCTAAAAGATGGACGATTAGCAGAGGCATTAAAAAGAGATTTAAAAGCAGACGGAATTAAAGCAGACTAATGGTGGTGAATTAATGGTCAAAATTAAGAAAAACATGTTACGGGATAGGGCTAAAAAACTTCCTGAAATCACAGATGAAATGTGGCAACACGTAAACGATGAATTAAGAAATATTGTTGATGAGTTCATTACTGTTCAAAACTTTAGTCCTGCAACAAAGAAACAATATCAATCTGGACTAAGACAGTTTGGATATTATGTATATCATCAATGAATAACAAACCTTTATATAAGCTTACCAAAAGAGATATTCTTCGCTATTTAAGCTACCTTCGTGATAATCGGAAACTCTCCTCCTCTGCACAAAGTTTTAAAAAAGCTTGTGTTTCATCCATGTTTAACTACATCGAGAATGTAATTGCTGATGACGAGGATTTCAAAGAATACCGTAGTTTTAGGAATTTAACTCGTGGGCTCCCTCCTATCCCCAAAAACAAAGTATATGACAAAGTGAAAATTACTTTTGATGAGTACAAAGATATGATGGATGTAATTGAAAAGGACGAGAATTATTTAGGTATGGCCTGGCTTGCAACAGCTTTTAATGTTGGAGCTAGAAGAAGTGAAATTATACAATTCAAAACCGAAATAATTGATTATCTAATACCTGATGGTAAAACGTTTGTATACAGTCATAACGTGCGCCTAAAAGGACAAGGTGATGATGGGAAAGTTGAGCCTTATATGATTAATCTTGAGGCATTAAAATACATGCGATTATGGGTTGAGAAGAGAGGCTATGAATCAGAGTACATATTTTCAACTAAATACGGTGGTGAAGTTAGACAAGCTTCAAAATCATGGGCTGATTATTTTTGTTCAAATGTTTTAAGCGATATTCTCCAACGAAGAGTCAATCCTCATATATTTAAAGCCTCCTGTGTAACTTATCTTCTTGAAAGTGGAGTAGATTTAATACTCGTTTCAAAGTATCTTGCTCACCACGAAGATGTATCAACACTATTGCACACTATGATCTCAGGGAATTTGAAGAAGAAAAGAACAAAATATTCTCCTAATACTCCCCTCTTTTATTCAAAATCAAGACCCCTTTTCTAGAGGGGTTTTGATTTTGAGTGAAATTGAATTTTACAAGCCTTTTTCCCCCTTTAAAATTTTCCATTTTTGTCCGATAATCACCTTGAGGTGAATGTCTTGAACACTGAAGAATATTATAAAAGATATTTAGAAGAGAGTTTAATTAAGTTAAAAAGTTCAGAACTCATAGAATTTATTAAAAAAGAATTTCCTGAAGAAGTAAAATATAACCATGAACTTCACCAAAAGAAAATTGAAACGCTGAAATCATTATCAAAAACGGACTTATCAGCAGCTATAGCCAGACTGGCTAGAATTCAAAGAAAATTCGATCACACTAAATTATGGACTGTTGGTGCGGTGTTTATTGGTACAGTTCTTGTTGTATTACAAATCTTATTTAAAATAAACCTTGCAAAAATTTCAGACGAAAACTATATAAATTTTTTATTGTATGGTATTGTCGCTATGATAATTTGTAAAGTATTGTATAACTCTGCCAGGAAGGATATTAAAATCTCAAATACAGCAGCTTATTTTAAAGACTTGCTTGAACAACTTAAATCAGATAAGTAACTTAATTTTAATACGGAAAATAATTTCCACTTAGAGTATTCAATTCTTTTACCATGTTTGCCGATAGTAAGAAGAGGTGTTGAAAATGTTAAATAATGAATTAAATATAAAGCTGATTAAATTTATAAGAACAGAGTTTTCCCCTAATGGACAGCAAGCATCCTCTTAAAATTTCAAAATTGAAGTCTTATTATCCTAAGCCATAATGACTTAACCGCAGCTATTGTACGAATGTCAAGAATAAATAATGTATTTGATATCGCTAAGAGCTTATCCGTAATCACAATCGTATTTTCTGGAATACCCTGATATTTAAGAATGTATTTGGGGATGGATTGGGCGCTGCACTCTTAGGAGCAATTTTTATCATGTCTATATTAACAACAGGCTTTTTGGATAGAAGGAAACATATTTTTAAAGAATTATTATTTAGGGTTACAAGAGAATAAGATTAGAGAAGAAAAACAGCCCCTCTGCCCTACTTTGGTAACCGTGTTATAATGTAGGAAAATGATGCCGGTGGTGGTTGTATGATATGGGCAATTATTGTTTTGTTAATAATAGCTGCTATCTTTATATTAGGGGATTTTGGAGCAGATAAACAAAAGGAAATCGAAAAACAAAATTTAGAGAAAATAATTTCCGCAGGAAATTACCCAAAGGACTGTAAGTCATATCTAACCCCAGATAAAAATAAAAAACTGACTTTGGTTGAATCCGAAAATAAGTTTGTTATTCATCATTTCAATGAAATTTTGGCGATTGAAGAAAAATCTATCCCATTTAGCAAGATAATCGAAGCTGAGATAGCCGTTGACGATCAATCCATAACAAGAGTTTCTAGAGGTAGTCAAATGGCAGGAGCCGTTATCGGAGGACTTGCTGCAGGAGGTATTGGAGCTCTTGTTGGAGGATTATCTTCAGACAGAACTGAGTCCAAGTATTTTAGAAAGATTGATCTTAAGTTAAAACTTGATGATTTTTCTAACCCCATCACTAAAATAGAGTTCTTACCAAGTAAAACTGATACTGGCTTAGAAAACACTAAAGGATTTAAACAAGATGATCAAAAAGTTAAGGAAGCTTTATCTAATGTTGAAATTTGGCAAGGGATTATGGAAATAGCAATACGCAAAGGAAGTAAAGTCGCTCAATAGCTGAGTGGCTTTTTTTATTTTCCCCCTCCTCTACTGAAAGGAAGTGATTCTTACTTGAGTCAAAACCTCAAAATCATATTAACCCCACAAGCTGATACCTCATCAAAAACTGTCGAACAGTTAAATCAGCAAATCAAATCTTTAGAAAAGAAGCTTAACTCCCTCAAACTCAACACAAATATTGATTCTACAACCTTAAAAGCTCTGCAAGAATTCTCTTCTGCTGTAGATGCGTATCAAAAAAATCTAAAATCCTATAATCAAACAGTAAAAGAAACGTCCACTGTAATTAAGAATGCTGATGGATCAGTTGAAAAACTCACCCAGCAATACAAGAAAAACGGTGAGATTCTTCAACGTGAAACGAAAATAATTAATAATCGCAATGATGCTCTCAGGCAAGAAACTCAAGAAGTTAACAAACTCGCTCAAGCTACTGAAAAATTAGGCCAAGTACAAAAAAAGACGGAACAAAAGAATTTACAAGGCCAAACCACAAAGGTGGTACAGAAAAACCGTAACGGTTTTGAAGATATTGTTTATACGACTGATCCTAAAACTAATGCAACTTCTTCAAAAACTACAACTAACTACGATCAACTACGGAAAGCAATTGAACAGCTAAATCAAAGCCTAGAAAAGTTGAGAGCAAAAGGAATAGTCTCATCCCAGGTACTTACTCGCCTTTCGACATCAATTAACGGTGCACAAACATCTGCTCAAATTGATCAAATTGCAAATCGTATTAAACGACTTGATGATTCCTCTACCGCTAAAGCAAAAACAAAAGAACTTGAGTATCAAGTTCAATTATATCAACGTCAAGCGCAAATAAATGTTCAAAACATCAATACTGGTTACGGCAGTTCACTTAGTACCGCTAACTCCTCTGCCCTTCAGAATTATCTCAACTCAGTTAACCAACTTACGGCAAGAACTTCTAATTTAAGAACACAAATGCAGAATCTAAATATGCAGTTCAGAGAAGTATCTGCAAATGCATCATCTGCTTCCTCTAATGTTTCAGGCTTTGGAGAACAATTAGCACAATCATTTAGTCGAATGCCCGCATATTTTCTGAGTGGGACGATGTTCTATTCAGGGGTTCAAGCATTAAAGTCAATGGTGGAACAAGTCATTCAAATCGATACTTTAATGACAGACATTAGACGAGTCATGGACTTACCTGATTACAAATTTAATGAACTACTGCAATCCTCAATTGATCTTGGTGATCAACTATCTAATAAGATTTCGGATATCCTTGAAATCACTGGTTCATTTGGACGAATGGGCTTTAGTGAATCTGAACTTGGAAGCTTATCAACAAAATTAACGGAGGTGATTAAACTGGCGGATTTTGCTGAATTATACAATGACCCGATACTAAGTAAAAAGAGAATAGACGGTAACAGATTATTATGAATCATATCGAGGTGGTGCATCATTTGGTTGGGGCTTATGGCTGATATCTCCTTGAAGGGAGAGAAGATCAGATTTAGCCTGGGCTATCCCTTGTTGCCGCAAAGCGATGTATTGAAATAACTAAATGGTGCAGAGAAGCTACATCCGATTATGAATATGTTGTTGAAAACACAAGAAAAATTTAAAGAGATTATTAAGGAAGCAACAAGTGGCGGGGCCTCAATTGGATATGGGTGTTTTAAATTATCAGGTAGTTACGAATCCAGTCAGAGCCCTGAAACATTCCATTCAGAATTTGATGGTACAACAATTAAGGTTCCAGGTATTCAAATTATAGGATTTGTATCATCTATTCCTGTGCCACTTTGTCCTCCAATAGATGATCCTAATATAAATAGTTTTGCGAAAGCTCCTATTGGTTCACAACGTTGGGAATTAAAACAAAAAACAGAACTACCTAAAACATTGAAATAAATGTTGCTTTTCAAATAATTACTGAGTTAAGAAAGAAATATTCGAATGGAGTATCTAGCTCTCACCCTGCATACCAATCTAAAATGGACAGGATGCATGTGAACGCTAATTGAAAGTCCCTATCTGGGGGCTTTTTTCACTGATGAATTGACAGTCAAATAAATAAAGCCTCACTTTTAAAAAGGAGACTTTTAAGGAAATTCAAAGTTTATATTTAAGTTATTGTATCATGGACTATAGAGACTACTAAACTACTTATTTTTAAATCTGAGAATTAGTTGTTGAAGAATTTTTTTTGTTATTTTTCATTTTCAAATTTCCAAAATAAAAGGCAGTAAGGATAAAAACTAAGACAGTTGATATAAATCCTAGCACAATTACAACTTTATTAAAACCTAAGACATCTAGTAAAAAACCAATAGAAACCATTGAGATTTGTATGACAGTTCTTTCTAACATGGCTTTAAATGCAAAAAAACGACCATGAAATTCATTAGGAACAACTTTCTGATTAAATGTATTTGCGAGGGGACTAAATAATCCATAAGCTAAACCAAACAAACAAAAAGCAATAAAAGGTGCCAATCTAAAATTAGAAAAAGACAATATAAAGTATACGGTTCCAATTAAGAAACTTGCTAATAATAAAAATTTAATTTGATTTCTATTGCGAGTTAATTTGTTAACAAGTGTGCTAGATAAAATAAGTGAAATGCCTTCGATAGCATATAAAAGTCCTTTTACAGACGGATTGTTTTGAATCGTACTAATCTCTACTATGAACAAGTTAAATCCTGCAATAAAAACAATAGGAGTTAACGAAAGAAACAAGATCATTTTCACATCAAATTTACCAGAGATAACTGGGAAAACTTCACGAAATATAACTTTTTTTCTCTTTCTTTTGACTATTAGATGATTCTCTTCAATTTTTAAGAAAAAGGTAATTATTAATACGAATAAAAAGCTAATAAAAGCAATTAGATAAAGTGAAAATAACGAAGTAATCGATAATATTATTCCTCCCAAAGTAGCGCCGAAGATCCTAGCTAATGTTACAATATTTAGATTTAATGAGTTAGCGAACACCAAATGTTTTTCATCTGTAACTTCAGATATAGTTGCTTGAAGTGCAGGTTCAAAGAATGCTGCAGAAGAGCTTACCCCAATACTATAAAGAAGCATCAGCCAAACTGAATTCGTAAATATGGCAACAAACATAAAAATAACAGAGCACATACGTAATACGCCAACAATAAGAAGGATTTTCTTCTTTGATATTCCGTCAATTAAGTTGCCCGCATAAGGACCAATAAGCAGACTAAAAACACTACCCGCAACTAACAGCAAAGATTGTAAGAGATGTGAATGTACATTGTTTTGTAAAAATTGAAGGTTTCCAATTAAACCAATCCATAAAGCTAGTTGGAATACTAATTGGCTGGTTAATATAATTATTAGATTTCGGTTTTTAAATATTTCCACATTGAAATTCATCTTTCATCTCCTTTGCAAACCTTAAACCTCGACCTAGTTTTATTGATTCTTCTGATCTGTACCCAATTCCAGAAACTCCAAGAACAATCTCTTTATTTGAATCAATTTTCAACTCTTCCTCTACAGTCTCATCATTAAGGTAACCAGAGAAAAAAGCACCTAAACCTAGCCAGCCTGATACTAAAAAACACGTCTGGCTTAAGTGTCCCATATCCATCATTACAACCCTGTAAGTCCTAGGACTTTGATATTTCCACATTGAACGTTCGATACAAGCTGTATAGAAAAATAATACTGATGCCCTTTGTACAAATTCTTGACCGGCAGCCATCTTAACAACTTTATCAATCATATTATCTTTATGTATAACCTCAAGAGTATGATTAGCAACAGAGTAATGATATAAACCATTCTCTAGCCCATCAACATTTAAAATAACCGGATACACTTCAATTGGATGCCTACAACCACCTGAAGGACTTGTTTTGAAAATAAGTTTGTCAATTCCAACATCACGTTTACAGCTTTGAGCCCCATACGTCAAATACATCATCGTGGAAAGGTCATCTAATAGAATTGGTTTTTGACTAAAAGATCTTATAGTTTGTCGATTAAGTAAAGTATCCAAAAACTGCTTATCCTGTCCAAAAGATGGTAAAGGCAACTTAATTTGTTCTGCACCTTCAAGGGCTTTGTATAAACCTGGAGGTTCCTCCGTTTTTTTCTTAATTTGCAAACGATTATATTGTTGATCCTTATCTATATATTTATCTTTATTTAATAATCGCGTATTATAATGAAAATACTTACACGCTGTACCCCATGTCCCCCAGTGTTTTAATTTTTCTTCTTCTTCATGTTCAGGTGATCCTTTTTCAATTAGTAACTTAGACTTTACTAATTGTTTCAGTACATTTTCTAAGTACTCTTTGCTAAAATTCGGATATTTACTAATTAGAGTAAATACATCTTTTTCTTCTTTCCACGTTGAGAATAATTCTAGTACAGGATAAACTGAAGGATCAATACTTCTTTGTTCATGTTTTAAAAAACTATCTAGCACAAAATGTCCATTTTTCCAAAAACATATAATGTTATCTGAAGTTTTCAATAACATGTCAAAATCTCCTTGGTAGGTTTTAATTTACTTTTTATTAAACTAAAATAGTTGAAATAAAAGATGAGTGGCTGACAATAATATATGTCAGCCACCATTTTAACTTAGTTTGCTGGAGATGTTTCTCCATATTCTTCATTAAGACGATTTTCATACTCACTTTCAAAAGGGTTAAAAATAGACATTAATAACACCTCCTATATGTAAGATATACATATTATAACAGTAAATCCTCTATATGTAAATAATAAATATTCTGAATAATCCACCTACTTTGTTATTTAAGATTGAAAAAAGACTTTCTGGAGTTAAAATCCGTCCCAGAAGAAAGCGCCTCATCGAAAGGAAATCCAAATAATCTAAAAGTAACCCTGTGGAGGATAATTAATGTCACCGTAAATAATAAAGATGGCTGTCGTTCATACTTCCGCATTGAAATGGAAGGTAAACGGCAGCCTTATTGATTTAGAATACCCAAAAAATAATCACAAGCCAGGAGATAATCAAAGTTAAAATGAACCATTTTTCCTGCAAAGAAATTAAAGCGTAGCAAATATAAGAGATAGTTAACATCACAATAGAAGTGATCTTAACATACCATCCAATAGATTCATTGGAGAATGCATAAACAAATAAAGAGATAAGAACAAGAACCATAAATATGTTCCCTACAGTCTTTAATATACTCTTTTTGTCATCAAAGTTCATAATTTCAACCTCCAAAATATGTATATTATATGTTATAATTATACAGCATCCAGATAGTCATAAGCATTAAAAAACTTGAAAGGATGATTGTTAGTGAAAAAAACAGTTCTAACTACCCTATCTCTCGGACTC
This sequence comes from Bacillus sp. 2CMS4F, assembly GCF_023161785.1. Classification (NCBI taxonomy): domain Bacteria; kingdom Bacillati; phylum Bacillota; class Bacilli; order Caryophanales; family Bacillaceae; genus Bacillus; species Bacillus sp. 2CMS4F. Next base: position 190,670 of record NZ_JALNTO010000001.1, read on the forward strand.
CTATTCTCAACAGTGGCTCCACTAACTAGCCATGCAGAATCCATCTCAGAACCTACACCAAGTTATATCACTCAGGTTAATTCAACACCACTTCAAGAATTAGTTAAAACATCATCAGTTCCAGTCATCCAAGAGAATGGAGAAATTTCAATTCAAGCTGTACCACCATCAACAAAATGGAAGGTTGTAGATCATTTTAGAGGGAACTCTAAGAACATAGACACTGCAGCTGAATTAGGAGCAAGAATTGCTGCAGGATTACCTGGTCTTAAATACTCCTGGGCTGGTATATTCGCTCAAGCTGTGTTTGGAACATTCTATCACAAAAAACCAACTCGTTATTACTCAACAACCCAATACTTAGCCTACGACAAAAAGTATAGATACACAATCGTTGATATGTACGTCTACAAAGACAGTAAATATAGCAAACAAATAGGTTATGATTATAAAGTTTTCAGAACTCCTAGATAATGTGTTAGATATAAAGCCCTTTTAAAGGGCTTTTTAGCTTTTTTAAACAAAAGGCCAGAGAGTATGTGAGGGAACTCTCTGGCCTATAGTGGCTGATATACCAACTATGATACATATACAGGATACTTTAAATTTAGGATGTATTCAAGCAGCTTTTAGGTTTAAATAAAATGGGAATTTTATTTAGAGTCAAGAGGAGAAATTCACTTCAATATATGCTAGAGACTTACTTATCTGAATTTTTTGATTCCCTCAAAAAACTAAGTGCTAAAATGGGATATGTTACAAACGAAAGGTGGAATAATATGGCTAGTTTCAGAAAAAGAGGAACTACATGGCAATACAGAATAAAACATAAAGACCCTTTAACTCAAGAGCCAATCGAAGTCTCCAAAAGTGGATTTAAAACAAAAAAAGAGGCACAGATAGCTGCAAGACAAGAAGAGGAAAGATTGATAGGTGATTTAGAAATTAACGGAGGAGAAACCCTTTTAAAGCATTATCTTAAAGATTGGCTCGCTCAATACAAACAAGGTAATGTTAGGAAAAACACTTACATTCTTCATGAACGAAATGTTAATACAAAAATTCTCCCCTATTTTAAGGAGATTAAACTAAAAGATATTAAACCCTTACGTTATCAAAAATTTATTAATTATTTAGCAGACCAGGGATACAGCAAAAGAACAATTGAAATCATTCACGGGACAATGTTCAACGCTTTAGCTACGGCAGTAAAGCCTCTTAAAAAAATTGAAGAAAACCCATGTGAAGGGGTAACAATTCCAAGGGCTAAATCTAAGAAAAAAGAAAAGTTAGAATACATTAAGTCAGATGATATTTCCCTCTTCCTTAAATTTGCAAAACAAGATAATTATTTGTACTATATCTTCTTTAAAACTTTACTTGAAACAGGAATGCGTAAGGGAGAAGCAGCTGCTTTACAAAGAAAGGATATTGATCTAAAAAATAACTTCATCAACATTAACAAATCATTAGACTTTCAAGTTAAAGAGGGAGAAGAAATATTTGGAGAAACAAAAACATATGAATCCGAAAGAAGAATTAAAATTAGCAATTCATTAGCAAAAGAGTTAGCAACACACATGAACTATTTAAATGATAATAGAATAGTTTTTAATGAGATTTACGAACATGAATTAGATCTTGTTTTTTGTAGACAGGATGGAAAACCTTTACCAAAGTCTACCCTCTTCAATGCACTCAATCGCATTCTGAAGAAAGCTGGATTAGAAAAAATGCCAATTCATGGTTTAAGACATACTCATGCTGTCCTTCTTCTAGAATCAGGTGCAAGTATGAAGTTTGTTCAAGAAAGACTCGGATATAAAAATATAACCATCACATCGGACGTATACTCTCATATATCTGAGAAGCTTGAAAATACATCAGTGGATGGTTATGAAGAATAACATGAATTCACTTTTGTCCTAAATTTTTTTAATTTTTTTGGTGGTCAAAAAGTGGTCAAACTAGTTGTTTCTAGTTATCCCACTTGACTTGACCACCTAGTTATTAATCTAAAACCCTATCAAATCAAGGTTTATCAGATTAATACTGAGACATATACTGTTCGCGCTCCCAAGGATGTACTTGCGTGCGGAATATAATCTAGGCAATATTTCAATGTCATAGTGCATGATAAACGTTGAATTAAGAAGGTTTTGTTATTTCTCTTCGAATAAGAAATCATCAAGTATATTATATTTGTGGGTGTTTTGTGGGTGTCTTTGTGGGTGCCCACATCTATTCATTTTTAGATTTTTATTGTAAGCTAAAGATATACATATAAAGGGAATGATAATATTGAATATAAATAAAATCAGATCTGCGCTTTACAAATCGGCAAAGCTTCTTGGAGATGTTAACGCAGCCAAAAACGGAACACTTGGAAAAAGAGTGGCTCGCCGTGCAGCCGGAAAAGCAACAAATAAATTATTAAAAAAATTGTTCAAATAAAAGGGATTTGGAAAATTATGAAGTAATGTATCTATAGAGAGGAGTTGATAAATGATGATCGCACGCGAGCTACCAGTAGGAACCCATCAAATCGACCCACCTGTAGGAATGGGCTTAGGTCGTGAAATAAGAGTAGGTGGATAAATAAAAAGGCTCTCTCATATGAGAAGGGCCTTTTTATTATTGGTCGACTTGACAACCGCACTTACAAATGAAATGAACATGTTTATTTCCATACCAATTACACACATAATCAGATGATTTATTAAGACACGAAGGACAGCTAACGCCTGGTTTGTTCTCCGGCTCTCCTTGATGCTGTTCATAAATTTGCAAAACCTCTTCAATCAAATTTGGTACTCTTTCTAATCCCTCTTCCAGCTCTTTTGATAACTTTTTCATATATCTCACCTCTACATGGCACCATATCAGAACAAACGTTCTCGCGCAATAAAAAACCCTTTTCAGGGTTCTTGTATTAAGTGCCAACAGGTCTTTCTGCAACTTGTATTTCTGTTCCAACTGGTTTTTCACTTAAATAAAAGTCAGATTGAGTAATCAAACTAGCGCCAACAGCTAACCCACTTAAGACAATAGCTGTAACAGACACACGAAGTATTAATCTTTTCATCCTATTCCCTCCAACTGCCTCATTTTCTTTTCGGCTAAAATAGCTCGTTTAGAAAATTCAAGAGCATCCTTATAACATTCTTTCTCCTCGCAGTACCGAGAGATAATCAAGGAAAGATCAAGAACACTGTCTAAGTCATTCTTTTCTTGAAGGAAATGAATATAACTCAAACAATGCTCAATCGTTTCGTTTTGATTATCTTGAAGAAGTTTATAAATGATGTTTATTTTAGCCTCATACACTTTATTCTCTTTTTGGTTTAAATTTTCCTGTCCTTTTTTGTAATAATATACAGCCTTATCTTTTTGGCCCATGAGGAATAACTCTTTTGTGACCATGTAAAGAGAGTTAATGTAATAAACTGATTGTCTCCATTCTTTGTTTCGGATTGCTTTTCTTAGTGCATTAAGGCAGTCTTGGGATCTATTTGCTGCTGAGTATGTAATACTTAAATTGTGATGGATTTGGGCTTCGAAAAATTTATCACCAAGCTCTTTTGAAATTCTAATCGCTTGGAAATAGGCTTCTTCAGCTTTATCAAACTGGCCTAGATCAGTATAGTTAGTTCCAACAACCATCAATGCAGTTGCAAACTTTCTTTTGTAATTTTCATTCCCTTTATAAATGTTGAGAGCGTTGTTTATATAATTTAATGAAACAATACTTTGCCGTAGCATCATGTACATTGACGCCACTTTAGAATAAAATTCAGCAGCTTCAATTTCATCCGGAATGACAGATAACTTTTTCTCTGCGATTTTAAAAAGGCTTATGGCATTCTCAAAGTTTCGATTATATGATTCGTATAACGCTTCAAATAAAAAGAAATAATACTCTATCATGTGATCAGTTTTTTGAATTTCTTTTGCGTGTCTTTTATTGAAATATGAATGCTTAGGGAAGTCTGATCCTTTAACTTGGTACATCATCATTTTATGTCTCTCTTCAAGCAAAGAGTAATACATCAATACCTCTTGATCTTCCACCATTTCATCAAACAGAGCTTTAACCTCTTTAAAATATTTCTCGGCAGCCTCAACATCTTGCTGTTTTATAGCGATATACCACTCATTTAAGATATTAGCAACATACTCAGAAGCAAGTTTACTCATAATAAACCCCTCTTTCCGTCAAAATTCTAAATACTCAAACAAATGTTAACACACGTTTAACATTTTATGTCATATATAGAAATAATTTTCGACATAGCGCAATTTATTTTTCGTTATGGCGCAAATTTCCTTTAGGGTAATTTTTACTATTTTTTCAGAATGATGAACTCATTAAAAAATGAGTCTGCCGAACTTAATACTATGCGGCCAGAATTCAACTGAGTTAATAGTACCTATGTAATTCGAATCATTCTTGTAACTACATATTTATTATCAGCTGCTCTCTCCTAAACTATGGTAAAATCCCTGTGTTAAATTCCATATGAAAGGATATGATCATGAAGGTATTTGAAGCCAAAACACTGCTTTCCGAAGCTGAAAACCGTGCAAAAGAATACAAAGATTTAAAAAGTAAAATGATCAAATTAAAGAAAGCATTCAAAGCTGTCGCTGATTTAGATGATAGTGAGTTTTCAGGTAAAGGTGCAAATAACATCAAATCATTTTATGAAGATCAGGCCGGCATTGCTGACCAATGGATTGATCTAATTGAGATGAAAATATCATTTTTAACGAGTATTCCTGGTATCTTGGAAGACGCCAGCTTATCAGATGCCTACATAGAAGAATCCTTCCTAGAGCATGAGTTGGCCAATGCTAATTCCAAATCAAAATCCATCATGTCAGAACAGAAAAAGGCCATCAAAGACATATTAAATGAAATACACGATGTCCTCCCCTTAGATGTTTTTTCAACGGAAGATTTTAAAACTGAGTTATCTTCTGCTGAGAAAAAACGAAAAAATACAGTCGAGAAAATAAGTGAAGTCGATGAGAACCTAACGTCAGAATATGCCTTATCAGAAGCAAATGAACAAATGATTCAGGCTGATTACCAAGCACTCATAAACGCAACAACAACAGGCAAGAGTGCCTCTCCCATCCACTATAATGCCAAGGCTTATAGGGACAGTGAAGTCCACAAGATGACTGAGGATGTAAAAAAACAATCGACTGATTATATCGCCTTTAAAGATCAGCAGGCCGAACAAAGAATGATAGCAAAAGAACAGGAAGAGCTTGCAAATAAGCCATGGTACGAAAAAACGTGGGATGTTGTTTGTAATTTTACAGGGGAAGTCTCCGGATATTATGATTATAAAAGAGCCGCCGATGGCGTTGATCCTGTAACCGGTGAAAAGTTGACAGAGGGCCAACGTGTAGCAGCTGGCGCAATGGCTGCAGCAGGTTATGTGCCCATTGTGGGATGGGCAGGTAAATTAGGCAAAGGTGTAAAAGCTGTGTATTCAACTAGCAAAGCGATCTCCAAAGCAGACAAAGCGCTTGATGTCTATAAAACGCCTAAGACATTTCACGCTCTTCAAAACTCCAGCAAAGGACTTTACGGTCTCGCATCTGCAAACGGTTTTAGCGAAGCAATAACTGGCCGGGATATGTTTGGGAATAAAATTTCTGATGAACAACGACAAAACAGCCTTAATCATGCGTTATCGATGCTTGGCGGATTCGGTTTGCGTGGAGTCAGCAAAAACTTAAATGTGAAAAATTCTGATATTCCTAAGAGACCATCATGGCGACAATCTGAAAAAGATGTTGGAAAAGATTATCCTGATTACAGTGAACAAAAGTCATTTATAGATGGCAAAGAAGTCCCTTATGGAAAGAAAGGCAGCTCCCGTCCGGACTTCTATAAAACTGGGCATAGTATAGAGGTTAAAAACTATAAGATTACTACACCAAGTGGGAGAAGTAGGTTAGTAAACAATGTTTCAAAACAAGTTGAAAAACGACTCACTGACCTTCCTAATAATACAAAACAATCTGTAGTCATAGATATTAGGGGCCAGTCAGTTTCTGAAGAAATAATGGACGACTTATATGATAAGATAATGAAAAAGACTAACGGAAAAGCAGATATAAAATTCAAAACCAATTAGAGGTGAGCACGTTGGCTGTAGGATTTAAGGTTAAATATTACTGGTATCAAGTTGGGCATGGAGACTTCTTACATTCATTTTTTTCAACCGTAAGCTACCATTTAGAAGAGCATGGTTGGGGATCGAAATATCCGCATTTATTAAATGAGCTTTATCAAGGAAAGCTTGAAAGCAAAAACATTGATCCTGCCCTTGAAGAATTAGAAGATATAAAAGAGAAATTGAAAGAGTACAACCCTTCACAAGTCATTTGGGATATTGAAGATGTTAGTAAAAGGCCTCCATGGGGAGATAACATAAGTGAAGAAATCACCGACTTGTCTAATTATTTTGTTACGAGTGATGGGGAGGATTTTATAAAGATTTTAAAAAGTGCGCTTGAAAAAGGAAAAAAAACAAATTCAGAAGTGTTAATTGATAGTATTTGAAAAAAAGGCCCTGACTAAAGGGCCTTTTTTATTTTAATAGGACTTCAAGTTTTGCTTTTGTTTTCGGTCCGTAGATACCATCTGCAGATAGCCCGTGCATCAGCTGGAACCGTTTGACTGCGTTTGCTGTTTTCGGACCATACACGCCGTCAATACCGTTATTCTTCGCCCCTTTGTCTGGATAGAAATAAAGAGCCGCCAGCGCTTTCTGAATCTGTGTTACAGACGCGCCTTTCATCATTGGGCTTTTCACTTTATAGATGCCAGAAGGTAGCGCATATGACGTTTTCTTTTTGCTTGAGCTTGTTTTCCCGCCCAGTGACTTTAATTCTGCTTCAATGGCAGCCTTAACCTCGTCCCATCTACCCTCTGACAAAATACGGTGAGGGCAATATTTGCCGTTCCAGTCTTGATGCTTGCGGACACGATCAATACCCCAGCCGCGCTCTTTGAGCAGCTGCGCCACAAATTTGATTGCCAGTTTTTCTGCCGCCTTATATTTAGGGCCTCCTGACTTACTGTAACAGATTTCAACGCCAATAGATTTACGGTTCCCGGTGCCGTTTTTGCCGTCCCCTGTGTGCCATGCGTTTCGATTTAACGGCAACCCTTGAATAACCTCTTTGTCATCAACGGCAAAATGAAAGCTTGTCGAGCTAGTATTTCCGATCATATAGCTGATCTCATTGGCAGCTGACGCATCATTCGCTGTATTGTGGATGGTGATGTATTGAGCGTCCATGTGATTAGGGCATTTCAAAGCGTATTTTGCTTCTGATACAAGATTCTTTTTCACTGTGATTGTCATAAGGGTTCTCTCCTTTATTTTTGATGTAGAAAAGCCGCCGGGTTACCCAGCAGCCTGTTCATCCTTTTCATTTGTTTGTTCGTTGTCATTTTCGATTACATGAAGACGATCAGTAATGGCAGCCGGAATCTTAACGCCGATCTGTGCAAGGTTCTCCGTAATGGAAAGCCCCTCATTGGCGATATAAAAAAGAACGGTTCCAAATGTCAGGACGCCGTTCAGATTGAGAATTGTATCTATGATGTTTGCCACGATAACCACAAGAAAACTGAGCATCTTACGCACATAACCGAACCATGCGCTACGGCTGCGGAGCTCCTTAAACTTCCACGCTTTCACCACACCGGTAAGGATATCAATGATATTTAGCACCAGCATTAAATCAAGATATTTCACACCCCCAAACAGATAAACTCTCGCTAAATCCAATGTTTCAAAATTAATAAACACCGTTGTCTCCTCCATTTCTTGTTATCACCTCCTTAGAGGCAAAATAAAAAACGCCTATTAAGCGTTTATCCTTCTTTATTCAATTCAACCCCAGCAGGCTCGTCAGTCTCCCCAGAAGGGACGTCGCTGGGAGAAGGGTAATCCTTTCCGGTAATTTCTTTGTATTGTTCTGTAGTAATCCATTCAATCTCAACATATTCCTGTACCTTTTCGTCTGTATAGCATTTCCATTCATAAAACTGCTTAATGTCCGCTACTTCTGGATACCGAGCCATTTAATTTGCCTCCTTCAATTCTTCAATTTGTTTTTGCATCTGTGCAATGACTAAAGCCTGTTCTGCTTCCCTCATACGTCTTTCCTCGTTTTCCTTCTCTGACTTTGCAATCTGTAAGGAAAGTGCTGCATTCTGCTGCTTCAAAAGGTCAACTACTGAGATTTCTTTGCCGCCTGAATTTAAAATAGCCTCGATCTCTTCTTGTGTGGCAGTCTCTGACCATTCCTGATTCTCTGGATCAAACTTAGGTTTGAAAAAGGAAGGTGAATCCGGCAGCGCCACGGTCGTGCAGTCTGCTGGGATGATATAATCGCCTTTTTCGTCTATTTCTGTGACCAATACCGGTTCAACATATTCTAAATTCTCATCATATCTATAAACCTGTAACATTCTTATCCTCCTTAATCTAACGGAATCGGGTTAACATCCATATAATAGCCGGTGACTGCGTTGTTATCATTGGACATTAAACCAGTCAATTTTAAATCTCCTGTACCATAAACAATGAGTTTACAAAAACCAGTTATTCCGGTCGTTGACGCGAGAACAACCGCACCGTTACTTGGAACCACAGAGGAAGGTATTGAACCAATCACGACTTCCCGCGGTGCTGTGATCTGTCCTCTGAACAAAAGCAATTTGCCCCACTTAGCATACTGGAATGGCCTGTCTCCATTAGCTGCGCCGTTTTTGAGTGTGACGTTTTGCCAAGTGATACCCTCGTAATCGGCGTCTGTTATAAGCTTTTTCCATCCTTTAAAAACGTTGTTAGTGTGGACCGTAGCGTGCCACAGGGTATTATCGTAACTTCTCCAAGCTAAGATTGATTTTCTCCCGGAACCCCCGTCTATAACGTCATAATTGAACCACGAGCTATCATTTGAAACGGGATTGTTTTTCACTAGATTTCCTGAAGCAAAATAAAATCCAGAACTCAACGAAAGAACATCAGCCCCATCAGCTAATTGAGTTCGTTTCCCGTCATCTTTTGTCAGCTTCGCCAGCTGGCCGCCGTTCCATTTATCTCTCTCATTTTGTGAGATATGCCGGATGGAATTGTAGTTATGAGCGTTAAAATCAGCCAAAGAAGCCTGCTGAACATTATCTACTTTATCCAGCCCAACTTGCGCTTTTGTTACGGAATGTGGGTTATCTTTTCTATTTGCGTGAGCATCTACTTTTGATTGGGCACCTGTGATGGACTCTGCAGGAATCCAATTGATCTTCGTATGATTCGAATTGTAATAGAACCACCAAGCATTCCCGTTCACGTCCACGGCGTACCCCATGCCAATCCCTGGCTGTCCTACAAGCTGCAGACCGCGCAAGCTTGATGATGACGGGTTATCAGTAACGGCATTTGTCCCATAAAAAGAGACAGTCCCGACATCTTTAAGCGAATCATAAAAAGAGCCCTCTGTGAGGTTATATTTCTGCGTTCCGTTCTCTGCTGTTATCCTAAAAGTTTGACCATTATTCCACTTGGTTCTCTCACTAGAAGAAATATGTTTGGTTGCATCCGATACATGAAGGTCAAAATCTTGTTTAGGAGCTTGCTGCACATTGTCCACATTGCCCAATCCTATTTGGCTTTTCGTCACCCCGTGAGGGTTCGACTTATTCCTTGTGTGATTGTCCAGATTCGCCTGGACAGCGTCAGCTTTCTCCTGTGCGCCTGCCTTTGTCTCAACATTATCCAAGTCTTTAAATTTCTCCTGGAGGTCCGCCACTATCGCCTCAACTGACTGCCTCAATGTCTCAAAATCTTCAATGTAATACTCAGCAATTGGGACAATATCCGAGTCAATAAGGTCTTTGTCTATTTGAAAAGTAAACTGAGTGACGCCCAGTGACTGTTTATTGTCGTAATACAGATTAAGAGACGCTTGAACCTTGCCGTAATGCTTGATTTCTTCACTTGTCAAAACGTATTCAGCAATGCCGTTTAGCTTATCTACGATCGTAATATTCTTGATGAACTTACTGCCATCGACCATCACCATAACAAGTTTCCCAGTCACCGCGGACAAAGGTAAAGGGACGCCATCTTTGAACACTTTAAAGGTCAATTTGGCCGTCCCTATATCTTGCGTACTAAAATGTATGTTTGTTGTCCTGCTGCTTGAGCCAGTGCCGACATTGGCACTAATCGCAGCATCTTTATAGACCATGAATCCCCCTCCTTACCCTATTGGGAAGCTTATATTGACGTATGTGTAAGTGACCGCATCTAGATTGTTTACTGCGAAACCTAAAGCCGCAACTTGCCCATTGCTGCGAATCCCTATTTTTCGATCTCCTGTAGTACCACCAACCTGACAGCCTCTATACCAACTTTTACGTGGCCGGGCTCCTGCCGGCAAAATAGCAAACACGACTCCGTCTGTTTCCGGAATATTAACCCTTCCACGCAGATGAACGAGCCCACCGTTTATGGCGTATTGCAATTTATCGTCTGAATCCGGATTGGAGGCCCCGTTTTTCAAGGGTAGATTTGTCCAATCTAAAGACTGACTGGACATAAGCTCCGTCCAATCCCCAGCAACGCCCGCATTTGTTACAACACGAGTAAACATCTTTATTGATCGTCCTGTGGAGTTTCGTGTAAGAGTCTGAATAACAGACCCTGATATGTCAGCTGGCGCAACATGAAACCACCAACCCGCGTCCCCGCCTGCTGGGTGGTCCGTCAGCTTGGAAGTCTCGGCTGTAGTCATGTAATAGTAGCCCACTTGACAAAAGTCTTTCAGTTTCGTTATTCCATCAGGCAGCCGCATTGCGTATCCGTTGTTTTTCGTTAACGGGTAGCCCTGAAACCCTTGCGATAGGTCTGTGGCAAAGGCTGCTGCATTGTCTTTTGAATGATAGGCATAGACTTTTGCCAGACGCTTTCCGACTGGACCAGTTGCAATCGCAGCGAATAGCGACTTCTTCCCCGTCATTGGGTCCTTATAAAGAAACACGGATTCCGGCTCCCGAAAATCCCCCTCGTATTTCCCATCAGGACCCCGGCCAAAGTTACACGTAATACGTTTTTTAAGCTTCCCATCTTTGAAGCTGAACAAAGACAATTCAGCCGGATAGGCGACGCTGTTTGTGTCTCCTGTGTACCAATACAAGTCGTATCCGTCTATAGTAAAGCCCTGCAGATAATGCAGATCGTTTGGAACTGTCACTTCTCCCAAGAGATTATCAATACCGTTTTTCACATCATTTAATTTACGCAGCTGCACAACGCTGTCATCGTTGCTGTCTTTTAAACGCAAAGCAATTAAGCCGTTTTGCTGATCAATTACAGGAATCGCATATAATTCACTGAACTTGTTATAGCGTTTGATTCCTCCGTTTCCGCCGTTAATCGTTGCCCCAGCTGTATAGGGGAACCTAACCAGGTCGTTACCAATCGGACTCCCATTTGCATCGACAACATCATAGTTTGACCAGATATACACCTTGCCGTTTTCTCGTTCAAGCCCGATTGTTGTACCGTGACCTCCATGAACGACGGTCATGCTATCAAGCATTACGCCGTTTTTATTCATCCGGGTAATGACATAGTTTTGACTTTGATCTGTGTTGCCACTTCCCACCTGGGTCGCGTAAATATCGCCTGTTTTCTCGTCGATTACGAAACACTGCAGCACCGTTTTATCAGCAAGGTTCAAACTCGTGTGATAAACGGGCGGGATTGTCGTGTAATCGAATCCGTATTCTTTTTGAACAGAGGCATCAAGATCAGAGAGTGATTTCTCAATCTCCACAACACGCTCATTTGCTGTGTCAAATTCTTTACCTTCTCGATTTATGCGGAGGTCCAGAACCTCTTTTACATTCGTGCCGTCTGCTTTGGTAATCACGTTGGCGAAACGCTTTTTCATCGTTTCTAATTCTGTAGAAACAGAAAGACCGCCGTGATCAATTTGACTTGATTTGTGGGCGGTCTGTGAACTTTCATGATATTTAATTTTATTGTTTAGCAGGTTGACTTCCGTTTCGGTTGCCTTGGCGTTATCGTCCAGCTGAGTAAAGAGTTTTGCGTTTGGAGCATCCCCATGCCTCTTATTAAGATAAAGCGTCATGTTTTCACCTCTATTTCTGTCCTACTATGAGGATTTTCATTTTTGACCCTTCGGGAACCCCCAGAGGATCACTTATTTTTCCGTCTTTATAAAGGGTTATATTGATTATATTTGTGTCCACATCTTCTGCGTATAACGTATAGCCTGACTCCTTCACAATGGAATTGGCATCACCAGTCACATACTGAATTGCATAATCATCATCCGTATTCAAAGAAAGGATGCCCGCTGCCAATGAAGCAAAACCATCGCCAGAAGATACAGACCATTCACCGTTTAAAAATTGCAAAGAGAAAGTATATGTGGTCTGCTGTGAAGCCTGCGTATTCGCAAGGCTTTGCTTTATTTGATTGATCTCAGCAAGCCCAGAAGCCAATTGATTTTGATAATTCTTGATGGCCTGCTCCTGATTCTTCGCTCGCTTTTTCGCTTCAATTTCCATGTCTACACGGCTTTTTCGCTTCCCGTCAATTGTCAGGTCAGAAGGCTGTTCTGGCCTTAATGGGTTGTATGAGGCCGCTGTTGCTCTCAGCTTCCCATCAAAAGTGATTCCGTTTAGAGGCGTATCAGCATATACACGGATGGTGTCTCCTGCCATCACCGGCTCTTCTATATCAGCCAGGGCTTGATCTAATAACTCCACATAGTCAGCGTCATAAGAAACCTCTGCGTAAGGATTGACTTTGGTTTTAAGCAGCTTAATCATATCCTCTTTTTTGGTGATAGAATCATCTGTGACGGGTTCCGCCCAGGATGGTTGCCCGTTAATCAGAAACTTTTTTTCTTCCGGGTGAACATAGGTGACCGGGGGAAAGACATACTTTTCATCCTCATTTTTGAATGTCCTGTACACCCCAATAATGTTGCCGCGCAGGAGATACATGACCGGGTCAGCTTTCTTTGTGCCTTTAGTATTTGGGTTATTGCTGTCCCTGCCTTTAAAGGTAGCCACTACTTTATATGTCTTATTGTCCAGGCCGCGAATGATATCAAACTCTTTTTCTGTCGGGGCTGAATCTTTATAGACAGATATGGTTTTCGTCTGATCGCCTATTTTAAATTCCCATTTACCGCCTAGCTTCGATACAAGTGTTTTAAATTTAAAGCCTGTCCCTGTGAAAGAGAAAGAAAACGTGGCTCCTATTTTCTTCGTATAATCAGCTTTTAATGAGCTATCATACGCCCAGGTGCCTGTTTTTGAATCGTAGGGAATCGATTGATCACCCAGGATGTCTTTATCTTCCTTGAGCTTCCCGTATCCTTTCACCCGGGTTGTCGTGTTATCTTCCGTTGTTGTGATCTGTAAGGACGTGAGATTCGAAAGGTTATCCAGCCTTTTTACAATCTCTTTGCCGGCTTTTTTGTAAATGTATAAATGCGTGTTATTCGGGATGATTTCAACCCCAAAGGTAGAAATGATTTCGTCCATCAGTTCAGAGGTCTTTTTATTGCCGAATCCCTCCAGCTTTTTAGCTCCGATTCCCTTCGCATCCGGCATAATTGTAAATGTGATTTCACTGCCTTTCACTGCGTGCTTTAGTGCTTCATTGAGAGTTTTTGTACCTTCTATCGTCTCGTGAACAACATGCTTGATCGCCCTAAAGGAATAGATATGCGTAGCTGTTATGTCTTTAGTTAGCAGAGCGCCTTCCTGTTTGATCGTGGGCGTGTTAATGAAATACTGCTGCTTTTTATATCGCACCTCGTCGATAATAATAAAATTTCTTCCGACTAAAGCATTGAAAGGGATCTGATTGTATTCAGTCAAGGTAATCGAAAAAGACAAATCCTTTTTCCCCGTGACGTCATCATTCACTTTGGGCTCAACGTGAATAAGCTCATGTTTTTGGCCAGTTTTAATGTCATGAACAAACATCTGATTCAAAGAGCCTCACCCCCTATTTATAATAAAAGTGTGTAATGAATCGGATATCGCTGTAGGTAGCACCCGCAATCCTAAATTGATTCTGGCCGGCTGCAAGAGACGGAAACCGCCCACTTCTATCGGAAATAGGTGCAGAGTTCTTCAGAATGTGATGCTTCAAAAGCGTTATCTTATCCGTTTTTGAAAATTTCCCGTTCAGCGTCAGGGTTTCATTTGTTGTGATATTAGTGATTGAAATATCAGTACCCTGCAGATACATTTCGACGTTGTAATTGTAGTTAATCGGGTCCAATTTTACGTCCCCTATGTTATCCACTACAAAAGAGTTTTTATTTTTAAAGTGAAACACAGGAGTTGTGTCCCGCCTGATATTCATGCCCAAGTGAAACTTTTCGTCCTTCAATTCCATAGATGCAGTGCTGTCATTTAAAGACTCAGCAAGCCCCTGAATGGCCGTTAATGCAATATCCACTTCCTGATACTTTTTGCCGTTTTCTTGATAGATGGAAAATGCGTCATCACACGTAACAAGCCACCGTTTATAAGGCTGCTGCGTATTGATCACATAATAGGGGTCCTCTCTTATAAAAAGGTTGTACACGGCGTCCCTCTTGATTTGGAACTGATAAGAGCTATTTGCCTCCACAATCACTTTTGTATTGATTTTTCTTTCTGTGTATCGTCCAGTGTTCCCCTGCTTAAGCATCATCGTCCCGTTAATAAGCGCGCTTGTTCCTGCCGTCTGCCTTTCGAACACTGGTGCCTCCGGCCTAAATGAAGAAAGCGAGACACCTGGAAGAGTCTCGCTTAAATACTTGCCGTCTATTATTAGATCATAGTTTATCAACCTACCACTCTCCTAAGAGAAGCTTACATTATTCAGCAATCCCTTTTGGTTTCTTTCCTTGTTGTATGCTTCGTCTTGAATTTTATTTAATTCCTGGACACTCAGTATTACTTTCGGGTCTTTCGCCACAAGCTGTGTTAACAGTCTTACCGTTTGGCTTAACAGATTAATTTCGGCTTGCTGATTGCTGTTTTGTTGCTGCAGCAGAGTGACCATCGTTTGCAATGCGTTTGCATCGCTTGAGCTTGACCGGCTTTCCGGTTCATACCCAACCATTTTACCTGCCTGGCTGAGAACCTTATGGGCTTGGCTGCGCCTAAATTGACGCAACGGCAGCAGCATTTCCCCTTTATGGACCTCGGCCATGTGATCACGCGTAATCAATCCGCCTGTATCGTAACCGATGTAACGGCCGCCGCGCGCCATTGACTTCAAGCCAGGATGATTTAAGATTCCGCCGTATCTGCTGTTCAGATAGTTAATGGAGGCAAGGATCTGGTCAACTGGATTTTTGATATTTCCGTGCCCTGGTTCCTTATTGGCGTTAAAGGTACTCGGGATAAACTGCATCAATCCTTGTGATGGGTGCCCTGCTTTCCAGTTTGAATCCCATCTGTTTACAACATTCGGATTGCCGCCTGATTCCTTCATCGCTATTGTCTCAAGTGCTGAGGCATATTCTGACCCTAACCCTTTTATCTTTAAGGCTTGAGCAACCCACTTTTTGACGGCTGCAGTGCCGCCTTCACCGAAGTTGCTTGATTCTCCAAACTTATCTTTAATGAAATTAACAAAATTCTTTTTGATAAGGGAGAAAGAACCCTTTAGGACATCGCCGGTAATGCCTTTTACTTTAGGCAGTTTTAACCCCAGCTTTTCAATAACCTTTTTGACGAGTTTCGACGGGTTGCTGATATAGTCAAACACATCTAAAGCAAGGTCCTTCACTTTCCCAACGGCTGCCTTTGCTCCATTCCACATCTTTGAAATAAAGCCTTCTTTCTTCTTTGTTCCGTTTGCATAAGCCGGAACCCCTGAAAGAAAAGCTCTAGTGTCAATTGCTGACAAGACTTGTGTTCCTTGAGGGAGGTTCATAAGCGTATCAGTCGCAGGGCTCAGCCCCATGTGACCCGAAGGGGTTATAAAAGCTTCCGGTCCAGCATTTGAGCCCTTACCATCACCGAGAATGGCTAGACCTCCCGGATGCCCGCCTGTACCATTTGCATACTGCGGCACTTCCCATTTAGGGATTTTAGTATCAACCCCGATTTTTCCCAAAATCCAGTTGATACCCTGCTGAGTAAAGCCGTTGATGATTTTACCGAAGCCGCGGAGCGTTCTGTTTCCAAAGGCTTTTATTCCGTCCCAGGCTTTGCCTGCCATGCTCTTAATTCCGTCACCCATTTTCTTAGGTAGCGCCTTCGCTCCATCTACAATGTCAGTGAATTTTTTAGAAATACTAGTTTTCATGTCAGTAACAATTTTTAGAGCTTTATCTTTCAAGAAACTAAACATTTTTCCCGCATTTGTGGCGCCATCTTTAAACAAACTTTTGATCCAGCCCCACATTTTTGGGAATATACCTTTTAAGCCAGCGCCGAGAGCCTTGGCACCGCCAAGAATCTTGCCGAAAAACGAAAGTTGGATTGCATTCCAGACGACTTTTATCGCGCCAGAAAATATTTTCTTAATTCCTTCCCACATTTTTGAAAAATTCCCGGTTAGTAACCCAGAAAAAACGAGGATAACGCCCTGGATAATTGAAATCGCGCCAGTGATGACGCCCTTTATATTCCCCCAAACAGAACGTATGATCGCAAGTATAGCCGGCATGACAAATTGGACAATCGACCACACATTTTGAAGGGCTTGAGTAATAACAGAACCGTTTTGCTGCCAGAAAGACTTCCACTGCCCAGTGAGTTGACCAATGAAAGACATCACGCCGCCCAATGCCTGTTTGACCAGAGGACCAAGAGTTCCAAAAACTTGGGATGCAATAGTGCCGAGAGCCGAAAAGGTTGGCTTCATGGCGTCAAAACTTGCCTTCATGTTGGATAGGATGGGCTGTGCCTGCTGCTTAAAGCCCGAAAAAGCTGTCTTGATATTGTTTATCCCGTCGATAATGGTTTGGACCGTTAACACCGGGAAAAAGTCCATCAGTTTATCGGCACCTTTTGACGTATCACCATTGAAAACGTCCATAATGCCAGAGAAAATAGTCTTTAGATTCTTTCCGGCATTCGCGATATTGTTAAAAGTCGGTTCAAGGCTTTTCATGCCAGACTCTAAGCCAGACATGACCGGTTCAAGTAAGCTTAGGACCCCATTTCCAATAGGCTCTAACGACGCCAAGGCAGAACGTCCAATTTTTTTAAGCCTTGTCCCAAAATTATCTTGTAGGGCCTGGCCTGCTTTTTTGGTTGCTCCGCTTGTATTTGAAAAACTATTCTCTATGTTAGCCAGGACAGAGACGCCTTTTTGTCCTAAATCCTCGAACTGCGTACCCATAATTTGCTGCCCTATCTTATAGGCATCGCTTTTGTTTTTCATGCCGTCAATATCTTTCATAACGGCCGAGAAAACCAGGTCGCCGCCTTTCCCAGTCTTTTTAAACTGAGCGTATAAATCTTGGGTGTGTTTTGATAGTGACTGCATGGCTTCGTCTGCTGTTCCGTCTGATAAACGAATGTTCATTTCTTTGATCAGATCGCCAACCTTATCCAGCTGGAACGCTCCTGATTCAGCACCCGCCTGAAAGACTGAAAACATTCTTTGTGTGGAAAATCCTGCAGCTGCAAACTGATTGGAATATTCGTTAATCGAATCTAAGAACTCTCCGGAATAATCAAGGCCCTTCTGAAAACCACTGGTGATCATGTCCATTGCTGCATCAGTGGAAAGTCCATCAAATGAATTTTGCATTGCGTTGATTGACTTTGTAATGTCATTCCCATCTTGGTCAAAAGCTTTGGCAATTGTCATGGTGCCCTTCGTGACTTCTTTTACCGTGTCATCAGTTGCACCTTTTAATGATTTCACGTTTTGTTTTACGTTAACGAGTGCGTTTTTAGCCTCCCCAACGCTGTCACCGAAACCATCAGCCCACAAGCTTTTTGCTGAACTTGCAACCTTCTGAGCCTCTTTTTCCGTCAGCCCTAATTGAGCCCGAATTTCACCCTGGGCCGCCTGCGTATCAAGCGCCATTTTGGCACCAAGCCCGCCGATTGCAGCTGTTAGGGCACCGACACTGGCAACGCCTGCAGTCAACGCACCGACCAGCCCGACTTTTATAAAAGAACTGAATTTGGATACTTTCCCGCCGGCGTCACCACTTGCGTCACCGATCTCTCTTTGGCTGTCCGTCAACTCATCTGCGCTTTCACTTGCTTGGCTTTGGGCTTGTTCTAGCCTTTGGTATTGCATCTGCGCGCGCCGCAGAGACCCTTCCAGAGAATGATACGATTGAATCTGCGTATTGAGCCGCTGGGCGTATTTCTGGGCCTGCTGTGAGCCTTCGCCGTATAGCTCAACCTGTTTCTCGTAAGATTTCCGGTATTCTTCCACAATCCTCTCTTGAATGGAAAGCTCATTTGATAAACCTTCAACCTGCTTTTTGCTGGCCGTGAGTTCATCACCCATCGCTTTAAACTCTTGAACAGTCGCTTTTGTGGCTGTCCGTGCTGTTTTGAGGTTATTTCTAAGACCGGTTATCCCTCTGTTTACGCCGGCATCGTTTAGCGTGGTGTTAATGACTAAATTTCCTATTGGTCTGCCTTCTGTCGCCAAATAGTTACCTCCCTTCTATCGTTTTTTAGAAATACAAAAAGAGCGCCTTTACAGACACCCTTTTACAAAGTTGCACCGAATATTTGATAAGCAGGGACAAGTTTGTTTTCTTCCTCATGCTTGTAAGTTGCAAGATCAAAAAAGCGTTGTACATCCATGTCATCTATTTCATGAAGCTTGTAACCATTTTCTATCAAGTCAAGATACATTTGCTTCATTCTGTTAAGATAGTCCCTGTAGGTCATTGGCTTCCCTGTTATTTTTGAGACTCCACGGCCTTCTTCTTCAATTGAGCCTTTTTTTTATCTTTAACCATAACCTGATCAATAATATCTCTGAGCCAGTCAAATAAATCATCAGATTGAACACCGTCTAGAATATCATCAAATGTAAATTGATTTTTGAATATGTCCAAAACAAGAGTGATCATGTCATCCATCACATCATGCTCTGTCATTCCAGATTCTTCATCCATTGCATTTGCATGTATTTCTAAAGCTCTATACGTATATCTTGCTGTAACAATTGGCTGAACAAATGTTTTTTCTGGAACAGATACAATTTCGCCGTTTTCATCTACTTCAGCTAGGGCATAGTCTCTTAAAACTGCTTTAACCATTGTGAAACCCACCTTTTAATTTTTATAGAAAAAGCAGCCGTCATCCGGCTGCCAGTTTTATTTTCCTAAGTCTGCACTTACTTCTTCTGTTGTCATGCCGTCTGGCAGCATCCCATAAGCACGTTGATAGAATTTCTCTAATGTAAATCCATCGTTTTGATCGTAACCAATCAGGAACACAAGCCCATCCGCTTTACGCGGCAAGAATTGCCCTTCGATCGTATCTGTTTGATAGTCCACTTTATCTTCTTTCGTTTTTCCTTCCACAGAAGGGATGCCAAATTTCCCTTTTAACAAGGCATAATACACATAGCCTTTCTCATGGTGTTTTTGACGCCATGTGATGCACACGTAAGGCGGCTCCATATCTTTATGATACTCTTCAATACCATCAACAACTGGCACACCTAAAAGAGTCCTTTTCATTTCTGTGGTAAGGTCTGCGACGTTTAATTCCAGTTTTGTTTCACTAACTCCTGAACTCTTAACCGCATAAATGCCATCATCTGCATAAAGGGGTGTTAGTTCAGAAGAAACGTCCAGCTTCGCTTCAATTGCCCCCGGCATATCTACGATAGCAGAGGCTTTTTCATCAACAAGCTCAGCATATTTAATGCCGCTTAGTCCCGTCTTAGCCATTCATATCATCCTTTTCTATGTTTATTTTTTGAACATCAATTAATTTCGTCGCTCTGTATCTACGGGCGTACCGATACAGAGCAATATCCGGGTCACGGTCAAAGGCTGACGCATATTGTTTGTAGTCGTTCTCTGCCATGATCTGATCAATCACAGGCTGAATAGCCTGGGCGTCCTTTATTGTTTTGGTCCATAAATCTATTTGAATATCAACCTCAAATGTTAGGGCCCTATCATCCGCATAGTCTTTTCTGTGACTCTCAAGCTCGTTAATGCGAATCATTGGGGCCTTTTCTATGTCCTGATCTTCTTCTGGAACAAAGACCAGGAATATCCGGTCACTGCCCACAAAAGAAGTAAGGGTTTCGTTTTCACTTAAAAGCTTTTCAATTTCCTGAATGGGAAGCATCATAGTCCCAGCTCCCTCATGTAAACTTGCTGTACAATCTGCAAAACCGTTTGCTCCATCTCGTTTGATGTCCTCTCAATGAAATGCTGCGGGGGCTGCTTGATCGTTCCAAAGTTAGAGAAGTGTAGGCGGGATGCCGTTTCTTTCCCATAACCCACACTTGCATATATCTCCCCGTCTTCCTTCGCCTTTGTGTACACCACATTATCTTTCATGTGTACTTTGTGGGGGTCGTGGTCGCTTTCTCTGCCTCGGGGCGTATTACGTTCCAGAGCCTCAGCAAAAACCTGTGCGCCTGCCTGGACGGCTGCTTTGGCTGCCCTGGTATTTTTTCTTGCAAGCTTATCAAGCTCTTTTTCTATGCCGCCAATCCCGTCATCTTGCCGCGCCATCAGCTCACCTTCTCCGCAAAAACATTGATCAGGTTTTTGTCCTGAGAATTTGGGAGAATGTCTTTTATTTCATAAAGCTCATCATCATGAAGAACATGCATGTTATTTGTCACCTTCTTAACTTGCTGATAGCGAATAATGAACGTAATGCTGTTCTCTAAGAAGGTGCCAGCTGTCGTGAGCTTTTCCCTTAACTTCTGTTCTCTTATCTCAGCCCAGCAAGAAAATAAGGGCTCATTTACCACAATATTCTCCCTGGTTTCCGGGTCCTTCCCGTTCTTTCGTGTAACAAAAGTGATGCGTGTATTGAGCCGGCTAAATTCCATCTGTATACGCCCCTCTGAATTGCTGAATAAAGTTTGTTACGCCGAAAGGTATTTCTTGCAACGCTTTGTCCATTGAGGATACGCGCTGTTCATACCAGGCACCGACCAGGAACATGACAGCTGTATCAAATTTAGGGTTGTTTTGAAAGAAAGCATCCCTGTTTGGCGAAAGCGTTACGGCATCCTTGATATAATCTTCCGCAGTATCTTTTAGACGCTGGATAAACCCATCATCAAAATTGTGATCTATACGCATCGCAAGCTTTAATTCTTCAAGCGTCATTCCAACACTCCTTTACAAACAAAAAGGGACGCCGGTATGCGTCCCATTACGTCATTATTTTGCTTGTGCTACTTGTTCCAGGGCTTCAATACGTTTAACAAGTTCATTATATTGCTCTTCCGTTCCAAAACCGTCTTTACCAGGATCGCCCTTGTCTCCTTTAGGACCTTGAGGACCAGCTTCACCCTGAGGACCCTGGGCGCCGGTCTTTCCTTGAGGACCTTGTGGGCCTGTATCTCCTTTCGGTCCCTGTTCGCCAGGATTGCCTTTAGGGCCTTGCGGACCTGCTGGACCTTGTGGGCCTTGTTCTCCCTGCATCCCCTTGATAAACAGAGGATTTTCTTCACTGTTTCCGCCAAGGTAAACCCGCGTTATCGGTTTTCCGTCCGTGTCCATTTCCGATGCTGTCCAAACGTTTCCGCTTTTATTTAGAAATTCTTTCTCCATTTTTAATCATCCTTTTCAATTATTTTTTATTGTCCCACGTCTACCGCTGACTGGTCTTCTGTGCTAGTTGTCGGTTGATTGATAGTGACAAAATAGCCGGCTTTGTCATCAGCTTTCTTCACATCAAAACGAATCGCCAGGGAAAGGACCTGTCCATAAAGATCATTTTCCACCCATTTCGCTGTAGCTTTTAATCGATTCGCAAAAAGAACAGCCCTTTTTAAATCCCCGATAAACATAACCGCGTCGCCATCTTTTTCACCTAAAACAAGATCATCTACAACTGTGTTCGGTATTCCAAACAATACTTTTCCGGATGGGGATGAAATATTTTGCTGTAAAATGTACTGGCCGTTTTTATCTTTCAACGTATCTAAGAATTGGAACGCTGAAGAAGTTGCGACAATATCACGTTTATAGGCCTGTTTTAAATACACATTGAGAATTTTCTTAAGTTCGTCAGTTCCTGAGACTGTCATCGTTGTAAATGTGCGCAGAACTGCAGCAATTCGAGAATTTCGTGTATTGCGTTCAATCTGTTGCAAATAATTTGCTACCAGAGCCGTTAAGTCAACACCTGAATCGTCAATAGCCTCCTGAGAAATTGGCAATTGACCACGGTATGTTACAACCTTCCACTCCACCTTCTTAAATTTTGGTTTCGCTAACTCTGGATTTTTCTCTAGTTCTTCCACAGAGTTTAGTTGAGTGCTTGCGTTCTCCAGAACTGGATAAGTACCAGAAGAAGTTGTAACAGAAACGTTATTTACCATTGTGCCAAGGTCAACAACGTCTTCCAGTTCCTGTTGTGGCTTAGTGATTACATCAATAGGAATTAGCACTTCTGCGCCATCAGATTTCAACCCGTCGCGTTTTTCCCCTTTTGATCGCAGAAACTCTTCAAAAGCTCTTACCTCTTCTGTCTTACCTGGTTTTATGATTGTACGGAAGCCACCGCCATGCATTGATCTTTTCTCCTCGTCGTCTTCTTCTTTACCCCCAGCTGGTGCAGGGTTCTCCGGCTTAAGCCCGGCTAACTCTTCATACTCCGCAAGCTTTTTCTGCAGGCCGTCAAGCTCTTCTTTCATGGAAGTGATTTCACCTTTCAGAGCTGTAGCTTCGTCCAGCTTGTCTTCTTCTGCTCGTTTATGGGCTTCTGTGATTTTTGTATTAATGGCCGTTTGTTTTTGAGTAACCTGTGATCTCAGTTCCTTAATTTTTTCAGATAACATGTGTTTGCTCCTTTTCAAATAAAATAAGCACCCGGTTTTCGAGTGCTTTTACAATCCCATTTTTAATAAATCCAGCTGCAGCAGCAGCTTTTCTTTTTCCGGATTCCGGTTTCTTTCCTCGTACTGCTGTAAATTCCGTTTTGCAATTGTCACGTCAGTGTCTTCATAAGCCGGATAAGTAACGACTGACACATCTGTAAGCTTTGAAATGTTTCTCAAGCTCCGCAACGGCAGGCCGGTTTCCTGGTCACGAGTAAAGCTGTCTCCATCCTTCCCTAGCATAAAGCCGAAAGAACAATTAGAGATATTGCCAACCCGCAGATTTTCGTATAAATCCGATGCGTACTGTGTATTAGGCAAAGTAACATCGAACCTTAAGCCGATGTCATCAACTTCAAGCTTAAGCGTGCCGGCAGACGTCCGACCAAGAATCTTGGACGGGTCATGATCAATCAATGCCCGCACATCGCTCATGTCTGTCTGATCAAGGGCCCTTTTATCAATCATTTCAATAAAACCGCCCAGGTTGTGGCTGCGGGTGCCGAACTTTAAAGCATAACCGCTAATTACTTTTGGGCCGTCATTGTCTGAATGAGCTTTTAAGGCCCCTTCCTGCGATGTTCTAATCTCTACTTCCTTAGACATTCCCCTCACCTCCTTCACCTGCTGACGAGATCGGCAGGCTCTTTGCTTTTGCTTTCTGAATCTCGTCCATTGAATCAATGTTCACATAGTTCAAACTCATGTAACGCTTGTCCCCATTTGGTATAGGCTCGTAACCATACTCAGCCAGGGCATTGTTGAGAGAGAAAATACCGTTTTGCAGCAAGGCAATAACATTCTCGCGCTTTGTTTTCGCGTCCGTTTCTCTAAATCGCCGTGTGTCGAATTGAAATTTCCGCTGCAGGTTTAAAGGGTACGGCAGCATTTTGAAATTAAGCTCTGAGGCGATGGCCGCAAAATAGTTTGAAAGTGTATTTGTCAGATAGTCCAGGTTAGCTTGTTCAAGTGACGTGTTGACCTGCTCAATACCCAACTTGTGCGCCGGCAGCCCGAACACTTTGGCTATCTGTTTCGTTGAATGCGTGTAGTTATTCACGACCTCAAGCACTTTCGTATTGATTTCTAACTGGCTAAACTCCATGTTTTCATCGAGCACAACAACCCGCTGTTGATTCTTTATGCCAGAGTTTGCTTTTTCAAATTCATTACGGATTTTGTCCTTTGCCTCTGAAGACAAATGACCTTTTTTCATGTTTACGATACCGCTTAAGTTGACGCCTCTTCTGAAAAAGTCTGTAACAAGGCGCTTCCCAGCCTCCTGGCTTTCAATTTCATGCTTAAGACTAGAAAGAGGACTCATACCCGTTATTCCGTCCATGCTGAAAAATTTAATGTGCAGTACATTTTCCGGCTTCAAGACTCTTTCTTTGCCGCCAGACGGATAATATCGGTACAGTATTTCATTCCGGTCCTGCAGCTGCTCGGCATAGACTTCACTGTTCAATAAATGAATCAGCTCTAAAGGCGTTCCCTCTTTGTCCCGGACTATTTCCGCGTAAGACTGGCCATTCATTAGAGCGTTGGCCACAAGAATGAATTTAAAAAAGTACCCTGAATAATAATCATTAGGCTTCTCATTCAGTAACCTGAACAGGTCGGAATCCTTTTCCTCAACACCATTTTGGTGGACCATAATTGGCGACGCTGCAATGTCAGAGGAAAGAGTGAGAACCGCCGTGAATACATCGCTGTTTTTAATCGCACTGACAGACGTGTAAGACAGTCCGTCCAAGCCGAGAATGATTTCATTGAACTCTCGCGCTCCTGGGCTCTGCTTATCTAACGATCGAAAGAATGCCACTTAATCACCTCCCTTCCTCTTCTTTTGGATTCAGCAAGAAGGCAATAAGAACGAGAAAAAGACCCGCCACAATAAAGCCGGCTACTGGATGAAGATAGAAAACCCCATAGTCGATAACAAACAAGCCGGCCAAAAATAAAAGAGTATGCAAGTTCAACTTAATAAACTGACATACTCCCAACAAAAATGTATTTATTTTTCCGATTTTCATGGCGCCCCTCCTTTTCCTAAAGAGTGAATTCTTCGCTTTCGTAATAAGAGTTCCAATCAAATTCATCTGTGTAATAGTGCATCGCTTCATAGTGAGCCGTGATCATTGCCGCGATCGGGTCAATTTTCTCACGGTTCTTATCTTTATCAATCCTGATTAAATCATTAAACTCTTTGACTATTGCATTGTTTACGGCAATTGTCAGTAAAGGATTGTCAGTGTGAATGATGCGCTTATCATAAACACATAGCCGGAAGTCTTTTGCTGGTGGGGAAAGTCGCTTCGCCCCCTGCCCCACTTCAATTAACGGGTATTCTTCCAGCTCATTCAACACCAAGGAAATAGCATGAGGGTCATAAAGAATGCCTTTAACCTTAAGCTTTTGCGACTTAATTCTATGCTTAATGTAGTCGATGACCTGCTGCTGATTGATTATCCCGGTTTCTTTATCAGTAATGGTGCAGTAACCCCGGTCAGCCATCTCCCTATAGTCAATTTTGTCCCGGCTTATTTTTTGGTCCAGGCCGCCCTTTGTCGCAACAAATGAATGACTGTCAACGTAATACCTTCTTGCCTCGTCATCAAGTGGATAAATCCAGGACGCAGCCGTTAGATCGTCTGACCTTGACATGTCCAGCCCAATATAAACCTCTCGACCGACAAGGTCCGGCGCTTCGTCCACGGCACAGGCGTTCCAATCGTCAATAGAGATAAAACTTTCTTCACTCACTTGCCGCCACACATTAAAGTTTTTCACGTATAAAGCATTTAGGTTCCGCTGCTCTTTTGCGGCTATCAAGTCCATCTTTAATGACTCCATGACGGTTTCGCCAATCTCTGGATGCTCCAAGATAGGGTTTGACTTTATCCATGTTTCTGGGAGCTCCGCCTCTTTTTCAACGTCGTCCTGTTCATAAATAGCTATGAAATAGTCATCCATGGACCGCTCTTTTCTTAAAACCTTTTTCAGCATTTGAACTTCCCTATACATTGGGACGTTTGGGTTTAATCCTGCTGTGCTGATAATTGCAAGCAAGCTATTTTTTAAAGCGATCTGACCCGATTTTAAAAGGTTGTACATTTTCAAATCTTGACTTTCGTGCCATTCGTCTATGATTGCGACTGTTGCCGCAAATCCGTCTCCCGTAGACGTATCAGAGGAAATGGGATATGCCGTGCTGCCTGAATACAAGTCTTTTATTTCAGCGTCTAAAATTTTGACTCTCTTTTTCATGGCTTTTGAACCATTTGTCAATGTTCTTATTTGGTCTTTCATATACTCAAAGCCGATTCTCGCCTGTTTTAAGGCATTGGAGGCAAATACAATTTTTCTGTTGCGTTTTGGTGTTTCGCAGAGGAAAAACTCATTCGTTCCCATCGTCGAGACTAAAAACGTTTTCCCATTACGCCGGGCCTTTGTTATTAGTGCTCTTTTAAATCGTCGGTTGCCATTATCTTTTCTTTTCCAACCAAAGATACTTCCAATAATCCATTTTTGATATGACAACAATTCTACCGGTTCACCAGTCTCAGGGTTTGGCAATATTTCAGTAAAGTCAATTCTTGCGTTTGCCTCTTCCACATCAAAATAATAGTTGAAAGGTGCAAGTTTCGATCTTTCCAAATCCTCCATATGCCTTTTGCAAGCAAGAACGATATACTCACCCGCAACAATCTCGCCGCTTATAACCGCTTGGGCATATGCCTTTACATGATCAACCATTCTTACCACGGCTTTTCATGAATTTTGTGATTGGGTCCTCTTCGCCCTCATCGTCACCCAAGCCAACAAGACGCAGCCTTGAGTCTAATGAAAGCCCTAACTGACCTGCTATTCCGCGTATCTCTTTTGACATGCTATTCATGATATCAACGGACGGGTTTTTCTTTTTGACAGGAAAGCCTTTGCTGTTTATTTCTTCGATCGTTTGACCGTTTTCGTTAATGTCATTTAGCGCTATCCTGTACTGTGCGTAGCTGTTACAAAACAGAGCAAAGAGCGTCCTGTCTAATTCTGATATTGGCAGCTCGCTGAGATAAGGGTATATTCTTTCCCATTCATTTTTCGCCATTGTCGAAAGCCAGTAGGGTGGTTTCTCTTGCAATGGCGTAAAACCTTTTAATTTTTCTTCCTGCTGCTGCCGTTTCTGCAATTCATCTTTAGATATTTGTCCTTTTAGTGTTTCCGTCATTTGTTTTCTTCTCGCCAATAAAAACCACCACCTTTCAGCGAATTTCCGCACTACTGATTTTCAACAAATGAACGCATAATAAAAACGCCGATCAACTTATGCTGGATAAGGGATCAAGCGCAAAGAACTCATATTCAAAAACGGCTCAAAATAGTAAAAATCAAAATTTCATTTCAACAAATTTTACGAAGAAGAGGGGGCGCCGATACCCAGGAAAAATTTTTTGGTACCCGGTTAAAGTTCGGGGGGACTTCAGTCGTCTTTTTTGATATTTATTGTAGTTAATGAGTGAAAACAGCATGCAAACCAGAAAATAAACCACGATGTTAGATACGGATGCTCAAATATTGTCTGCATTACCTTCTCCTTTCCCAAACGTGACTTGGTTATGATGATACTGACATAGCACCTCAAGATTATTTAAATCAGTACGTGCCTGATCATCGTTTAAAACGTCTCTAAGCTCTTTGAACTTGTGATGGACTACTAACCTATGAGACTTATTTAAACGTCCCTGTGAGGCACAGACGGCACAATGATAGTTGCTTTCTCTAAGCTTCTGTTCACGAAGAAGCTTCCACTCTCTCGAATGGTAGTAAGAATAGAGTTCATTGTTCTCCCTGTTGTATCTCACATCTTTGTTGTACTGCTTGTCAGCATAGCCCTCGTGCTTCTCACAATAGCGCTGTGCCCAGTCCACATAGTTACGGCAGGCTGGCGCGTTACATCTTTTTAACGGCAGAACTATCACTTCCTTTCCTTTTAACAACTAGAAAAATATAACACTTCAATTCCCAAATACGATATAATTTAACCAGGAGGTGATAAATATGGCTGATATTACTACTAAACCAACCCCTATTCAGCGTAATCCACTGGATGTTGCAACTGAACTAACACAGTTACATATTAGAAAGTTTGAAGTTGTAACAGAAGAGGACATTGCTAATACATTCGCAAAATACTATGCTTTAGCTGCTAAGCTGAATAGAACTCACCCTGATTCCTTAGTGAATCTTATTCCTGAAGAAATCAAATCTAAGTTAAAAAAATAATGACTCGTGCCATCTATACCTTATGGTGTAGATGGTTTCTTTTTTAAATTTATCACTCCTATCATATTCTTTCTAAACTGCCACCGTACTCAAGCCGTTAACCGCCAATAGTCTATCCTGAGATTTACCGGAAGCAGTTTACAGAGAATATAAAAACCCTTCAGTTAGAAGGGTTCTTTTGTTCGCTTTTATTTAAATTCAGATAATACCATCCCATGTTCTTTCCTCTTAAATTTTGAATCCTCCAGTAATATAAATGAAATTTTTTTACACTATGACTATCTTTAATGATTGTCTCGTTTTCTTCCTCTTTAAATGATCTTACACTTTTATATTTCATCCGTTGTCCTGTTTGCAATTGATACCAAACATCTATTCTTTTAATTCCATATTTGCGATTAGTAACATTCTCATGAGTTATATCCAGTGGGATATAAACCTCATCATCGGGAAGCATAAATGGCAAAGATGTTTCTATTATACTCTCATCATCGTTACCTAATTTTATTTTAATGTATCCACCTGTAATAATACTTTTCCCAACAGTCCTTACCTGTAAATAGTTAAATCTAGATACATCAGTGAAATTCTCATCTTGATCTAGTCTTTTTCCTATTATAAATTTCTCTAAACTCTCGTAGCTCTTTGGCAATAATAACTTGGACCCCTTCTTTACAAAAGGAGCATTTTTAAGATGGTATTTTCCTGTTATCTCATCCATCACCATAAAAGTTCTGTATTCAAACTTAACTTTATGATCTTCATTGATTCTACCTAAAATAAAAGTAATAAATGGTACTATAATAGCTGCTGCAGCTGTTAATGCGGTGGGTAGTACACCGAAAGTTTTTATAAGTTCGTCCACACTGTTTCACCTCCCCCTTATTATCGGTGAAAGCAGTAATTAAAGGAACTATTTGCAGAATTTGTCGAACAAAAGCACCCTTCATAACTAGTAGCAGTCGTAAGACAAAAAGCACCCTTAAAGGATGCTCTTTGTTTATTAATAACTTTAGTTCCAGTTTCTTATAAACCCTTTGCCGCCAGTTCCTCTATGCTCTCTGAAGTCCAAAGTATATTTGCATCCAAATTGCATATAAGCGTTGTTTGAAAGTTGATCGAAGACATAAACTCCGCCAGTATTCATTTCATCTAATCTTTTAATGCCATTCCCACAGTCTTCATATAATAAGCCCTGAATGTCGCCACCATTTACCCCAGTTTGAATAGTCCATCTGCCGTACTGACCAATACCATTAACAGTAATTTCTCCTGTACCTTGGACACTTTTAGATTCCTGTCCTGCTGCAAGAGCACCGTCAGCACCCACAACTAACATACTAATTAAAAGGCCAAACGAGATTAACTTCTTAACCAATTTACTCATCTCCTTTTCAGAATGTAAATAAAATATACCATTTAACTTTATATTTTCCAGCTACTTTTTTACCATTTTTCGGAATTTGTCGAATTGTTCACTAAACCTAAAATAACCTGAGGTTTTTACATAAAAAAAACAAAACGCCCTCCCGATTAGGAAAGCGCCTGTCGATTTATTACCTATTACCATAATACATGACTGAAAACAAAATGGTGTGCCGTTATCGTGCCAAATTTGTGCCAAAATTATTTTACTGTCATTCCTCTACTCAAAAGAAACACCATCCTTTTTACAAATCTCAATACATGCCTTTTTGATCTAAACGTGAACCTGTTGCTCCTCTGCTCATAAATGTTCACCTCCTAATACGTGATTGTAAAAGTTATCAAACCATACCTTTTTGTTCTTTCTTTGATCCAGCACCTCTACTCATTCGGATCACCTCCTGTAACACGATAATATCATTTTCTCCATTTTCTAACATTCATTTCTATCAAACAGAAGCACTTTCCTGCCTCTTCTTGTACACTTCTTCTCTTAGAGCAAACGCTAGTCTGTAGAAAGCTTTTGCCTTCACTCGGTAATAGTTGCGATGACTCATATTCATTTCCGTATAAACTTCATAATCACACAGTTCTTCCGGCTGCATATAGAGCATGACAATGATCTGCCGTTCTCTTTGAGTAAGCCGGTTAACAGCCCTTTGGATCCTTTTTAGAAATTTATCACGCTGAATCTCCCAATCAAGACGTTTTAATGCTGCATCTTCTGTCGATGAATGAAATTCATTCGTAATACTCGGCGGAACAATGCTATAAGCTGGTGTAACCTTTGGCAAAAAATCATCTGGCACCTGTAAGAGATATAACCGGTATTGATCAAGCAGCTGCTCTGCTTTTGCTTTAGTGGCTTCTTCGTCAATCTGAGGCAGGTTTAATGTCATTTGATTCATATTTACCTCCTGATTATTCAAAATAAAAAAGGACACCGAACAAACAGCGCTATTGCTGTAAGTTCAGTGTCCGCAGGCTTTCCGTCTTGGACTATTATTTAGTTCACAAAAAATTAACATAAATTTACTTGGACAAAGTTCCCAAACAGTGTGATAATACAGGTGTATTAAAAATAAAGGGAGGATTTCAAAATGAAATTAAAAAAAGTTTTAACTGGTTCCGCCTTGTCTCTAGTTCTACTAGTTTCTGCATCACCAGCTTTTGCTGAAAGTCCTAAAGTTTCAAGTTCAAACAATCACGCAATAACAGCGCAAGACATAGAAACTATGAAAGTCGGTGGCTGGAAATCCCGTGATGTTATCCCTAACATACTTCCCTTCGCCCCTTATAAATGGTACTTAAAAGATGCATGGCTAGCAAGTGACGGAACTTGGACAGCCCTTTATGCACGACCTCTTTAAATTTAACAGAATGAAGCTGCCAACGGACACTTAACTAAAGCATTAGCGCTGTAGGTTCAGTGTCCGCAGGTTTTCCGTCTTGGACTTGTATTCAATTAAACAATTCACCTTCGTCCCATTTAAAGCGGGTGACCTTGCCTTGATTTGTAATTATCTTTGTTTCCCCATATGGGGGGAGTGGGATCATCCTTGCAGCTCCATTGGATAGAATAACCGCAAAACAATCGTGCTGTTTCGTGTCTATGACAAGTTTATCTCTTTCAATTATATGATCTAAATTGATTAATCTCAAACTGTTTCCCTCCTTTTAATCCGCTGCTCGTATGCCAACAAATAAGCGTTCATTTTATCCTTAAATCTTTCCTGCAAATAAAAATTAAGCGCCTGTTCCGGATCCTGCAGTTTTATGGTTTTCTTCTCATAAACCAAAAACTCTATCAGCAGAATGAGAGAATAATAGTTATGCCGCAGCGCTTCGCGATACCAATCTCTAACTGTCAAACCTGCGCTCCAAATTTAAGAACAATCCATATTCTTTAATGAACGCCAATGAGACAGTACCAACAGGACCGTTTCTCTGTTTTGCAATAATGATTTCGATGATGTTTTTACTTTCGCTTTCCTTGTCATAATAATCGTCCCGATAAAGAAACCCAATGACATCCGCGTCCTGTTCGATTTGCCCTGATTCCCTAATATCAGACATCATTGGGCGCTTATCCTGCCGCTGTTCAACGCCCCTTGAAAGCTGACTAAGAGCAATCACACAAATGTCTAACTCTCGGGCCATATGCTTGAGCATGCGGCTTATTTCGCCTATTTCCTGTGTTCTGTTCCCCCTATGTTTTGCTGATCCTGTAATCAGCTGCAAATAATCAATAATGATCAAGATATCTTTGCCGGCATACTCCCGTTTCATTTTCCTTGCCTTTGACCATATTTCGTTTACTGTGACGCCTGGGCGGTCAAATATTCTTAGATCAGCAGAACCAAGAATACCATTTGCTTGTGAAAGCTTGTTCCAGTCATTCGCTGTCAAATTCCCCGTACGTATCGCATCTGCATTAATATTTCCAAGAATTGAAGCCATTCTTTTTAAGAGCTGCTTACGTGACATTTCAAGAGAGAAAATACCCACTGCGCCGCCGCTATATTGATTTAATGAACTCCCCATAAAATTAGCCGCAACATTTAAGCAAAAAGCAGTTTTCCCGACAGACGGCCGAGCGGCAATGATGACCAATTCTTGCTTTTGAAAACCCGAAGTCATTCGGTCAAGCTCTGCAAAGCCGCTTCGCATACCCGTAATTTCCCCTTTTGGGGTCGCTAGCTCTTCGTAAATGTCTAATAGGTCATTTTGTATTGCACCGTCCTCTTCATCGCCTGTAGCGTCTTCTAAGCGCATTAAATTGGATATGCTCGTTTGAATAGTTGAGGACACATCTTCATGAGCGGCATTTTGCTTAATTTCCTCCGCGATCTTGCTCATTTCTCTTTTTTGCCAATACTCAAATATAAGCTTTTCGTAAAAGGAAATATTGGCGGTAGTCGGCACCGACTCAGTTAAGTCGGATAAATATTTGTGCCCGCCAACGCTGCCTAAGTTGTCACGTCCTACTTGCTCCACGATTGCAACCAAATCTATCGGGATCCCTTTAGAATCTAGTTCAATCATCGCAGCTAATAGATTTCTATGTTTGAACTGTGATAAATGGAGCGGCTTAATGCGACTGTCTTTTATTAGCTCAGGTTCTAAAAGGAGCGCCCCTAAAAAGGACTGCTCCGCATCTATGTTGTATAAAAATTGGTTCGTGTCCATTTAATCACCGATCCCAAGCATTCGTCTGATTTCTGCTTTTGATTTCTCTATGGATGCCCGCTCTTGATCTGTTAGCTCGTTAGGAGCAGCCATTTTCGCAAGATACTCTTTTGTTTCCTCTACAGAGGGAATAGCATTCATCCGGTCAACTGTTGCAGGCTTTGCATTCAACAAGTCTGCAACCTTCGGCGGAAACTTATTCAATCGGCAAAAGTTGATTAGATTGCGGCGTACTTCCTCGTATTCAGCTTCCTGCAAAAGTTCATGCCAAGAATCAATTTTTTCTTGCGTAATCTCAAAATGTTCAAAGTATTGCTTGATAAGAGACATAATTTCGAAGGTTTGTTTTTTAATCATCCAAATTAAACTCCTCTCCTTTAGGTATAACAGTTCTCTTTGCTGTCTCCTGTTCTTTATCACTCTTAATCTTGGTCACAAGCCTATCAAACTGTTTTCGAAGGCTGGATGGACTTAGGATATTGGTTTTCCAAAAGCTGTCCTGTTGTGACCACCTAATTAAGTATTTGATTTGTTTGTCTGTCCGTTTATCTCTTTCTCGGATTAACCTAAATTCATTAGCCCATTTTTCAAGATTGGGCTTTTTAGCATCGGGATTATTTTTAAGAATTTCTTGAAACAAAAATTCCGCATTCTCCATGTCGCAAATTTCATATTTGAGACGAGAAGTATTTATATTCTTTTCATTCTTTACATTCTTATCATTCTTGATTGTGTGTTTTTGTGTCGCTTTCGTGTCGTTTTCGTGTTCGATCACTGTCTTTTTTTCTTCCTCTGAATCATGGTAAACCCCATAATTCACAATGGTTATAAGCGTTTTTTTAGTGTCTTTTTTAAAATCAATCATTTCATCTTTCCGTAACAGGTCAAGAAATTGCGTTACCTTGGTATTAGACCATGACCAACGCTCACCAAGTTTACGAATTGAGGAAATAAATTGACCTCTCTTCACCTCGTAAAGCTCATTCCCTAGAACGAATTTATTATCTTTATGACTGGCCATCATGAGTAAATCGAGCCAAGCTTCATATTTAGAAAACTTCCTTTTCTCTTGATAAATCCAGTGATCTTGAACACTCCTATGAAGCTTTATCCAACCAATCATTAGAATCACCTTGCTTACTTGTAAAAATTCAATTCATCGCTATAAGCCACTTCTCCCATGAGATAACGGAAACCGGCAATAAACCCTGATATAAAAGCATCCTCGCTTTCATATGCTGCTTTTGTTGAACAAGCCTCGTCAAAGTCCTGCAAAAGCGGCTTTAAGTCTGCCGGCAGCTTCTCGCTTAATACTGCATAAAGCTTATTCATTCTGTCGTTTGCTTTAGTTGTTTTTTGTGACCATTCAACATTCTCTTTGTCACTATCTAATGGCTCATGTAAAGCCTTCGTCGCTATCAATTTGAGCATAGTAACCATGCCAGCATCATAATACTTACCACATACAGTCGTTTTATTTATATCCGCTCCGATCTGTTCACCAATAGCAGCTATTTTAGTAGGCGTACCCATTAATTTCATAATTGAACTCTCCCCTGTTTTATTTATTAGATTGATATTTTCGTTAAGTCGTGGTATTGTCTATCTGAATAAATCAAGAAAAAGTGCGGCAACACTATTTCTTGACCGTATGTTTGACTCTTACATCTTAGAGTAATGTGAGATTTGGCCGATCCTTCTCTATTGAGGCGATGCGGCCATATTCGTCTTTTTCGGCTTTATACACCGGAATTGGTTCTTTAATAACCTCATGTAATATTTTTGAAGTATCAATCTCCCCGCTTATGATTCGATCCATTACACCTCTATAGAAAATATCAAAGAAAACATCATCATCTGGCGACTCAATATTTTTCACAAATACCTCAAGCATGAACCTATCAAAATCTATTTCATCCGGCATATTATCAATTGTGCTTCTCATTTCAGCCGCTCTTTCTTTGCTATGATCTATAGACAGCAGAGATAAAAAATCATTCTTTTTCATTTTCCAGAAACCCATTGACAAGACTAAATGCTTTTCAAGTCTTTCTGGATAAGAGGGACTTAATTTAACTGCTTTTTCAATTTCTTGCTTAATCTCAGCGATGGAATTTTCGCCCATTTCCCCTATAGATTCATTCGCTTCCTCTAAATCCTCAAGCTCGGCTAAAATAGACCACAAGCGCTTGCGATATTTAGAAGCGGTGATTTCTCCGCGATTCATTTCCCGCTGTAATCGTTTGATCCACACCAAGGCGTTATATGGACTATATTTTGAAACGGACATAATTTTATCTACGTTGAAAAATTTACGTAGGTCATGACTCACTTTTTCAGGAATATCCGCCTCAGTCATGCCAACAAACAAATACATCAAATTAGATTCCGCGATATGATCAACACCACGCCAAAAGGCTTTGTATGTGTCATTGATGAAAGCATGAAATTCCTTCGTTACATGATTCACTTCTACTTTTAAAGCTTTGAGACGACTATAAAACTCAAATTTATTCATATTCTCATCCTCCTAAATTAACGGCCGCCATGTTTTAATCCATGCCTTAGCATCCTCAAAATCTAACTTTCTCAAATCCCTGTATGAAGGCACTGCGAAAGCGTCCCTAAAATTGCGGTAAATACTTGAAAATAGGCGGCGTGTCCCCTCTGGGCTGTCATCGTATCTATCACGAATTTCATAAACACGTTTTTTAATTTGCTTTTGGATAACATTTTGTTGAAAGGAGTCGATACTCAAATTGTCTTCAAGTTTGCCTAAACGTTTGTCTTGTTCATTCTGTTTTTGCTCAAGACGGATCATGTGTTGTAACTGTGGACTCAACTGCGAATAACCAGTTTGTAAGTGGTGCTCCATTTCATTAAATCTTGTAACGTATTCAGCTGTGAATAACACACCTTTTTCTCCCGTCATTTTATTTGCAACCATTTCACAGCCTTTTTTTGTTAGAAGATAATGAGGTCTTATCTGTCCTTTATTGTCCTGATAAGTCGAAGGAACAAAGAAATCTAACGCCCCCAAATTTGGGTTGGTTGAAATAACATCAATATATTTCTTGATGTCCCTCAAAAGATGGTCGTGTCGTTTGTCTATATATTCAGCAACGTCTCGACTGTCCATGAGGTATTGTCCGTTTGATTCGATTAAATTTAAAGTGTTATTCAATTTATTTCCTCCTATTGGTATAATGTTCCTATCTATTTAGATAGGGGGTGTTTATCCAATGACTCAAATACCTTATGCTGATACAAACAATTCTTTATCGGTTGAAGTTCATTTAGAGCATGCTGCTGATGTATTTCTTGTAGACAGCATCAATTTTAAAAACTATAAAGCTGGACGAAGATTCAAATACTATGGTGGGCACTATACACGAACACCAGTAAATATCTCAGTCCGTGGTGCTGGAAGGTGGTATCTAATAGTCCGTGGCGGTGGACGATATCGATACCGCTTCTATTAATCTTCTATAAGGCTACCGGTATCTACTTGGTAGTCTTTCCCTAAAAAAGCATTTGCTTTCATATGCTCATATACTTTTTCCATGC
Source organism: Bacillus sp. 2CMS4F (assembly GCF_023161785.1). NCBI lineage: Bacteria > Bacillati > Bacillota > Bacilli > Caryophanales > Bacillaceae > Bacillus > Bacillus sp. 2CMS4F. The sequence goes on from NZ_JALNTO010000001.1 coordinate 227,236, forward strand.
AAGCTTCAATATTGTTAATAGTCAAGCCCTCTTTTGTAACAAATTCAATAACGTTACATATAAACTCATCTTCGACGCTTTTTCTAATAATTTTTTTCACGCCTTCCACCTTTACTGCTGGGATCGAATTATTTTTATTATTCATGTTGTAGCCTCCATTCTTTCTAATTCCCTGCATCGGACTTCAATTATTTCTAGTTCCTCAGCCTCGCACATATGTACGCAGTATTCTGTTCCTGCGCTGACAAACTCAAGCATCACACGGCCTTTTACAGGCTGTGTCTTTTTTGCTATTTCAAACTTCAAGCCTGAATTATCACTTGGATTTTTTGAAAACGCGAAAAGCGGTCCGCTATTAAACAAAAAATCTATGAATTTGTAAGATGCTTCAATATCTAAGTCCGGTTCCGGGTTTATTATTTGAATGTCATTCAACTTCAAACTTTCATTCATTTTCCCACCTACATTTCTTATAGATTGGTATTAATTTCTTGGTTGTTCTGAAAGCCATTTGAGTAAAAACTCTTTGCATTGTTTTTCTGGAAAGAGCCATTTCTTTCCGACACGATATTTCGGAAATCTTTCATCATAAAAGAAAGTCTCCTTGATAAAATTCAGACTCATATTTGTTTGTCTACATAGCTCTTTCATATCCCAAAAGGTGTATGAATCTCTGGCCTCATTCAATTTCTCTTCAATTTTTTGAATACAAAGCTGCTTAATTTGTTCTTCATTTACTTGAACAGATAACACCAAATCACTCCCTTATGATATAAGCGATCGTTCCTTTTTAGGAACGACAGGTTCAAAAAAATAGGCGATCGGTACGCCAAAATGAAAATGCATCTTTTTTGCATCCTCTAGAGAAAAGTCTCCTCCAAAACCATTTAACTTTTTACTAATAGTGTTAGGCTTCACTTTTAATAAAGCTGCCACGTCTTTGTGCTTAATTTCATTTTCTACAAAATATGCTTTGATTTTATTGTATGGTTGTCTATTTCTAGTTTCCAAATCACCGCCTCCTTCCGTTCCGATTAAGGAACAACTCAAATATAAAACACTTTATTTTCTGTGTCAACAAAAAATGTTCCTAATATGGAATCATTTTTGGATAAAATGTTGCATTTAAGGAACACATATTATAAAATATTCCCATACAAGGAATATCGAATAGGAGAAGATAAAAGAATGAATGTATTTGGTGAAAGGTTGAAATCTTTACGTGATAAAAACAAGCAAAGCATAAATGAATTGGTCTTAGAATTAAATAAAAAATATGAGACAAGTATCAGTAAAAGCATGATATCTCGGTATGAAAACGGACAATCAGATCCAAAAATGGAAATTGTACGGATCCTTGCTGATTACTTTAATGTATCCTCCGATTATTTAGTAGGTATATCTGATATGCAGGTCAAACCTTTGAAATTTAAAATCCATGAAGACGTAGAGACCATTGCTGCGCATCACGATGGAGAAGATTGGACTGAAGAAGAGCTCGAGGAAATTCGTCGCTTTAAAGAATTTGTAAAATCAAAAAGAAAAAACAATCAGGAGTAGTCTATAAATGAGTTATGAAAACCTTTTAATTGAATCAGAAGATACAGTAACAGTATTCGAAAAGAAACTCAGCCGAAGAATAAAAGGTTTATATTCAGATGGAATTATTTGGATAAATAAAAAGTTATCGAATACAGAAAAAAGAGAGGTTCTAGCTGAAGAATTAGGACATCACTTTACAACTGCTGGCCAAATACTCGATCAGTCAACCGTACAAAACAGAAAACAAGAATTGAGAGCTAGAAATTGGGCTTACAAAAAATTAGTACCACTAAATAAAATTATTCAAGCCCATAAAGCAGGTATTAAAAATCGTTATGAACTCGCTGAGTTTCTTAATGTAACAGAAAAATTCTTGGACGAAGCTCTTAAAAGATATATTGAAGAGTACGGTTATTTTAAAGAGGTAAACGGACTAACAATTTGCTTTCAACCCTTAGGGGTGATCGAAATGTTCGAAACCTTTCAAACGTAAAAAAATTTACACAAAAATCGAACACATATTCTTATTAGAGGTGATCATAATTATGGCGAGTTTTCGCAAACATTCAAATGGAACATGGGAATATAGAATTCGTTACAAAGACCCTATCAATCAAAAGTTTAAAGAAAAATCTAAGCGTGGTTTTTCCACAAAAAAAGAGGCTCAATTGGCTGCTGCTGAAACAGAAAAACGAATTTTTAATGATCTTGAATTGGATAATCACCCCTACTATCTTAAAAATTATCTGCAAGACTGGTTAAAAGAGTATAAATTAGGATCAGTGCGCAAAAACACTTTTGAATTACATAAAAGAAACATAAATAATCATATTATTCCGTACTTCAAAGATATTGATATTAAAGACATAAAACCAATCCTCTACCAAAAATTTATCAACCACCTTTGCGAACAAAAATATAGTAAACGAACCATCGAAATTATACATGGAACAATGCGAAATGCGATGGAGAAAGCAGTAGTATTAGGAAAACTCGAAAAAAACCCTTGTTATGGTATCGAGATTAAAACAAATAAAAAACGAGAATACAATATGGAGTTTATCAATAGCGATGACATACCTCTTTTTTTACGTGTAGCATATGAATATGGTTATATGTACTATATTTTCTTTAAAACACTCATAAATACTGGCATGCGTAAAGGCGAGGCTGCTGCTTTACAGTGGTCAGATATTGATTTAAAAAATAAAACCATCTCAATTTCTAAAACTCTAGATTTTAAAGCAGCTTCAAAAGATGAATTATTTGGTGACCCTAAGACTTATACATCCAAACGTATTATTACTATTGATCAAAGGTTGGTAAATGAACTTCACGAACTTAGAAAACGACAAAACGAAGATAAACTTCAGCTTAATGAGATCTATCACCATGACCTTAACTTAGTCTTCACTCGCAAAGATGGTTCACATTTACCTAAATCGTCCTTGTTTAATGCTTTTGTCCGAATACTAAATAAAGCTGGTCTAGAGAAACTTCCTATTCATGCCCTTCGTGACACACATGCTGTTTTGCTCCTTGAGTCAGGTGCTTCAATGAAATATGTACAAGAACGACTGGGTCATAAAAGTATTCAAGTTACGTCAGATATTTACTCACACATCAGCAAAAAGATTGATAGGGATTCAATGAATAAGTACGAAGATTATATCTCCACAATTATGGAGTGATTTTTTATTGTTTTTTTGTGGGTGTTTTGTGGGTGGTGTATGATTTATATTAAGTTATTAAAATTGTGAAGCAATCAAAAAATCCCCTGACACCAATAGTGCCAAGGGATTGAGAGATTAATACTGAGACATATATTGTTCGCGCTCCCAAGGATGAACTTGTGTGCGGAACATATCCCACTCGATTTCTTTTGCTTCGATGAAGTGCTCGAATAGGTGCTCGCCTAGGGCTTTGACCATCACTTCGTTTGATTTGAATTCGTCTAATGCTTCAGCAAGTGTTGCAGGAAGGTCGACGATTCCGTTTTCCATGCGCTCTTCTTTGCTCATCACATAGATGTTGCGGTCGATTGGAGCTGGCGCTTCTAGTTTGTTTTTGATTCCGTCTAAACCTGCAGCAAGCAAGACGCTAAGTGCTAGGTACGGATTCGCAGCTGGATCTACGCTGCGCACTTCAACACGTGTGCTGATGCCGCGGGAAGCCGGGATACGGATAAGCGGGCTTCTGTTTTGCGCGCTCCATGCAACGTAGCAAGGTGCTTCATAGCCAGGAACAAGACGTTTGTAAGAGTTCACTGTCGGGTTTGTTACTGCTGTAAAGCTTGTTGCATGCTTCACGATACCTGCAATGAAGTGTTTCGCTGTTTCACTTAACTGAAGATCTGCGTTTTCATCATAGAATGAGTTAACGCCATCTTTGAAGAGTGATAGATTGCAGTGCATACCTGAACCGTTCACACCGAACAACGGTTTTGGCATAAATGTCGCATGCAGACCGTGTTTGCGGGCAATTGTTTTAACAACTAGTTTAAACGTTTGGATGTCGTCACAAGAGCGGACTGCACCAGCATATTTAAAGTCGATTTCGTGCTGGCCAGGTGCTACTTCGTGGTGAGATGCTTCGATTTCAAAGCCCATCTCTTCAAGCTCAAGAACGATATCGCGGCGGCAGTTTTCTCCCAAGTCAGTTGGAGCTAAGTCGAAATATCCGCCTTTGTCGTTTAATTCAAGAGTCGGTTCGCCTTTTTCGTCTAATTTGAATAAGAAGAATTCAGGCTCAGGTCCTAGATTGAAATCACTGAAGCCCAGGTCTTCCATTTCTTTCAGAATCCGTTTTAAGTTGTTTCGCGGGTCACCTTCGAAAGGTGTGCCATCCGGATTGTAAATATCACAGATGAAACGTGCTACTTTACCTTTTTCAGCTGTCCATGGGAAGATAACAAATGTATTTAGATCAGGATACAGGTACATATCTGATTCTTCGATGCGAACGAAACCTTCAATAGAAGATCCGTCAAACATGACCTTATTATCCAGTGCTTTTGGAAGCTGGCTTACAGGAATCTCAACGTTCTTGATTGTTCCAAGAATGTCGGTAAATTGCAGGCGAATGTACTTGACGTTTTCCTCATTTACTAATTTTACGATATCTTCTCTTGTATACTTTGCCATTTCGTAAAACTCCTCCTCTAAAAGGTAAATGTATATAGCAAAACAGTTGCTAACGGATTAATGAAAGAAGCGGGACATGTCGCCTTGACGGAATGTATTTCCTCTTTGAAAACGGCCGGCTTGCATAAGCTCGTTTTTCAGGAGCTGTCTCAGTTCGTCATCAGACAGATCATGTTTCATTGGTTTCTTCGTCTTCTCATTTTGTTTCTGTTCCGGCTCGGCCGAAGCTTTCGCCAGAATTTGTTTAATTCCTGCCATGTTTACACCTTGTTCAATCAGGTGTTTAATTTCTAACAGTTTATCTACATCGTGAAATGAGAATAATCGTCTATTTCCTTCGCTTCTAGCTGGAAATATCAGTCCATTTTCCTCATAATACCGAATTTGTCTTGCTGATAATTCGGTCAATTGCATGACAATTCCTATTGGAAATAAAGGCATTGAGCGGCGAATGTTATCACTCATCTCAATTTCCTCCTTTTCTTAACTTAGTTTCATTATAAGAGATGTTATATTTTGTGTCAATAACATGTAAGGATTCTTAACATGAAATTCAGTGAAAATTTTAAACTATTCAAATTAATTTCTTATCCATTAAAGAATCCACTGCACTGCATATGGCATTTTTCACATGCGCATAGGTTAATCCTCCCTGGACATACGCTACATATGGCGGGCGGATAGGGCCATCAGCTGATAATTCAATGCTTGCTCCTTGTATAAATGTGCCCGCTGCCATAATCACATCATCTTCGTATCCCGGCATGTAGGCTGGATAAGGCGTCACGTGGGCATTGATCGGCGATGCATATTGAATGGCCTGGCAAAAGGCAATCATCTTTTCTCTGTCGGAAAACTCAACGGATTGTATCAAATCTGTTCTTTTCGCATCCCATTTCGGGTTTGAAGTGAAGCCCAGTTTTTCAAGGAATCTCGCTGTAAACACCGCTCCCTTTAAGCTTTGTGACACAACGTGAGGCGCCAAAAAGAAACCTTGGTACATTTCCTGGAGCGAGTAAAGAGACGCTCCGGCTTCCCGGCCGATGCCCGGTGAAGTCATTCGGTATGAACAAGCCTCGATCCATTCAGATTTTCCAACGAGGTACCCGCCTGTTTTGGCAAGACCGCCTCCCGGATTTTTAATAAGAGATCCCGCCATGAGATCGGCGCCTACATGGCAAGGTTCCAGCTCTTCTACAAATTCTCCGTAACAGTTGTCCACAAATACAATAAGATTTTCATTGATTTCTTTTACAAAGCGAATCATTTCTTTGATTTCACTAATTAAGAAAGAAGGACGATTGGCATATCCTTTTGAGCGCTGAATGCCGATCACCTTTGTCTTCGGATTGATAGCTGCAGCGACAGCATCGTAATCTATTTTTCCGTCTTCAGTCAGGTCAACCGCATTGTAGCCGATTTGAAAATCCTTTAGCGATCCAGAATTTTCTCCGCCTCTGACGCCGACAATTTCTTCTAACGTATCATACGGCTTGCCTGTGATATAAAGCAGCTCGTCCCCCGGTCTGAGGACACCGAATAAAGCAATGGAAATCGCATGTGTGCCTGATATAATTTGAGGCCTGACAAGCCCGGCTTCGCCCCCAAACACATCTGCATAAATGCTTTCAAGTGTATCTCTTCCGATGTCATCATAGCCGTATCCTGTAGAGGGCGTAAAATGAGTGTCGCTCACCTTGTGTTTTCTATAGCTTTGAAGCACTCTCCATTCATTGCGTTCACTGATTTCTTCTATTTGTTTATGAACGCCGGCAATTTCCGTTTCCACTTCCATTGCTGTTTTTTTTAATAAATCTCCGTGTGTTAAAGTTTCGAACATGTCCTTGTATTCCCTTCTTACATATACTTCTTCAATTCACCGATGATACTTTGCTCTTCTTGTACATATCCTGATATGTCGTACTGTTCGTTTTCTTCATTAAAATGAAAACGGTCAACCATCGTTTCGGATTTGATTCTGGAGAGAAGCTTGCCCTCACTTGCCGGTACCTGCGCTTCAAAAGGCGTTAACAGCTCTTGGCGCAAATAACGCTGGATGGCTTCCTTAAACTTTTCAGCATCCTCCTCAAATCTCGCACTGACCATGATATGATTCTTTCCAACGGACGGGATAAAGTCAGGCAGCTTTTGATCGCGTTTGTTATAAGCCGTCAGCACCGGGATATCATCTGCTTCAAGCTCTTCCAGCAAGCGAAGCACCGTTTTTTCGTGCCCTGTGTACTCCTCATTTGAGGAATCAATCAGATGCAGAATCACATCCGCTTCTTTTACTTCTTCAAGCGTTGAGCGGAATGCAGCGATCAGTGTCGTCGGAAGATCCTGAATAAATCCGACCGTATCTGACAGGAGCACGCTGTAGCCGCTTGGCAGCACCATTTTTCTGGTCATAGGGTCCAGTGTGGCAAAGAGAAGGTCTTCTTCATAGCTGTCAGCGCTTGTCAGGCGGTTAAACCACGTTGATTTCCCCGCGTTCGTATACCCGACAAGAGCGATTTGCAGCACACCGTTTTTCTTTCTTCTTTCACGATAGCGGCTTCTATGGCGAATGACAGCGGATAACTGCGTGTTAATTTCATGAATGAGATTTCTAATATGGCGGCGATCGGTCTCCAGTTTTGTTTCCCCCGGTCCTCTCGCGCCGATCCCTCCGCCTTGCCGGGAAAGGTTGATCCCCTGTCCCGTCAGACGCGGGAGAGCATACTGGAGCTGAGCCAGCTCGATTTGAAGTTTCCCTTCTCTTGTTCTTGCTCTTTTCGCAAAAATATCTAATATCAATTGCGTGCGGTCGATGATTTTTACTTCAATCGCAGTTGCCAAGGACTTCAGCTGGCTTGGTGACAGTTCATCATTAAAAATAAGAAGATCGGCTTCAAGCTCTTCAACGAGCGTCTTCAGCTCTTCAACCTTCCCTTTTCCTATATATGTAGCTGCGTCAGCCCGGTTTCGTTTTTGCGTGACGCTGGTCAATACCGTTCCATCTGCTGTTTTTGTCAGTGATGCAAGCTCTTCCATGGAATTTTCAAAATGCTCATCTGTGATATGCGGCAGCTGACATCCGACTAAAATGGCCTTTTCCTGTCTTATTTCTTGTTCGTTCAAATGGATGTTCCTTTCTATTGCATATTGGGCAGTAGTATTATCATACCAAACCCTGCATGTGTATACCACAAATCGATTGCTGTGAAAACAAGAAATACATTAGAAAAAAAAGACCTCTCACAGGAAGAGGTCTATATCGAGCCAGCGGTATCTTCTTTAATTGAAAGATCTTGGCTTTTAATGGTCATCAAATCGCTTTTTAAGTATTGGTCGCCCATTAGAAGTCTCATGGCTTGCGCTCTGATCGATTTTTCTATGACATTTCTGACAAAACGGCCATTGCTGAATTTAATGGGACTTGTTGTGCTTTTGACTGTCATTAAGTAATCCTTTAATTTCCATTCAGCTTCCTGACTGAGCTGGTATTCCCGCTCTGCGATCATCCGTTTCGCAATTTCCATAAGCTGATTGACGGAATAATCCGGGAAATCGATGGAGATGGGAAATCTGGATTGGAGACCGGGATTCAATGATAAAAAATGCTCCATTTCCCGTGAATATCCGGCAAGAATTAAAATGAATTCATGCTGTTTGTCTTCCATATGCTTGACGAGCGTGTCAATCGCTTCTTTCCCGAAGTCCTTTTCGCCGCCCCTTGCAAGGGAATAGGCTTCGTCTATAAACAAAATGCCGCCTAATGACTTTTTGATTAAATCCCTCGTCTTTTGGGCGGTGTGGCCAATGTATTCCCCGACCAAGTCAGCACGTTCCGCTTCGATAAGGTGGCCTTTTGACAGTACGTTCATTTCAAAGAACAGCCGGCCGATAAGCCGTGCAACTGTCGTTTTCCCAGTTCCCGGATTTCCTTTAAACATCATATGCAGCGCTTGCTTTCCCACCTTCAAGCCCTGTTCCGCACGTTTTTGATTGACAAAAATCCAAGCGTATATTTCCTTAATGTTTCGTTTCATTTCCTCCATTCCAACCAGTGTGTTCATCTCTTTTTCTATTTCCTTCAAAATGCCGTGCTTAGCTTCGTTTTTTTGCAAAGCCGCTTGATATTCCGCCTCTGCCTCAGCGTTTGTCAGCACCTGCTTTTGTCCGTTAAGAATAATGTTGATCTGTCCGTTGTTTTTATAAGTCACAGCGCGCTCCAACATTTTCACCTCTCAGTTCTCTCTATATGATATTCAAGCGTATGCCTTATGTGACAAACGCCTATCATGTGTCGAAACAAATGCTTTTTTTCGGGAACAATGGGGAATCCTGCGCTTTCCCGAGAAATACTTTATTTCTTATTGTATTCACGAACACAGGGTGGACAAACCAAGAGATTTTATTTTCAGCAAATTTGTTAGAACAATCAGCGATGAAAGTGATATTTCTTCGATGTATAAACCTCAGTCAGGATATTTTCAATGCGCAGATATGCTTGTGATGAGCTGAGGAATTTGTGAATTATCAGATAGACTTCCCTTTCACTTCAGTAGGTTGACATGAAAGTAAACCCCAGTCTGCATGAACGGCGTCTACTTCAACAGCTGAGCTTCTCTTACTGTGCTTTTCTTTTGGTCCGTCGAATGATTTCTCCCTCCTCGATCAGGATGATCCGTTTACATAAACGTTCAACGTCATCAATTTGATGGGAGGTGAGAAGAATCCTCGTTTTATGCTCAGTATTTACATGATGAAGAAATTGCTGTATTCTTCTTTTCGCAACGATATCTAAAGCAATTTTTGGCTCATCGAGAAAGAGGATTTTCTGATGATGTATAAAAGCCAGCAACTTTTTGGAAGAAACTCGGGTAAAACACCCGGAAAATCAACTTTCCTGAGAAAAAATCGGTGACTAAGTCTAGGATGATGTCAAATCCCCATACTCCTTCAAATACAAATGCCCAATAATCCGATGAAGAACTGGAGAGCAAAATAATGGCATCGAGGAAAAGAGTGAGTATTTACGTTAATCCATGCGAACCATGAGTCAGAGATTTCAATAGGAAACAAAAAGAATGTCTGAACTCTATTTCCATTGAGTACGTTTTGACTGACCCCCAAAACCACAGTCGGGCCTCAAAAAGACTGAAGCAGCATGGAAACCGTTGTGTATGTCATCATCATATACCCCTCCGCTTTCTGCTGAAATCGATTGAATAACCCCCTTTTTTAAGCCGATTAGAAGGCACACTTTTAGTAACCTTCCTGTCGCATCCTGTTGAATTGTGCGCTTTCCCGAGAAATAATTTTTCGGGTAACAGGGGTTATTTCCTCATTTTTCTGCCGGATGATAATCGTACAAGCAGAAGCCGTCTTTTTTCATATCCTGTAATGAGGTGATGGAGAATGGTTAAAATTTTTATTGATCCAGGTCATGGCGGGTCCGATCCAGGCGCAACAGGCAATGGTCTCCAAGAAAAAACGTTAACCTTGCAAATCGCTTTAGCTTTACGCACTATATTGACGAATGAGTATGAGGGTGTTACCGTGCTGCTGAGCCGGACAAGCGACCAATATGTCAGCTTAAGCGACCGGACAAATGCTGCAAATAACTGGGGAGCCGATTTCTTTTTATCCATTCACATTAATTCCGGGGGCGGAACAGGTTTCGAAAGCTACATTTATCCGGGAGTCGGAGCACCGACAACGACTTACCAATCGGAGATTCACTCTGAAGTCATACAAGCTGTCGACTTTTCCGATCGCGGTAAAAAAACAGCAAACTTCCACGTATTAAGGGAATCCTCAATGCCTGCCCTGCTTACGGAAAACGGTTTTATTGATACGGTTACAGATGCGAACAAGCTTAAAACGAGCAGTTTTATTCAAAGCTTAGCAAGAGGACATGCAAACGGGTTGGAGCAAGCCTTCAGCCTTCAAAAGACATCCAACTCAGGGTTATATAAGGTTCAAATCGGGGCTTTTAAAGTCAAAGCAAATGCGGACAATCTTGCAACCAGCGCAGAGTCTAAGGGCTTTGACGCTATTGTGCTCTTAAAGGACGGATTATATAAGGTTCAGATCGGCGCTTTTTCTTCCAAAGATAATGCCGATGCCCTTGCTGCCAGAGCTGAGAATACCGGCTTTGACGCTATGGTCTTCCTAGAATCATAATACTGCTGCGGACGAGCATGCCTGATAAAAAAACCCGGTTCCTCTTCATGAGAAACCGGGTTTTTTTATTCAAGAATGTCAACCACGAATTGCGACCATGTTTCCAGACGGTTATAAATGTCTGTTTGTTGTAGTTCAGAAATTTTCATCCATTTACCCGCAATTTGCTCTTTCTCTTTGACTTCCACATGTGAGCCTGGCTTTAATTGAAGCGCAGATAGAATACCGATATGCACTTTGCCGACACTGTTGTCATCATCATTGATCAAACCTAATGTGACAATGGCCTGCTTATCCTCTTCTTCGATTTGCAGTTCTTCATCAAGCTCCCGGTCTGTGTTCAGCTTTAAGACCTCGGCAAAGGAAGCAGCTCCTTCAATATGATTCATATGGCCGCCAAAGCCAAGAGAAAGCTTATTGTGAAGACGTGATTCTCCGCCGCCAGCCAGCCGCTCATAAAGGAAAACTTCATCCTCGCGTTTAATGACGACATAAGGAATCGGCTGCTTATAATGAGGATCTTCTTCTGCGTCTCCCCTTCTCATTTCAGAATAGGTCGCCTCAATTTGAGCCATAATTTCTGCTACTCGGGCATCTTCACTGTTTACGCCTTGAAAAGTCAATTTTTCTTTTTTAAACACTTCATCGCGCGGAGCGACCAAGATGATTTCATCCATTTTTCCCATGATTACTGCGTCCTCCTATTTCAACCTTCAAGCCGAAAAGAGCAGATATTATATCTGCTCTTTTTCATCATCAAAGAAAAAGTCATCGTCTTTGATCGGCTCAACGGTCGCTTTTTTGTACCCGTTCCCCTTCATGGAGAAGAAGTCATGTGATTTTGTTTTTGTATTTAATCCGTTTAAAACGATCGGATTAATGTCTTCCTCTTCAAAGTACGGATCAAATCCAAGGTTCATCAGCGCTTTATTCGCATTATAACGGATGAACTTCTTGACATCGTGGGAGAGTCCGACTTGATCGTATAAGTCCTCGGTATACTCAAGCTCATTCTCATAAAGCTCATTCAAAAGGTCAATGGCAAATTCGCGAAGCTCTGCTTTTGTCTCTTCTGTCTGCTTATTGTAGATTTCTTGAGCGAGAAGTCCGACGTAAACACCGTGAATCGCTTCATCACGAAGGATCAGGTTGATAATTTCACCGCTTTGCATCAGTTTTCCTTGTCCGTAGAAATATAACGGATAATAGAAACCGCTATAGAATAGGAAGCTTTCTAAATACACAGATGCAACCATTGCTTTGAACAGTGAAATCTCGTCATCTTTTTTAATCGCTTTGTAGAGTCCGACGATGATTTGCGCTTTTTTCTGCAAAAATTTGTTTTGTTTGACCCATTCGAATACTTCATTAATCGTTTCAGTCGGTGCCAGTGTCATGAAAATATTAGAGTACGACTTTGCGTGAACGGCGTTCTCCATCATCGCCATAAAATTCAGCACGGCTTTCCGCTGGTGGCCGTCTACGTGCTCAGCCACGATCGGCATTCCTGTATTCCCCTGCTCTGTATCAAGAAGAGTCAATCCGGCCAGTACCTTCATATACGTGTCTTGCTCGTTTTTCCCGAGGTACTTCCAAGTGAGGAGATCGCCGTTTAAAGCAATCTCTTCCGGAAGCCAGAACTGTTTCACATTTTGGTTATAGAACATTTGGGTAAAGTCGTCTTCATGCTTTGACCAGTTTGCTGCGTCATAAATTTTCGTCACTATAAACTCTCCTTTAATCAAACAACACAAGAAAGGCAGCTGTCTTGCCCAGTATCTTTCGTTCTTGCATAGTAAATGGTTTTAATTCCTCTGTGATGTGCATACAAATCAATCCGGTTTAAATCACGAGTCGTCATTGTATCTTTTAGGAACAATGTAAAGCTGATTCCCTGATCAACGTGCTGCTGGATTGTCGCGATCATATCTACGACTTTGAACATATCCATATCATAGGCTTCTTTGTAGAAGAACCAGTTATTAGATGCAAGCCCAGGCATTGGGTAGTACGTTTTTGAGTTGCCGTATGTTCTTTCTTCAATCCGTTCCATAATCGGCATGACAGATGCCGTGCTTGACTGAACGTATGAAATCGAGCCTGTCGGCGCAATGCATAATCTGTAGCTGTGATACATACCGTGTTCAGCGACAAATGCTTTTAATTGTTTCCAGTCCTCTGTCGTCGGGATGTGCATACCTTCAAACAGATTTGCGATTTTTTCGTATTTCGGCGAGAAATCAGTTGAAACGTACTTATCGAAGTATTCACCAGTTGCATAGGTTGATCCTTCATATTGATCAAACGTCTCGCCCTTCTCTTTTGCGATCTCTGCAGAACGCTGGATAGAATAGAAGTTCACCATCATAAAGAATGTGTTCGCAAAGTCGCGTGCTTCTGGACTTTCATACGCGATGCCGTTTTGCGCAAGATATCCGTGAAGGTTCATAGCGCCGAGACCGATTGATTTCATCGCTTTGTTTGCCCGTCTTACAGCAGGTGCATTACGGATATCAGTCGTTTCAGATACGTGAGTTAAAGAATCAGTCGCAAGCTTAACAGTCTTTTCGATCGATTTGTGCTCCATCACGTTGAGAATGTTAAGCGATCCCAGGTTGCAGGAAATATCCAAACCGATTTCATCTTCTATATCGTAGTCTGTGTAAGAAGAAACCTGAGATGCCTGCAGCACTTCAGAGCAAAGGTTAGAAAATTTCACCTTTGAAATATGGTTATTCGCATGTACTTTGTTGACATTATCCTGGAACATGATGTATGGATAGCCTGATTCAGAACGAAGCACCGCAAGTTTTTCGAGCAATTTCCGCGGGTTGATTTTCTCTTTTTTCACTCGAGGGTTGTCGACAAACTTATCGTACATTTCATTCATGTCCATTTCGTCCATGTGCTGTCCGTACTCTTTATAGATGGTATGCGGATAGAATACATAAGCCGCTTTGTCCTCACGCGCAAGCTCAACGAACTTGTCCGGAATGACTACACCGATAGAAAGTGTTTTGACGCGCACATCCTCGTCGGCAGAAATCTTTTTCGTATCGAGAAAATCATTGATATCGCGGTGGAAAATGTTTAAATACGCCGCACCAGATCCTTGTCTTTGTCCCATTTGGTCAGCATAACGGAACGCGTTATCAAGAAGCTTCATAACGCCTACAACGCCTTTTGTGGCATTTTCAACATCTTTGATGGCTTCACCTTTCGCTCGAAGCTTGGACAGATTAAGAGAAACCCCGCCGCCCAGTTTAGAAAGCTGCATGGAGATATCGATCGCTCTTGAAATGTCGTTTAAAGAATCATTGACTTCGAGCAAGAAGCAGCTCACCAGTTCTCCGCGGCGTTTTCTGCCGGCGTTCAAAAATGTCGGTGTGCTCGGCTGATATTCCTGATTGATCATCAGGTTGACATATTCTTTTGCTTTCTCAGTTTCGCCGTTTGCGAAGAACAGCGCAACAATTGAGATCCGGTCCTCATAACGCTCGAGGATTCTTTTCTTGTCATTCGTTTTCAAAGCATAGTCATTATAGAATTTAAACGCACTCATGAAGGAAGGAAAACGAAACTTCTTTGCGTAAGCTGTCTTAAACACTTCTTTAATGTCTTCAAAAGAATAAAGGCTTAAGAATTCCTCTTCGTAGTATTGGTTTTCAATCAAATAATCCAGCTTCTCTTTTAAATCGTGAAAATAAACCGTGTTTTGATTGATATAATCTACAAAATAGCTATGTACAGCCTCTTTATCCTTATCAAACTGGAATTTTCCATCTTTTTGGATCATGATTTCGTTATTTAACTGGATCCATTTTGGCACTTGATTTTGTGACAACTCTTTCTACCTCCTGAGTAAACAATTCAACGTCTTTAGGTGTGCCGCTGAGTTCAAATTTGTGCAAAATCGGCACCTGATATTGTCTTGAAATGGTATCGGCGCTTTTCGCAAAGTTATCGCCCCATACTTTATTGCCGCTCGCAGCGACCCCTAATAAGAGATGGGCGTATTTTTCGAGAAATGATTGTGTTGATGCCGGTACCTGGCCGAAGTTTGTCGTGTAGGTGACCAAAACAAACGGAGTGTCCTGGTGGTCAATTTCGTCCACCTTGCGTATTTGCTGAAAGTCTATTTTATTCACAAAGCGCTGAACATTCCCTGTTTTTGAATCAAATATGATTTGTACCACGTTTTATCACGACCTATCAAAAAATATGAATCTCTCAACTACTAACACTATATATAGTATACTACCCTCTGGCAAAAACACAATATATAGATTCGTTTTAATAAAAAATTCATATTTTCTCTCTGGCACCCTCATCAGGGCCCAAAAAAGAGAGCAGAACGAGAATCATCTCTCATCCTACTCGAAGTGTCGTTTTTAAGCCGATGTATATCATAACATGAAAAAAAACTGCTTAGTAGTCTAGATTTTTTTTTCTTATACTGTCACAGCATTTTTCGCTTTCGACTGTTTCTTCTATTTCTGCGTCAGCGCCGATTTCTTCTAAAACTGCCTTCAATGCGCTTATAATTGAGGCTTCTCTGATTAATTCTTTTCCATTAACAATAATACTCGTTCCATATTCATAGCAGGAATCGTCTTCACAGATTTCTTCCCAGTGATTGACAATAATCTTATGCTTCATCATTTCACCCTCTGTATGTTCTGTGTCAGTATTCAGTTTAGCGGCCTGCGTCTGCTTTGTAAAATTCCATGCTTGTGAATTTTATTCAAGCTCATCAGACGGAAACTCTTTTTTAAGCTTTACCTTGTTATCAGCCTCATTATACTCATAAATTTCTATATTGCCGTCATTTACGATTCCAAAATGATTATTTTCGAGCGGAAATGAACTTGGCTGGGGCGTTTCATAAGAATCTCCGCTATCTGTTTCAATTACTGTTTCATCCCTCCCGCACGCACCAAACAATAAGAACACAGCAATCCAGACAAGTGCAATTCTGATTCGTCTCAACTCCGCTTCGGATTCAGAAAACATTCGTTCACTCCTCTTGCGTTCAAATTTTTTACATTATATACACTTTCCCCCTTCTTATGTTCTCATTATAAAAAAGACCACGCAAGTTAAAAAACCAGAGAGACTGCTGTTTTAGCCTTTCAGCCCCTCCCTTTCTTCCTTCTGTACATAAATGGATACTGAACCTCCGTTTACATGAAATTCTCCCCATCCATCAGAATGAATCGTAACAGGATCGGAGCGGTTCCCAGTAATGTCATACCATGTCTCGCCGGCATTTTGTTTTCCGACGTACATCCTCTTTGACCCGCCAGGACCGTCTGTGATTAATGCAGCCAATCCTGATTGGGCGGCCGATTGATCACCTTCCCTCGTCCAGCCAATCACATCCTCATGGTCAAAATAATCATGCTGGGTCCCGTATGCATAATGTTTACGCGCTTTTAAAATGGGTTCTATTTTATTTTTGAGCGACGGAATTTCCCTTGACGATGAACCCTTTGTTCCATACATATCTCCATAGAAAACCTGCGGGTAACCAGCCTCTCTTGTTAAAATGAAGGCATAAGCGAGGGGCTTAAACCATGTTTGTACAGTCGACTCCAATGATTGCCCCGGCTGTGTATCATGATTTTCCACAAATGTTACCGCTTGCATCGGATGCTTCGATACGACAGTGCCATCCAGCAAATGTCTCATATCATAGCCGCCCCCCTGTGAGGATGCGGCCTGCAAATGATAGTGAAGCGGGACATCAAAAACAGATTGCTTAAAATCAGTTTTATTCAAATAGTTTTCGAGCTCGTTCAGGTTATTTTGCCAATACTCTGCAACTGTAAACATTTCCTTTCCTGTTGATTGTCTGACTGCCTTTACCCAATCACTCAGAAAAGAAAATTTAATATGTTTAACAGCGTCGAGCCGAAAACCGTCGAGTTGAAGCTCGTTTGCATACCAGGTACCCCATCTTTTCGTTTCTGCGACAACATCCGGATGATCATAGTCAACGTCTGCATACATCAAATAATCGTAGTTGCCGTTTTCCCTTGATACTTCCCAATCCCATGCCTTTCCATCCCCTCGAAACTTATAGATGCGGTTCAGCTTTCGGGATTCGTCCCAATCCGCTCCGTCGAAATGGTACCAATGCCACTTAAAATCGCTGTACGTGCTTCCGCGGCCCGGGTAATGAAAGCCTGTCCATGCTTTTATTTGATACTCTCCTGATGTTTCCTGATTTCTATCGTTTGGATTCACTTCGACCGCGGTTACATCTTCCGTTGCATCCGCGCCTGCCTTATGATTCAAAACAACATCACCGTATACTTGGATGTTTTGCGAATGCAGGGAGCTGATCGCTGACTGGAGCTCCGGTTTTGTGCCGTATTTTGTTCGCATCGTCCCTTTTTGCTGAAATTCTCCTAAATCGTACAAATCATATGGGCCATATCCATTGTCAGATTGACTCGTTCCTTTGTATGCAGGCGGAATCCATACAGCAGTGATTCCAATTTCAGATAAATGCCCCGCATCTTCTTGCAAACGTTTCCAATGTTGTCCGTCATTAGGCAGGTACCATTCAAAGTACTGCATCAGCGTGCCATTTACGCTTGCAGCCCAAGTTTTAGATACCGGCAGCGTGACAAACAGCAATGTTAAGAAAAACACCAGACCGCATGATATGGCACGTTTTCGTTTGTGAATCATTTTCCTCTCCCCTTTCCAGTGATTACAAATCATTGTACAACAATAGGGTTTTTACACAAATAACCAATTTCCTGTATTTTTTGTAATCTCTATAGGAATTTCTGTGACACAAAAAACCTCGGGCTTTCAGCCCGAGGTTCTTCTATTTCGTTTTTATCTTTATGGTCTATTCTAATTCAAGCTGGACGTTTTTTTGCGGTGCAAAAGTTGAGATCGCATGTTTATATATAAGCTGCTGCTTACCTTCCGATTCTAGCAATACGGTAAAGTTATCAAAGCCTTTCACCTGGCCGCGCAATTGAAAGCCGTTCAGTAAAAAAACAGTTACATACGTATTTTCTTTGCGGATTTGATTCAAAAACTGATCCTGAATATTAATCGGTTTCATGTTTCGTCCTCCTTGATTCTCTATATCATACAGTTTCGATTAAAGTTGCAGTTTTCCTGCTATATGTGTGAAAATTTCCTTTTTTTTCAGCTCCATATCAACAGGCGGGGTCATATCGAACCAGTCAACCGGCATTTTGTTGCGAAACCACGTCAGCTGGCGTTTTGCATACCGTCTGGAGTTTTGTTTTAATTGCTCGACAGCCTCAGAAAGTGTCACAAATCCGTCAAAATATGCGTACAGCTCCTTGTAGCCGATCGCCTGTATCGATTGACAGTCTTTCAATTTTCGGTCGTAGAGCTGTTTCACTTCCGGAAGAAGTCCGGCTTCCATCATCAGATCGACTCGCTGATTAATCCTGTCGTAAAGCGTGTCTCTGTCCATTGTAAGCCCGATTAATACAGCATTGTACAGCAGCTCCCGCTTTTGCTCTTTTAAATGCTGCGACATCGTTTTACCAGATGTATGTAAAATCTCCAGTGCGCGAATCACTCTTCTTGTATTATTCGGATGAATCGCTTTTGCTGCCTCCGGATCAGCCGCAGCCAGCTTAGCATGAAGGAATTCAGCCCCCTCCTGCGCCGCAGCCTTCTGCATTTCTTCCCGAAACGCCGGATCGTTCGCCTCTTCCGTAAAGGTATAATCGTAAAGGACGGATTGAATGTAAAGCCCCGTACCGCCTACAATCATCGGAAGCTTTCCTTTTTTTGCGATCTCGCTGATTTTATTTCTGACCAAGCCTTGATAATCCGCGGTGGAAAAAGAATCTGCCGGGTCTAGAATGTCAATCAGATGATGCGGCACACCTTCTGTCTCCTGTTCAGAGATTTTAGCTGTCCCGATGTCCATTCCTTTATAAACCTGCATGGAATCTCCGCTGATAATTTCTGCGTTCAAAGCCTTAGCAAGCTGAATGCTTAAATTGGTTTTCCCCACTGCCGTTGGTCCGACTAATATGACAACGGGCTGTTTGTTATTTTTCACTATGTATCACTCTCTTTTACAAATCTCCCCCCATTATAGCATTCATCATATATAACCACCTATCCATTTTGCCCTTTTTTTGCAGCAGTAAACATCTCTTCTACCAGCCAAGAGGCTCATTTCCTACAATTTCCCGTGTCTTGCCTTTCAAATGATGGCGATGCGTTTTTTTGCTGTGATTTCGGGGATCGTACACAACGCCTCCGTAACGGATCTGAATCGGCTCGTTATAAGCGAGATAAGTATTTTCTTCAATTTCGTGATAATGTGTGCCGTCAGCCCGGGGAATGGCAGGGCCCGAGATCCCGTAATAGCGGTGAAAATGGCCATTTTCAAACGAAGTAATCCCAGTGAAGTAGTGTGTATGGCGATCCGTATTCGTTCCGTTTGCCGGCTGAGTAAAACCTTCAATGATATGATAATGCCCCTGTTCACTGGTTGTTTTAGCACGATAAGCATGTACGTGAGGCGGCGCCATGGCCCAGTCAGACTGATACAGGCCCAATCAATTCACTCTCCTTCTTTTTCAGCTGAACGCCCAATCAAATTTGGGTAGGCTGAATACACTGCATCATCTACATTTTATTATTGGAGGAAAGAAAAAATGAACGAAGTGGAATATTTCATTGACGAAAATGATGCAAGAATCTTTGGCAGACCAGGGTTCGGCTACGGGTTTGGACGGCCAGGTTTTGGATTTGGAAGACCTGGGTTTGGCTATGGCTTTGGACGGCCGTTTGGATTTTACGGAGGACCTTTTTTTGGCGGGCTGGTAGGCGGACTGGTAGGAAGTGCTTTATTTAACCCTTATTTTTATGGCGGATATCCTTATCCCCCATACCCATATTACTACTAAACCCGGCAGACCCCTTATAAAAGGGGTCTTTTTTATCCCCCGAATCTGAGTTAAAATGAATCTCTTGACTCATACATAGGTTTGCACTAATATTTTTCTAGCTGATGATCTTTTCATTAACTTACATTTATCATATTTTGAGTGAGGAGGATTACGATGATGATCGGTTACTTATTCCTCACAATTGCCATATGCTCAGAATCAATCGGAGCGGCCATGCTGAAAGTGTCTGACGGCTTCAAAAAGTGGAAGCCGAGTGCATTGGTCGTGATTGGTTATTCCCTTGCCTTTTATATGCTGTCGCTTACCTTAAACCGCATCCCTCTAAGCCTTTCATATGCGACATGGAGCGGCGTGGGTACGGTGCTGACGGCCGTTATCGGGGCAAAATTTTTCAAGGAAAAACTGAATGTAAAAGGACTTATTGGGATTGGTCTATTAATTTCAGGTGTCGTGCTGCTTAATTGGCAGTAAGGGAGTGTTGTATATGAGAGGATTTCTTTATTTGGCTCTTGCCATATTATCTGAGGTATTTGGGAGCACAATGCTCAAACTCTCCGAAGGCTTTACGCAATTCTGGCCTATTATCGGAGTGGCTGCCGGATTTCTGTCCGCCTTCACGTTTTTAAGCTTTTCTTTAAGAACCATAGACTTATCAAGCGCTTACGCCACTTGGTCCGGTATCGGGACGGCGCTTACAGCTGTAGTCGGTTTTTTGCTTTTTGGCGAAACCATCAGCTTGAAGGGTATATTTGGGCTGACACTCGTTATTGCAGGCGTTGTGCTGTTAAATCAGTCAAAAGCCCCTAATAAAGAAAAAAAGCAGACGGCCTGTCAGTGACCGTCTGCTTTTTTATGATTGCTCCGATATTTTTACAGAAGCTTCTAGCTGCAGTTCGACGTTTCCTTGAATGGCTCGTGAGATCATGCAGGAAGACTCCGCTTTTTCACAAAGCTTGTGGGCTAACGCAACGTCTTCTTCTGAGGCATCGTGTCTGAGGACTACTGCGGGGCGGTGAATGATTTTTTTGTATGTAAAGATCCCTCTTGTCACATCGACTATGCCTTCTGATTCCATCTGCAGATCTTCTTTTTCCAGTCCGCTTCTTTCCATCATAGCAGCAAGCGTAATAATATAACAGGTTGCCGCTGCCCCGAGAAGCATTTCATCCGGGTTGGTCCCCTCCCCCGGTCCGTCCATTTCTTTAGGAATAGAAATAGACGTGATGAGATTGCCGCTTTCGATTGTGCCGACATCATTGCGTTTTCCCGGCCAATTCGCTTTTAAATAAAAATGATGATCTGCCATTTGATTGCCTCCTTCAATGGATTCCATTTCAGTCTACTGATCTTCCTTGATTTTGTCCTCTGATTTGCTTATTAGGAATATTCTTTTTCAAGTACATGTTTTATCGCCCGGACATAAGAGTAGAATTCACTGGTTTTCGTGTATTTCCTATCTTTATAGTAAAAATCATCAAAAAAGGCTTCTCTCTGTTCACGGCTGATTTCCAGCTGGATACTCAGCCCGGTTTCCCCCTGGTTATTAATGTTATCTGCACTTAATCCTGCAAGGCCGCTTTGAGAGGACGCTAATTCGGCTGAAAACCCTCTATTTTCAAGAGCTCTGACAATCATTTTCGCCCGCTTACGGTCTGTTCCTCCGACAAGTGTATTTTTCTTTTCTCCTTTATATCCGTGAAAAGCGACAACGTACTGGTGCTCCTTGATCTTCTCTTTAGCCAATGGCTCATCAAAGTTGGTGCTTGTAATGTGCAGCGTTTGATTATCATGTGACTTTAAGCCCTCAAACAGGTAAGTCGAGTAGTCATCGTTGAAATAACGCACAAGCTCACTTACTCCGCCTTCAATTCTTCCGCCGTGCGGAGACATGATTAAAACTTTGCTCCCTTTTTTCTCTTGATAAGAAATATCATAATCAGCAGGGTCCTCATTCTCTGCCAGACTGCTGAAATTTGAATATGTATCCGGCTGGTTGGATGGTTCAGGTTCTAATGAGTAATGAACATATCTTATGAATAAGACTATGGCTAAGACTAATATGACATTTAGTAAAAATCTTCTCATGTTAAACTCCTTTCACAAGAATGGCAAGGTTCATTATATGAGGTATAGTCAATAGGTTTTATCTTACCATTGTATACACCATATCATCAGTGAAAAAGTTCCCGGTTTCAAAAAATCAATTGAATGTCACATTTATCAGCGGTTATATTCAAATATCAGTGAAAAAAGATTGAGAGGAAAAACGAAAAAGGTAGGAATAACCTCACTTGGTAATTAAATGTATAGAGGAATAAGGAAGGTTTTACTAAAAACCAGGCTGTCCGGGATGCTGAAGCGACAGCCTGTTATAGTCCTGCGAACCGGGGTTCTTGCTTCCTTGTTCGCACAAAGTCACAGGAGAGGATAGAGTCTAATAAAAACGTTCTGATCTGATGGTTTGTAAAACAAAAAGCTTTAATTTGTGTTTTGCTTTTCTGCCTGACGATAATCGTTCTTTTTGTTATGGTGCCGTCTTTCTTCATATATATAATGCTGATTGGTATCTGATCTTCCAAAGACCGGCGTAAGAAGATATTCATACGATTATCGCTCCCTCCTGTTTGATATATATAAATGATAATACGAACAAACGTTCTTTTTCAATGCCCAATGATTAACAGTACACATGATTCTTTCGTATCAGATTCAAAAGATTCATAAAAACAAACTCTTGTCCGCCTCCTCTAAAGGACAAACAAACTTACCAAACATATGAGCCACTCATAGAGTATACAGAGAACTTCATAACAGGAGGAAAATCGATGTTTGGCTACTCTATGGTACAAATGGTGAGAGCAAACGCTCATAAGCTTGATTGGCCATTGCGTGAAAGCGTCTTGCAGCTCTACAAGCCCTTCAAGTGGACTCCTTGCTTTTTACATCAGTTTTTTGAAACAAAATTAAAAAACAGAAAAAAAATGTCGGTCATCATTGAATTCGAGGAAGGCTGCCATGAGGCAGGCTTTCAAATTGCGGGACAGGTTTTACAAAAAGAAAAACGCAGCAAGTTAAAAAACCGTTTTAACAAAATCAATTGCTGCAGCGCAGAGGTTACCCCTTCAGCATTGCATTCTCTTCTTTCTGAATGCAGCGATATTCGCAAAGTGTATTTAAACCGCGAAGTCAAAGCGCTTCTTGACACAGCAGCCGAAGCAAGCCATGCAAAGGAAGTCGTCAGAAGCGGGCAAACCTTAACCGGTAAAGGCGTTACAGTCGCAGTAGTCGATACAGGAATCTACCCGCACCCTGACTTAGAGGGAAGAATTATTGGATTTGCCGATATGGTAAACCAAAAAACAGAGCCGTATGATGATAATGGACATGGCACACACTGCGCAGGTGATGTCGCAAGCAGCGGCGCGTCATCTTCCGGCCAATACCGCGGACCTGCACCGGAAGCCAATTTAATCGGAGTAAAAGTGCTGAACAAACAAGGTTCAGGCACGTTAGCGGACATTATTGAAGGCGTCGAATGGTGTATTCAATATAATGAGGACAATCCGGATGAACCAATTGATATTATCAGCATGTCCCTTGGCGGCGATGCGCTGCGTTATGACAATGAACTGGAAGATCCATTAGTCAAAGCAGTTGAAGAAGCTTGGAACGCCGGGATTGTCGTCTGTGTTGCTGCCGGAAATTCAGGCCCTGATCCGCAGACAATTTCAAGCCCTGGTGTAAGCGAAAAAGTCATTACTGTCGGCGCGTTTGACGATCACAATACAGTAAGCAGCGAAGATGACACAGTTGCTTCTTTCTCAAGCCGCGGACCGACTGTATACGGGAAAGAAAAGCCCGATATTTTAGCACCGGGCGTAAATATCATTTCCCTTCGCTCACCGAATTCATATATCGATAAGCTGCAAAAATCAAGCCGTGTAGGGTCTCAGTATTTTACAATGTCGGGGACATCAATGGCAACGCCGATCTGTGCGGGAATCGCCGCCTTAATACTCCAGCAGAATCCGGATCTTACGCCAGACGAAGTAAAAGAGCTGCTTAAAAATGGGGCTGATAAATGGACAGGCGAAGACCCGAATATTTACGGTGCCGGAGCGATCAATGCTGAGAAAGCTATTCCTGGTGAATAAGATTTCATGAATTTCGTGAACACTGCTGGTTCGTTAAAGGGTCAGCAGTGTTTTTAGCATACATAAGCCGGTATATCCCAGCAGAGTGTAAAACATAAAACAATTGGGAATAGTTACAGTATAGATCAAAAGGAGGAATGACTGATGGCACTCAACAATACTGAGCTTTCTGAATGGTTGAGAGAGCGGATCGGCCAGACGCTTGATATTAGAAAAGGCGAACTGACCAATAACCAAGACGAGATTTCAGATTTGGATCAGATTGTTCTTCACCTTCAAAAAGTGGGCATACGCAGCGCAAACCACCCTGACGACTACGTTGCAAATGACGAACTCGTCCTGGAAGGCGAAGGAACAACCTTTACTGAAGCTGGGGACGTACCGCTTCCGCAGAACGCTTATGAAATTCCTTTATTAGGGGATATTCACATTCACCAAGAAAATGGCGGATTGAAGGTACTGACAGATCGTGCGGTATATACTATTGATGTACAAAACAAATGAAGAAACTTTCACCTGGTCGAAAGAATACAGCGCTTTTGAAATTGCCCCAAAGGCGCTTTTTTGCATGGAATCATTTCCTTACCCGCAAGCCGATATTTTCGTCCCAAAACTATTGAACGGCACCTAAAATAGATATATAGTTTTAGACATAACAGGTTGTCGTTTCCAATGGGATTCTGTTATACAGATTGCGCAAAGCTTTCTTTTACATCTGGTCTAAACTGAATAAATGCATCTGTCTTAATCTATTAGGCGAGGAGAATGGAAAATGGAAAATTTGATGTTTCATCCGCATGCTAAAGAGTTTCATGAAAACCCCTTTTCAGTTTTAGGCCGTTTTAGAGAACAAGCACCCATTCATCGATTCGAATTACACCGTTTTGGAAGTACATATCCGGCGTGGTTAATCACCCGTTACGATGATTGCATGGCATTTCTTAAAGACAACCGAATTACAAGAGACGTTAAAAACGTAATGAGCAAAGAACAAATTGAAATGCTCAATGTCAGTGAAGACGTTGATTTTGTATCAGATCATATGCTGGCAAAAGACACACCTGACCATACTCGTTTAAGGTCACTGGTTCATCAAGCATTTACCCCCCGCACCATTGAAAATCTACGCATCAGCATCGAACAAATTACTGAACGATTGTTAGATGAAATGGAAAAAGAGAATGAAACGGACTTCATGGCATCCTTTGCCTCTCCGTTACCGTTTATCGTGATTTCTGAAATGATGGGCATACCGAAAGAGGATCGGGCACAGTTTCAAATATGGACCAATGCCATGGTTGATACTTCAGAGGCCAACCGAGAACTGACCAATCAGGCTCTTCGGGAGTTTAAAGACTATGTTGGCAAGTTAATTCATGAAAGAAGAATACAGCCAAAAGACGATTTGATCAGTAAACTTGTGCATGCTGAAGAAGACGGCCAAACGTTAAGTGAAAAAGAACTTTACTCTATGCTGTTCCTTTTGGTGGTAGCAGGACTTGAAACGACGGTTAACTTAATCGGATCTGGCACCCTTGCATTGCTTCAGCACAAGGAAGAATTAGAGAAACTGAAACAGCATCCTGAAATGATAGATACAGCCGTTGAAGAATTGCTGCGCTACACCTCCCCTGTCGTTATGATGGCAAATCGGTGGGCCATTGAAGACTTCTCCTACCAAGGCCATTCTATCAAAAAGGGAGACATGATTTTTATAGGAATCGGTTCTGCCAATCGAGATCCTGAACGATTTGAAAATCCAGAAACATTCGATATAACCAGAACACCTAATCGGCATATCTCTTTCGGCTTTGGGATACACTTCTGTTTAGGAGCGCCGCTGGCAAGATTGGAAGGACAAATTGCGTTTAACGCACTGCTGAAACGATTTCCGCAAATTGAACTTACGGTAACGCCAGAAGAGTTGAAATGGAGAAAAAATGCTTTTTTAAGAGGATTAGAAAGTCTTCCGGTCTCACTTGCAAGGAAAGATTCACTTTCACACCTCAGCTGATTTCTTCCAGCAGATAAAAATCCCCCTTTTAAAGGGGGATTTTATATTTTCTCAGCGCTTTACCAATTCATCTGCGTTTTCTTCGCTGGCTTCATGTTTTTTGCGAAAAGCCTTAAGGAAATTCGCGTTTACTACGCCTCTGTTTGAGTATAGTTTTTCACAAAACTCCAGCATGGCGCTGGACGCTTTAGATTCTGTTAACATCATCATGTGATTGCTGGAATCGACATCCACAAGATGGAATTGAGGGATTTGCCGCTCCCATTCCTCCCAGTAGGCAGTATCATCCAACGGTATTTTTTCATTTGAAATGGCAAAGTAAATGTCCAAGTCTCCAAGGAATGACCTGCTTTTATTGCGGAAATAATAACATTTTACCGCTTCAGGATCCACAAGCGGCTGCACAGTGTACGCCTCAAATTCATAAGCATGCTGAGCTTTGACCATTTGGTTAAGCTGAGTCCGTATTCTCTTCTCCGGTTTGTTTAATCCCCGCTTTCTTGCTAAACCAATCAGTTCAGTTAAAAATTCCTCTTCCTCTCTGTCAACATCTACCTCTTCACGGCTGATGAGAACGTCTGTAAGCTTTTCCGGCTGAACAATAGATGCCAGCATCGTATTTATCGTTTGAAGCATTGATGTTTTTACAGAAGGCTCATTTTGTTCACGTCCAGGACTGTAAGGGGAATCAATCATGACCATGCTTTTTACAGCAAGCCCCTGGCTTTGCAGCTGGCGTGTTACTTCATATGCGAGCAGTCCGCCTAAGGAATATCCGCCTACATCATAAGGGCCTTCCGGCTGTACGGCTCGAATAATGTCTATATAATAGGAAGCCATTTGTTCAATTCCGTGTAAAGGAGCATGATTTGTCATAAAGCCTCTGGCTTGAATGCCGTAAAAAGGACGCTGGCTTTTCTTCGCAAATGGCGTATAGATTTCTACACCGCCTACTCCTCCATGAAACCAAAATACAGGGCGCCCCCGCTTGCCATCGTTTAACGGTATTAATTCCGGAAATGACCGGCTGACAGTCTGGACTGACTGGTCTTGTACTGTGTTTTCCCGTTTTGTTGCTATCAAGTCCACCATATTCTGCACGGTTTGACACGTTTGCAGCTCTGCCAGGCTGATTGACAGGCCAGCTTCTGCTTGCCATTGCTGCAATAACTGTATACAAACGATAGAATCAAACCCGTAATCTTGTAATGCCTTTTGAGGATTTAATTCTTTAGGCGTCATGCCCAATACATCAGATATCATTTGAATATCGTTTCTTTTGTGAAGGGGAATCTCATCATTTGAAAAAGCAGGTGCTATCTCTGGTGACAGAAAGCCATTCCAGCAATTTCTTTTTTCAAACGGATAGGCAGGCAATGATATTCTCCGCGCACCTTTTCCTTGATGAAGCTGCTCCCATGGAATTTGCACTCCTTTTGCCCAGCAAAACGCGATCTTTTCAAGATGGTTTTCAGACAATAGTGTCTGCATCACGATATCGCCCAATGTTCCCTCAAGCAAGGCGCCGATATCTGACAAGCCTTCTTCTGAATTTCCGATAAAGCAAGGTACAGTGCTTTTCGGCTTTTCGGCTTTTTCCGCAGCTGTTAAGTACTCTTCCAATCCGAGTACGAGTTCATCCTTACTGCGGATGACCAAGGCCATCCGGTCACTCATCTCTTCTCGTCCGACTTGAAGTGTGTAAGCGTAATTTTGTAAAGACAGTTCTTTTTGCTGTTTTACATAGTCAAGCATCTGTTGAACAACGGCTCTTAGTCTGTCTTGGTTTTTTGCAGAAAGCACCACAATGTGCGGCTCATCTGTATGTTCAATTGCTGGTTCTGTATGAGAAGGAACATATTCTTCTAAGATGATGTGCGCGTTTATTCCTCCAAAACCATAGCTATTAATGCTTGCTCTGCGTGGTATCGTTCTGCCTGCATCATCCTGTATTTCTTCCCACTGCTGATTTCCGTCAATCATCCGGAAACGTGTTTCCTTTATTGACACCTGATCATTCAATGAATTAAAACCGGGAATACCAGGTATTGTTTTATGCTGCATCGCCATGCTGACTTTCATAAGAGCAGCCATGCCTGAGACCAGTTCTCCATGCCCGATGCTCGGCTTTAAGCTGCTGATGTAACATGGCATTTCTCCTTGCAGTTGGTGTGAATGCTCCGATTCGAGCTGTCTGTATCCCGATTTCAACGCTTCCACTTCTATAGCATCAGCCACTGGCGAGGCGATCCCGTGCGCTTCTATATAAGTCACAGTTTTCGGATCTACTTGCGACCCTTGGTAAGCCTTCTTCATCGCATCCTTCATTCCGATCGGATTAGGCGCGTGCAGTGACATTCCCCTGCCACCATGCGATACACCTGTCCCTTTAATGACAGAATAAATATGATCAGAGTCTTCAATGGCTTTTTGTAAAGGTTTAATGATGAGAACCCCTGCACCTTCACTTCGAACAAATCCATTCGCCCCTGCTTGAAAGGACTTGGCTTTCCCTTCCGCACTCAAATATCCCATTGAATCAAAGCCGATAAAGCCCTTTGGTGAGAGCAGAAGGTTCACAGCGCCAACAATGGCTTGCTCACATTCGCCGTTTCGAATGGATTGAATCGCTCTGTGCAAAGCGACGAGAGCTGAGGAACAGGCAGCCTCATAATATTCACTTGGCCCTTTTACATTCAGCGCATAGGAAATGCGGTTTGGCATTAAGGAAGGAATCACAGCCGCATCTGTATTGCCGGCTGCGACAAAAACTCCTGTCGGGCAGCTGGATAAGGCTTGGCCTGTTATACCGGCGTCTTCCATCGCCTTCCACGCATGTGTCAAAAGCAGAAACTCCTGGGGATCCATTGTCGCTGCTTCTTTCGGTGAAATGCCGAAAAACAGCGGGTCAAACTCACCTATGCCTTCTATAAACCCGCCCCATTGGAGGCTTGACTGCTTCCCATCAGTTTTTTCGGTATATTTTCGCCAATCCCAGCGTTCTTCCGGCACTTCAGAAATACAATTCCTCCCGTGAATCAGGTTATCCCAAAATTCCGTTACATTGTTTGCTTTTGGAAACTGCCCCGACATGCCGATAATGGCTATACCGTCTGCCGTATATTCTTTTGTTTCATCCGTCTTTCTTTCATAGGTTTGCATTTGCTTTATTTTATTTTCTTTTATATTCGGGGATTCCTGCTGTTGCTTGGCCCCTCCAAGCAATTGAACAAAGGATTTTTCATGTTTTTCGGCAAAAAAATCGGCCAGTTCTTGAAGAGTCGGATATTCAAAAAACAATGTAGGGTTTAGCTCAATCTTTGTCTCTGATTCCAGCTCTCTTGTCAACGCAATCAATTGGGAAGAATCGATCCCTAAATCCATGATATGAACTTTTGCAAGAGACAGTTTTGATGGATTGGCCGTCTTCTCAGCCAGTTTATCTGTGATATAGCTTCGAATACGGTCTCTTATATCGTGTATTTGAACTTCCTGATTTTCCTCTTTGCTTCCTCGATCTGTTAAGCGGAATTGCTTTAAAGAGTAACCTGAATAGCGCAGCACCGTCTCTGACGCTTCATTCATCACGTCTATGTCAAACAGCAGCATGTCACCGGTATTCTTAACGAAAGTAATCAAAAGCCAGCAATCTTCTCTTATTTTATTTTTTGTGAATTGAATATCGTTGATTCCAAATGGCAAGAAATGCCCCTCTATGTCTAATTGTTCTATGAAACTGAGAATTGCCAGGTAAGCACTGTTTGTAATCAATGGGCTGACAGTGTAATGATGCGCATTTGTCATGCCGTTTTGAGACAAACGCACTTTTGCAAGGATTGAATTATTGCCTCTGTACAGATGAGTGATGGTTTTATACAAGTCTCCCCACTCAGCGCCGCCGTCGATGGTTTGATACATTTGGTCAATATGATCCAGCTCGGTTAACGAACGTTTTACGCTTTCGATATTGACTTTTTTTGTTTCAAAATGATCTTTTTGGCATTGCCCGATTGCGGCAGGCTTCCACGTCTCAGATGCCCGCTCACGATACATGATTTGCAAATCGATTGCATGATCTTTCTGAAGAGGATCAGCTTTTACTTCAATTGTTTGCCCCTGGTTTATGACAACAGGATTTAGATAACTTAATTTACTGATACGGCCGCTGATTTCCTCAGGAAACATTTCAAAAAATGCGTCAATCGCAAGACTTGCATAGGTTGCACCGACGAGCACCCGTTCTTTGTTGAACACATGGCCTTGAACGTAAGGCTCATCGTATTCGAATGAAGCTTGTATCAGCGGATGATTAACCGTTTGCTCATCATGCCTTTTCCCTTCTTCATGAGGCAGGGCACCAAATTGAAAGACTGTTTGATGGTCAAATGCATAGTGAGGCAGATTGATCCAGCCAGTTTCATTCCCTTGATGTATATGGTCAAAATGAATCGAAGCCCCCGCAGCCCATTGCTGTGCAGTTAAGCTTGTTTCTTCATGAGCAGACCCTGCATTCGTAGAAATCGCATCTGATTGTAAATCAAAGGATGTATAGATACCATCCTGGAGTGAGCTTTCTTTTGTTTTTTGGAGAATCTCTAGTTTTTCAATCAATTCCTGCGTCGACGATACCGAAAATGCAGCCCGATGTTCTAAGTCATGGTTGATCCTGTGCAGTGAGCGTACAACTGATCCAATAGAAGAAGATGGTTTTTTTTCTAAAAACACTCGCAGTTTTTCGAGATAGCTGAGCAGGCTCCATTTCGTTTTCGCAGAAAAAACGGCCAGATATTCCTGCTGGTGAGGCACTGGATGTTGTTGCTCAGATGCAGCGCCGATAAATTCTTCTATAATGAGATTCGCATAGGCCCCTCCCGCTCCGAAAGAATTAATCATGCTCCTTCTGGGCAGATGCTTTCCTGTATCGGGATCTTTTAACCGCTGCCACGGCTCCGTTCGTTTTTGCAGATAAAATGCTGTGTTTTCCAGGTTAATATTTGGATTGACAGGGGTTGCATTAATCGTCGGCACAAGCGTCCCCTTTTTCATCTGCAACAGAACTTTCGTGAGCTGAGAAATGCCGGAAGCCGCCTCCAAATGTCCAAGATTCGATTTTACAGAGCCTATCGCACAAAACTGTTTCTTATTTGTATACTGTTGAAATGCATTAGATAGTGCGATTACTTCAATCGGGTCGCCTAACGCTGAACCATTTGCCGCAGATTCTATATAGCCGATTGTTTCCGGATCAATGCCGGATTGCTGAATGGACTTGGAGATTAATGCAGCTTGCTGCTTCGGGTCTGGCGCTGTATACATCTGCCTTCCGCCGCTATGATTGGCAAAGCTGCTTTTGATGACGGCATAAATATGGTCGTGATCTTCTATCGCCTTAGAGAGCGGTTTTAGCAGGACGGCTCCGACACCTTCACCCGGAATAAGCCCGCTTCCTGTTCCAAAGCTCTTGCTTTGATGTCCGTTCCCTAAAAGATTTGCGCGCTCCAGTGCATCATATTTTGAGAGATCCAGTGTTAAATTGACACCGCCGGCTATTGCCATCGAACAGTTTTTCAGTTTCAAACTCTCACATGCAAGATGGATTGCGTTTAATGAACTGGAGCATGCGGAGCTGACAGCCAGACTTGGTCCTGTCAGGTTAAAAAAATGAGAAACGCGATTTGCAATATGCCAGTCTCCGCCATTAGAGCTCAGCACCGCTTGTTCTAATGAAGGGATATTCCAAAAATACTGATTATACATGTTTCCAACAAAGACACCTACTCCCGTTCCGTTGTCCTGCAGTTCATTTAATCGGATTTGGGAATAGCCGCCGTCCTCAAAAGTTTCCCAGACGGTTTCTAAAAATAAACGAAGTTCCGGCGTCATTTCCATTACTTGATTCTGATCCGCTTCAAAAAGATGATGATCAAACGCATGTACGTCTTTTAAAAATCCGCCGTAGCGCTTCTTATCTGCCGATTGTAATGATTCTTTCGACAAAGTGTTTACTAAAGATGTCCGCCATCTTGATTGCGGAGCCTCTGTAATACAATTATCCCCAGCTATTAAATGCTCCCAGAGCTCTTCTACGTTTTCAGACATCGGATAACGTCCGCTTATGCCGATAATTGCAATATCTTCTGTGCCGTAATGATTCGGTGTAGTTCTATGAGAAGGGATTGCCTTTATGTTTTTCGCTGTTTCGGTTTCTGATTTTGGATTCGCCTTTGCTTGCTGAGTTTTAATTAGCTGCTGGTCTCCGCTAAAACGGCGCGTTTCATATGTAAACGGCTGTTCAGATTTTACTGGCTTCACTTGAATAGAAGTTTCTTTATTTGCGGGCTGTGATTTTTCTTTCAGCAGTGATGTCCGCAGCTTCCCTTCATGCTCCTTTATCAGAAAATCGACGAGTTCTTTCGTATTGCTGTGTTCAAATAAAATTGTTTTCGGAAGCTCACCCGTCAGTTTTTCTAACTCACGAATAAAATTCACCTGCAAAATAGAATCGATTCCATACTTCTCAAACGTTGTTTCTGCATGTATACGCTCCGGTGATAGTTTTATTGATTTTGCTAACGTATGTTTCACAAATTGTGTCGTTTGTTCAAGAAGAGAATCCTCATCACTATCCTTCGTTTGAGAATGATGTTCATCTAGATGGTAATCTATAATTTCTTCTGCTGGTTTTTCTGTTCGCGTTTTTTGACGGACGATTCCGTCACTTTCCGCTGCGATGATCTGCTGGCCGAGCTGATGTGATTGTTCAGCCATAAAGGAAACATAACGAAAGCCCTCACTCTCAAGCACCATTTTCCATGTGTCTGGATATAAACCGGGGCACCCCGGGATACGCAGATCGGGATCTTCATACAGCCACCAGCCCTCTAACAAGCCAAAGGTCAGGTGTGAATATATATTATGGTCATTAATTTCATTCAGAACGAGCAGGCCGTTCTTCTTCAAAACCGCTTTGGCATTTCTCAATGTCTGCCGGATATTTTTCGTCGCATGAAGCACATTTGCAGCGACAACCACATCATATCCGCCCGCTTCTATATGTTGTTCAGCCGCCGGCTCTTCCACATTAAATACCTTATACGTCAAATAAGGGTTGTCCGGACCGTACGTTTTTTCCGCATGCAGTAAAAACGCTTTGGAGAGATCTGTATAGCAATATTCTTTTATATGCGACTGATAGGGTTTCATTTTTTGAAAAACTGCCGCGCTTGTACCGCCTGTTCCTGCTCCGATTTCTAGTATACGAATCCTTGCTTCAGGCTCTTGCTTTAAACGCTCCTGCATAAAGGCAGCCAAGGTGTCTGCCAGCACATCGTTAAAATAGTCTGCGACTTGATTGTTTTTATAGATTCCTTCCACTAACTCCATAGATGAGTTCGGAAAAAGGATATCGGTGGCAGATGCCTTGCCGGTCAGAATATCCGGCAAGGCTTTAAGTGCAGTCTCTACTAACACCACCATGGCTTTCATGTTACTGTCTTGAAGCAAGTCTGCTTTTTTTTCATCCCATTCGTTCCACAATTCATTTATGTCCTCTGTTGAGCGGGTTACGGCGTATCCATTTGCCGTTTGTTGAAGAAAACCATGCCGCTCCAAAATCGATAGGCTCTCCTCAAACCATCTGCCATAGAAATTCTGCAGCACCGGCTGGGGCTTATTTTCCTTGAAAAATCCTATGGACTGCAATTGTGCTAACAGCATCTTACAGAGAATGTCTTCTGTGTTTCGCATTGGCGCTTCCCCTCCTATAACAGTTGTTGTATCGTTGTGCTGTCTCCCGGGTGATAGCTTCGCAGTTTCTCAATGGCGGAGCTGTGAGTTTCCGGATACACCTCAATTGTTTCGTCATTCTGTCCTGAGTCATTGCCCGTTTCGCAGTCCGCCATCTTCATCATCACAAGCTGTTTCAGCGGCCCCCCGAGCAGCAGTTCCAACGCTTCCATCGCTTCAGGGGCTTCAATGGAGCCTATGCCCGCCTGCGCCATTCTTCGCTGATAATCAGGTGAGGAAACAACACCAATGCTGCCCCAATAACTCCAATTGATCACAGCTACTGTACAAGGCCATACTTGTGAAAGCCGATGAGCAAAAGCATCCTTAAAGCTGCAGCCGGCAGCATAATTGCTCTGTCCTGAAGCTCTTGCAAATGATTGTACGGAAGAGAAAAACAAAGCAAAGTCCAACGGCTCTTTCTGGAAGACTTGAGCCATTTGCACACTTACATCCACTTTTGCAGAAAGAACATTTCTGAAACGTTCCTCGTCCATATTCATCAGGCTTTGGTCTTGCAAAACAATGGCAGAATGAATGATACCGTTGATTTCCCGATGTATTTGTTTGATGGCTGCATAAGCGCGTTCCAAGTCCTCTCGGTTTGCGGCATCAGCTTCGATATAAAACGGAGCCGGCCCTAAACGCGCAAGTCTGTCCAGCTTGCTTTGAATGGATGCATCTTTTGTTCTTCTGCCAATCCAAACAACATGCGCTTGGTATGTTCGAATCATATATTCGCTCCAAGCTTCTCCAATTCCGCCCGCACCGCCTATGACAACATAAACGCCTCCGTGTTTATACTTGGTGTACACAGGCTGATTGCTGTGTACAGGAATCAGACGCTGTTTGTGCCAGGTTTTGTTCCGATACGCCCACGTATTTCCCTCTTGGTCGAAAGGCAGGGAAAAGATTTCAGCCACCGGCCAATCCTCATTTCGATCTACATCGATCAGCTTTGTCTGCCAATTTGTATATTCTTTTGCCATCGAGCCGATCAGACCGTGAAGACCGGCATCAATTGGATTGACAATGTCATGCTGATCAACACATTGCGTATTCGCTGTCACGACCGTCCAGCTTATCGTCTTCTCTCCATAGCCTAAAGAAAGCATCGCCTTAATGAGCCTGAACAGTTGAATAACGCTTTGGTTTTGGGCTTCAATCATGTCATCACCGATTTCGCACTCCGCAATATGGGAAGGAGAAATCAACACAATATGGTCAAATGCCCCTAATGCTTCAAGCTGGTTTGCCATCTGTTGAATAGAATCATGCGGCTTGATGTGCAGCTCTTTGGCAAGCGGGAACTGTCTTTGTACAGCGTTTCTGCTGTTTTCATCCCCACCTAGAATGACAACACGCTCATCAGCAGACGGAATGATCCTGCTATTCTCCGTTTGCACTTGATCCCATACCGGCGCCATTAGAAGCGCTCCATTAAGAGACGCCTTGCTGTCAGATGGTTTTATTTTTTCAGGGCGTTGTATGTCTTCTTCTATCACTCTTGAGGAGATGCCCTTGATTCTTACACATACCTGGCCTTGTTCATTACATAGATCAATATCCAGCCTTTGTATTCTGTCCTCGTTTGGACGCGAGGCGACAGAGACCCACATGTTTTCTGTACATGGGCTATATACTTCAAGCTCCTGCAGTGCAAAAGGCAATGAAAGCTGTTCATCTCCGGAATTCAGCTTTAACCCGATCGACGCCTGCAAAGCAGAATCCGTCATACTTGGATGAAGAATAAATTCGTTCAGCGTTTGAGATAAACCAGACGGCAGCGAAAGCTCTGCCAACGCTTGATTGCGGCCAATGTAAAGCTGCTGTATTCCTTGAAAACCAAGCCCGTATTCTATGCCGATCGCTTTAAATAACTCATAGCACTGTTCATTTGAAAGTGTGCTTTGACTGCATTGCGATTGCAGCGCGCTGATATGATGAGAAGGAATGTTTCCTGCTTCTCTTATCTCAACACTGCCCTGACTGTGTACCTTTCGTGCGCCCTCACCGTCTTCTGTAAAGATTTCAAAAGCAATTTCACCATCGTGCTGAGGATCAAGACTGATATGCACTTGGACAGGCTGACCATCCGCCACAATCGGCTGCACCCAAACAACATTTTTTATATGAATGACAGATTGATGATCTTTGAGCCCTCGCACTGCCTGCGAAATGGCTGCATGCACCATCTCAAGATACGTGACCCCCGGCATGACCGGCTTTCCCTTCACCTTGTGGTCGTTGAAAAAGAACTCAGCGCCTGTAAAGATTGAGCTGAAACGCTGCTCTGTCAAATCAGAAGTGTTGGTTTGTACTAATGGGTGCAAAACTGCTGTATCAACAGTTTTTGTCGGTGCCTTTTGTGTGATTGCCTCCTCTTTCATATCCGTTATCCAGTAGCGCTCTTTTGCAAATGGATAGGTTGGCAAGCTGATGCGGTTAGGCTGTTTTCCGTTATACATTTTATTCCAATCTATTTTTAATCCTGCTACCCATAATTCAACCAGTTTTGTATAAACTTCGGGTTCCCAGTCATTTTTGAGTGTTTTCTGAATGTCTTCGTCTGACCTGAGTGTCTGTAATATCCCTTTATTTGCCCTGCCTCTATACATGTTCGTCGCATTGGTTTGTCCTTCTATAAAGAGGTACAGTTTCTCCAGTAAATCTTGAACCGAGACAGCGATAATCCCTAATCTCTCCTCCATTGCATCGCGCCCCTCTTGGAGTGTATAAGCAATATCAGTGAGATCACGATCTGAGATTGAATGTTTGCTGATAAAATCCGCCAATTGCTGTGCTTGGTCCTTCAGGCGATCTTCTTCCTTTGCCGACAAGATAAAGATGCCCGGATTCTGTGATGTCACTGCTGGCGCTTGTTCAGAAGGAGCAGTTTCTTTTGGAATATATTCCTCAATGACCACATGGGCATTGACACCGCCTATGCCAAATGAACTGACTCCGGCTCGGCGAGGCAGCTCCCGTCCGTTTTCATCCCGCAGCGATTTCCATTCTCTGGATTCTTGCACGATATAAAATGGGCTGTCTTCCAACCTGATATACGGATTGATCGTCTCACTGTGCAGACTTTTTACCAGCGTTTTGTGTTTTAGCTGCAACAGGATTTTGATGACACCGGCTACACCGGCTGCGAGCGATAAATGGCCGATGTTTGTCTTCGCTGAACCCAGTCCGCAATGGCTGGCATGAACAGAAGGATCTCCCGTTTTCTCGTACAGTTCTTTAAATGCAGCCTTCAGCCCGTTAATTTCTACCGGATCGCCAAGTTCCGTTCCGGTTCCATGCGCTTCAATATACGTCACAGTTCTCGGATCGATTCCCGCCTTGAAATAAGCGGTTTTTACGACTTCTGCCTGAGCCTTCGGATTAGGAGTCGTCAGAGAATTCGCGCGGCCTCCGTGATTTACCGCACTTCCTTTAATCACACCGTAAATATGATCGCCGTCGCGTTCCGCCGCCTTTAGTTTTTTCAGGAAGAGGATGCCTGCACCTTCACTGACCGCAAATCCATCGGCTTTATCAGAGAACGTTTTGCATTTTCCTTCTTTGCTCAGAGCCCCTGCTTTATCGTAGGCAATGTGGCCTTGCGGTGTTACAACCGTGTTGACGCCTCCCGCGATCGCCATTTCACAGTTTCCAGCTTCAATTGCACAAACTGCATGATGAATGGCGACCAGTGAGCTTGAACATGCAGTGTCAATCGGTTCGCTCGGTCCATGAATGTTCAGAAAATAACTGACTCTATTCGGTCCGGCAGAAGGACTCATATTAGCAGCTGCTGAGCCTTCGATATCTACATTTGAGAGAAGAGAGCTGTATCCCGTGTTTCCAGTACCGATGAATAAGCCCGTTTTGGTTCCTGATAGGCTTTGGGCTGAATGTCCCGCTTCTTCTATCGCTTTCCAAGCATAGGTCATTAATAGACGCTGCTGAGGCTCCATCTGCTCAGCCTCCAGCGGAGAAATGCCGAAGAACAACGGATCAAAGTCGGCTACTCCATCAATAAAACCGCCCCATTTGACGTTCGTTTTATTTGCTTCTTTTAGCGGGTCTCCGTAGTACTCACGCCAATCCCAGCGGTCTTTTGGAACCTCTGTTATACAATCTGTGCCTTCTTTCAAATTCATCCAGTACTCCTCAACATCCTTTGCTTTTGGGAAAACTCCGCTCATTCCTACAATGGCAATAGGTTCGGGCTCAGGCGCATGCTCGGCTGCCTTCTTCACTGGCAGCTCCTTTGGTTTGCCAAAACGGTTTTCGGTTGAAAACCTGATGTCTTTCATGGCTTTTTCCGCAGGCTGTACAGGCAGATCCTCCTTGACAGGTACTGCAAATTGCGCCGAGAATGTATCTTGATATTCTGCTGATAAATATGCGGCAAAGGCAGAAACAGTTGCATGCTCAAAGAAAATTGTAGGGGTCAGATCCAGCTTGTATTGTTCATTCAATATATTAGCGAATTCAGTCAAAGTGATTGAATCAAATCCATATTGATTAAACTCCATATCCGGATCAATCTCTTCAGTTTTGATTTTGAGCAATTGAGAGATTGCTTGCTTTAAAATGTCTTGTATTTGTTCCAATAAGCTGCCTTGATCCATTCTTGCTTTCTGGGTCACCGGTTCTTGCGCTGGTTTATTCGGAACATCTTCAGAAGGCTGCTTTTGAGACAGCTTTTCTCTCATCATGTCTCTGATACCTTCCATGACAATGACGTTATCTTTACCAAAAGCCAATCCTTTATAAAGTGCCTGAATGCCGGTTTCGGTTCGCATAGCCGTAACGCCCGTATTTTTCATTGTCATTTTTTCAGTTTCTTTATTTACACGCATGCCGCCCTCTTTCCACAGCGGCCAATTGATCGAAAATGTTTGGCCGTGTCTGTACATGGCGGTCACAAGCGCATTACGATAAGCGGCATAGCTGTCCATAAATGCATTAGCCATTGCATAATCCGCCTGTCCCGCGCTGCCGGTGATACTAGATATGGAAGAGAAAAGGATAAAGAAATCTAACGCGAGATGCTCGGTTGCCTCATCCACATTTACGAGCCCTTTTACCTTAGGAGCGAGGACCTGCTTAAGTTCTTCATTTGTTTTATTCATGAGATAGTTGTCTTTAAGCAGTCCAGCACTGTGAATCACGCCATGCAAGTCGCCATAATCAGCTGTGATCCTTGTGATTAACTCGGACGCAGCCTCCGTTTTAGTCACATCAACCCGTCTGTACTCTGTACGGGCACCTAAACGCTGCAGTTCGCTAAGCTGTAATTGCTGATCAGCGCTAAGCACGGACCTGCCTGTAAGAATCAAAACAGGCTGTTTGACTTGGCTTGCAATTTCTTTCGCAAAAATAAATCCAAGTCCTCCTGCACCGCCTGTGATGAGGTACACACCCTTATCCCTCCACGGCAATCTGATTTCACGGTCAGGCGTATGAATTTCATTTAATTCATTGATGTACCGTTTGCCTTTTTCATATTTAATGCGCTGATCTCCTGTGTTTCTTTTATTCTCTTGGACTATGTCTGCGATCCTATTCATAGTTTCGTTTGTATCGATTTCAATCGTCTGGCCGATCAGCTTTGTATTCTCCAGCCCGGCCGTTTTAAGGAGCGCCGAAAGTCCTGAGAAAGAGTAATGCTTTCTTTGCGCGGAAGTAAGCATTTGGATCAGAACATGGCCTTGCGGCTTGCTTTTGAGGATACTCTGTATCGTCTCAAGCGCTTGTTCGGCATAATCTTGGAATCGCTCTGCCAGACCCTCCCGGTAAGACTCTAATACTATACATTCCGCTCCTTTGAGCTTTGATTCAATACTGTCTTTTGAGAGTCTGTTCATTTCACAAAGCATGATAATATGCCGTTCATATTCTGGTTCCGGACCGTCTTTGTCGATCTCCTTAGACATCCATTTTTCCTCAAACATCAAAGTTTCCATTGTTTGGTCAGGCTCTGCTGATCTAGGGTCGCTTTCTGCCGCTCTGAATGACAAACCTTTTATCCGTACGCAAACATTGCCGTTCTCATCTAAGATATCGATATCCCGCTTTTGCACCTTATCAGTTGCTTTGCTGCCTTCACTGTATCTGGCGTATACCCACATGTTCGAGGAGCATGTCCCGAAGACTTCAAGCTCTTGAACCGCAAAAGGCAGCGTCAGCCGGTTATCTCCTGTGCCTGTCAAAATGCTGGATGCCTGTAGAGCGGAGTCCATCAGACCCGGATGCATGCTGAATTGGCCAATTGTATCTAAAACAGAAGGATGCAATGACAATCTTGCCAATACAAAATGTTCAGCTGTATAAATCTTTTCTACACCGCGATAAGCGGGACCGTAGTCAAAACCAATCATTTTATAGGTGTCGTATACTTCGTTTACGGAGAAATGAGTTTGCTGACACTTCTTGCGCAGGGATGCTAAATCAATGACCGGCGTATCCCCAGCAGGATGTAATTCAGCCCCGCCCTGACTGTATACAATTGGTTTGTCACCGGCTGTTTCCGGGTTGCCGTAGATTTCATACGTAATGTCACCATGCTCCTCCGGAAAAAGCCTGATGTGTACTTGCAGCGGCTGCTCCCCGACTACAATCGGCCGCACCCACACTGTGTTTTTGAGCGTAATGCGATACTGACCGTTTTGTACCTCTGCAGCCTGCTCAATGGCAGCCCGCGCCATTTCAAGATGGGCCACTCCCGGCAAGATCCGTTGGCCTTTGACAACATGATCTGCAAGGAAAAACTCTTCTCCCGTATAGATAGAGCTAAACCGCTGTTCCGAGAGATTCGAAGTGTTTTGATGCATTAATG
Organism: Bacillus sp. 2CMS4F; assembly: GCF_023161785.1. Taxonomy (NCBI): domain Bacteria; kingdom Bacillati; phylum Bacillota; class Bacilli; order Caryophanales; family Bacillaceae; genus Bacillus; species Bacillus sp. 2CMS4F. The sequence continues at coordinate 267,810 of NZ_JALNTO010000001.1, forward strand.
GGTGTAACACAGATGCGCTGATGTGAGATGCTTTTTTGTCGGCTGCAAGGCTTCCCTTTTTTGCGACATAATCAGAAATCCAGTAACGGTCTTTCGCAAACGGATATGTAGGCAAGCTAATGCGATGCGGCTCATTCTCGCCATACAGCTTCGCCCAGTCCACATCAAGCCCTTTCACCCATAATTCCAGCAGTTTTGCATACTTTCCGCGCTCCATCCATTTTTCAACCGCTTCTTGAATTTCTTCATCTTCCGTCAGCATTTGCAGCGTTCCTTTATCAATCCGCCCTCTATACACATTCTCCACATTATTTTTGCCGGCTGCATAGTCTTTTAGCTTGTCTTGCAAATCCTCAATTGACTCGGAAATGATCCCCAGCCGTTCTTCCATCGCGTCTCGCCCAGCTTGCAGCGTATAAGCAATATTTGCGAGATCTTCGTCTTTGTAAATATGCTGGTCTAACGCTTCAGCCAGCTGCTGTGCGTATTCTTTCAGTCTTGCTTCATTTTTAGCTGATAGGACGAAAATACCTGGATGTTCAGAAGTGATCGACGGTATGTTGCCAGCGTCCGCCTTCGGAATATATTCCTCGATGAGCACGTGGGCATTTACCCCGCCGATACCAAATGAACTGACGCCTGCACGGCGAGGCAGCTTCTGCCCCTGCTCATTCTGTAGCGCTTTCCATTCTTCTGTTTCCCGAACGATATAAAATGGGCTGTTTTCAAGCTGAATATACGGATTGACAGTCTCGCAATGGAGACTTTTCACTAAGGTTTTGTGTTTAAGCTGCATTAAAATTTTAATAATTCCTGCTGCACCGGCTGCAAGCGATAAATGACCGATGTTTGTCTTCGCTGAACCGAGGCCGCAATAATGATTGGCAGAAGTGTCTCCTTCTTTTACACCCAGCCCTTTAAAAGCCGCTTTCAATCCGTTAATTTCAACCGGATCTCCAAGCTCCGTACCTGTTCCGTGCGCCTCAATGTACGTCACCGTTTTGGGATCGATTCCCGCCTTTTGGAATGCCGTTTGAATGACTTCCGCCTGGGCCTTCGGATTAGGCGTCGTTAAAGACGCCGCACGCCCCCCATGGTTCACTGCGCTTCCTTTTATCACTCCATAAATATGGTCTCCCGCTTCCTCGGCCGCTTTTAACTTCTTCAGAAACAGTATGCCGGCTCCTTCCCCATGAGCAAAACCATCAGCTCGATTTGAGAACGTCTTGCATTTGCCTTCTTTGCTCAGGGCACCCGCTTTATCAAAGCTGATATACACCTCAGGCAGAATAATCGTATTAACGCCGCCGGCTAATGCCATGTCACAAGTGCCTTCCTCGATTGAGGAAATGGCGTGATGGATCGCTACCAATGAACTGGAACACGCCGTATCAATAGGTTCACTCGGCCCATGCAGATTAAGGAAATAACTGACACGATTCGGACCGACTGACGGGCTCGTGTTAGCTGCCGCTGCCCCTTCTATTGCCGAGTTCGCTTTAGATAAAAGAGAACTGTATCCTGTATTACCCGTTCCGATGAATACGCCTGTTTTCGTGCCTGACAGACTTTTTGCCGAATACCCTGCATCTTCAATCGCTTTCCATGCGTAAGTCAATAATAAGCGTTGCTGTGGCTCCATTTGTTCAGCTTCACGCGGGGAAATGCCAAAGAATAATGGGTCGAATTCCGCAATGCCGTCAATAAAACCTCCCCATCTTACATTTGTTTTATTGGCTTCCTTCGCAGGATCCCCTTCATATTCGCGCCAATCCCAGCGGTCTTTCGGAATTTCCGTCATGCAGTCCTTGCCTTCTTTTAAGTTCTTCCAGTAGGCATCCACATCTTTTGCCATTGGAAAAATGCCGCTTATTCCGACGATTGCGATTGGCTCGGGACCGGATTCACTCTGTATGGTTGCCGGCAGCATAATCGGCTGCTTTCGGCGTCTTTTTGAGGTGACATGTATGGTTTTATCCTGTTCAAATGCAGGCTGAGCCTGAACCTTTGACCTGGTCCGCACAGCAAATGTTTTCGCAAATACCGCTTGATATTCTTCTGACAAATGCTTGCCGAACTCATGGATCGTCGGATGGTCAAAAAAGACGGTTGGCGTCAGCGCCAGTTTATATGCCCGATTGATATGGTTGGTGAATTCAGTCATAGAAATGGAGTCAAACCCATACACCGTCATTTCGGCATGGTCATCAATCGTTTCAAATGGAACCTTTAATAGCTTGGCGACCTCCCGCTTTAACATCGCCTTTACTTTATCCAGCAAACTCCCTGTGTCAATGCTCTTTGCCGGTTCAGTCATGCTTTCTGTTTCCCTCTTTTCAATAGGTGCTGAGGCTGTTTTTGACAGCATGTTTTGTTTTATCTTCTGAACGTTGCCTTCCATCACCATGACCTGGCTTGCCTCACTATTGAACGCTTGATAAAAAGCCTGTATGCCTTGTTTTGCTTCCAGAGGAACAATTCCGGCCAGCTGCACAAGTCTTTTCTCCGTTTCACGATCGACCTTCATGCCGCCCTCTTTCCATAATGGCCAGTTTACAGAAAGCGTTTTGCCATGCCGCTGACCGTGTTCGGCTAGCGTACTGCGGTATCCGGCATACATATCCATAAATACATTGGCTGCCGCATAGTCAGCCTGACCAATGCTGCCTAAACTTCCCGAAAGAGATGAAAAGAGAATGAAAACATCCAATGCCAAATCCTTGCTGGCTTCATCCAGGTGAACGAGTCCTTTTACTTTAGGTGCCAGCACGTCATGCAAATCTTCTGCTGATTTCTTGGCCAAATAGCTATCTTTAATAATTCCCGCGCTATGAAGAATGCCATCAAGACGGCCATGTTCTTTATGGATATTGTTCATTAACTGGTACACTGCGATTTTATCGGCAACATCCATTTGCTGATAGGTGATCTCGGCCCCTATGGCGCGAAGCTCTTCAATCTTCCCTCTTTTATTATCAGTCAGAGGTGAACGGCCCGTCAGAATGACTGTCGCATTTTTCGTTTGTTCAGCAATTTCTTTTGCGAACATAAGGCCTAAGCCACCGGCACCGCCTGTGATGAGATAAACGCCGCCGTTTTTCCACGGCATGCTGATGTTACGGCTTGCCGCTTTCATTTCACTCCAATCTGCAATAAATCGTGTGCCGTTTTGATATCTGATATGGGTGCCGCTGCTTATTTGATTTTCTTTCAGTTTGCGGGCGATACTTTCCCCGCTTTCTTCACTGCTGATTTCAATCATTTGTCCGGTCAGCTTAGCCGTTTCTAATTCGGCCGTTTTCAGCAGCCCTGTCAATCCAGAAAACAATCGCTGCTCGCCTTCTGCGGAGGTCACGATCTGAATCAGAATATCTCCTTGCGGTTTCTCGCGAATCAGCGCTTGCACTTTTCTAAACACCTGTTCCGTATACGAGTGAAAACGCCCATCCACTGAAGCAGGCCTTGCTTCCAGGATGAAGACATGGACATGCTCCATTTCTGCTTCGATCTTTTTTCTCATATCCTGATCACATTCACAGAGGAACACGAGATGCTCTGCATATTCTTTATCCGCTTTTCCGCCAGCCTTTTGTTCTTTCCAAACGGGCTGAAGCAATAAGGTTTCTGAATGTGATGATTCTGTTTGTATGTCAGCCTCCATCACTCTCGTCGAAAACCCCTTCATCCGTATACAAACGCTGCCATGCTCATCGCATAGATCAATATCAACTTTCTGTATCAGATCGCCCGGTTTATTTTTTGAATTAAATTGAACATAAACCCACATATCAGAAACGCATTCATGAAAGACTTCAAGCTCCTCTAAAGCAAATGGCAGTGCAGCTTTAAAGTCTTCACTGTCAGAAAGCTCCGCTCTGGTGACGTTTTGCAAATATTCAGCCGCCTGTAACGCCCCATCCAATAAACTTGGATGAAGAGCATAATCGGCTGCTGTATGAGAGACAGATCCCGGCAGCGATAATTTGGCAAGCAGCTGGCCGTCTCCTTTATAAACGGTCTCCACACTCTTGTATCCGGGACCGTAATCGGCTCCGATCATGCCTTCATAAAATAAGGAGGTGTCCATCAAGCCTTGATTACATTGATTCTTTATCGCCCCTAGATCCAATACCTCCGCATGCTTTGGCTGAAATAATTCCGCTATGCCCTGGTTATATACAATTGGGTCTGCATCAGCGGATTCCGGTTCACCATACATCCGATAAAGAATATGTCCGCCGTCTTCATCATAGAGTCCGATGTTTACTGTAACCGGCTCATCTCCCGCTACAACCGGACGCATCCAAACCACATGTTTCAGGCGGATTCCGGATTCCTCATCATCTAAACCGCCAATTCCTTGTTCTATAGCGGCTCTTGCCATTTCAAGCGTGACAGCTGCAGGCAAAATCGACATCCCTTTAATGATATGCTCAGCAATAAAATACTCCTGTCCTGTGAAGCTGGAGCTGAACCGCTGCTCCGATAAAACAGATGTATTCTGGTGCACCAAAGGATGCAAGCGTGATGGTACGGCTGTTTTACGATTGCCCGTGCTGATGTCAGGCCAATACCGTTCTTCAGCAAAAGGATATGTCGGCAGACTCATGCGGCGCGGCTTCGCATTCGGGTAAAGATGGCGCCATTCAACCTGAAAACCTTTGGCCCACACTTCGGCAAGCTTTTTCAGTTTGCCTTTGGACATCCATGATGCAACCAGTTCTTCCGTTTCCTCATCTCCAAGCAAGAGATCAGCGGATTTCACTCGCGTTTTCTCTCCTTGAATACAGCCTTCTGTCAACGGTTGTCCATCCACAAAACGCTCCAGCTGCAGCTTCCATTCTTCCATATCGCTCGCCATAAAAATAACTCTGGTGTCCATCGCCTCCCTGCCGATCTGGAAGGTGTATGCCAAATCCCTTAAAGAGTGTTGTGTCAGATCATTTTGACTGACAAATGTCAGCAGTTCCTTTACATATGCTTGCAGCCGCTCCCTGTTCTTTGCCGATACCGGAATGAGGTACGGAGGATTTCCTTCGTTATCCGCTCTTGTATCTTGGGCATTTTCATATTGTTCAAATATGGCATGAGCGTTCGTTCCGCCAAGCCCAAACGAGCTCAGAGCTGCCCGATGTACACCTTGATTTTTCTGTAATAATTTTCGTTCGCGGACAACATAAAATGGAGAGCTGTCAAAGTGAATATTCGGATTCGGCTCCTGGCAGTTGATAGTTGGCGCAAGTTCGTTATGAGATAAGCTCATGGCAACCTTAATGCAGCCGGCTAACCCTGCGGCAGTATCCAAATGTCCGATATTGGTTTTCACCGAACCGATTCCGCAAAATTGTATTTTGTCCGTGTATTGCTTGTACACTTTGTTTAAGGCAGAAATTTCAATAGGGTCGCCTAATTTAGTCCCTGTACCGTGTGCTTCAATGTAGCTGATCGTTTCAGGATGGATATCGGTTTCGTCCAATACGCTCTGTATGACCTCTGTTTGGCCTTTTACGCTAGGAGCATAAAAGCCGGCCTTATCAGCTCCGTCATTATTGATTCCTATTCCGCGCATGATGGCGTAAATATGGTCTCCGTCTCTTACCGCATCCACAGCTTTTTTCAATAGGACGACAGCTACACCTTCTCCTCCTGCCATTCCGTCAGCGGCGGCGTCAAATGCCTTAACATGCCCGTCACTTGAAAAATTCAATCCGTTTTGATGCACATAGCCTATTCCTGACTGCGCGTGCAAGGTTGCGCCTCCAACAAGCGCGTATTCAGATTCACCAGCTGTTAGGCTTTTGTACGCTTGATACAAACCTACTAGTGAAGAAGAACAATTGGAATGAACAAAGTAGCTTGGCCCCTTTAATCCGAGCTTGTGCGAGATCATCGTCGGGATCGTTCCGCTTTGGGCTAATACCCATGAGACATAGCCATCCGGAGATTCATGACCTCCTGTTCTCTCCTTCGGCAATAACGTTCTGTAGGAATTGTTGCTTGCAGACATATACACACTTGTTTCCGGAATTTCTTTTGCCACATAACCCGCATCCTCAATTGCTTTCCATGAATGCAGCAATAAGAGACGAAGCTGAGGATCCATAAACTCAGCATCTTTCGGAGAGATCTGAAAGAAACCTGGGTCAAACAAATCTTTTCCCTCAATCACAGATTGCACAGGAACGTAATCAGGATGTTGAATTAATTCTTCAGGCACTCCATTTTCTCGCAGTTCTTCTTTTGAAAAAAATTGAATACTTTCCTTGCCTTCTTTGATTTGATTCCAGAACTCATGATGATTTTTCGCCCCCGGAAACTGGCAGGAGATTCCCACAATGGCAATACTGTCTTCAAAATACGGCGGCAGCGCTTGCTGTTCCGTCTGTTCCGTCTGTTCCGTTTGTTTCACCCTCGTCACATTCTGCTTGCTTTCATTTTGAGGTATGGCCGCCGCTGTGTTTTTCATTTCAATAATATATTGGCTGATGGCCCTGATATTGGCGTACTCGAACAGCTCCGTTACACTGAATTCACAGTCAAATTCTTTTTGGATTCGTTCCGCCACGGCCACGGCAAGAAGTGAATCGCCTCCCACATCGAAAAATCCGTCCTCTGGCCCAAAACCGCTGACTTTCAGCATATCCTCCCAAATGAGCTGCACTTTGCCTTCTACTTCTGATAACTGTAAGTGTTGTGTTTTTCTATTATTTAAAATGACCTTCCGATGTTCCAATTCCTTGCGGTTCACTTTCCCGCTTGGTGTTAACGGCATCTCATCCAGGCGGATAAAGTGCGCAGGTATCATATATTCCGGCAGGCTGGATTTCAGGCAGCGTCGCAAATCGTTTGGATCGATAGGCTGATGTCCATTTTGCTCCGTATAATATGCAGCCAGCTTTTTATGTCCTTCCAGCTGTTTGACCACTACTGCCTGATCTAAAATGCCCGGATATTCACTCAGTTTCGTTTCTATTGCACCTAATTCAATTCGGAAACCTCGAATTTTAACCTGGCTGTCAATACGGCCTAAATATTCAATATTGCCGTCAGGCAGCCATCTTGCTGAATCACCGGATCTATAAAGCTTGGTCCCAGATTCAAACGGATTGTCAATAAATGTTTCCGCTGCCAGGCCGGGCTGGTTATAATAGCCCCTTGCCAATCCGTCGCCTGCGATACAAAGCTCACCAGGTTTTCCGATCGGAACAGGCTTCAAATGCTGGTCCACGATATAAATCTTCGTATTGGATACAGGCTTGCCGATTGGCGTATGATGACTGGCGATATCTCCTGTTCCGCATCCAAAATAAGTCGCGTAAATGGAGGCTTCTGTTGGTCCGTAAATATTTTCAACACGGCAGTTTTTAAAGATCGATACTGCCTTTTTCACCAATTCCTTAGGAAAGGCTTCTCCTGCAACCATCATGTATTTGATTGGTCCTTCTTCAGTAAATTTCCTGTTGTCTTTCGCCATTTCTAAAAATACATGCAGCATGGCAGGAACAAAATTAACATGGGTCACTTGATATTTTTCAATCACATCCATGCACTGCTGCGGTGATTTCTCTCCATCTGGCGGAAGAATAATAAGTCGGCCATTTCCGATAAACCAGCCGAATAATTCCGATATGGATACGTCGAAAACATAGTTCGTCTTTAATAAATAAGCGTCCTCAGCAGTGACAGGATACTGGGATTCAAGAAAATTCAGCGTATTCATAATGCTCTGATGCTCTACCATGACTCCTTTGGGCTGTCCGGTACTGCCCGAGGTGTAAATGATATAAGCGAGATGATGGGGTTTGACTTCTCGTTTCAATTCACTTTTTTGCTGAGCAGTGTCCGTGTGACTGCAAGCCAAATCGATATTGATGACTTTTACATGGTCATCAGTTAATTTGTTTACTTTGTCATGAGCTTTAGATTGTGTAAGGACAATGGACGCTTCACTGTCTTTGAGCATGTACGCTAATCGTTCTTGAGGGAAGTTCGGATCTAGAGGCACATACGCTCCGCCGGCTTTCAGAATCCCTAAAATTCCGATCAGCATATCAAACGAACGCTCTGTACAAATCCCTACCGGGCGTTCCGGTCCAGCCCCCTGTGCCTGAAGGTAAATGGCCAGCGATGTGCTTTTTTGATCTAATTCCTTATATGTAAGAGTCTCCTCTTCGAATACGACCGCTATCGCATCGGGGGTTTTTTTCGCTTTTTCCTCAAAAATCTCATGTATGCACTTGTCTTTGGAGTCATTTGTCTTTGTCGCATTCCATTGCTCGAACAAGCTGATTTGTTCCTGATCTAACTGTAAAGAGTATGTTTCAAGTGATAAAGACGGATCGTTAATGATGTTTTCAGTGAGTTTGATGTAGTTCTCCATCATTCTTTCAATGGTAGATAATTCATATATATCAGGGTTATACAGAAGATGAAGCACTGTTTCGTTTTCTTGTTCATACACTTCCAGCGCCAGCTCGAATTCCCCTTCTTGCCGAATGTCTTCGATATATTTGATGCCAAGAGCTTGATATGGTTCCAGCATTTTTTGTAAGCCTGCTGTCTGAAAGAAATTCTGGTAGAGAAAGGCTGTTTGAAAAATCGGAGAATCCGCTGCTGAGCGGTCTACATTCAGTTCTCTTACCAGTGCCGGAAACGGGTATGCCGCATGGTCAAGTCCGTCTGCCACTGTCAGCTGCAGGTCTCGAAGGAACTCATGAAATGTTTGGGTTCCTAGCTCTTTACTCCGAACAGCCATCATATTAATAAAGTACCCGATGATCGATTCAAAACCGTCTTCAGGCCGCCCCATTGTCGGGACTCCGACAATGATGTCCTTTTGTTTTGTATAGTGATGCAGCAGCACTTTATAAATAGAAAGGTACACAACAGATTCGTTCACATAATGAGAACGGGCTAACGACTTTATTTGCTTGCTCAGGTTATGAGGGAGCAAGCTTTTGTAAGCTTGCCCCTTATATTTTTGTGCTGAAGGACGGGGACGGTCGGCCGGCAGCTCAAGAATAGGCAGCGTCCCGGACAGCTGCTCTTTCCAATAAGCAAGGTGCTCAGCCCCTTCTCTAGCGCCCAGCATGCGATTTTCCCAGTCAACAAAGTCAGGATAATCGGCCGGTAAAGTCTGCAGCACCAGCTCTTCTCCTCGCAGCAATTGTTGATACGCCTCTAAAAGCGTCGATATAAATGTCAGCATTGACACACCGTCAAATATAATATGATGAACCGTGATAAGCACAATGCATGCCTCGTTTGACTGATGAAACAGATATGTGCGCATTAACGGACCAGTTTCCAGATGAAAAGGTTCTTTAGCTTTTTCTTTTAGGTAGGGCAATACCTCAGCTGAATTCATAGCTGAGATATCCGCTTCCTCAAAATGAAGAGCCTGCAACGGCTGCACCGTTTGAAATGGAATGCCATTTTCCTCTTGAATCACACTCGTTAAAACAGGATATTGTTTCTGTACAAACAGAAGGGCTTGCTTGAACGTCTCGACATGTAATTTTTTGCGGACGCGAAAGCATAAAGGAATATTATATGCGCCCATATCAGGAGACATTTTTTGAAGCATCCATAACCCTTTTTGACCTTCTGAAAGCGGGCTTTTCAACTGACGCTTCATGCTTTGAAGATGCTCTTCTACCTCAGTAATCGTTAATTCTCCTGATCTGTAGGCATCGAGAATTTCTTTATGGTTCATACGATTAACTCCCTTCTATGATGTTTTGCACACTCTTAAAATCCAATTTCCCTTGCGCCACCTCTTGCATCAAACCGATGATTTGCTCGTCAGTGTACAGGCTGTTGGTTTGATTTTGCGGCAGAGCCTCCGCGCTTCGGTTTTTTCCTTCAGCTTTTAAGGCCACATAAGCAGAAAGCGCTTGGATTGTCTGGAATTCAAGAAGCTCCCGGCCGGTCAGCTTGATCTGAATGGTCTTTTCTAAATGACGCATCAGCTTTCGGCCAAGAATTGAATCCATCCCGTATTCTTGAACGTTTCTTTTGAAATTGATTTGATGCCGTGACAGGCTCAGCTCTCGTTCCAGAAATTGTACGATGATGTCTTGAATGTGTTTCTCTTCCTTGGACTCGTCAGTCTCACTTTGGGCGACTTGTGACGATGGCCTAATATTCTTATCTGATGAGATCCAATAGCGTTCCTTTGCAAATGGATAGCCAGGTAACGGAACGATACGGACATTATTGTCTTCATGGAGCAGTTCCCAAGAAATATGATTTCCTTTCGTCCACCAATCTGCTATCTTTTTAAAATCTTTTTCTATGACGACCGTTTTCAGAGATGTTTCATCTAATTCTTCTGAAATGGCTTCCGCATTCCCTGTATAAAAAGATGTAAATTGGCCGAATGATTCACCATTCTTCACCGCTTCTGCAAATTCCTTCAATTTTCGCACCAGTTGTTCCTGATTATTCACTACGATCGCCAGTCTTGCTTCCATTGCTTTTCTTCCAACCTGGAGTGTATACGCAACATCTGGTAATGAAAGGCTGTCATTCTGCTCTGCATACTCAAGCATTTGCAGAACAGCATCGTGAAGCCGATCCTCATTTTGAGCAGAAAGCACGATAACTTGCGGACATTCCGTTGGCTCTTGATGCGCGGATGCCTGCTCATCCGGAATGTATTCTTCAATTACTGCATGCGCATTCGTACCGCTGATGCCCGTTGTGCTGATTGTCCCCATCCTCGGATTATGATTTTTTCTGATCCATGGCTGGTTCTCTTTGTGAAGCACAAAAGGGCTTTCTGCAAACTGAATATAGGGATTGCTCGATTCACATTCATGGGTAGCAGGAATGGTTTGATTTTTTATAGCCATCAGCATACTGATCAAAGCAACCACACCGGAAGCTGCAAATGTGTGTCCGATTAATGATTTAATCGAGCCGATGGTGCAGAATTGCTTCTGTTTCGTATATTTGCTGAACGCACCCGTCAATGCCTGTACTTCAAGCGGATCTCCCAGATTTGATCCAGTGCTGTGCGCCATCACATATTGAATATCCAGCGGATTGACCTGATATTTTTCATAAATGCTTTCTATTAATTCCGCCTGGCTAAAAGGATTGGGAGCTGTCATTCCATTGGTTTTGCCGTCATAATTCACGCCGCTTGCTTTTATACATCCATAAATGTGATCTTGATCTTCAATTGCCTTTGATAATGGTTTCAGCAGAACAGCTGCTACCGCTTCACCAGGCACAAGCCCATTGGCATCCTGGTCAAACACTTTGCATTGTCCATCTGGAGAAAGCATTTCTGCCTTTGTCAGCGCCTCATAAGACATTTGAGAAATATTCAGACTGACGCCGCCGGCTAAAGCCATTTCACAGTCTCCCTGACGCAAGGCTGCGCAAGCCTGATGAATGGCTACAAGTCCTGAGGAACATGCTGCCGTCAGCGCCATATTAGGTCCTTTTAAATCTAATGCGTATGCAATTCGCGCAGCCAATGTGGCGTTTTGAGTGCCGGTAATATAATCCGTATCACCGGTTAAGTGGGCATATTCTCCTTCTTCCACACCCACATAAACGCCGCAGGACTTTCCTTTAATCCGGTTTCCCATATATCCTGCGTCCTCAAATGTATGCCATGCTTCTTCCAGAAACAATCGCTGGCGCGGGTCCATACTTTTGGCTTCTTTAGGCGATATGTGGAAAAACAGCGGATCAAATCTGTCTATGTCTTTCAAAAATGCGCCCCATCTCGGCACTTCTGCTTTCTCTGGATGTCCTTTGACTTCACGCCAGTCCCAGCGGTCATTCGGAATTTCTGAAATGCATTTTTTTCCGTTTTTCAGATTGTTCCACAATTCATGAACCGAATCAGCTTGAGGAAACCTGCCGCTCATTCCGATAATGGCGATAGGCTCTGTGTAAAGCTGCCGACCGCTTCTATGGCTGTTTTGTGTTTCGAGTGCTGCAGAAACCGGCACTTCAGCTTCAGCCTGATTCTGAGTATCAGACGCATCACCCCGGTAAAATTCCTCGATCAGGCCTTTATGATCAGTTAAAAAGAAGCGGATCAATTCTTTTAAAGTCGAATAGCCAAAAAATAATGCAGGCGTTATCTCGACTTTGTAATAGTCAGTTAACACGTTCGAGAATTTAGCCAAGTAGATGGAATCAAATCCAAAGTCGGCCCAGTTCTTATTCAAGTCTAGCTTGTCTTTTGAGATCTTAAGCAAGGTGTGAATATGCGCTTTCAAGTCCATTTCCAAACGTTTTTCAACGCTTAGGTTCTTCATCCCGCCCGATGTTTCTTGTGCAGGCGGGGCTATCATGTCCGGTTCTGGAACGGCACGTTCAGTCATTCCTAAAAAGCGGCGGACCCGGCTTGGCTGACCGGCTATGATAAGATGCTGCGCATCCTGCTGAGACAAAATGTGTTCAAACATACGTATGCCTTCTTCCGCTTCTAAGAAGCGCTGACCGCTTGACTTCAGGTACATCTCGGTAGTTTTGGCATTCCCGATTGTCATCCCGCCGTCCTTCCAAACAGGCCAGTTGATAACAAACGTATTGCCGCGATGAAGCTCGTTTCTGTAATGTGCATAAGCCATTTGGAACCGATTCCCTACCGCATAATCACAAAAACCAAAGTCTCCTAAAATAGCAGAAGACGAAGAGAAGTAACAGATAAAATCCAGGGTTTCTTTTTTAAACCACTCGTCAAGCGCGATCGTTCCATTGATTTTCGGTTCAATAATGCGCTTGAAGCTATCCATCTCTTTTTCAAAAATAGAGGACCCGCTCTCGATACCGGCAGCATGAATGACACCATGGATGGTGCCGTACCGGTCTTTTCCGCGTTTCACACAGTCTCCCATTGCGATCGGATCACACACATCCGCCTCTGCATACATGGCTTCGCCGCCTAACTCCTTCAATGCTTTTAGCTGCTTTTGTTTTTCTTTGTTGATAGGCGTTCGTCCTGTCAGAATGATGTTCGCGGCATAGTTTTTAGCCAAATGCTTGGCGAATAAATAACCGAGCCCTCCTAAACCGCCTGTAATCAGGTAAGTTCCCCCTGACTTCAATTTGCTGTTGCCTGGCTGTAACGTTGTCTGTTCAATCTGACATACATAACGTTTCTCATTCTGATACAAGACGGTTTGTTCGGTTGAAGCCTGTAATTCCGTCCAGATCTTACTTGTCCAATCATCCATTGATTCTTTTGGAATTTGATCAGCATCCTGAAAGATTCCTGTCACTTTCGTATTCGGAAGGACTAGCCCGAGTGAACGTTCAAATCCTATCCATGATTCCAGATAACTTCGGTCAAGACCCTTTTCAAAACATCCAGCCAATAACACACGGGCAGGTTGAAGCTTCGCGGCCGCCATAGCTTGCAATAAATAGACTGCACAGGAATAATCCTGACTACAGCTTGAATCCTCCGTCGCCCATAAATAGAGGATTGCATCCGGTTCTCCATGTTCTTCCTGAATCCTCCGGAAGGCTTTCTCAAAAGTGCTGGGGTCCTTCCGTACAATTTGATAAGAGTATTGAGACTGTTTGCCGTACGTTTCGCCTTGAGAAACAAATATGACCTTGGTCTCTGAATCAAAGCTTTTCACAGCTGAAGCAAATGCTTGTTGCTTGTCTCTGTCAGTCAGAAAACAGACGAGAGTTGTGAAGCTTTTCGATGTGAGAGACACCTGCTGTTCTTTCCATACTTCTTTAAAGGTCATCACCTCGAAGTCTTCTTGCTCTTGGTGTTCTATATTGTTTTCAAAGGACGTTGTTCTCTTTTCAACACCTGATGCCCAGTAATGTTCCTTCGCAAATGGATATGTCGGCAGGCTGATTCGCATCGGCTTATGAGCTCCGTACAGCTTTGTCCAGTCAAAAGACAAGCCCTTCACCCAAAGATCCAGTAATTTCGTAAATTTCCCTTTGCTCACCCAGGCGTCTATCATCTTCTCCGTATCTTCATCAGCTGATAAGAGCGCTAATGCTTGTTTATTATCGTCGATACGATCCAGATACAGATCCTCTGCTTTCATTTCTATAAAATCTTGCAGCTTGCTCTCTAGATCTTCTATTGATTCGGCAATAAAGCCAAGCCTTTCCTCCATTGCTTCACGGCCTGTTTGCAGCGTAAAGGCAATCCGGACCAGATCTGATTCACTGTACCTTTTTTCGCGAACGGCAGTGAGCAGCTGCTCCGCCCTTTCTTGAAGCCGTTCACTGTTTTTCGCTGACAGCACGATCAGAGCAGGAGGATGAACTTGAGGTGTTTGTGCCCCGGTTTTCGGAATATATTCTTCTAAGATCAGATGGGCATTTGACCCGCCGGCGCCAAAACTGCTTAATCCGGCGCGTCTTGGCACTTCCCGACCGTCAATGATCGGCCGCTTCCATTCACCAAGCTTTTGCTGAACGATAAACGGAGTTTGACTGAATTCAATATTTGGATTCAAACGCTCAGCATGCAGTGATGGTGCGATTTGACCGTATCTAAACTGAAACAGTATTTTTGTCAAACCAGCGATGCCGGCTGCACTTTCACAATGACCAATATTGGATTTGCTGGAGCCGATCGCGCAGAACTGTCTTTCTTGTGTATCTTCCTCAAACGCTTTTGTTAATCCAGCAATCTCAATCGGATCTCCTAATGCAGTGCCTGTTCCGTGTGCCTCCAGATAACTGATCGTTCTGGCTGGGATATTGGCATGCTGAATGGCTTCTTTAATCAACTTGGCTTGGGCATTCGGATTTGGAACCGTATATCCGTTGGTTTTGCCTCCGCTGTTAATGGAGCTGGCCTTTATCACCCCATATATATGGTCACCATCTTCTATTGCTTTTTGCAAAGGTTTTAAAATGACGGCACCCACTCCTTCTCCGTCAACAAACCCATCTGCGTCATCACCGAATGATTTACATTTGTCAGTTTCAGAGAGCATGTTCATGACAGATAAGTTCTGATAGTGAACAGGGTCGACAACTAAATTGACGCCGCCGGCAATGGCGCACTCACTTGATCCGCTGTAAATGCTTTCTAACGCCAAATGGATCGCTGTCAGAGAAGACGAACATGCTGTGTCAACAGCAAGGCTCGGGCCTTGGAAATTCAGCAAATAGGATACCCTGTTGGCAATGGACCAATAGCCGTAGCCAGTAGGATAATTTTTGTTCATTACTCCGGCAAAGACGCCGACTTTTCTGCTTGAGCAGAGCCTGTCTGGCGTGTATCCCGCATCTTCAATACTCGCATAGGCGGTTTGCAGGAATAATCGCTCCTGAGGGTCCATTCTTTCTGCTTCTAGCGGAGAAATTTGAAAGAATAAAGGATCAAAAGTATCCATACCTTTGATAAATCCGCCCCATTTTGTATAAATCGAGCCTTCTTTTCCTTTTTCTTTATCGTAATATGCTTTCCAATCCCAGCGATCTTTCGGGATTACCTCTATACAATTTCTTCCTTCTTTTAGATTGTTCCAAAATTCTTCTGCTGTCTCCGCCTGAGGATAACGCCCGGATATGCCGATAATGGCAACATCACGGCTGACCGGTGCTTGTGCCAGTGATGGTGCTTCTTTCTCGCGGCTGCGGCCAAGCTTACGATAGCGCCGGGTTGTGTCAGGCGCCTGCCCAGCCTTCTGAGAAGATTTGTTATTGATTGCTACCGGCTTGTCATTTTGCACTTGACGGTCAAGACCTGTCAGTCTCAAAAGTGCTTCTTTTTTCGTTTTGATTAAGTGTTCCACTAACGCGTCTATTGTCTGATACTCAAAAAATAAAGTGCTGCTCACATGGTCTAGTTCCTTACGCAATGTATTCGTGAGCTGAACAACGACAATGGAATCGATGCCATACTTTTCAAGCTGTTCAGATGAATCAATTTTACTTGCAGGGATTTTCAATGTTTGTCCGATTAGTTTTTTCATATACTCGGTGCTTTTTTCTATCAAGACGGCATCATTTGATGGTCCACCTATCTCTGAAGCTTCGTTTTGGACAGATGCCGGCTCCTTCCTCACTGAAGAAAAATCCTTTTCTGCAGGAGGCGCCATTTCCATAGCCATACGGCGCACCACTCCGTTGCTTGAGGCTGCGATGATCTGGTGACTGAGATCATGTGCTGCTTCTGCCGGGAAGAACACGGATTCAAATCCTTCGCTTTCTAAGGCCTCTTTCCATTTGTTTGGATATAGACCAGGACAGCCGGGAATTCGCAGCGCAGGATCTTCATACAGCCACCAGCCTTCCAACAGTCCGAAGGTGATGTGTGGAAACAAGCTGTTTCCCGCCATTTCATTTAGTAACAGCAATCCGTTGTGCTTCATGACAGCTTTTGCATGCCGCAGCGTTTGGCGAATATTTTTTGTCGCGTGAAGGACATTAGCGGCAATTACAACGTCATAGCCGCCTGCCTCGATTTCCTGCTGATCGATCGGTTTTTCTACGTCAAATAGCTGATATGTCAGGTAAGGGTTTTCCGCCCCATACTCTTTTTCTGCATGCAGCAAAAACGCCTTTGAAAGATCTGTATAACAATATTCTCCTATATGATTTTGATAGGTTTTCAGTTTTTGAAAGATTCCGGCACTCGTGCCGCCAGTACCTGCGCCTATCTCCATAATGCGAATGGAGGTTTTAGGGTCCTGTTTCAGCCGTTCATCTACGTAAGCTGTTAACGTATCAGCGAGCACTGTATTGAAGTAGTCTGCAACTTGGTTATGCTTGTAAATACCTTCCACCAATTCCATTGACGAATGAGGGAACATGATATCCGTCGCAGGCACCTTCCCTGTCAGGATATCCGGTAATGCTTTCAGCATGGCCTCAGCTAATACAACCATCGCTTTTGTGTTGCTGTCTTGGAGCCATTCTGATTTTTTTGCATCCCATTCATTCCAAAGCATGTCTATATCCTCTGCCTTGTCCTTCCTCACCAAAGAATCTCCATCTTTTTTAAGGTAGTCTTGCTGCAGAAGGAATTCGCTGCTTTGCCGGAGCCACTTTTCATAAAACTCACGAGTATTGTTGTTTTGTTGAAGACGTTCAACCGATAATGTATGACCATCAAACAGCCCGGCCGTCTGCATCTGTGCTAATAGAAGTCTGTAAAGGAGAGCGTCCAGCTCCTCGTGTGTTACTCTTTTTATTTTCCGTGTTTCCGGCAGGCGTCTCTTCAGGCTTTCGGCGTCTATCGAAGGCTGCTGCGGGTAAAGGGTGATGAATTCCTTCTGATTCACGCCTTCGACTGCAACAGGTTTAGTCGTATGAATGAAAGCCGTTTGGCTGACAGGCCCTGAAAGCAGGGCTTCTAACGCTCTCATCCCTTCCTCAGGTTCAATTAAGCCTAAGCCAATTTGATTCATGAGCTGCACATAATTTTCATCTTCGGCCGCTTCCCTGTTCCCCCAATATCCCCAATTCATGACGTTAACGGGACAACTCCAGCTTTGGGACAGCCGGTAAGCAAATGCATCTGCGAACGCACAGCCAGAGGCATAATGGCTTTGCTTCACATTTTTGATATGGGACACAAGCGAAGAGAAAAATAGAACAAAATCCAAATCCTCCTGCTGAAATACTTGGGCCATATGAACACTTACATCCACCTTTGCCGCCAATCCAGTTCTGAATTCTTCGAGCGTCATATTTTCCAGGCTTTGTTCAAATAAAACCATTGCAGAATGAACGATCCCATGAATATGAGGATGGCGTTTTTTCACTTGTTCATAAGCCTGCTGCAATGAATGCATATCCGCAGCATCGGCTGCAATATAGTAAAGCGCAGGTCCAAGTGCCGAGAGACGGTTTAATTTTGCCTGGATGGCATCATTGATTTGACTGCGTCCAATCCAAATGATCTGCGCCTGATAGCGGCGGATCATATACTCACTCCACGCCTCGCCGATGTACCCAGTTCCTCCAATAACCACATACACTCCGCCGGTTCGATATAACGTATCATTTGACGGGGATTGCTGATAGGGAATCAATTGCTGCTGATGCCATTGGTGATTCCGATAGGCCCACGCGTGCCCAAGACGGTCTGCAGGGAGTGTAAACATCTGTTTGATCGGCCAAGCGCAGCCTTCTTCAAGGTCAATCAGCCGGATCTTCCAATGCGGATATTCCTTAGCCATTGTGCCAATGAGTCCTTGAATGCTAGCATGAGCAGGATTGACAGCTTCATGCTGAGTAATCGGCTGCGCTTGGACGGTGACAATGGACCATTCCAGCTTTTCCCCGCCATAGCCTAATTGAAGAAGTGCTTTCACAAGCTTAAATACGTGAAGAACGTTTTCTTCCTGTTCTTCAATAAACATCTGCTCTGAGTGTAGCGGGGCAATCCACAGTACATGGTCAATGTTGCCGCACGCTTGCAGCTTGTTCACTATCGTTTCCATGTGATCTGCCGGCTGGATATCCAAAACTACAGCCTGAGGATAGTATTGTTTCATTAACTTCTGTTCGTGCTCAGTACCCCCTAATAAAACGGCTTGTCCACCGGCAGCCGAGACACCGCTCTCCGCATTTGGAGACACTGGTTCCCAGACAGGAACCATCATCGTATGTCCTATCGGTGAAGATCCCGCTGCTATTGCTTCCGGAGATTGAGGTTCTCCTTCCAGCGCTCTAATGGACGCACCCTTCATTTGCACACAGACATTCCCGTCTTCATCGCATAGATCAATATCATACTTTCTGATTTTGTCCTCTGCCTTACTGTCTGAACTGAATCTAATATAAGACCACATTTCAGAAGGGCAAGGGGCAAGAATGTTAAGTTCCTGCATTGCAAACGGCAGAGACAGCTTATGGACTTGAGCATCCGTATTGACTGAGCTAACGATAAAACCAATCGATGCATGGAAAGCGGCATCCATCAAACTCGGATGAAGCATGAATTGCTTCTTACCGTCTTCCAAAAAAGCGGGTAAGGAGATTTTTGCAAGCAATTGTTCGTGTCCGATAAGCACTTTTTTAATCCCCTGATAGCCCTCTCCATAGTCAAGCCCTATCTTCCGAAACGCCGCATAGCATTGCTCTGACGTCACTGTGTCCAGACTGCATTCCGCCTGCAGCGCTTTAATATCTAAAACAGGAATGTCCGGTTCAGCCCCTAGGATTGCAGTCCCTTGGCTGTGTATCATCTGGTCATCTTTGCTGTAAATCTCATAGCTGATCTCTCCGGTCTCCTCAGGATAAAGGCCAATATGTATCTCTTTTGGTTCACTTTCAATCGCGATAGGACGAATCCAGACGATGTCTCTGAGCGACACAATTCTTTGTCCATCTTCCAGATCACCCGCTGCTTTTTCCGCTGCTTCCCTTGCCATTTCTAAATAGGCAACACCCGGCAGGATTTTCTGTCCCTGCACAACATGATCTGATAGAAAAAATTCCTTGCCTGTGAAGCTAGAGCTAAAGCGCTGCTCAGAAAAGTCTGACGTATTCCTATGCAGCAGCGGATGTAATGCAGAATTCGTTGTTCTGCCGCTGATTTTCGTCTCAGGTGCCGGTATCCAGTAGCGTTCTTTTGCAAACGGATAGGTCGGAACACTTATTTTAAGCGGCTTGCGAGCGCCGTAGAGTTCATCCCAGTTGACCTGTTTTCCTTGAACCCATGATTCTGCGATGTTCTTCAAATCCCCCGATTTTGCCCCGGTAAACCCTTGACCCTCTTTGGCCGGTCCGGTCCAGAAGCGATCGGCTTCTTCGCCTTTTACAAATGCTTGAAGTTGATGAATTAGATCCTTTATGTCTTTCACGATGAAGGCTGCCCGCTCCTCCATTTCCACCCGTCCTGCCTGCAGTGTATAAGCAAGCTCAAAAAGATTAATGTCCTCGTGAAGAAACTCAATGAGTTTGCCGGCGTATGCTTGCAGCCTGTCTATATTTCTCGCCGACAAGGGGATAATTGCCTCTTCATATTTCACAGAAACAGAAGCTGAGTCGTTCTCTTCCGGGATGTATTCTTCCAAAATGATATGCGCATTGGACCCTGACGCTCCAAACGAACTTACACCGGCACGGCGGGGATACTTAATCTCCATTCCGTTTTCTGTCAATGCCGGCTGCTCCCATTTCTTCGCTTCGCGCTGAACAAAAAACGGTGATTGATCCAGCTCCAAATAAGGATTCAGCTCTTCTGAGTGTAGGGATGGGACCAGCGTTTTATAATACAGCTGCAGAACGGTCTTCGTTAACCCGCTGATGCCGGCTGCAGATTCAGCATGGCCAATATTTGATTTCACAGAACCGATCGAACAAAATTGCTGATCCTTCGTATTTCGGCTGAAAGCCTTCACCAATCCTTGAATTTCAATTGGGTCTCCTAAAGAGGTGCCCGTGCCATGCGCTTCCACATAGCCGACCGTACGCGGATCGATTCCTGTTTTTTCTAAGCAGGTTTCTATAACATCGGCTTGCGCTATAGGGCTCGGAACCGTAATACCGCTGACTTTGCCTACATGATTAATGGCACTTCCTTTGATGACGGCATAGATCCGGTCACCATCCTGTTCAGCTTTTCGCAGAGGCTTTAATAATACCGTTCCAACCCCTTCTCCAGAAACGTATCCGTCACCGCCTTCGCCGAATGTATGACAATAGCCGTCGCTCGAGTGCATCCCCACACTGCCATAGCTGATATATTTAGCCGGATGCAGAGATAAGTTGACACCCCCTGCTATCGCAGCCTCACATTCCCCATTCCGGATGCTTTCTATCGCCAAGTGAATGGCAGTCAAAGAGGATGAGCAGACCGTGTCCACCGCCATGCTCGGCCCATGGAAATTACAGTAGTAAGACACTCTATTGGCGATTTGCGCATAGTTCAGGGACAAAGGAAATGGATTTTGTTCGGATAAAGCTTCAGCACCTATTAGGGAATAGTCCTTATGCATGACACCGGCAAAGACGCCGACATGCCGTCTTTTATTAGCGCCTCGCTGTGCAGCAATTGTCTCAGGCGTATAACCTGCATCTTCAATGGCTTCCCAGCATGTCTCTAAAAATAAGCGTTCTTGAGGATCCATGGTTTCTGCTTCTCTGGGAGAAATTCTGAAGAATTGCGGATCAAAGCAATCGGCATCCTCAATGAACCCGCCCCATTTTGAAAAGGGCTTTCCTGAAGGTGTTGTCAGTTCATCGAATTCCTTCCATTCCCACCGTGATTTCGGAATTTCACTGATGCAGTCTGTTCCAGCCTTAAGATTTTCCCAAAATTCTTGTATGTTTTTCGCCTTAGGATAACGGCCTGCCATCCCAATGATCGCAATGTCCTCCGCTTTTTTTGGCGGGGAAGAAGGAGCATCTAAAGACTCCGGCAGTGATGCAGGAGACTGGCGGACAGCATCGTCCGCCTCTCCAAACAAATAGTTTTCAGCCAAATGCGCTGATAATTCTGCAATCGTTGTATATTCAAACAGCAAAGTGGGAGAGAGATCTTCTCCAACATGAGATCCTATCGCCTGAACAATTTCAAGCAAGGATGGCGAATCTAACCCAAGCTCATAGTACCCGGCGTGAATATCCATTTGTTCTGCCGGTTTTTCAAGCTGTTCAGCCAGCAACTGACGCAGTAACCTTTCAAACGCATTGTATTTCCGGCCAGCGTCATGAGAGACAGTAATTTCTTTTACCACTCTCTCTTCCTGGAGCTGATCAGTTTCTTTTTCAGGCTGAAAGGCCTTCGCATCCCGGACAGACTTGCTTGCGAAGTTTTTGAGTTCGGCTACTTTTTGTCCAGAAGAATTAAAATATTCAATGGTCATATAAGTGAGCTCGTTTTTCTGGCGCACGGAGGAAGCCTGAATGCGCGCCGCACATTCTTTTTGTAATGGCTCTGAAGCTGTAAAGGATTCGAAAAACAAAGGCAGATACACAGTCTGTTCGTTTTTATTTACACTTGAGAGCAAGCCGCTTGACCCTAAACCGCTGCCGTCGATGAGCGCCGGATGAAACATAAAAGCCTCAGAATGAAGCAATGCTTCTTGTCCGACAGATACATCAATCAAAGCGGCCTCTTTTGTTTCATATACCTGTCCTTCTGCTTTCATCATGCCTGTATGCACTAATTCTTGACGGCGGCATTGATCATAGATGTCGTCCAAATTCAGAATTCGTCCGGCCGCTTTTTTCCATTGATGAAGGTCAATCTTTTCCGTGAAAGCAGCTGGTGCTTTATGATGCATCTCAGCCGAAGCATATCGTCTATGACCTGATAACGACTCTCCATGCTGTTTTTGCCCTTCAATGAAGATGGACCATGTCTCTTTTTTGCTTTCAGACACTTGGATTGTCAGGGCAATGTCATACGATGCTTCCGCGATCAGAGGATAAAAAATGGTCAGATTTTTCAGTTCTAGCTCTTGATAAGCGTAACCATGTTCTTGGAATACTTGATAAATCAGATCTATATAAGCAAGGCCGGGTAATAACGCTTGTCCATATACCTTGTGATTGCACATGATAGGATTATTTAATGAGATGCGCAGTTGTTCAGTTATCATGTTCCCACTCCTCTCTTATTTGAAAGTTTTCCAAAACATTTCTTTAGGAGCACCCTTGTCTGAAAACCCTTGTCCCCGCTCAGTTTGAGCTGATAGGGCTCGATTCTCTTGTAAAACGGGCCGCCGATTCAGTGCCGGCAGCGGCAAAGGCTTTCTTCTGATCGGACGATCAGCCGAGTCATCCCAAGCTTCTATAATCAAGTGGGCATTCGTTCCTCCATCGGCAAAACAATTGATCGCTGCAGCCGGCGTATTCTCTTTCCACTCGGCTTGTGTTTTACAAAAATACAAATCCGTTTCCTCAATATTAAAATGCGTCATTTTCTCATCACCTGACAGGAACGGAACCAATTGTCTATGTTTCAGCATCAAAGCGACCTTAATCAGGCTTGCTATCCCTTCTGCGCATAAAGGGTGGCCGATGTTAGGTTTAACCGACCCCAATCCTAATGGAGCATTGCAGCGGGAACGGTAAATCGCTTGAATCGCCTTAAGCTCAAGCAAGTCCGTCACAACTGAACCAGATCCATTTGCTTCGAGATAACTGATTTCTTCAGGCTTTTTGCCGCTTTTCTCAAGCGCCGACAGCATCACGTCCTTTTGCGCCTCAAGATTCGGTGCGGACGGGCCTGCCGTTCTTCCGTCATTGTTTACAGCTGCGGCTTTAATGACAGCATAAATGGAATCTCCGTCTTCAAGTGCTTGGCTGACCGTTTTGACTAAAACCATTCCCACGCCTTCTCCTAAAACGACGCCTTCTGCTCGCTTGTCAAATACGTGGAAAGACGGCTTGTCACTTAAAAGTCCGCGCTCCTGAAACATTCGATGTGCATCTGTATCGAGCAAACTGACACCGCCGACAACCGCTGCCTCGATATCTCCGCTTCGTAAAGCCTGAATGGCCATATTCATGCCGACCAATGCAGAGGAACAAGCTGTATCCAGTACAATACTCGGTCCTCGCAAATCAAAAAATTGTGAAATATTAGCGGCTAAATAGTTTTGACCTCCAGCCACAATTGGATTTCTCGCTTTTGAAAGACTGGATTGATCAGGCTTGTGCTGACTGCGTCCTCCTATATAGACACCAGCCCGCATGCCTTTCATTTCCTTTTCGGTGTACCCCGCGTGATACATCAGCTTCAGACTTTCTTCCAATACTGCCAAAGCCTGCGGGTCCATTGCTCTGACATCATCATCGGACATCAGGAAGAAATCAGGATCAAATCGGTTCAGGTCCTCGATTACCCCGGCATAATACGAGCTTGAATTGCCAAAGCGTTCATGCGGCACAGGTTTGATCTCTGATCGACCGTCACGTATTAAATCCCAGTATGCCTCCAGCGTTTCCGCTCCGGGAAATCGGCATGTCAGGCCAACGATCGCGATGTCTTCTGCATGAAGCGCCGGTTTTATATCGCTTGCCTTTTGCATTTGCTGTTTCGCCGCGGAACCCTGATCGGGCGGCAATGATGCCGCATCAGGCACATGTTCTTTTGAGTCAGCTGGATGTACAGCATCTGGTAAGGCAGATTTATATTCAGAAATCAGCCACTTTGCAAAAGATTCTATTGTGGGGTATTCAAATAAAATAGATGGATCGATATCTCCCTTTAACTTTTGATTAATCTGCTGTAATAGCTGCGCCAAAATAATCGAATCTACTCCGTATTCTTGAAAAGGCTCATCAGTTTCAAGGTCTCCGGCGCCTATCTTCAGCTCGTCAGAAAAAATAGTCACAAGCCATTCTACTGTTCCATGGAACAAGCTTTGAGCGCTGTCTGATTCTCTTGTCTCAGCACGTCGGAAAGCCTTATCCGTTAGTGAGTGCTGCATGAGCTTACCCGGCTGCCATACATCTGTATGGTAAATCGCGGGCAGGACAACAGCTTGTTGTTTTTCAGAAAGAATCTGATCCAGAAGCTGCAATCCCTCCTCGTTATTCAAGCCTAACAGTCCGGTCTGTTCTAAAGCTTTGCTTCGAACCTCGCCTAAGCCGGTCTCCTTCCAATTTGGCCACTGAATGCTGACGATCGGATATTTATCTTGTGATTCTGCAAAATAATCCATAAATGCATTCGCCATTGCATAATCAGCTTGTCCGGCCGCAAGCACAGGGACGGTCGCTGATACAGATGAAAATAAAACAAAGAATTGCAGCGGCTCATCTTTGAGCAGGTCAAATAAGGTTTGAAGCCCTCCGACTTTCGGCTCCAGCACGGCTTGAATTTCTTCTGCTGATTTTCTTATAAATGCCGGATTATGTTTATTCACAGCCCCGGCACAATGAATCACTCCGCCAATCGCTCCCATCGTTTGCTGAATCGTCTCGATGCTTTGTTTGACAGCAAGCGGATCGGAGAGCTGAAGAGACAGTACTTGTACTTGAGCGCCCATTTCTTCCAACTCTTGGATGGCTTTCAATTTCTGAGCAAGCGGCGTGTTTTTCGCTTTAAGAAACTCCCACTGTTCACGCGGGGGCATGACTTCACGGCCGGTGAGAACCAATCGTTTCACCCCGTATGTTTGCACAAAATGACGCGCACACATCATTCCAAGCCCTCTTGTCCCCCCTGTAATCAACAGCACCTGGTCTGACGGTAACGATAATTCTTTTTGATTAACAGCATCTGCTGTTCGCTCGTCCAAATATGCACGATAACGCCGTCCGTCTCGATAACAAACTTCAGTGTCTGTACTGTCAGCATAAAATTCATCTGCAATCTGTCTGGCCAGCTCCTTTTCGGCTGTTACATGGTCTGTGTCCATATGTCTTGATGTAAGGTGACTGTATTCACTTTGGAGCATTCGGTAAAGACCGGCCCGGGAAGCACCGGACAGATTAACATCTTTATTATCGTAAGACTCGAGCCCCTTCGTCACACACAAGACAGTCAATTCTTGCTTGTGTTTACGGCCAAGCTCAATCAGTTTCTGCAGCCAACTGATCCAGTTTAGCGATTGCTCATGGCTCATTCCGCATCCGATCAAATCCACTGCTCCGCCGACATTTTCCCAGTCGGCGTCTGACAGATACTCAAGCTCTTGGCTGTCAATGATGCGATAGCTCGAGAAATACAGGGAAAGCTCTTCAGCCAATGACCTTGTTTCTGCGTTTGCCAATATGGCAACCGTTTGGCTCATACGTTCTGCTGATATAATCGGGCAATCCTGCCACTGTTTTTGTAACAAGCTCTGTTTCGTAGGCCGTACAGCAGATGGCAATGCCGAACGGCTGTCTTTTTCTGCAGAATCTTCATTAGGCAGCCAATAGTATTCTTCTGCAAACGGATAAGCAGGCAGACTGATTCGGCGAGGCATGTGTTCGCCATAAAGCTCGTTCCAGTTTATTCGCAATCCTTTTACCCATAATTCTGCTAGCTTCTCCAGCCTTTTTTTCTCAATCCACGTTTCCAGCAGGATTTTGGCGTCATTATCTGCTTCAAACACTTTCATTTCACTTTTCTTCGTTTTGACATGCGCGTCATAGATTTCTGTATTGGGAATATCTTCAATATAGTCTTCTAACGTTTTGATAAGCATTTCTCTCGATTCAGCCAAAAATGCCATTCGGTAGTCCATTGGTTCCCGGCCAGTCTGAAGGGTATATGCCATATCATCCAGATTGATATCTTTATTAGAATCTGCGAAGTCTCTCATCGATTGGGCATAAGCCTTCAATTGCTGCCTTTTTTTCGCTGAGAGCACAAATAACTTTGAATGATGGCGATCTGGCAATGGATCATTGTTTCTATCAGACTGATATTCTTCAATCACGAGGTGGGCATTCGTTCCGCTATATCCAAAAGAACTCACACAGGCCCGCCGCGGTTTTCTATCAGCCGTTTCCCAATGCTTAAGCTCAGTGTTTACATACAAAGGCGATTCTTCAAATTGAAAATGCTCATTAGGTTCAGAGAAGTTCAATGTAGGCACCAGCGTTTTATGTTTCATGCACATCAGCACTTTTTGAACACCGGCAACACCCGCTGCCGCTGATGTATGGCCAATGTTGCTTTTCACAGAACCGATCGCACAAAATTGCTTTTTGTCTGTTTTCTCTTTAAAGACGGTGGACAGCGCCTCTAATTCTATTGGATCTCCTTGTTTTGTTCCGGTGCCGTGCATTTCAACATAGCTAATGCTTTCAGGATGTATGCCATATGTCTCATATATATCCCGTTCCAGATCCATTTGGCTTTTCACGCTCGGTGCCGTAATTCCGTTTGTTTTCCCGTCCTGATTAATGCCCGAACCGATAATAACGCCATAGATGTGATCACGATCCGCTTCTGCATCTTTCAGCCGTTTCAAAACGAGCGCTCCTGCCCCTTCTCCGGGAACAAAACCATTTGCGCCATTATCAAATGCTTTGCATTGTCCATCAGGAGACAGCATGCCGGCCTCACACATACTGATGTAAGATTCCGGTGTCAGGTATAAGGTGACTCCTCCCACCAGCGCCATATCAATTTCTTTGTTTACTAATGCTTGACGCGCTAAATGTGTACCGACTAGTGAGGATGAGCAAGCCGTATCGATCGGAATCGCCGGCCCTTTTAAATTGAGATAATACGGAATACGCGCTGCCGCTATCGCAAAGCTGTTTCCGGTGGCGCTTGCTCTTGCCTGATTCCGATTCAGCATCACTCCGTATTCATTGCTCATAATGCCAAGATAAACACCGCACTTTTTATTGCTTAACGTTTGCGCATTATATCCGGCATCCTCGAATGCTTTATAGCCTTCCTGCAAAAAGATTCGATGCTGCGGGTCTATCAGTTCAGCTTCTGACGGCGGAATATTAAAAAACAGCGGATCAAAATGTTCAATATCATCCAGCATCCCCAGTGATTTGCAGTAGACTTTCCCCTTTTGATTCAGTGCCGGGTCATAGTATTTGTCTACATCCCACCGTGATTTCGGAATGTCACGGATCGCATTTCTTGCATTTACCAGATTGCCCCAATATTCTCTTACATCCTTGGCACCGGGGTATCTGCCTGCCATCCCGACTATGGCTATCGCATCGTCTCGGTAACCTTGATGAGAACGGTCTGGTTTCTGTTCAGGCGCTTTCATCGCTGGCAGCCGAACAGGCTGAATCGAACGCTCCGCGGGTTTCGCTTTAGCTGGTGCTTCAGACTGTTTATTCTCTTGGAAAAGCTCATCCGCTCTTTCTTTACTTCTATTACTATGATTGACAAGCTCGGCTTTTAACATATTTGCAAACTGACGAATTGTTGGATAATCATAAACTTTGGTAACTGAAAATGATGTGCCATATTGCTTATTGATTGCTTTTATCCATTCTAGTCCTGTAATGGAGTCCATTCCGATATCGATAAAAGTGTCATCGATATCGACCTCTTGGGAATCCATGCATAACACTTCAGCAATGCTTTCCTTTAATTCATCATTCAGTGTTTCAATTGTTCCAGCATATTGGCTGGAAGCAGATATTTCCGCAGCTGCATATTGAATGTCTTCAACTGGTTTCTGCTGCTCCGGCTCATGATGGCCTAAAGGCTGCAACGAAATATTATCCGGTTTAGATGAGATGGATTCCCGTTGTATCGGTGTATACGTCTCCTCTGATTTTTGCGGATGGTTTTCTGCATTTTCTCCATCTACTTCATCTTTTAAGAAAGCGGCAAAATCACGGATTGTCGGATAATCATAAACCTTGGTTACAAGAAGCGATGTACCAAATTTCTTATTGATTGATTTTATCCATTCAAGACCGGTAATGGAGTCCATTCCGATATCAATGAATGCCTCGTCCGGGTCGATTTCATTTTGATCCATATATAACACGTCTGCTAAGCTTGCCGTCAGTTCATCACATAAGACTTCAGCAGTTATGGTTTGCTGCTTTCTAACCGGCTGCAGCGGAACAGATGTACTTTGCGGTGTTTCCTGACTGCTTGCCATCAAAGGCTGCAACGAAATATTGGCAGGCTTACCGCTGACTTTTTCCGGAATAAATGGCTCTTGGATGACTGGCTGTGATGTGACAGCCGGCTTCACTGGTCTTTTTTCAACTGTCTTCACCACAGTTTCTTCTATCCAATAACGGTCTCTTGCAAAAGGATAGGCAGGCAAGCTGATACGGCGCGGCTTACCATTTTGATAAAGCATGTTCCAATCGATATTTAATCCTTTGACCCAGAGGTCTAAAAACTTTGCGAATTTTCCTTTGCGAACCCATGCTTCAATTGTCATCGCCATATCTTCATCAGCCGCAAAAACTGCCATGGTTTCTTTATTTCGCTTCACTTGTCCCCGATATAAGTGTTCAATGTGTTCTTTTCCAGAGATAAAATCATTCAGCTTTTCTTTAAGCTCCTGCATATTTTCAGCCACAAACGCCAAACGCTCATTCATTGCTTCCCGTCCAACCTGAAGCGTATATGCGATACGAGGCAGATCGGCTTCAGAATAACGCCCCTCACGGAGAGCATCCAGCAATCGTTCCGCCCGTTTTTGAAGTCTCTCTTCATTTTTTGCTGAGAGCACAATAACAGCCGCCTGTCCCGCTGAAGAATGCTCTGGCTCAGATTTGAAAGCATATTCTTCTATTAGAATATGGGCATTACCCCCTCCGGCGCCAAATGATGAGAGACCTGCGATTCGCGGATATTCAATTTCTTTTCCATTTACTTCAATGATCGGCTTCTTCCATTCTTCAAGCTCTTGCTGGACTTTGAATGGAGAATTAAAGAAGTCAATATTCGGATTCAGCACTTTTGAATGAAGGGAAGGCGCCAGCTGTCTGTATTTCATTTGAAGCAATACCTTTGTTAATCCCGCAATGCCCGCTGCACTCTCACAGTGCCCGATATTTGATTTGGCTGAGCCTATGGCACAAAATTGTTTGTCTTTCGTATGTTCTGAGAACACTTTAGCCAGTCCCGTTATTTCAATAGGATCTCCGAGTGAAGTGCCGGTGCCATGCGCTTCGATATAACTGATAGCCCGCGGGTCAATTTGCGCCTCTGTAACCGCCTTTTTAATGACCTCTGCCTGGGCTTTCGGATTAGGAACTGAGTATCCGTTTGTTTTTCCTCCGTGGTTAATGGCTGTGCCCTTAATGACTCCATAAATGTGATCGCCATCTTCAATCGCTTTGGACAATGGCTTAAGGAGTACAGCTCCAACGCCTTCTCCCGGCACATAGCCGTCTCCTCCCTGTCCAAAGCTTTCACACCTGCCTTTACTTGACATAAATTTGTTCTGTCCAAGCATCAAATATTTATTGGGGTGGATTGAAACATTGACTCCCCCTGCGAAAGCTGCCTCACATTCACCGCGCTGCAAGCTTTGGCAAGCCAAATGTATAGCGGTCAATGAAGAAGAGCACATCGTATCCAGAGCCATACTCGGTCCATGGAAATCGAAATAATAGGATACCCGGTTTGCTACAGAGGATGGATTTCCCGGTAAAGCCAGAGATCGGCCCCGCGCTTGTTCTTGCGCTCCGTACAGCTGATATTCTTCGTACATGACACCGACATAAACGCCTACGTTTCCGCCAAGTTCAGCATCCCGTTTACGTCCGAGGTGCTCTCTTGTATATCCGGCATCCTCCATCGTTTCGTAAACACATTGCAAAAATAAACGCTCCTGCGGATCCATTAATTTCGCTTCACGAGGAGAGATATGGAAAAATTGCGGATCAAACTTATCTACATCCCTAATAAAGCCTCCCCACTTGCTATACGTTTTTCCTGGTTTGTCCTTATCTTTATCGTAATAGAGACTGTGGTCCCAGCGGTCTTCAGGAATCTCGGTAATACAGTCGTGGCCGTCCCTCAAGTTTTCCCACAGTTCATGGATGTTGTCTGCTTGCGGATAGCGTCCGGAGATTCCGATAATCGCAATCTCTTCCGTTTCTTTTTCAGCAGACTGCTTTTGCCCATTTCTTTGCATGGGGACGAATCCGGACTTTCTGCGGCGAACCGGACTTTCTTTTTTCTCTTCGGTCTCAGAATCTGTCTTTCTATTTTTTTCTATTAAAGAAGATGTTTCTGATTCAATCCCCAAGATGTGTAACAGCTTTTCTCTATGTGATTCAGTAAAATACTGTGATAATGACCGAATATTGAGGTATTCAAAGAACAAGGTTTTAGACAATGAACCGAATACTTTTTCTAATTGTCCGGTAACATGCATGATCATAATTGAATCGATTCCGTAATCCTCCATTGGAGCTTCGGCGTCAATTTGGCTGACAGGCAGCTTTGTAACTGAGGAAAGCACACTCTTGAAATAATCCTCTGCTTTTTCTCTCAGCATCTCTTCGTCGGCTCCCATCACGGAACTCGCATTTTCAGTATGCTGAATTTCACTTTTGTATTTTCCATTTGGAGATTGTCCATTTCCTGTTTGATCCAAAAATGAATGGATTTTGCTCACAACGCCTGCAGCCACCATCAGCTGCGATTTTCCTGAGGCCCATCCATGGTATAATGCCTGAATTCCGTCATCTGCTTCCATGGCGACCATACCTGTATCTCTCGTCAGCATCCTTTCGGTTTCAGCATCAACATGCATGCCTCCGTCTTTCCACAGCGGCCAGCTCATGGAAAGGGTTTTCCCGTAGCGCTTGTGCTCTGCTGCTTGGACATTCCGGTACTCGCTGAATGTATTCATAAAAGCATTTGCCATTGCGTAATCTGCCTGTCCCGCACTTCCCACTGTCCCGGCATTTGAAGAAAAAAGGATAAAAAAGTCGAGCGGGATATCTTTCGTTGCTTCGTCAAGATGAATCAGGCCGGTGACCTTTGGAGCGAGCACATCTTGAATCTCGTCTTTCTTTTTCTTAATAATGAAATTATCTTTTATAATGCCTGCGCTATGAATGATGCCATTTAAGCCGCCATATTCCTCTTGAATCTCTTTCGTTAAAGCCATAACAGCTTCTTTTTCAGTCATATCGGTTTGTCTATAAACAACACGCGCGCCCATTTTCTGTAACTTCTGAAGCTGTAACTGCTTTCTTTCATTGAGCGGAGACCTGCCTGTGAGAATCATGACAGCCTCACGCGTTTTGTTTGCAATTTCATTTGCAAATAGGAAACCAAGCCCCCCTGCACCGCCTGTAATCAGATAAACCCCTTTATCCTTCCATGGCATGTCGGTGCCCGGTTGATCAGCTGCTGCCTCTTTCCATTTGCTTACATACCGTTTTCCTTTCCAATATCGGATATGGTTATCATGAGGATATTGCCTGCATTCTGATAATTTTTCAGCCAGATCGGTTGCAGATATGCCTGAATCAAATTCAATCAGCTGGCCATTGAATGCTGGGTTTTCCAGCTGGGCCGTTTTGAGAAGTCCCGCTAAGCCGTTTAGCAGCTGCGGTTCGTCCAATGCAGGAACAGCGACTTGAATGAGCACATTCCCGCCAGGTTTTGAGTTTAGCAGCTGTTGAATGTCTTCGAATAACTGTAAAGCATACGCTTTAAACCATTCATGAACTGCCTGCCCGCTTTTTTCTAATACCGTACAGTCAAACTTGTTCCGGATTCTTTCGATTTGCCTTTCTGTAATACCACAAACAATAACTTTATGCCTCTGATATTCCATTAACTCATTTTTCTCGGAAACAGCTGTTTCTTCCCATATATGCTCGAATAAAAGGATGCCAGTTGCTAAATCCGTCTCGTTTTCTAGAGTTCTGGCAGAATAACCTTTCATTCGCAGGCATACCTGGCCCGCTTCATTACACAAATCGATGTCAAGCTTCTGAATACGATCCGCAGCGGTACTGTCCTCGCTGTATTTCACGCGGGCCCACATCGAAGTCTCACAATCTTTGAAAATTTGGACATCCTGCAATGCGAAAGGCAGCATTGCTTGGCTTTCTGTCAAACTGGCATCCTCTGTTCCAAGCCTCAGACCGATAGAAGCTTGAAATGCCGCATCAATCATGCTCGGATGCAAAACATAATGATCTTGGGTATGTGAAACGACAGACGGCAACGTCACTTTAGCTAGAGCTTCGTTTGCCCCGACATATATAGTATCAATCGCTCTGTGACCGTCACCGTACTCAATTCCCATTTCCGCATAAGCGTCATAGCATACATCAGGCGGCAGAATGCGTCTACTGCAGCTTGCTTTCACCTCTTCAATATTCAGTTTAGGAGCTTCTTCAGTCTGGCAAAGCACAACGCTTCCTTGGCCGTATATCACCGGTTCCTCCCCCGCACTGTCACTCTCCCTGCAGATTTCGAACAAAATATCACCATTGTCTTCCGGATAAAGGTGAACGTATATGTCTGATTGCAGATCTGTGACGGCAACAGGGCGAATCCAAACGATATCCTGAAGACGAATATCTGCATGCATCTGGTCCGCAGCCGCCTTTTCTGCAGCTGCCCGAACCATTTCTAACAAGGCTGCACCGGGTAAAATGCGCTGACCCTTAATGACATGATCCTTTAAGAAAAATTCACGCCCTGTGAACTCCGAACGAAAACGCACGCCCGACATGTCAGACACATTTTCGTGCAGGAGAGGATGAATGGCATGGCCTTGGGTCAAATTCTGTTTTGGCAAGTCAGTCTCTGTCTCTTTCTCCGGCACCCAATACCGCACTTTTGCGAAAGGGTATGTCGGCAAGCTGATCCGCTTAGGTTTGTTTTCCCCGTATAAGAGCTTCCAATCAACCGCAGATCCGCCGGCCCATTTTTCAGCGATCAGGTTTAGATTTTCTTGTTCCAGCCATTTATGTACTGTTTCCGCGGAAAGTGATATATCACCGGTTTCTTTTGTCATTCGGCCCTTCCAGCAATGCTCAATGGTTTCCTGCCCTTTTAGATATGCTTCTAATTGACCTCTCAATTCTTGAATCCCACCTGCCAAAAAAGCAACCCGCTCTTCCATCGGTTCACGGCCAATCTGCAATGTATAAGCCACATCTCTGATTTCAATACCCTCATGAAGAAAATCGAGAACACGTTCCGCATACACATGAAGACGTTCTTGATTCCGGGCAGAAAGCGGAATAATCACCAGTGTGGTGTCAGGTACAGACACGGTCTGCTCCGCTGCTTCAGGAATGTATTCTTCTAAAATCATATGGGCATTAGAACCGGTTGCACCGAACGAACTGATGCTTGCCCGGCGCGGATAGATGATTCCCTCACCATTCTCATTGATAACAGGCTGCTTCCAAGTTTCGGTTTTATGCTGTACATAAAATGGCGACTTTTCAAAGTCAACGTACGGGTTCAGCTCTTCTGAATGCAAAGAAGGCACGAGGGTTTGATGGTGAAGCTGAAGGGCGACTTTGCTTAAACCGCTGATACCTGCGGCGGATTCCGCATGCCCGATATTTGACTTGACAGAACCGATTGAACAGAACTGACGATCCTCTGTATATTGGCGGAACGCTTTTACCAGACCCTGTAATTCGATCGGATCTCCTAAAGATGTACCGGTTCCGTGCGCTTCCACATAACTGACAGTCCGCGGGTCAATCCCTGTTTTCTCCAAGCATGTCTCAATCAGATCAGCTTGTGAAACAGGACTTGGCACAGAAATCCCGCTTACAGTTCCTACATGGTTGACTGCACTTCCTTTAATTACTGCATAAATCCGATCTCCATCTTTCTCGGCCTGGCGCAAAGGCTTTAATAAGACCGCACCAATTCCTTCTGCCGGCACATAGCCGTCCCCATCCTTGCCAAACGTGCGGCAGTGCCCGTCAGTGGAAAACATATCCCAAACACCGTACGTCATATACTTATTCGGATGCAGAGAAAGGTTAACACCGCCGGCTAATGCGACCTCGCACTCTCCGTGTCGAAGGCTTTCCAACGCCAGATGTACGGCAGTTAAAGATGAGGAACATACCGTATCAACCGCCATACTCGGACCGTGGAAATTGCAAAAATAGGACACTCTGTTGGCAATTTGCGCGTAGTTGAGAGAGAGAGGGAACACATTTTCCTTCGATGCCGCTTCAGCACCGACTAATGTATAATCCTTATGCATGACGCCGGCAAAAACACCTACATGCTGTCTTTTGTTCCGTCCTCTAGGTGTGGCTAACGTCTTCGGCGTGTAGCCAGCATCCTCAATCGTTTCCCAGCATGTTTCTAAAAACAGCCGCTCCTGAGGATCCATTGTCTCCGCTTCTCTAGGCGTGATTCTGAAAAATTGGGGATCAAAGCAATCAGGATCATCAATAAATCCGCCCCACTTAGAAATGCTTTTTCCTGAAGGGGAGGTGATTCCTTCAAAGCGCCGCCAATCCCAGCGCGACTCGGGAATCTCGCTAATGCAATCCATTCCCTCTTTCAGATTGTTCCAAAAGTCATGAATATTGTTTGCCTTCGGGTACCGGCCCGCCATGCCGATAATCGCAATGTCTCCCTCCGCTGCCTTCAGAGATGCAGTTCGGGCAGAATCCTCATGTACACGTCTCTTCCGGCTTTCAGCAGTACCGCGATCGATTGCGCGAAAAGCGGCACGATTTCGTTCATTTTGACCAATAGAATGAGAGGAGGAAAAATGCTCACCGTACTCCTGGGCAAGAAACGCTGACAGCTCCGCAATCGTGGTATGCTCAAACAAGAGCGTCGGTGAAAGGCTCTCACCAATTTTGTCACTGATGGTTTCTACCACTTCAAGCAACCCGGAAGAATTCAGGCCCATTTGATAATAGCCGACCTGCTTTTCAATCTGTTCGACCGGCTTATTGATTTTGTCTGCGATTAATTGGCTGACGAATTGTTCAGCTGCCTCGTATGTCCCCGTGCTCTCGGCTGACGATGACACCTCTTTGATTCCTTCTGCAGCCTGTGAAAATTCGGCTGTATCTTTTCTCGCCTCCTGGTTTTGAGGCAAATCCTTGCGGCCTCCATGAATAAGCTCTGCTTCACGCACTAATTTACTTGTGAAGTTTTTCAGTTCAGCCACCTTTTCTCCCGAAGCATTAAAAAATTCAAGCGTTACATAAATGAGCTCTTTTTCCTGACGGACAGATGAACGCTTAATTCTTGTCATGCAATGCGTCTGCAAAAGGGCTGAAGCAGAAAAAGATTCATAGAACAGAGGCAAAAACAGCCTCTGTTCCCCTTTAAGCAAGGATGTAAGCAAATTGTTGGCTCCCACTCCGCTCCCATCAATGAGAGCCGGATGAAACATAAAGCCTTCTGCATGAAGCATGGCTTCGGAGCCAAGAGAAAGATCAAGGAGCACACCGTCTTCCTCTTCATAAATATGTCCATTCGCTTTCATATACCCGCTATGCACAAGTTCTTGGCGTCTGCACTGTTCATACACATCATCAAGCTGTACAATCGTGTCCGGAGTTGCTTTGAGGTGATTGATCTCCAGTGTTTCTTCAAACACTGCCGGCACGTCGGTGTGCATATCAGCCTTCATGTAGAGCTTTTCATCTGACGCTTCTTTATCACGGCGTTTTTCGAAGCCTTTAACTGATATTTGCCAATGCCCTTCATTTTTCTCCGTGCAATCGATATTGAGCATAATTACCGAATCCTGTCTAGCAGTCAACGGCTGGTAAATGGATAAGTTCCGCAGCTGAAGCTCTGAGAAGGAATAGCCGTGTTCTCTGAATATCTGGTAAATCATATCAATATAAGCCAAACCCGGAAGAACATGTTGTCCGTAAACCA
The DNA here is from genome assembly GCF_023161785.1 of Bacillus sp. 2CMS4F. Taxonomy (NCBI): domain Bacteria; kingdom Bacillati; phylum Bacillota; class Bacilli; order Caryophanales; family Bacillaceae; genus Bacillus; species Bacillus sp. 2CMS4F. The sequence goes on from NZ_JALNTO010000001.1 coordinate 303,982, forward strand.
CATGGTGATAAATAAACGGATTTTTTAACGATAGAGTGAGTTGCTTCGTTATATTTTTCACGTTAGACCTCCACTTCATAAGAATCCCATATGTTTGCTGTGTCCATTTTTAAGGTCTCCTCTTCCGGCTTTGACGCGCCAGCCGAAAACACCCGTTTCTTTAATTCAGGAGGCGATATTGGACTACGCTTAATCACACGTTTTTTATCTTCATCCCACGCCTCTAAAATGACATGGGCGTTTGTCCCCCCATCAGCAAAGCAGTTAATGGCCGCAGCAGGCAGCGGTTCTGTCCATTTTTCCAGCGATCGGCTGAACGTGAGATTCGCTTTCTGCTTATCGAAATGTGACATCTCTTTATCACCTGATAAAAATGGAACCACACTGCGCTCTTTCATCATCAGAACAACCTTGATAAAACTTGCGATTCCTTCAGCACAAAGCGGATGTCCGATATTCGGCTTGATTGATCCGAGCGAAAGAGGATTCGCGTTCCCTGAACGGTACACGGATTGAATCGCTTTAAGCTCAAGCAGATCGGTTACCATTGAACCTGATCCGTTTGCTTCAAGATAGCTGATGTCCTCTGGCTGTTTTCCGCTTTTGGCAAGCGCAGCCTTCATGACTTCCTTTTGCGCCTCCAAATTAGGTGTTGCAGGCCCTGCGGTTCTTCCGTCATTATTGACCGAGGCCGCTTTGACCACAGCATAAATGGTATCTCCGTCTTGTATGGCCTGTTTTACCGTTTTTAACAGAACCATTCCGACACCCTCACCTAAAACAACGCCATCAGCACGCTCATCAAACACATGGAAGGATGAACGCTTACTTAAAATGCCGCGCTGCTCAAACAGCCGGTGAGAGGCGTCTGAACCAAGCAAGCTGACACCGCCCACTACAGCAGCTTTCATATCCCCGCTGTGCAAGGCCTGAATAGCCATGTTCATGCCGACTAAAGCTGATGAACATGCTGTATCTAACACAACACTCGGACCGCGAACATCAAAAAATTGTGAAATATTTGCCGCTACATAATTCTGGCCGACTGTCACGATAGGATTCTTCGCATGAAGAAGACTCTCTTCATCAGGCTTGTGCTGGCTTCTGCCTCCAAGATAGACACCAATGGATTCACCCTTTATTTCATCTGGTGTATATCCGGCGTGATACCAAAGTTTCAAACATTCTTCCAATACCAATAATGCTTGCGGGTCCATCGCCTTTACATCCTCTTCATGGAGCAGGAAGAAATCAGGATCGAAATGGCTGATGTGATCAATGACTCCGGCATAATACGGTGACTGATAACCCCAGCGCTCTGCCGGAACCGGTCCGATTGACGAGCGTCCCTCAGATAATAACGACCAATATGATTCCAGTGTATCCGCCCCCGGAAAGCGGCAAGATAATCCGACAACGGCGATATCCTCTGCATGAGAACTCGGTGACGAGGACACCGGCACTTGTCTTCGGCTGACAGAAGCTGGATCCTCTGCAGGGTGAGGTGTGACTGTCTCAGTTCTATTTGCCGAAGATGCTTCCGCATTTTCCGCTATCTTGTCTCCAAACAGAGCAGTCAAGGATTCGGCATAAGATCCTACAAGCCAATCAGCAAAGCGCTGAATTGTTGGATATTCATAAAGAATAGATGGATCGAGCGCTGCGTCTAACTTTCGATTAATACGCTGGAGCAGCTGTGCCAAAATAATAGAATCTACACCATAATCCTGAAATAAATCATCAATTTCCAGGTGTTCGCGTTCGATTCTCAGCTCTTCAGAAAACAAAGCAACAAGCCATGTCCGCGTTTCATCTAAAAGCAGCTCATGTTTAGCCGGCTCTGCGGTTTTCCCGATTTTTTCAGGTTGTGATACAAGCAAAGCTTCTTCTTTCAATCCAGATTCTTGCCGGATCCGCCGCTCCATCAGCCGGTCTGGCTTCCAATTTTCCTGATTTGTGATAGCAGGGAGGACAACCGGCTGCAAGGTCCCAGATAAGATTTGATCCAGAAAACGCAAGCCCTCTGAATTCGTAATGCTCAGCAAGCCGCTTTCTCGATATGCTTGATTTGTCACTTCCCCCATTCCGGTTTCTTTCCAATTCGGCCACTGAATGCTGAAGATTGGCGCATTTTCCTTATGTGCTTCTGCAAAATAATCCATATAGCTGTTAGCCATGGCATAATCAGCTTGTCCAGCCGAAAGTGCCGGAATAATGGCCGAAACAGAAGAAAATAATACAAAAAACTGTAGTGGCTCACGACTTACATAGCGATAAAGGGTTGTAAGCCCAGACACCTTCGGCTCCAGTACCTGCCACATATCATCAGCTGTTTTGCGGATAAACGCCAAGGTATCCATGTCCGTTATTCCTGCACAATGAATGACTCCGCCAATTGGCCCCATTGTTTGATTGATTTCATGTAAGGCTTGCTGTACTTGTGTCTCATCAGACAAAGAGAGTGACAGCATTTGAACTTGTATGCCTTGTGCCTCCAGCTCCCGCACCGCTTGAATTTTCTGCGCTACAGAGGTATTTAATGTCTCAGCATGAGCCCATTCCTCTCGCGGTGGAAGCTGCTCACGTCCTGTCAAAACCAGCTTTTTCACTCCATAGTGTTCCGCAAAATGCCGGGCGCTTAATAGTCCGATTCCTCTTGTCCCGCCTGTAATGAGAAGCACATGTTCTTCCGGGAAGGTCTGTCGCTCTTCGTTTCCTTTCCAGGTTACCGGATGCGCTTTTAAGTAAGCCTGGTACCGCAAGCCCTCTCTGTAGCAAACCTCCGTCTCCTCAGTATCGGAATAAAACTCCTCAGCGATCTGCTTCGCGAGAATATGAGGATGAACAGAGTCTTCCGCATCCATATGCCTTGATCTCAAATGGCTGTATTCGCTTTGAAGCATACGATACAAGCCAGCACGGGAGGCTCCTGTCATCTGCACGGAAGGGTTTTGGAATGATTCCAGCCCTTTCGTCACACAAAGCAGCATGATTCCCTCTTTATGCCCGTCTTCAACCAGCCTTTGAATCCAGCTAATCCAATGTAGCTGTTCTTCCTCGTGTCCGCCGCAACCGATTAAATCCACAAGGCCGTCAAACTGTTTCCAATCATTACTGAACTGTTCATTGTCAATCCGGCTCGCATTTAATATGAGATGTTTCGGGAAATGCTTTGATACTTCAGCTGCCAAGTCTGCCGTCTCTTCATTGCTGAGAATCGCAACAGCCCTTGTCCCCGGCGTTTTTGTGGCAATCGGACTTGCGCTCCATTGTTTTGTCAAAACACATGAGGTGCGCTTTTCACTGTGATCAACGAACTCTATGTTGTCCGGTTCTGAAAGACGTTCCTCTGCTGGAAGCCAATAGTAATCCTTCGCAAACGGGTATGAAGGAAGGCTTATCAGACGCGGTTTGGCTGCCTCACCATATAGTTTAGCCCAATTGACCGCGACACCTTTGACCCATAAATCCGCAAGCTTGGCGTATTTCCTTTTTCTGATCCAAGCCTCAATAGCCATTGCCAAGTCCTCATCAGCAGAAAAAATGGCCAACGCTTCTTTGTTTCGATTCGCCTGTCCGCGGAAGAGCCCTTCAGCCCCTTCCTTGCTGTCTACATACGCTTGCAGTTTTTCTTCAAGCTCCTGCATTGTGCCCGCAATACAAGCCATACGTTCATCCATTTCTTCCCGCCCGACTTGAAGCGTGTAGGCGATACGGTGCAGATCTTGATCTGTATACTTTTTGTCACGAATGGCACCCAGCAATTGTGCAGCCCGATCCATTAGCCTTTGTTTATTTTTAGCCGACAGCACAATAATGTTCGGATGTTCAGTAAGCGCATGTCGGGAACCTGCTTTTGGAATGTATTCTTCAATCACAATATGGGCGTTTACTCCGCCAATCCCAAAAGAACTTATTCCTGCCCGGCGCGGGATTTCGTTTCCGTTCCGGTCTTTGACAGCCTTCCATTCCTCTTTTTCTTGAACAATGTAAAATGGACTGTCAGTAAGCTGCAGGTAAGGATTGAGCGTATCGCAATGCAGGCTTTTGGCCAAGGTTTTATGCTTCATCTGCAGCAGTACCTTAATCAGGCCTGAAATACCCGCTGCCAGCTCCAAATGACCGATATTGCTTTTAACTGAGCCGATCCCGCATCGATGATCCGGAACTTCCGGCTGTATGTGCTCATCCATATTAGACAATTCTTTAAACGCGGCTTTCAGCCCGTTTATTTCTATCGGATCTCCCAATTCAGTCCCCGTTCCGTGCGCTTCGATATATGTGACTGTACTTGGATCTATGCCTGCCCGGCGATATGCACGCACCAGCAAATCAGCTTGCGCTTTCGGATTAGGCGATGTCAGAGTATTGGCTCTTCCTCCGTGATTTTCTGCCGTACCCCGAATGACGCCGTAAATATGATTCCCATCGCGCTCAGCATCTGTCAGCTTTTTCAGCATGACCATTCCGACACCTTCTCCTCTGACATAACCATTCGCATCAGCAGAGAATGTTTTACATCTACCGTCTTTGCTCAGCATGCCAGCTTTGCTGTAGCTAATGTGCGCCTCCTCGGTTAATATCGTGTTCACGCCTCCTGCGATTGCCATCTCACAGTCGCCGCTTTGCATGGCAGTCACAGCACGGTGAATCGCAACTAGCGAGCTTGAACAAGCCGTTTCTACCGGTTCACTTGGACCATGGGTATTTAAGAAATAACTCATTCTATTCGGGCCGACCGAAGGAATCATATGGCCTGTTGCGGCATGTCCTTCAATCGGCAGATTTTCTTTATTAAATAAATCTTTATATCCTGTATTTCCTGTGCCGATAAAGATGCCTGTCCCTGTACCTGAAAGGGTCTGCGGCGAGCATCCGGCATCTTCTATCACCTTCCATGCATATTCCATTAACAGCCTCTGTTGAGGATCTACATAATGGGCTTCACGGGGTGATATCCCAAAAAACAACGGATCAAATTCTGCTACACCATCAATAAATCCGCCCCATTTGATGTCAGTCTTATTGGCTTCTGAGTCAGGATTTCCAAAATGCTCCCGCCAATCCCAACGGTCTTTCGGGACTTCCGTGATACTGTCTTTGCCTTCCTCAAGATTTCTCCAGAATTCATCTATGTCATTGGCTCCAGGGAATCGGCCGCTGATGCCGACAATCGCGATCGGCTCATAATCGGCAGTCTGATTTGTGTTTCTTTCCTCTTTTGGCATAACAGTCTGTTTAAAGCGCTGTTTTCTCCTCTTTGTCATGCTTGGCGCCGCAGGAGCTGTTTCTTCATCTTTTTCAGGAACCGATGATATTGCGTTCTCCTCAGCAAAAGCCTCCTTGTATTCATCTATCAGATAGTCAGCCAAACTTTGAATCCTTCCATATTCAAAGAAAATGGTCGGCGTCAATTCCAATTGATATGCTTCGTTAATCTGATTCGTAAATACAGTGAATGAAACTGAATCAAAGCCATACTCACTCAGCTCTGTATTGATATCGATATCATCAACGTTCACTTTTAAAATGACGCTGACCATGTGACTCAATGAAGCTTGCAGGCTGTCTGCAGCAGGTAAAGAGTTGGATGGTTCATCAGCCCCGCTGACAGCTACATCTTGATGCAGCCATTCATCCTGATACTCAGACATTACATATTCAGCCAGGCTTCGTATGCTTCCGTATTCGAAGAAAATGGTCGGCGCTAACTCCAATCGGTACGCTTCATTAATCCGGTTTGTAAATACAGTAAACGTAACCGAATCGAATCCGTACTCGCTGAGTTCTGTATTGATATCAATATCTTCAGTGTTTACTTTTAAAATCTCTCCGACCATCTGGATGAAAGACTGTTCCAATTTACGGGTTTGGCTGTTATGTTTATCTGCGCTTTTATGATCCGTCCGTTTGATTTTAGACCCGGAAGAGAGCAATTTTTGCTTCATTTTCGCAAGCTGACCTTCCATCACGAATACTTGCGGCTTTTCTGAAGCGATTCCTTGATAAAGGGCTTTAATGCCGTGATCACTTTGCATCGGGACCATTCCTGCGTTTTTCAACATACTCTTTTCAATTTCAGCATCAACTTGCATACCGCCCTCTTTCCATAACGGCCAGTTGAAGGAAATGGTTGTGCCGTTCCGCTTCTTAGACACGGCAAGCGCGTTTCTGTACGCGGCAAATGCATCCATAAATGTATTGGCTGCTGCATAGTCTGCTTGTCCAGTGTTTCCTAAACATCCGGACACAGATGAAAACAAGATGAAAAAGTCCAACTGCCAATCTTTGCTGCATTCATCTAGATAAAACAAACCGTTCACTTTTGGCTGTAACACTTCTTGAAACTCTTTATTTGTTTTGTGCACAATGAAGTGATCTTTTATGATGCCTGCACCGTGAAGAATTCCATTGAGATGGCCGTACGTCTCTTTGATTTCATCCATGAGCCGTGAGACCGCCTTTTGATCTCCAACATCAGCCTGTTTATAGATAACCTCTGCACCCAACTTTCGGAGAGCCTCAAGCTCCTGCTCCTTATGCTCATTTAAGACTGAGCGTCCCGTAAGAATGATGACCGGATGAACGGCTCGATTGGCAATTTCTTTTGCAAACAAAAGCCCTAAGCTCCCCGCTCCACCTGTGATAAGGTAAACGCCATTATCCTTCCATGGCATATGAAGCTCAGCAGCTGCCGGACGTGCTATTTCACGCCAGCCTTTGACAAAGCGGTCTCCAGCTTTATATTTGATCTGTTTGTCATCAGGCCTCTGACTGTCGTCTATCAGCTTTTGATGAAGGCCAATGATCTCTTCCGGATTCTCGACCTCAATGACCTGAGCTGTAAGTTTGCTGTACTCCAATTCTGCTGTTTTGAGTAATCCGGACATTCCTGCAAACAAATGCTTCTCGCCTTTCCCCGGCACAATCACTTGAATGATCAGATTAGCTTTAGAGCGAATTTTCTTTTGTAGGAGTTCAAAAACCTGCTGTGTATAGCTTTGAAAACGTTCAGCGATATTCCCCTCAGTTTCATTCAGAGTAATGACATGCACATTCTGCATGCGGGATGCGATGCCGTCGCTGACCTTTCGTTCGGTTTCACAGAAGACAACGAGATACTCTCCGTAAGATGTCACATCTTTAGCGATCACCTCATCCTGCTTATTCCAAATCGGCTCGAGCATTAACCGCTCATGTGTAACTGCAGGTTTTGGCGAATGAACTTCTCCTTCCAACACTCTTGTTGAAAATCCCTTCATCCTTACGCATACGTCCCCAGTCTCGTCCAACAAATCGATATCCGCTTTTTGCACCATATCCCCGCCGTGATCACCGTCACTTAACCGGGCATATGCCCACATCGCAGACGTACATCCTTTGATCACTTCAAGTTCTTCAAGCGCAAACGGCAAAATCAATTTTTGCTCAGTAAATTCCTGCATGATACAGATTGTGGCAGCCTGAACAGCGGAGTCCATCATACTTGGATGCAGCACAAAACGTTCCTGTGTGTCAGAAACAGATGCTGGCAGCTGCAATCGTGCCAAAAGCTCTCTGTTTCCGATATTCACTTTCTGAATTCCTTGGAATGCCGGACCATGAAACATTCCTCTGCTTCTGCCTTCCTCGTAAAATTGGTGAGGCGAAAGCTCCTTCCGGCTGCAGCGGCGCTGTAATTCACCAAGATCCCAAGCCGGCTTTTCTGCTGCAGTTATCAGTTCCGCACTGCCTTGACTGTGTATGGCTGAGTCTGACCCTTCTCCGGTACTGTAAATGTCATATGTGATTTTCCCATCCTCTTCTGGGAAGAGACTGATATGCACATGAACCGGCTGACTCTCGACCACTACAGGCTGAACCCAAACGGCGTGATTCAATTTGATTCTGACATCCTGTTCGTTCGTGCTGCCTGTCGCCTTGTTTACAGCCATTTGCGCCATTTCAAGGTAGGCAACCCCAGGGAGCACCGGCTTCCCTCTCACCACATGATCTGTCAGAAAGAATTCCTCACCTGTAAAAACTGAACTGAATCTCTGCTCAGAAAAGTCTGACGTATTTTGATGAAGCAGCGGATGCAATGCACTGACGCCGGTCTGTTTAGCGGACATTCTTCCCGAAAGCTTGTGATCATCCTGTGATGCCCAGTATCGTTCCTTTGCAAAAGGATATGTCGGCAAACTCATTCTGTTTGGACGCACACCTTTGTAAAGCTGTAGCCAATCAATATGCGCTCCTTTACTCCATATCTCCGCCAGCTTGTTCACTTTTCCTTTTGCGATCCACTTCCCAATCAGTTCCGCGCTGTCTTCATCCTCTGTCAGCCATGAAACATCCTTGGCTTGCTGCTTCTCTCCTTGATAACAGCCTTCTATTGGTGAATTTCCATCGATAAAATCAGCCAGCCTTTGTTTTAACTCATCCACATGATCAGCGATAAAGGCAACCCGATATTCCATTGCTTCCCGCCCGATCTGAAGGGTATAAGCAAAATCAGCCAGACGGCCGCTTTCAAGCCCTCTTCTTTCCAAATGAACCAGAATGCCATGTACATACTCATGAAGCCGCTCTTTATTTTTTGCCGATATCGGAATGATGCAGGCCCCTGTTTGTTTCTGATCAGCAGCAACTGTTTTATATTGCTCGAAAATCGCATGAGTGTTTGTCCCGCCAAGCCCGAAGGAACTAAGTGCAGCCCTGTGCGTTTTTATTTCATTACTCAATGCTTTCTTTTGATCGACGACGTAAAAAGGAGAATGAGCTAAGTCTGTATTTGGATTCGGCTCCTTATAATTGATGCTAGGAGCAAGCTCATTATGGTAAAGGCTCATCACAACCTTAATGCAGCCTGCCAGCCCGGCGGCTGTATCAGCGTGTCCGATATTGGATTTGACCGATCCGATTCCGCAAAATTGTTTTTTATTTGTATATTGCCTGTAAACTGCCGTCAACGCTGACAGCTCGATTGGATCTCCAAGCTTCGTACCTGTACCGTGCGCTTCTACATAGCTGATGGATTCAGGCTGAATATTCGTTTGATTCATGACCTTTTGAATCACGTCCGCCTGTCCTTTTACACTTGGAGCATAAAAACCGACTTTGTCAGCTCCATCGTTATTTACACCTATGCCTCTTAACAACGCATAGATGTGGTCGCCGTCTTTTACGGCATCCGCCGCTTTTTTCAGCAATACAACGGCAACGCCCTCACCGCCAATCATTCCGTCGGCAGAGGCATCAAATGCCTTAATATGCCCATCGCTTGAAAAATTCAAACCTGACTGATGCACGTAGCCGATATTTGACTCAGTGTGCAATGTCGCTCCGCCGACCAAAGCATAATTAGATTCACCAGACATCAGGCTTTGATAGGCGGAATGCAATCCGATTAAAGAAGAAGAACAATTGGCATGAACGAAATAGCTAGGCCCTTTCAATCCGAGCTTATGAGAAATCATCGTCGGAATGGTTCCGCTCTGTGCAAGCACCCATGATACATAACCGTCCGGCGTTTCAAGGCTCTCCGTTGTTTCTTTTGGCAAGAGCGCGCGATATGAATTATTGCTTGCTGACATATAAACACTCGTTTCCGGAATCTGTTTGGACACGTAACCTGCATCTTCTATCGCTTTCCAGGAGTGAGTCATGAGCATCCGCAGCTGCGGATCCATAAATTCAGCATCTTTAGGTGATATTTGAAAGAAGCTTGGGTCAAACTCGTCCTTTCCTTCAATCGAGGATTTAGCCGGGACATACCGTGAGCTCTCAGTCAGTTCCTCTGAAACACCAAAACTCCGAAGCTCTTCTGTACTGAAAAATTTAATACTTTCCTTGCCGTCTCTAAGGTTCTCCCAAAACTCAGCATGGTTTTTCGCACCTGGAAATTCACACGATATCCCAATAATCGCTACACTGTCCTCATAATAATCCGGAAGATCACCAGTAACATTTTGCATGTGAATAGGCTTATCTGACTTTTCCGCTGATGCTAAAGTCAAAGAGAAACCAGTATCCGCCATTTGCTGTTCAGTGATATATTTACTGATGCCTTTGATCGTTGAGTATTCAAACAAGTCCGTGACAGTAAACTCACAGGATAGTTCATGCTTGATGCGTTCGGCCGCCGTAACAGCGAGAAGCGAATCGCCTCCCACATCGAAAAATCCGTCTTCCTGCTCAATGTCATAAACGTTCAGTACATCTTGCCAAATAGATAAAATAGTTTCCTGTATTTTCATAGAAGCAATATTCCCTTGCCTTGGCTGCTTCGCTGTCACTTTTTGTTTCTTCAGAGTATTTCTGTCTATCTTGCCGTTCGGTGTTAACGGCATATGGTCAAGCTGGGTAAAATAAGAAGGCACCATATAGGCTGGTAAACTGTTTTTTAAATAATTCCGCAGCTCCCTTGATGATAGAGATAAATTTGCATCTTTCACTATATAATAGGCAGCGAGCTTCTCGTCTCCATCCTGTTCAGCTGCTAGAATGACGCTTTCCTGAATAGCCGGATGTTCATTAAGCCGGCTTTCAATATCGCCAAGCTCAATGCGGAATCCGCGTATTTTCACCTGGTTGTCGATGCGGCCGATATATTCAATCCTGCCTCCCGGAAGCCAGCGTGCCATGTCACCAGTTCTATAAAGCTTTGACCCAGGCTCAAAAGGGCTGTCTATAAATCTTTCATTCGTCAATTCACCCTGTTTGTAATAGCCCTTTGCCACTCCGTCCCCCGCAATGCAAAGCTCTCCCGGGACACCAGCCGGGACAGGCGTTAGCTGCGAATCGGTAATATAAATCCGGGTATTTGCGATAGGCCGGCCTATCGTGATGTGAGAGCTTTCTTCATTCACACGCTGGACCGCAGACCAGACTGTTGTTTCCGTAGGTCCGAACATATTCCAGGCTTCGCTGTCCGTATTGAGAAAATGCCGCTTTAGTTTTTCAGGTAAGGCTTCGCCTCCGCATAGAATCTTGACTCCCTCTTCATTTTTCCAGCCTGAATAAAAGAGCATTTTCCATGTCGCAGGGGTTGCTTGCATGATTGTCGGTCTCAAATCTTGTATGTCGCGCTTCAGTTTTTCAACGTCTTTTGTATGTTCAGTTTGGCAAATATGACACTGCGCCCCCTTTATCAAAGGGAGATATAGCTCTAAAGCAGCTATATCAAAACAGTAGGTTGTCACAGCAAGCAGGCGATCCGCTGATGAAAGACCAGGCGTCTCACCCATGGAAACGAGAAAGTTTGTCAACGCTTTATGCTGAATCATGACACCTTTTGGCTTCCCTGTGCTGCCGGACGTATAAATGACATAAGCCAAGTTTTCCGGCTTGACGGTGCGCGAAAGAACACGACGATCAAAAGCGGCTTGAGTGATATCATCCCAGTCCTGATCTAACAAAACTGTCTGAACCCCATTCCAGCTTAAAGTATTGGCCAATTCGGAAGTAGTCAGTGTAATGGAGACTTCACTGTCCTTCAGCATGTATTCCAATCGCTCAGCCGGATAAGACGGGTCTAACGGCACATATGCTCCTCCTGCCTTGAGAATCGCCAATAAACCCACAATCATTTCCAGCGATCGATCCACATAGATACCTGCCAAGCGATCCGGCCCCGCTCCATGCGCCTGCAAATATATGGCCAGCTGTGTGCTTTTTTCATCAAGCTCCCGATACGTCAATGTTTCACCTTTATAGCTGACAGCCGCCCGATTAGGCGTCTTTTTCGCCTGCTGCTCAAATAACTCATGAAAACACGCATGTGGATAATTCTTGTCAGTAGCGTTCCACGTTCTGAGAATCATTTGTTCCTCTTCGTCAGTTAATAAGGAATACTCTTTTAAAGACTGAGAAGGACTCCCAACAGCCTGTTCTGTTAAATAAACAAAATGATCGAACATAGCGGAAATAGAAGCGGTATCAAACAGCCCAGTATTGTATTTGATGTTCAGCTCCATTTTTTCTTCTTCTTCCCATAGCTCAAACACCAATTCGTATTCACCCTCTTGATGAATACTCTCAACGAAATCAACAGAAAAGGAATCCTTATATTTACTCAGCATACTTTGATAACTTCCAGTTTGAAGAAAATTCTGATAGAAAAAAGCTGTCTGAAAAACAGGTGAACCTGCTTGCTGGCGAGAAATATTCAAATCCCGCACCATTTTTGGAAAAGGATAAGCCGCATGATCCAGTCCGTCGAGGATTGTGAATTGCAATCTCGAAACAAACTCAGAAAAAGTTTCTCCCGCTTTCAGTTCACCCCGGATAGGCAGCATATTGAGAAAATGCCCAATAGAGGAATCAAATCGCTCTTCAGGTCTCACCATCGCAGGCATGCCGACGATCAGTTCTTTCTGATCGCAATAACGGCCTAACAGCATCATATAGCAGCTCAGCAATACTGTTGAAATATTTGTAGATTGCTCTTTGGCAAACGATCTGACATGCTTCATTAAACTGCTGGGCAGCCGCCGAGCGTATGTGTCTTCCTTAAACTCTGAAACGGACGTACTGGTGATTACAGCCGGCAGCTGAAGATTCGGCAATGTGCCCGATAGCTGTTTCCGCCAGTACGAACGATGTTTCTCGCCGTCTTCACCGGCAAGCATGTTCTGTTCCCAAGCGGCAAAATCATGATAAACGGCCGGTGAAACAGACTCTTTCGGCTCCTGTCCTTCTAATAGAAGCTTATAGCTGTCAAAAAGGCTGCGAATAAACGTCAGGGAAGAAATCCCGTCAAAAATAATATGGTGAATAACCACAAGCAAAAAGTGCTCTTCTTCTGATCTGGAAAAAACACGGACGCGCATTAACGGGCTGTTTTCCTTTACATACGGTTCTTTTACTAGTTTTCTAAGATAAGCAGTCGTGTCAGGCTCATTCATACCCGAAATGTCTTCTGTTTTGATATCAAGAGACAGCGCCGGCTCATTTTTGAGGCAAGGCACTCCGTCTTTTTCTTGAATCACATGCTTTAGTATCGGATGCTGTTTCAGCACATGGTGAAAAGCTTGCTTTAAAGTTTCAAGGTGAAGCGCTGACGTAAATCGAAAACAGAGAGGTACGTGATACGCGCTATTTTCAGGTGACATTTTTTGCAATGTCCACAAACCTTTTTGTACTTCAGAAAGAGGTTGAAAGGCTGCTTGCTTTTTTTTCGCCTCTTCTGATTGGGGTGCGTCAATGCTATCTTTGTCACCAGACAGGCTGCTCCGCAAATCTTCTTTTTCAGACAGATAGTTGGCCAGAGATTCGATTGCAGGATACTTATATAACTCTCTGGCTGTGAGTCTGATGCGGTATTTTTTCTCGACCGCCCGAATAAGCTTCATCATCTTAATAGAGTCAATACCGAGGCTTTGGATATTGGTGTTGGGCTCAATCCAATTGCGGGAAACATGAAGCTCATCAGTAAAACAGCTGAGCAGATATTCCTGTATATCTTCTCTTATTCTTTTGGCATCATCTGCTTCTTGTGTCTCTCCCTCACCGTTTATACGGTTCGGTTTGTGAAGCAAGTGGTCGAACTCCCCATTTTCAAATGCCGTTTTCAGCTGCGTGCGCTGAATCTTTCCTATAGCTGTTTTCGGAATCTCTTCTTTATGCACCGGCAGCAAAAATTCGGGAGTCACACCGATTGTCTGCGTGACATGATACTGTATGTTTCTAAGAAGCTGAACGATTTCATCATCATTCATCTGGGTGGAAGTAACAAAGAAGATAGCCAGCTGATCCGTTGTATTGTTATTCACACGGACAGCACAGGCGGCAGTATAAGAAGTTTCGATTTCCGCTAATTCTTCAACCGCGGATTCAATCGCATGGCTGTAGTAATTGACACCATTAATAATAATCGCATCTTTCGTACGGCCCGTAATGGTTAGACGCCCATTGCGCAAAAAACCGAGATCGCCAGTTTCAAACCAGCCATCCTCCGTAAACACACTCTCATTTAAATCCGGGCGCCGATAATATCCGCTGGTAACAGAGAGGCCAGAGACTTGAAAACGGCCGATCTCGCCTTCCTCAACCAATTCATTATGGTCATCCACAATCCTCATGGAGAATCCAGGAATCGGGGAGCCTATTTCCACAAAACCATCATCATCGCTTGTTGCGGCACGGGTAAACTCACGAGAGAAAATCACGCCGGATGAAGTTTCAGACATGCCCCATGCAGGGCGAATCGCATCAGCAGGCAATCCGTGAGGTTCTAAAAGCTCTAGCATTCTGCGCCCCACTTTAGCGACCATCGCTTCACCGCCATTGAGCATATAGCGCATGGATGACAGATCCCAGTTTCGATTTTTCATTTCATCAGAAAAATCAGTGACCAGTCCGAAAGCAAAATTCGGCGCCCACGTCACAGAAGCACGGTAATGATCAATCCAATCAAGCCATTTTAGAGGTTCCATCAAAATCGTTTCACTTGCGACGTTGATTTCTTGGCAGCCAAGATAAACATCCCGCAAATGAAGCATCCCGATGCCTCCGACATGATCAAACGGCATCCAGTTAAACGTGATATCCTCTCTTGTAAAACCTTGCATTTGAATAATGCCTTTCACCATGCTTAAAATATTTTTGTGATTGAGCATGACTGCTTTGGGAGTGCCCGTACTCCCTGAAGTCAGCAGCAGAAGCGCCAAATCTTCAGGGTGAGCTTGATGCCAGTCGGTTTCCATCTCATCACAGTAAAGATCCTCGACAGCCAAGGCGCAAAAACCTTCAAGTTCTTGCTCTTTTGCCCAATCAATCATTTCCTGAAGCAATTCCCGACTCGTAATCACCGGCGGCCTGTCAAGAAGTGTCCATGCGTCTTTCAGCTTTTGAGTCCCGCTGTTCGACTCTGTGTACGTTGGGACAACAGCTAAAGGCGCCGGAACAATTCCAGTTGAAACACAGCCCCAGAAAGCAGGGATAAATTGTGAATTGTCACCAAGCTGCAAGATCACATTATCTTTTGCTCTCAGGCCAGATTGACGGAGCCCCTTCACAATACGCAGCGCATCCTTCCATAAACGGCCGTAAGATTGATGAATCTCAGTCCCATCCGGCTGCAGATAAATGATCCCCTTTGTTTCTCCAAGCTCCGCTGCCGTTTTGTATAAAACCTCGGGTATTGTGGCCGGTTGATCTTCGGATATATGTAATGGCTCCCCATAACTGACAGAGGGATTAGCTAATCCGCGGGTATTCACATCATTTCTCATAGAGCTGCCTCCATTTCAC
Organism: Bacillus sp. 2CMS4F; assembly: GCF_023161785.1. NCBI lineage: Bacteria > Bacillati > Bacillota > Bacilli > Caryophanales > Bacillaceae > Bacillus > Bacillus sp. 2CMS4F. The sequence goes on from NZ_JALNTO010000001.1 coordinate 319,216, forward strand.
CTGCACATTTTTATGTATCACACGACGATCGTTTCTAAATCAATTAATTCCCATATAAACCTGTGATTCTCGTTTTGACTTCGTCTTGATGAAATGTTTTCTCATGCATAACGAGCTCCTGTTCTATCACGCGGGAAAGCTGCTCGCGAAGCGGCGCAACCAAGTGGTCTTTTAATGTAATTAAGGAGTTTCTCGGTTTTTCCGCCAGCTCACGCGCCAGCTCCACAGCATACTCCAAAACTTCAGATCGAGGGAGGACTTGAAAGGGTATTCCTCTTTTTTCGAGATCGGCTCCCCGGTAATTGCCTGCATTCATTAATAACTCCTGCGCCAAGCTGAACCCGAGTTTTTGGGGAACGATAAAAGTAGCTCCCATACCCGGTGTAAACCCGTATTTCATAAAATTAGCGGTATACACGCTCTCCCTGCTCAGAATAACAAAATCAGCAAAGAGCCCCATGACAAAGCCGCCCCCAATTCCGTGACCCTGCATGGCAGCAATGACGGGAATTCTGCAATCAAGTGCCAGAGAATAGAGATTGTCATCAGTAAACTTGGTGATTCCTTGCTGGATTCTCAGCAATCCTTCTTGTGTTCCGCCTGAAGCAAAATAATTGTCGTATCCCGTTAAAATCACTGCTTTATAGCTTTGTTGATTGCGAATGAATTCGAACGCTTGAATTAATCCGTCTGTGAGTTCTTGCGAAAACGCGTTTTTATGAACACGGTCATGCATCTTGACCTGAATAATAGCGGGCTCGATTTCAAAAAGCTCTACAACAGAATGCGTCATGATGTCCTCCTAACGGTTTCTGATTGTATGTATTTCACACAGTTTACGGGCTCTTCTCCCAAGGGAACTGCCCCGTTTCAACGTACCTAATGATGCCCATTTGATTTTGAGGGTCGGAAAACATGTCTTGATTTTCAGTTAAAGCCATGGATTTTGTACGCCGCGGGCGGTCATCCAATGAATTGATAAACTGTTTATACCGCGCAATTGCCTTTTTATTTAACCGCCGCAAGCGCAATAAATGCTTTCTAAGCAGGACCTCGCTTTGAGCGTCACAGGCATCTACCAAGCCCCATTCCATGGCTTCCTGAACAAAAATCGGTTTTGTCATTAATGTCATATAATGCGCTTTTTGATAGCCGATCCTGCGAATCAGAAATGGCAGCACACAAGCTGGATAAAGACCAAATAATAACTCGGACAGACTGAATGATGCAGTTTGATCCGCAATGACAATATCACTGGCAGCCACAAATCCAAGACCTCCGGCATTTACTTTTCCACGCACATGTGAAATGGTGACAAAAGGACCAGTCTGCAATTTCAGCCACAAATCATAGAGAGGTTCTTGAGCACTCGCTTGTTTTCTGCCGCTTTTCATCTCCTGATATATTTCTTGAAAATCCGCTCCGAAACAAAATACCTCCGGGAGCCCCTCTAAAACAATGACCGTAACGGAAGATGTCTCACATTGATTCATCACATGTAAACATTCATCGATTAATTGGTCATTGATCGTATTATTAGCGTCAGGACGATGAAAGGTTAGATAGCAAATTGACTCTTGAAACCGGACCTTAATTGTTTGGTATGTCACGACATCCACCTGTACTTGCGATGAAACTCAGAAATTTCTTCTAAAAACAGCCTCGGCTTTTCTTGATGAAACTGCAATACCCCCGGAATCATCTCAAGATCCAGCTTGACATTACGAGTTCCGAACCGGACCATCCCGCTTCCCTTGAACAGCGTTTCATACTCATCCATCGAAAGATGATATCGATTGTCCAAGTGCTTCTCGATTTCAAATAAGCGCTGGCGTTGTTGGCCTTGAGGCGTTGCAATTCCGCTGTAAAATTCAGAACAGCAGCCTGAACCATAGGAGAAACAGCCGATTCGTTTAGGCGAGTCAAGCTGCGCTTTGTCAATAGTGCTAGCCAACGCCAGAAGCAATGCGGCTCCCATAATGTTTCCGACCCTTTGGCAGTAGAGCAATCCAGGCTGTACCCGTTTTAAAAAATCAGTTTCTATCTCAGCCGTTTTCGCCTTTGCCATCTTACGCATCATTGTCCGGTGCGCCCCTTTCACCATCCCGCCAAAAGGCGTATGGTAGGCTAGATATTGAAACGTATCTTGATAATGAGCCCCGGGTACACGTTTTTGATATTCCAAGAACGTTTGTTCACAGCAATCCAAATATGACATTAAAGACAGGTCAGCATCTCCCGCCTCACTGTCGGGAATGGGACGGCACGTATCCATCACTTCGTAGCCGTAATAGCCGTTTGCCCCGGGATCAACTTGAAACACCTCGGGATTTTCGCCTATCAAAACAGCCACTGCTCCCGCTCCGGCACTCGGTTCAGCATAGGACCAATCCTCACTTAAAGCGTCTCCGCCTTCAGCGATTAAAAAACGGGAAATATCACTGGCGATGACCAGTGCTTTGGCACCCGGAGACGTCTGGGATAATATAAAATTCACTGCCATTTGAAATCCGGCAGTTCCTGAATAACAGGCTTGCTTTATTTCGAACAAACGGCAGTTGCGATTGAGCCCTAAATGTTCATGGATATAGGTGCTTAACGATTTTCCAAAATCGATCCCAGATTCGGAACAGGTGATCAGCAATTCAATCCTGTCCTTCTCTGCGTCACTTAGTGAATCAATAATCGGTTTAGCCGCATTCACTCCAAAGGTCACAGGATCTTCGTAAGGCAGTGCTACCGCTTTTTCCTTCATTAATAAATTTTCAAATCTAGCAGTATCTAAATGTCTGTGCTTGGCTAATTGCATGACATCAAGGTATGCCGTTCCGCCAAAGACATTCATCGCTTCTATTCCAGCAGAAACCATTTATGATTCGCCTCCGCATTTTTCAATGTTTTGTATACAAACAGCGGTATTCATTCCGCCAAAACCCATGCTTAAACTCAACGCGTTTTTTATGTCGTGTGAAATTGATTGATCCGTCACCCAATGCAAGGAAGGATCAATTGGATCATGTAAATTCCGGCTCGGATGCAGGCGTGATTCTTTCATTTGAAGCAGTACAGAAATAATCTCAACAATGCCTGCTGCACTGAGCCCATGCCCGGTTATTGATTTTGTTGCATTTATATAAGCATGAGAAAGACCGCAAGCATGCAGCGCCTTCAATTCAATTTCATCTCCAATGAAAGAACCCGTGCCATGAGGGTTTATGTAATCAATTTCTTCAGGTGTGAGACCGGCTCGCTCCAATGCCTTTTGTATAACATAGATCTCCCCTTCTAAAGAAGGATCAGGATTGCGGTTCCCGTCTACTTTGATTGACCATCCAGACAATGCAGCATAGGGTTTTACGCCCCGGCGGACAGCCGTATCTTTTCGTTCTATCACCAATGCACCGCAGCATTCTCCATAAATAAATCCATCTCTGTTCTGGTCAAAGGGACGGCACGCGTTTTCCGGCTCATCAGCATATTTATCCGTTCCCATAGCGCCTAAAGCCCTGAGCGCCTCACATTCCATATAGGAAATATCCATTAACGCCCCCAGTGCGATGCAAATATCAACCTCTCCTGACAGGACTTGCTGAATGGCTTGAATCACCGCTAACTGGCCGCTTGCGGAAGCACCTCCCGCCGTATAAGCTAAACCGGTAATTCCAAACTGTTCTGTACAAAGACCGCAAAGATCGCTATCCATAAAAGACAGTGCATAAGCTGGCGACATGAAACCAGAGCGGTCCCTATAATTCTCATAAAGCTGGAGGGTCTCTCTTTGCTGAAAGTTCGATCCTCCTGCTACCAGCCCGATACGTGCGGAACCAGCATCGTCTAACTTCGCCTCCTCCCAGGCTTCTGAGAGAGTAACCAAAGCAGCTCGGCTGGAAAATGACGCTTTTCTTAGCAGTTTCTTAGAAAGACGGTCCGGATAAGATAACGAAGGAATTTCAGCTCCAATAAACCGGCTGTCTTTTTGTCTGCCAGGGCGCTGCATCACTTCAAAGGCATGCCTCCCAGACAACAACGAAGAAACAAAAGCCTCTTTTCCTTGGCCGATCGCTGCCGTTACTCCGACACCGGTCACCAGAATCTCAGGCGGATTGTACTTTGTCATAAAGCACCTCAGCTAATTCGCCGATGTTGTTCACACCAGACAGCTCGACACGAGGGATTTTTAATGATAAATCCTCAAGCACCATGGTTATAATTTCAGCCCTGTCTACAGAATCAGCCCCTAAATCAGCTAATCGGTCTTCAGGCTCAAAACGGTGTCCGTCCAATTCCGGAAGAACCTCACAAATATTAGTAATCAATACTTCGAAGACTTTCTGTTTATTCATAACGTTTGTCTCTCCTTTAAATGGAATGTTAAACATGCAAGCTCGGCCCAGTTTTTTCGCAATATTCAATCTTTTATTATTGCACAATAGACTTTAAAGCGCCTTTTGAGAAAATAATGCAATTCTGTCGTTAAGTAACTTTGCGGTTTCTGTCATTAATATTTTCCCGATGTCATCCACATGACGGTTCCGCCAGCTCTCTAATTTCGAGCCTTTCACCCATTGATTAAAAGCCCCTAACGCCGGGCCGCAGTGAACTTGATAATCGACTTTAGACTCTTCGCTTCCGCTGATCGCCAATTGCGAACTGTACCTAAAGTACCATCTGAAAATCAATGCCATCTTATGTTTCGGATTCCGTTCAGCCTTCTCAATCTCTGCCGATGGATAGTGCAATTTAATATCTTCATATATTTTTTTGATACTGCGTTTAAAATATTTCTCCTCTAGCTGAGTTAAGGTCTTTTGATCGATCTCACTCAATGATCCAAATCGCTGGTAAAGTTCATGCAGCTTGCTGGCTCGCGATGGAAAAAACACACCTTTTTTCAGCACTTGCACTTTGCTGCCTGATTCGAACATATCACCCGCTGGCGCATACGCCGTATCTTGAACATTCATTTGCTGCAATAAATCTTTCACTCTGTCACTTGTAGCCGCTTCAACCGTACACTGATTGATTGAGCCGGTTAAGATAAAATCCGCACCGAGCATAAAGGCAGCCATCGCCGCCTCAGGAGTTCCTATCCCGCCTGCCGCACCGACGCGTATTTTTTTGTTATATCGATACTTTTTCATCATTTCGTCTCTTAATAATGTCATCGCCGGCATCAAGCTGTATGCGACACCGCCGTCCGTGTGACCGCCTGAGTCTGCTTCCACACAAATATCCTCTGCCACAGGGATCTCCCGCAATAACTCAGCTTCACTAGTTGTGATTTTGTTTTCTCTTAAAAGCTTTTCTACCATATTCTCCGGCGCAGGACTCATAAAGGATTCGGCAACCTCCGGCCTAGAGATTTTCGCTATCATTCGATTTGCACATATCACTTCACCGTTTGGACGCCGTTTCAATCCTTTGGCGCGATATCTTACTAAAGCAGGAGTGACACTTAGAAATGCGGAGGCTTCCAAATGTCTCACATTATGTTTCAATAAAAGATCAATCATTTTTTCTTCTGATTCAATATGCTTCATATTGTGCACCAGGTTAATGCCATAGGCTTGCCCCTGCCCCAATTCGCCTTGAATAGACAGAATCGCATCCTCAACGTCATTCAGATCCAAACCGCCCGTGCCAAAGAACCCCATCATCCCCGCTTTTGACATCTTTACAACCATTTCTTTCGAAGCAATACCGCGGTACATTCCTCCTGCAAGATAAGCATATGTAAGTTGATAGTCTTTTTTAAACTCGGCACTTCCTAATGAATGAGCTGTAATCTCAGCAAACATTCGAGCTGAATGGGCGTCAGTTTCTGCTTGTTCATTTTGCTGGCCGGGAAAGGCCTTTTTCTCTGTTGTATCAGCATGATGTGTTAACGGCTCCGCTTCATTTTTTATGCGGGTAATTAAGCCGGTTAACACCTTTCCAGGACCGACTTCTTCAAACTCCATTGCTCCTCTTCCCATAAGATAACGAATGCTGTCTGTCCATCTAACCGTGCTGTTCATTTGTTGAGACAGGGTCTCTTTCAGCCTTTCCTGTTGATAAGGCTCTGCATAAACATTCGAGATAACCGGAAAAGACAAAGGTGCAAAATGGAATGTTTCTATCAATTGCTTAAATTCTTGTTTTGCTTCATTCATATACCTGGAATGAAAAGCTCCGCTTACGTTTAACGGGTGGAACAGCTTTACATCCTGGATGGTTTCAAAAACAGCTCCCGCTTTTTCAATATCTTTTTTTTGCCCGGAAATCACAATTTGCCGAGGTGTATTCTCATTTGCCACATCAATCGTATGTAAATGATGTTCTTCTAATACGGCTGCAACTTGTTCCTTATGTAAACCGATCACCGCAGCCATACCGCCCCCAGTAATCCGTCCCATCAGCTCGCCTCTTTTTTTCACCATCTTTAAGCCTGTCCCAAAGTCAAATGCGCCTGCTGCAAACAGCGCGTTGTATTCTCCTAAGCTATGCCCCGCCGCAAAATCAGGTTTTTCGCCGGTCTCCTCAAGCTTTTTCAAATAACTGAGTGCATTGACCACGTATAAAGCCGGCTGAGTATATTGAGTATGATTGAGATCGAAATAGCCTTTTTCAGTACAGAGCTTTTTGATTGAATATCCAAGTATTTGATCTGCTTGGTCGATCAAATGCTGATATTGCTCAAAAAGTCCTTGTCCCATTCCTTTTTGCTGGGAGCCTTGTCCTGGAAAAACATATGTAATCATCTTGTTTACTTCCTTTCTAGTTTCTGTAAACGCTCAACCATCTCCAGATTTTTCAGCTCCTGATGAAATGGTGTGATGATTGAATAACAGCGATTCGCTGAATCTCCCGAGATTAATTGTTTAACAAACGCAGCTAAGGTTCCTGAAGGTCCCAAATCAATGAAATGGCACGTATGCTGACTTTCCAAAAAATGAATAGCTTCTCGAAATCTCATTGGTCTTCTTACAGTATCCCAAAAGAAATCGTTATGAATCTCGCGATTGCTGCTTCCCGTTAAACAGGATACCAACGGGATTTTAGGGTGTTTAAAAGATTTTGATCTTAAAAATTCTTTATATGCATCTTCTGCAGGATCAATAAGGGAAGAATGAAATCCGTAGGATACAGGCAGCGGCTGGCAGAGAATCTCGTTCTCTCTCAGGACATCAGTGATCTGCTGTATGTTTTCACTTTCTCCCGAAATGACAAAGTGCGAATCATAATGAATGGAGGTTAATTCACTATTTTCAAATAGCTGCGGATGATCAAGTAATAGTTGCGGTTTGTCGAGTATAGCCAGCATTTTTCCTTTATCGCAGTATTTTTCGATGACGGTTGCCTGTTCAAGTATGCATTCCAGTATCTCTTTTGCGTCTAAAACACCGGAAGCAGCAGCTGACGCGAATTCTCCCAGACTTGCCCCCAGCACGTAATCAGGCTGGATTCCCTTTTCTGCGAAAACCCGATATAAAGAATACTCAACCATAAAGATAGCGGGGTGCGTATAAAGGACACGGTCAAACGGATCCGACACACGCTTAGCGGGATGGTACATTTCATTGACTATAGATATGCCGATTCGCCGAGAGACAATGGCATCCATTTCAAGCATACATTGACGAAAAACGGTGTTTCCGCTGAATAATTCTTTTCCCATATGATAGTACTGAGAGCCTTGTCCGGAAAACATAAAAACGAGTGGTTCATTCATTTGTATAACCTTCTTTTTTATGTATTTAAAGGTGAGTTACGGAAATATGATGATGCTGGCTGCCTGTGAGAAAAGCCTCGTTATATGGTTTATAACATGAATGGAAAAATGCTTTGGTTTTGTTGTTCTGGATGTGGAAGCTCGTTAATGAAGTGATCTTGGAAGTATCTGAATTTGATGTGAATCATTTTGGCATCGCCAAAAACATCGACTCTATTATGACTTAGATGTTTTTGAAATAAAGGGCGGTTCTCTTGAAAGGAGAGCGATGGTTTATCGTAATATAAAAACTGACTGCGATAGTGCAAATGTCCGCTAGAGAGCGAACTTTGTTATCAGCCTCTTTATGTAACAGTATATAAATTCTTTCAGTTTTAACAGTGTCTATCGAATCATGCATCACGTATACTTTAGACCCAAATTTGAGGCCTTTTGGTATAGAAATCGGTTTAGCGTGTCATAGGTTCCGCATCTGTTTCAATGCGGCGGATCAATCCTGTTAACACATTTCCCGGTCCTATTTCCTCAAACTCCATTTGACCTTTTTCCATTAAAAAGCGTATGCTTTCAGTCCATTTTACCGAATGGTTGATTTGATCCGCCAGTGTCGGCTTAATTACTTCAGAAGAGTACGGTCTGGCATATACATTAGAAATAACCGGAATAGACAAAGGAGCAAAATGAAAAGTGTCAAGAAACTGTTCAAACTCCTGCTTTGCATGATTCATGTATCTGGAATGAAACGCACCGCTGACGTTTAAGGGGAGAAACATCGTAACGTCTGTTTTGGCTTCAAAGATGGATGCGGCTTTGCCAATATCTTCTTTTTGACCTGAAATCACAATTTGATAAGGAGCATTTACATTCGCAATGTCAATCGCATGTAAATGATGATCTATCAAAACCTCTGAAACCTGTTCTTCATTTAGTCCCATAACGGCCGCCATACCGCCGTTGCTTACCATGCTCATCAGCTCGCCTCTTTTTCTGACAAGCTTTAACCCCGTCTCAAAATCAAAGGCTTCAGCCGCAAATAGCGCATTGTATTCTCCAAGGCTGTGCCCGGCAACAAAATCGGGTTTTATGTCTGTTTCCTGTATTTTTTTCAGGTAGCTTAATGCGTTCACTACATATAAGGCCGGCTGAGTAAATTGCGTTTTGTTTAAGTTTGAATAAGGATTTTCTATGCATAGGCGTTTGATAGAATATCCTAAGATCTCATCTGCTTGTGCCGTCAGTTCTTTAAACTCATCAAATAACTCACTGCCCATTCCCTGTTTCTGTGAACCCTGTCCCGGAAAAACATATGTGATCATTCTATTAAAGCCACCCTTCCCCGCATATATAATTACCTGCTGACTTACGTTATAGAAAATATAAGTATTGCCCCGGATAAATAGTAGCATGTTCATGTTGATGGTAACCTCTGTAAATATTATCCGTCAAGTTAATTTTTCCTACACTTTCCATCGTTTTTTCTCTGCATTTTTCCATAAAGGTATAAAGAATCAGGACATGCTGTAAAACATAAGAAAATAGACCTGCATATCATTTGTGCCAAAAGATGATGATACATAAGCTTCATTTCATTACTTAATAAAATCAACCCGTGCTTTGTCATCATTTTTCAAAAGGCAAATCTTTCGGATGCAGAAAGAAAATAGTCTAATAGAATGATTTCGGGAAAAACTTATTTAAAATCAAAAATGCCTCTTTGATTTTTTCTATTGCGGAATTTCACAAAATATTCTCTTTTATCAATCTGAAAATAAATATTATGTTTTAAAAGCTCACCTATTGTTTGCCCTGGTGCTTGACCGAATGAATGCCCCGGATAAACCCGCACTTCTGGGGAAACGATGGATTTTATCCTCTGAACACTATCGAACATATCATCTGCGGAACTGCCATGATCTTCACATATCCCGCATCCTTCCGTAAAAATCGTATCTCCTGTGAATATACTTTCTGAAAACAAATAACACATCCCGCCGGCTGTATGCCCAGGTGTAAGCAGGCATTGCGCTTTCGTCATTCCTATGCTGATGGTTTCACGGTCTTGAAGAGCAATTAAGTTTTTGCATCTGAATTGGTAAAAGTCGATTTCTGTTTTCGACATATACACTTGAGGATGAAATAATGCCGAGAGCGGCTCAACAAGATTTACATGATCATAATGAGAGTGCGTTAAAAGAATTGCTGATAAATCAACCTCCAGTTCAGAAAGTTTATTAGTTATTTTACTCAATTCCCATGATGGATCAACAACTATCGCAGATCGGCTTACAATATCTTCTATGATGTAACAGTAGTTAGTCCACCTGTGATGAAATGTTTTGATCGTATGTACCGCATAAGTAACCATTTTCACCATTCCTATCAATATGAAGTTCTTTCATTCTCTCTTCCATTCCCACTTTACCAAACGGCATGCGGCTTTTCCATTCTTCAATTCATTCTTGCAGTTACGGCTTGATTCTCATAAAAAAAGTTATTCTTTTTGGAGACTTGTCCATTAAGAATAACTTTTTGCAGTGACCTATTCACTCTTGGGCTGATTCATCCACGCATATAGATTGTAAATGCTGCATCATAACACGTTTGATCCGTTCTTTATTCACACGGCGAGGGTCAAACATCGCATGTAACGCCAAGCCATCAATTAAGGCGTACAGCCTCTCTCCTTCTATTTCTTTATCAGCATGTTTTTGCAATAAATGAAGCTGGTCCAAGTAGTCAATCAGATTTCGAATTGCTTTGTAAATTTCGTCATGTCCCTCATCAAACATATTGTCTTTATGTCTCGCATAAACAGTAAAAGCAAACCATACCTCCATCTCTCTAATCGTTTCAGCATTTGTCGGGACAATTTCAAGCAGTATGTGTAACACTTTTTCTTTAGGCGGCAAATCATGGGCAGCAATTGCATTAATGCGGGCTGTCACCTTTTCTTTCACAAGTTTCATTGCAAAAACAAGCAATTCATCCTGAGTTGAAAAATAATGGCGAAGCGCACCTAACGACAGTCCTGCTTCTTTGGCAATGTTTCTGACTGAGGCCCCCTCCATCCCTCGTTCTAAAATCACCCGCCATGTCGCTTCTGCAATGTGTTTTCTTCTTTTTTCATGGTCAATTTGTTTTGGCATATCTTTATTTTACCAAGAAAAAAATCAGAGAGCAATTTTTATAATACAGTTGTTTTATAAAAACGCAGATGGTAAAATCATATTAAATAATACAACTGTATTGGAAAGAGGGGAACAGATTGAACAGTGTCGCTTGGATGATTGTCTTCTGCGAAATAGGATTTTGGGTTGTAATAGTGTTAGGCCTTGTCGTACGCTATCTATTTAAACAAGATAAATTAGGGCTGCTTCTTTTTGCCTTAACCCCTGTCATTGACCTGATTTTGTTAGTAATGACGTCTGCGGACTTATACCGCGGAGCCGTTGCGACTACTGCACACGCGATTGCGGCAGTGTACATCGGCGTATCGATCGCTTTCGGCAAGCAAATGATCCAATGGGCGGATGAAAAATTCCGTTTTTATGTAACAAAGCAAGGCTCAAAACCGCTTGTGCGCTATGGAATGGATCATGCGAAACATTATGCGAAAAGCTTGATCAGACATGTGCTCGCTTACCTTATTGGTGCCGGGCTGCTGGCCGGGATGATTTATTTTATTAATGATGCTGCCCGTACCGAAGCGCTGAGCAGTGTTTTAAAGCTATGGACAGTCATTCTGGGCATTGATTGCCTGATCACCGCCAGTTATTTTATCTGGCCGAAAAAAGCGAAAGCTTCAAAAAATCTCAGTAGTTAAAATTAGTCCCGCTAAAAAATCCTTTTTCAATAGAAAAAGGATTTTTTCACTTTTGTAAATATATGTTACACTTTATGCAAGTCATCTAGATAAGGAGCTTATATGAAAAAAGCCACTGCTTTCTCAGTATACCTGCCGGATTTTCGCTTTTTTCATTAGGCACTTGCCTAGGAAACATATCCTGTTTTTATTATTATTTTAGTATATTCGGGATGAGTTCTGCTGTATTGTGAATCACTAACATGTAAGGAGTGTAATACGTGAGCCAGAAAGAACACGACACGCCATTTAAAGACTTAAAACCAAGCTCAAAAATAATAGTGATTGTATCCATTGCCCTCCTTATCACAATTGCAGCTGCTGTGATCTTCGGCGGTTATTTCTTCGGCATGAAAGGGCTATTTGAAATTCTCGGCATCACATACGATTCCAATCAAACCTTATTGTTTTTTATATTGGGATGCTTTGCTGCCGGACTGGTTATAGACCCTCTAACAAAAGCCGTTTCTTTGATCATGATCCATTCACTTTCTATCAGAAAAACAGCACTTTTCACATTTGTTTTTTATTTCATCGCTAATTTCATCACAATTTGTTTAGTTGATTACTTTATGGATTCTATTTATATTCCGGACGCATTACTCTTTGTCATATCAGCATTTATGGCGTTTACTGAACTAGCATTTGATGATCAGTCTAAAACATAAACCGATAAAAAAACCGCTTGTGATTGATTCGGTTTTATGCTGTAATGACATGTTCGTCGCCTCACTTTCTTATATGGTCAACGAGAAAGTGTAAAACAATTAGAGGAATAAAACCTCGAATGCAAAACAAAAATCAAAATATGTCTAAAAACTTGTTATGGTTTCGTTTCTTCTTGTTGCTGGTCTAGTGTGCATCACAGCCCCAGCTACGGGTGAGGCAGGATCGGGCAATCAGAGGCGGTTCATATTCTCATAGGCTTAGGGGCATAGCCCTCACTCTTTGTCCTTTCATTCGCGAGTGAAGCTACATATCAAATCTTTTTGATGAATTGCTTAGTCATCTTTAATTCTCCTTCGAATATTTTGTATCCTATTCATAATCTCTCCTTTGCCAATATAAAAAGACACCCAATCGGATGTCTTACTCTCTTTCTACTAGAACGCCTGTAATCACCGGTGTCTCTTCACCTTCTTGCACAGGGCCGTAAGCTGAAACCTTATCACCCTTAGTTAATATTAAGTAACTCATGTTCATCACTTGATACAAACACTTTTCACCATTTTCTTCCTGAGAAATTATAAACGAATCCAAAGCACCACCTTCATCCGTTACACTCTTGACTGTGCCAGTTATCTTAACAACTTTATCAACTGGTGGATCGTTTACATTTAATTCTTCGTATGACGCTTGAGTAGCAATTTCCTTTACTGTTTCGTTAACTTCTGTACGTGCTGTGTCTGTAGACTCGTCTTCTTGAGTAACACCAGCATCAACTATAGACAACCCATCTGTGTTTGATTCCTTGTTTATCTCATTCTGTTTCGTAGTGTCATTGTTTTTCGTTTCATTGCTGGTTGAACAGCCAGCAAGCAGTCCAATAGATATCAAAATAATTATTATGTATTTCATGTAACTCCCTCCATTATGAGAAGAGTATACCTTACATGATTGTTTCAAACTACTTTTTAATAGACAAAAGTAAATCCCTCCCCCATACGTTCCTTTCCTCTGTTCACATGTGCAACTGCATCGCGCAACTACCCAAATAAAAAAGCACCCCGAGGGATGCTTTTTTATTTTCTTTTCACATCAAATTGCGTGACAAGTCGCATATTAACATTTGCTATACGCTTACCATCTTCAAACTCATACCAATGTTCACATTCTTGCAATTCTTTTATAAGTGCTTTCTCAGATTCTGCAGTTACTTTAGCTGTTCTTAAATTTTCATTATCAAACCAAAAAACAACTTCAAATTTCATAAACTTTCACCTCTTGCTTTATTATCAGACAAGAGGACTAGAAATGAAACAGTTTCGCAAAATTTGTCGAACGATTCCCTTTTAATCACATATTTATTCTTTCTAAACTGCCACCGTACCGCCAATTGTCTATCCTGATATTTACCGGAAGCAGTTTACAGAGAATATAAAAAAGCACTTTCACAAAAGCAAAGTGCTTGTACAATTAATGTAATTCATCCATTAATTTACGTAATTCTTCAGCTGCTTCTTTGACACTTATTTCAACAGCAGTTCTTTTATCAATTTTCAAGTTCTGACCCCTTTTTCTTATTTATAATACCCTTTTTTCTATGCTCCCCATACGTTTTATACTGTGTAACTCGTTCAACTGTTTTAATCCCTTGTCGTCTCTGTTTTAAAGCCATATCCCTAAAATGAATTACATACCTATTACTTTTGAAAAATTGACGAAAAATGAAAAGAAAAAGACCCATCCTTGTTATTTTGGATGAGCCTGGTTATATTTTGAATTTCTTCATTGCGTCTTAATTGATTCCGATATAACGAGCGTTGTACGCTGGTCCGAGTGGTTAAATATCTCAGTTTGTAAAAGTGATAGCAAATGTTTTCCTCAACGGATGGGTTTCAATTTCGTCTATACCTACATACTCAGCAGCCGCCCTGAGACGTACGCCATCGAACGGGATATTGGCTTGCCTTCAACATAAGCAAAGGATCTATCCCCTTCACCAAACCCCGCTACATCACACGTTTAAACATCTTTTCCATCTCATACGTGGAATGATGAATAATAATCGGACGGCCGTGCGGGCATGTAAATGGGTCTGATGTGCTCCGGAGATCGTCCAGGAGCGCTTTGATCTCATCGTTTCTGAGGTGGCGGTTTGCTTTGATTGAACCTTTGCAGCTCATCATAATCGCCGCTTCTTCGCGCAGTTTTTTGATATCAATGTTTTTCGAATCGAGCACCTGCTGAATGATTTCTTCTATCAGCTCGGCTTCTTCTCCTTTTGGAAACCAAGCCGGGTGGCAGCGGACGATGTAACTGTTCGAGCCGAAAGACTCTAAAAAGACACCTACGCTTTCGAGCTCTTGTTGATGCTGTTCAATAATGAGTGCCTCGTTCGTGGAATAATGGAACGTGAGCGGCACAATCATGTCCTGCACCTCAGGCTCAACCTCCCCGACCTTTTCACGAAAATATTCGTATTTAATACGCTCTTGGGCGGCATGCTGGTCGATAATATATAAGCCGTTTTCGTTTTGCGCCAATATATAGGTCCCATGCATCTGGCCGATCGGGTACATGATCGGCACACGTTCAGATGATGTCTGCTGAAGCTCCTGAGCGGGCTCCTGTTCGAATGCTACAGGCAATTCCTCTGAAACAGCAGGCTCTGCAATATCTTGTTTTGTTTCAGCCACAGAATGAGTTTCAAGCTGCTCTGAAGGCAATTCGTCTTCTATCTCAACTGGTTCTTTGACAACTGAACTGAGCTTCATTGGTGAATACGAAGGCATAGGCGCTTTTTCCGGCACTTTTCTTTCAGCAGGTTTTTCATCAAAGGTCATGAACTGCTGCTCATTTTTGATCACAGGTGCTGACTTTTTCGGAAGCTGTGCGCTCGGTATCAGCTGCTGCTGTTTAAATACATCTTTTATGCCGTCACGAATTAAGTCGTGCAGCTCTGTTTCCTTGCTGAGCCGTACCTCAAGCTTCGAAGGGTGCACGTTGACATCGACTAAAATCGGGTCCATGGTGATTTCTATAAATGTGATCGGATGGCGTCCGATTGGCAAAAGTGTGTGATATCCTTCGTGCACCGCCTTGACGAGCGGGAAATTTTTAATATAACGGCCATTGATGACAGACGACATGTAATTTCTCGATGCCCGTGTAATCTCTGGCAGAGCGATATATCCCTTCACTTCAAAATCCAGTGAGCTGACATGAAGCGGCAGCATTTTTTTAGCGACAGCCGTACCGTAAATCGCGGCAAGGACATGGCGCACGTCTCCATTTCCGTTCGTTTGGAGAAGATTTTTTCCATGATGGCGAAGGCGGATCGATACCTCCGGATGTGCCAGCGCAATCCGGTTGACCACATCCGTAATATTCCCAAGCTCTGTATGAACGGTTTTCATATATTTCAAGCGGGCCGGTGTATTAAAAAACAGATTGGAAACGACAATTTCGGTTCCCTTCCTGCTTGAGGAACGCGATTCAGAAATGATGTTTCCGCCTTGGAGCATGAGCTTCGTTCCCGCTCCTTCTCCCGTGCTTGTCGTAATCTCCAGATGGGAGACTGACGCAATACTCGGCAGTGCCTCTCCCCTGAAGCCAAGTGTTCTCACTCTGAATAAATCATTCTCATCTTTTATTTTACTTGTTGCGTGGCGGCGGAAGGCACGCTTGCAATCTTCATTTTCCATTCCTTCTCCATTATCCAGAACACGAATGGATGCAAGACCCGCTTCCTCAATGTCGATTTCAATGACTGTGCTGTCAGCGTCTATGGCATTTTCTACCAATTCCTTCACGACTGAGGCGGGCCGTTCCACAACCTCGCCCGCCGCAATTTTATTTGAAAGTTCATCTGACAGCTGGATGACTTTTGCCACATTCATCACCCCGTTTTAATGTAATTTCTTTTGCAGCTTGTACATTTCATTCATCGCTTCCAGCGGTGTCATATCAAGTATATTCAGAGATTTAAAGATATCAAGCACTTGCTTTTCTTTTTTAGAAAGCTTTGGTGATGCCGCCGGTTTATCCGATTCGTCAAAGAAGGACAGCTGTGCCGGCTCTTCTTTTACCTCAGGTTTCTGCACTGGTACCTCAGGTTTCTGCACTGGCACTTCCGGTTTGTTCCCTGAATGCTCAAGTTCTTTTAGAATGTCTTGAGCGCGCGAAATCAGATCTTCCGGCAGCTCAGCCAGCTGGGCGACATGGATACCGTAGCTTTTGTCAGCTGCCCCTTCTTTAATTTGATGAAGAAAGACAACCATTCCATTATATTCCTCAGCACGAACATGGACGTTTTTCAGCTGCGGAAGCTTTTCTTCAAGAACCGTCAGCTCATGATAGTGCGTACTAAACAGCGTCTTGGCGCCAATATGGTCATGAACATATTCAATAATGGCTTGCGCAAGGGCCATGCCGTCATATGTGGACGTTCCCCGCCCGATTTCATCAAACAAAATGAGGCTGTTTTTGGTTGCATTTACAATCGCATTTTTGGCTTCAAGCATTTCCACCATAAATGTACTTTGTCCGGAAATCAAATCATCCGCCGCGCCGATTCGGGTGAAAATTTGATCGAAAATCGGAAGCATAGCTTTTTTCGCAGGCACAAAGCAGCCAATTTGCGCCATAATAGAGATGAGCGCGATTTGTCTCATGTATGTGCTTTTCCCCGACATGTTCGGACCGGTAATGAGCAGCATCTGTCTGTTATCGCCCATCACACAGTTGTTAGGCACGTATTCCTGGCTGTCCATTACTTTTTCAACAACCGGGTGTCTGCCCTCTATGACCTCAACTTCATCTTTAGAAAACTCAGGTTTCGTGTAATGACGATTTTCACTGATTGTCGCAAAGCATTGCAGCGCATCGAGCTCACTCATCTGTTTGGCGAGCTGCTGCAAACGCGGAATATACAATTTCACTTTCTCACGCAGCTCGGTGAAGAGCTCGTATTCCAGCTCACAGATGTTATTTTCCGCTTCCAAAATGAGCGCTTCTTTTTCTTTTAATTCAGGTGTAATGTAGCGTTCTGCATTCGTTAGCGTCTGTTTCCGCTCATAACGCCCTTCTTCAAGAAGGTGCAAATTCGCCTTTGTCACTTCAATATAATAGCCAAATACTTTATTGAAGCCGACTTTTAATGACCGAATGCCTGTATATTCACGTTCCTGCTGTTCAAGGCGGGCAATCCAGTCTTTCCCGTTTCTGCTAGCATCGCGGTATTCATCGAGTTTTTGATTGTACCCGTCTTTGATCAGGTTCCCTTCTTTTACTGATATCGGAGGGTTTTCGTACAGGGCTCCTTCCAGTAATTCTAAAACATCACCGCACGGGTCAATCCGCTCAGCACGCTCCTTCGCTTTCTTATGAGCCAGTGAAGCAACAAGCTGTTTAATGCCGGGCACTTGCTTTAATGATTCTTTCAGCTGAATGAGATCCCGCGCATTGACATTTCCGAATGCGACACGGCCTGCGAGGCGTTCTAAATCATAGACTTCCTTTAAACGCTCACGCAGATCTTCCCGTTCAAAGAAATGGGACATTAATGTTTCCACCATTTCTTGACGCTCTTCAATTTGATTCACTCTGATAAGCGGACGGTCAATCCACTGTTTCAGCAGCCGTCCTCCCATCGCAGTTTTTGTTTCATCAAGCAGCCATAACAAGGAGCCTTTTTTATTTTTTGAACGGATCGTTTCAGTCAGCTCCAAATTTCGCTTCGAGTATAAGTCGATTTTCATGGCTTCTTCAAGCTCATACACTTGTACAGGCTGAAGGTGATCTAAGCTCCGTTTCTGAGTCCTTTTCAGATACGTATATAAACGGAGAAAAGTTTTCGTTACGTCCGGATTCTGCAAATGCTCAATAATCTGAACGTGCTCATCCGTTTCCCCATCTTCAATTGAAATGGTAGCGCCGCACCGCTCCTTCAGCTGAGCAACCGTCTTTTCATCAAGGCTTCCCGATACGACAATTTCCCGCGCGCCGACCGAATAAATTTCTGATATGACGTCTTCCAGCCGTTCAATTAAAACAGCCAAATTTTCACCCGTTGTTAAATCGGACAGCGCCAGCCCGTATCCGTTTGAGCAGGCCGAAACTGATGCAATAAAGTTGTTTTCTGATTCATGGATGCCTTTTCCGTCCATTACAGTTCCAGGCGTAATCAGCTGAACGACTTCACGTTTGACGACGCCCTTTGCAGCCTTTGGATCCTCCGTTTGTTCGCATATGGCCACCTTGTATCCTTTTTTAATAAGCTGCTCGATATAAGCCGAAGCAGAATGATACGGAACACCGCACATCGGTATTTTTTCAGCGGCGCCTCCGTCTCTGCTTGTTAACGTAATTTCCAGCTCTTGTGACGCTTTTTTAGCGTCCTCAAAAAACATTTCGTAAAAATCACCGAGACGAAAAAATAAAAAGGCATCCTGATGCTCTGCCTTTATTTTTAAATATTGCTGTATCATAGGCGTATAAGTAGCCATTGTTTAATCCCTCACTATGTATCAACGTTTCTATTTGCCAGCCTTCATTATAACATAAACAGAAAGTGTTAAAAGAATGATATGTCTATATAAAAAAGAGACTTGGGGTACCGACTCCCCTAGTCTCTTTTTTATTCTTCAGGATCTCCAACTAAAAATTCAGGATTGATGTCCTCAAGCTCTTCATCAAGTTCGTCTTCCCAATCCTCTTCGTCATCCTCTTCCCAATCAGAATTCACTTCTACAACAACCTTTGTTTCCCCTACCACTTCCGCCAAAAATTCCCTCTCCGCTTGCACAACAATTTTATTGCCATTTGGAGATATGGTGACTTCAAGGCAGTTTGGCTGCTGAAGCACTTTTGCAATCACTTCATGCTCATCGTCTAAGTAATTGTTATCTCTGTATCTGAGTTTAATCACATCGACGTACTTCACTCGTTCTGTGACAACCTCTGTTTTTGTATTGTCTGCGTAAGAGTACCATACGTTTATATCATAATACCCTTCAATTTCTACGGTTTTTCCGATTTTTTCTGCGTCATACTTGTGATTGATAATCCAACCGCCCAAAATGCTGCTCGGTTTTTTCTCAGGGGAGATGGTATTGGTGCACTGTGTAAATTTTCTGCCTTTCGCTACTACCGCCTTCGTGATAATTTCCCTGTATTCAGACATTCCGGCATGCCTCCTTGTTCTTCTTCGTGTTATCTTATGCTGGGCATTCGTCTAGTGTGCATTTTTATAAATAAAATATAAAAATACAAAGTTTCTGTTCCATTGTATGCAGGGGTGCCTAGAAACTTTACTCATAAGTGCGATAAAGTTTATTTGGCTAAAGGCGGCAAAACAGATTGAATATTTAGTACATAGTTCATTTAGTTCTGTTGATAGTTTAACATTAAAAAACACGGGCCTGAAAAGGCACCGTGTTTAAAGAGAACAGCTGTTATTTGAATGTTTCATCTTCGAACCGGTTTCTCCTTTTAGAAGGTCGCCTCCGGTTGATGTAATGATTTCATTTGTGACCTGGTTGGAGATGGTGGTCGCCACGAGCTGCAGAAGGTCATTCACCTCAACCTGAGAATCTCTGAATTCTTGGATGACAGGAATGTCTTCAAGCTCCTCTTGCAGCGCATCAATTTTTTCTTCTACTTGTTTGAGCGCTTCGAGTTTTTGGTAATGCTTCAGATTAACAGCTTGTTTTTGCAGGGCTTTAATCTGATTAATGATTACAGACACTTTTGCGTTCTCGTTAATTTGCGCTTCAGCCCGTTTGAAAAAATCAACCTCTTCTGTTTCAGAGATCATTTTTGCAAGGTTTCGGGCTTGCTGCACAATGTCTTTTTTAGAGTAGAGCGTCATCTTATTTCACCTCGATTGCTTCTCCTGCCATTTCTCCGTCAAGCGACCACGTTTTCGCTTGCTGGATTTTCACGCGAACGATTTTGCCGATCGCTTCCTTTGGTCCTTTGAAATTCACAAGCTTGCTTTTTTCAGTGTAGCCGGCAAGAACCTCAGGGTTGTTTTTGCTTTCGCCCTCAACTAATACTTCGACAACCTTGCCTTCATATTCCTTCATTTTTTTAGCAGAAATTTCATTAACCAATGCGTTCAGACGCTGCAGGCGTTCTTTTTTCACTCTCATCGGAACGTTATCTTTCATTTTTGCTGCAGGTGTGCCTTCACGCGGAGAGTAAATAAACGTATAGGCGCTGTCAAACTCCACTTCACGGTATAATGACAGCGTTTCTTCAAACTGTTCGTCCGTTTCGTTAGGGAAGCCGACGATAATGTCAGTTGTTAAAGAAGCGTTTGGCATAGCCGCTTTGATTTTTCTGACGAGCTCCATGTAACGCTCTCTGTCATATTTGCGTGCCATCAGTTTCAAGACCTCTGAGCTTCCTGATTGGACCGGCAGATGAATATGATCGAGCAGATTGCCGCCTTTTGCAAGCACTTCAATGAGATGATCATCAAAGTCACGCGGATGACTCGTTGTGAAACGGATTCTCGGGATATCGATTTTGCGCAGCTCATCCATCAAATCACCAAGGCCGTAGTTCATATCTTCAAAGTCTTTTCCGTACGCGTTTACGTTTTGGCCTAAAAGTGTAATTTCCTTATAGCCTTCGCTTGCAAGTCTTCTTACTTCCTGAATGATCTCTTCCGGACGGCGGCTTCTTTCTTTTCCGCGTGTATACGGTACGATGCAATACGTACAGAACTTGTCACAGCCGTACATGATGTTGACCCAGCCCTTAATTTTTCCGTTGCGGACTTTCGGAAGGTTTTCAATGACATCGCCTTCCTTGGACCAAACTTCTATGACCATTTCTTTTGAAAGGTATGCTTCAGACAAAAGCTCCGGCAGACGATGGATATTATGCGTACCGAAAATCATATCGACAAACGGATGTTTTTTCAAAATCCTGTTAACGACTGATTCCTCTTGTGACATACAGCCGCAAACGCCTAAGATAAGATCCGGGTTATTTTTTTTGAGTGCTTTTAAGTGTCCAAGCTCACCGAATACCTTGTTTTCCGCATTTTCACGGATCGCACATGTATTTAACAGAATGACATTGGCATCGTCAACAGAGTTTGTCGCTTCATAGCCAAGAGCCATAAAGATACCTGCCATTACTTCTGTATCATGTTCGTTCATTTGGCAGCCGTACGTCCGGATATAGAATTTTCTTCCTTCACCCATGCCTTTGAATTCTTCAGAAATTTTAAAGTCATTATGATAAGTAACGGCTTCTTTGCCGCGTTTTTTCGCATCTTTTAAAGAAGGCGGAATGTAGACAGCTTCAAAGTACTTGCTGTAATCCTTCTCGGATTTTTTGTCCGATGGATTAACTTGTCCGCTCTCTAATTTTTGCTTTTCATTCATATGATATTTCTCCTTTCAAACCAAACTTCCACCCTCCAGTATAAAGGTTATTGAAGCTCTGCACAACTGGCAACCTATTATTGTACACTCATTGAGAATAATAATCAATAAGGAATGAAAGGGAGAAGAGTATTCCCTTCTCCTTACAATAGCTGAAGCTCCTTTGCTGTCTTTTCAATGGCATCAAGCGCCTGATCCAGTTCTTCTTTGGTGTGCTCGGCTGTAATAATTGTGCGTATTCTGGCTTTTCCTTTTGCAACAGTCGGGAAAACGATGCTTTGTGCAAAAACACCTTTTGACAGAAGCTGATCAGAAAATTGCTTCGCTGCCCCCTCATCACCTATTAAAATAGGTAAAATCGGCGTCTCGCTCTGTGTGAGAGTAAAACCCATTTGGACAAGCATTGATTTAAAATAATGTGTATTCTCCCACAGACGCTCCATATGCTCCGGCTCTTCCAGCAAGACATCAATTGCTTCCATACAAGCTGCAGTTACAGCCGGAGGATGTGACGTGCTAAATAAAAATGGACGGCCTTTATGACGCAAATAGTCGATTAACACCTTTGAACCGGCAGCATATCCCCCTAAAACTCCGATTGCCTTGCTTAACGTTCCGACTTGAATATGAACCCTTCCGTCAAGACCGAAATGATTTACCGTCCCTCTGCCGTTTTCGCCAAGCACTCCGGATGCGTGGGCGTCATCAACCATCACAAAAGCGTCATATTTCTCAGCGAGCTCCACAATGTCAGGCAGAGGAGCAATATTTCCATCCATTGAAAATACGCCGTCAGTGACAATCAAGCGCATGCGGTAATTCATTGATTTTCTCAGCACCTTCTCTAAATCACTCATATCTACATGCTGATAAACCTTTTTATCCGCCTTAGTCAATCTGATTCCATCAATGATAGAGGCATGGTTCAATTCATCAGAAATGACAATATCGTCTTTTGAAAGAATGCTGGAAAGTACACCTTGGTTTGTTGTAAAGCCTGATTGGAAGACAAGTGCCGCCTCTGTTTTTTTAAAGGCTGCCAGTTTTTTCTCCAATTCTTGATGCATGGTAAACGTTCCGGCGATTGTCCGGACTGAACCGGTTCCGGCTCCAAATTGCTGAGCAGCTTCCTGTGCAGCTTTGATGAGTCTTGGGTGTGAAGTAAATCCGAGGTAATTATTAGAAGAAAGCTGAATGACTTTTTTATGATTCACTGTAACAGAAGGGCCCTGCATTGATTCAACCTGTTTAACGTCTTGCCATGTATGGTTTTCTTTCATTCTTTCAAGCTCTGCTTTTAGAAACTCAAATTCTTTTGTCATGTTGATCCCCCTTTATGGAATTAAAATAACCTTTCCGCACTGCCCGCTTCTCATCAGTTCAAACCCTTTCTCAAACTCTTCTAATGGAAACTGATGGGTAACAATAGGTGAAAGATCCAGTGTGTTTGATCCAAGCAATTGTGAAACCTGCCGCCATGTCGTAAACATCTTTCTCCCTGTGATCCCTTGGATGGTAAGGCCTTTAAACACGACTTTATTCGTCAAGTCGATGGTAACCGGATGTTCCGGCAGGCTGAGAATATGAAATCTCCCGCCATTTGCAGCCATTGCTAGGCCTTGCGCGATAGCTGAAGGGTGACCCGACATCTCACAAACGAGATCAGCTCCTTCCCCGCCCGTTAAAGCGCTTACAATTTTGAGCGGATCTTCTTTTTCGACGGAGACCGTGCTTGTGGCTCCCATTTGTTTGGCGAGAGCTAATCTGTACTCATTTTTGTCAATGGCGACCACCTGCGCTGCACCTGCTGCTTTTGCGACCGCTACCGCCATAAGTCCGATCGGACCGCATCCAATAATGGCAGTCGTTCCTCCGGCGTTCTGACTCTCAAGAACTGTATGAACGGCATTTCCTAAAGGCTCTTGAATGGAAGCAATCGCCGGGTCCATATCCGCGGGATTCTTCCAAACGTTTTCGGCCGGCACTTTGACATACTCCGCAAAACAGCCTGCCGTGTCCACTCCGATAATGGCCGTATTTTTACATACATGAGGCTTTCCTGTTAAACAAGGGACGCATGTGCCGCATACAATGTGTGTTTCCGCAGAAACATACTCCCCGATTTTTACACTGCTGACATTCTCGCCTACAGCCTCGACAATCCCGCTGAACTCATGGCCGAAGACACAAGGAGTTTTTATTCTCTTCCGTGCCCATTGGTCCCAATTATAAATATGCACATCCGTGCCGCAAATGGAAGCTGCCTTAACTTTTATAAGAACTTCATGCTTATCGATTTCAGGAATGGGGACTTCAGCCAGCACAGCGCCGAAAGCACCGTGTTTTTTCATTACAGCTTTCATCTTTCCACTCTGCATGTACAATCCTCCTTTAAAAGTCTTGTTATAACCGGATTGTACCATGATCTGGAATCACCGTAAACAGCTGTGTCCTCCTAGGAAAGACAAAAGTATCCGTCTTGAAAAATGGGCTAAATTTTTTTAATAAAAAGCCGGAATCGTTTTTACACATGACATATGGTTCATTTATATTATAAAAATACTATTGAGAGAAAATATCACAATAAATGAAAAACAACCTGCTTGCATATGCAAACAGGTTGTGAATACTTTAATTTTCTTAGCGAGGCTCCACGATTAATTTAATCGCTGTTCTTTCTTCACCATCGATCTGAATATCAGTAAAAGCCGGAATACAAATCAAATCAACCCCGCTCGGCGCCACAAATCCTCTGGCGATTGCCACAGCTTTTACAGCTTGGTTCAAAGCACCCGCTCCAATTGCTTGAATCTCGGCGGCTCCGCGCTCTCTTAACACACCTGCAAGCGCACCTGCCACTGAATTTGGACTCGATTTTGCTGAAACTTTTAAGATTTCCATTTCTGCTCCCCCTTAGTTTTACAATGGATAAGTGAGTGTTCATTAGAACAATCATTATTAGATGTTGCTATCCAAAAAGCCATCCCCACAATGCTTTTCAAAAATAGCGGGCTACCTTCCATTTTTACTATATTCACTAAGGAGTTGCTATATTCCTGCTTTTCTTTTTAATATTTTTATAAAATAACCATGAGATCAATTATTCAAAGAACATGTGATCATCATTGATTAAAATACGTTCGATTTTAACGGCTTTTTTCGTTTGATCGTCTATATCGATGACGACTCCACTCAGGGTTGTTTTTCCTTCAGCGACAGTAAAGCGCACAGGAAGGTTTGTTTTGAAACGTTTGATAATCGTTTCTCTGTCCATCCCCAGTATACCGTCATATGGGCCGGTCATTCCTACATCAGTAATATATGCCGTGCCCTTCGGCAAAATGCGGTTATCCGCTGTTTGCACGTGAGTGTGAGTTCCTACTACAGCAGATGCCCGTCCATCCGTGTACCAGCCGAGTGCGAGCTTTTCACTTGTCGCTTCCGCATGGAAGTCGATAAAAATGTACGGTGTTCTTTTAGCAGCTTCGGCAATTAATTCATCCGCTTTTAAAAACGGATCATCGAGCGGCGGTAAAAACGTACGGCCTTGTAAGTTGATAACAGCTAGTTCTTTACCGTTTGCTTTCACATATGTGATCCCTTTTCCCGGTGTTCCTTCCGGAAAGTTTGCGGGACGGACTAAGTTCGGGACATCGTCGATAAAATCAAAAATTTCCTTTTTATCCCATGTATGGTTTCCCATCGTGATCGCATCTGCGCCAGACTGTATTAAACTGTGATAGATTTTTTCTGTTAAGCCTTTTCCATGTGCGGCATTTTCGCCATTTATAATGGTAAAATGCGGCTTGTATTTTGTTTTCAGCTTTGGCACATACTCTTTTACCATGTCGCGGCCCGGTGACCCGACAACATCTCCGATAAATAAAATTCTCATTTTGTAAATCCTTTCTATTCCTCAGCCGTCAAAAAAATAAAGTGATGCTTAGCGCATCACTTTATTTTGCATACTCTACGGCTCGAGTTTCTCTAATGACTGTCACTTTAATATGACCTGGATAATCGAGCTCGTCCTCAATTCGTTTTCGGATATCTCGCGCCAGGCGATGAGCTTCAAGATCATTTATTGAATCCGGCTTCACCATAATACGCACTTCACGTCCAGCCTGAATCGCAAATGATTTTTCAACACCTTCGTAGGACTCAGAAATTTCTTCGAGCTTTTCAAGTCTTCGAATGTAGTTCTCGAGCGTCTCACTTCTTGCGCCAGGTCTTGCAGCGGAAAGCGCATCTGCTGCAGCTACCAGCACAGCGATAATGGAAGTCGGCTCCTCGTCCCCATGGTGTGATGCAATACTGTTAATTACGACTGGGTGCTCTTTATATTTAGTCGCAAGCTCGACTCCGATTTCAACGTGGCTTCCTTCTACTTCATGGTCAATCGCTTTTCCGATGTCATGAAGAAGTCCCGCCCGTTTAGCAAGCTTTGCATCTTCTCCAAGCTCCGATGCCATCAGCCCAGCCAAGAATGCGACTTCCATGGAATGCTTAAGCACATTTTGACCGTAGCTTGTACGGAACTTTAAGCGGCCGAGAATTTTGATCAGATCTGGGTGGAGGCCGTGAACGCCAACCTCAAATGTCGTTTGCTCACCCATCTCACGAATGTAGTCATCGACCTCGCGGCGAGATTTTTCAACCATTTCTTCAATCCGTGCCGGATGAATACGGCCATCCTGAACGAGTTTATCAAGAGCAATCCTTGCTGTCTCACGTCTGATCGGATCAAATCCGGACAGGATGACAGCTTCAGGGGTATCATCGATAATCAGGTCAATACCTGTCAGCGTTTCAAGCGTACGAATGTTACGCCCTTCCCGACCGATGATACGTCCTTTCATCTCATCATTTGGAAGATTGACAACTGATACCGTTGTTTCGGCAACGTGGTCCGCTGCGCAGCGCTGTAAGGCGAGTGAAAGAATGTTTTTCGCTTTTTTATCCGCCTCTTCTTTCGCACGGTTCTCAGTTTCTTTTGTCATGATGGCGATGTCATGTGAAAGCTCGTTTTCAACCCGGTCAAGAATGATTTGTTTCGCTTCGTCACGAGTCAGACTCGAAATTCGTTCCAACTCTGACTGCTGCATACGAATCATCTCATCCACTTTGCTTTCCATCTCTTCAATATGTTGTTGTCGTTCATTCAGAGAATGATCTTTCTTCTCCAACATCGCTTCCCGTTTATCAATTCCCTCATGTTTGCGATCAAGGTTTTCCTCCTTTTGGAGTAAACGGTTTTCTTGTTTTTGAAGCTCATTTCGTCTTTCACGAACTTCTTGTTCAGCATCTATTCGAAGTTTGTGGATTTCATCCTTTGCTTCAAGCAGAGCTTCTTTTTTCAGTGCTTCAGCATCACGCTTTGCATCTTCAAGAATTTGCTCGGCTGCACCGCGTGCGCCTGCAATTTTCGCTTCGGCAATGGTTTTACGAACATAGTAGCCAACAACTAAACCGAGTAGAATCAGCAAAATGGAGATGAGAACCATCATAATTGGGGTCATACTTTCACCTCCTCTTGCTATGAACTTGGTTGTTGCTCAAAATAAGTGTCGGCATGTACATTGTCTAGTTTTCTCAACATACAGAACCTTCACAGGGAATGAAAGTTTCATCGCCCTTGTCAAGTTTAAATGGTTTAACAATCATGTTAAAAAAACAAATGTTACAACTTCATTGTAATTGTGTCGGAAATACTTGTCAAGCTTGCCAGCTTAACGTTTGCCGAGCCGCCCCCATTTATCGTGCTGAACGTGAATCCGCCAATCTTTTGAAAAAACAGATCGTAAATTACTCCTGATTTAGAAGCTGGTATATTTTATTGTTCACTTGTCCAAGTTTAGCGTTATTTTGAATGTTTGACAACAAAACAACAACGGTTTGTCCGGATTTGCTGAAGCTGTTCAATACGTTGAAGCCCGGCATGACTCCGTGGTTTGAATAGCTTCCGGGAGCAACATAAAATCCCATCCCGTATGTGGAACTGCTCCCTGGCGTGAACATTTTTTCATAGCTTTCTTGCGAATAGAGCTTGCCGTCTATCAGTGCTTTGTCAAATTTGTACATGTCGGCAGCACTCATATATATATCGCCTGCTCCATAAAGCTGAGATAAATCAGGCATATACGGTGTGACGGCCCTGCTGCCTTTCAGCTTGTAGCCGACAGCTGGATAAGGCTGCTTATCGTATGTCTTGTAAAAACCCGAATGCGTCATCCCCGCCGGCTTAAAAATATGATTGGTTATGTATTGTTCATAAGACTCACCGCTCACTTCAGCAACAATATAAGCGAGAACTGTATAGTTAGAATCCTGATAGTCCCATATCCCAGGCTGGCGTTTGATTCCTTGCTGCTCTATGTCTTTTATTAAGTCATCCGGAGTGATCTCCCCATTCCCTTCAACATGTCCGTTTATTCCCGATGTATGAGTAAGCAGATTCTTTAATGTAATATTCTTTCCGTTGGGAAAATGAGATAAATACGTGCTGACCGGATCACTTGTCTGGAGCTTTCCCTTTTCCTCAAGCTGCAAAATAGCGGTTGCTATCAGCGCTTTTTGTGACGATCCGACATAAAAGGATGTCGCAGGATTGTTTTTTATATGATGCTCGCGGTCCGCGTAACCAAAACCTTTATTTATTATGACTTCTCCATTTCTGACGATCATGGCTGTCCCGCTGAAGCCGATCTCTTTTAAATAACTGCTGATTTTTTGATTGCGATCCACTGCTTTGATTTGTTCCTCTGTTTTTTTGGCTTTATTTTTCTTCTGATCAGCTTGCTTCTGACCGGTATCAGAAACCGCCGCAGCTTCTTGAGATGGTTCGGCTTCTTCATCCTCTCGATGAATGGCATTCCAAATCGTGAAACAAATGATTGCGGCCAACATACCAAACAAAAGTTTGCCTCTTTTATTTAGTTTTCTCCGTCTGCGCGTCGCAGTTCTTCTGCGAGTGGGGCTTGTCATTCATTTTATCCTCCCAATCTAATTTCAAATACACACGTTTTGTTAGACGTATGAAGCACTATAAAAGTTGTCAAAAAAACCAATTTATTTATCTTTATTTTGCAGAAAATATAAAAGAAAAAAAGGCAGAGTTTTCACTCTGCCTTTTTTATCATTTCAAATTCATTTTATTTTTATTCTTATTCTTCAAATTCGAGTTCTTCCTGTGTCTCTTCCGTCTGCTGCTGTACTACTCCGTTATTATCTAAGCCGTAATGTTCACGAATTTGCTCCTGAATCATCAGCATGATATCTTTATTTTCTTTTAAGAATTGTTTGGCATTTTCACGGCCTTGGCCAAGACGCTCTTCTTCATAAGAGTACCATGAACCGCTTTTTTGCACGATATCAAGTTCAGTTCCGAGATCAATGATTTCGCCTTCTTTTGAGATACCTTCTCCATACATAATATCAACCTCAGCTGTACGGAACGGAGGAGCCACCTTGTTTTTCACGACTTTAATTCTCGTTTTATTCCCCATAACGTCGTTGCCTTGTTTCAGCTGTTCAGCACGGCGTACTTCAAGACGAACGGAAGAGTAGAATTTCAGCGCACGACCGCCGGGAGTCGTTTCCGGGTTTCCGAACATAACGCCGACTTTTTCACGAATTTGGTTAATGAAAATCGCAATAGTTTTCGATTTGTTGATAGCCCCTGAAAGCTTACGAAGCGCTTGAGACATTAAACGTGCCTGCAAACCGACATGTGAATCTCCCATGTCGCCTTCAATTTCCGCTTTCGGAACGAGCGCCGCTACAGAGTCGACAACAACGATGTCAACTGCACCGCTTCGAACCAACGCTTCTGCAATTTCAAGCGCCTGCTCGCCTGTGTCAGGCTGAGACAGTAAAAGCTCTTCGATATTGACACCGAGTTTTTGTGCGTATACCGGGTCTAGCGCGTGCTCCGCATCGATAAACGCAGCTTGTCCTCCCTGCTGCTGAACCTCAGCAATTGCATGAAGCGCAACAGTTGTTTTACCTGAGCTTTCAGGACCGTATACTTCAATAATCCGTCCGCGCGGATATCCGCCAATTCCCAGTGCCGTATCAAGAGCGAGGGAGCCGCTTGGGACAGTAGAAATTCTTGTATCTGTCTTTTCTCCCAGTTTCATAATAGAACCTTTGCCGAACTGCTTTTCTATTTGTTTAAGAGCCATATCTAAGGCTGCCTGACGATCACTCATTCTATTTTTTCCTCCTTTATGTTACCACTACATATACTATACCCTGTTTGAAGGGATTTGCCAAGAAAAAAGCGAACGCATATTCGGATTTTTTCTTGGCCTGATTTCTACCAAAATATCATAATGAGTCAGAGAAATCATGTTTTTTGAGGAGGATAGTGTGCTGAAAACATTATTTTTGCTCTAACAGTTTTAAAATTAAATGGCAGCCATATTTAGCAGCACGTTTTCTGATTCCTGTTCTGGAGCCTGCAAAGTGAAACTCGTGAACCTCTTCTTTTCCGTTTGCAGAAATACCGATAAATACATGTCCAGGTGCATGGCCTTCTTGAGTATCAGGGCCGGCAACACCGGTAAAGCTAATGCCAATATCGCTTCCAGTGAGCTGCTGAACACCCTTTGCGAGCTCAGATGCGCATTCCTCGCTGACTGCGCCGAAGCGGTCCAATGTTTCCTTTTTGACGCCGAGGACATTTTGCTTCACTTCGTTTGAATAGCAAACAACGCCGCCGGAAAACAATGCTGAAGCGCCGCTAAGGTCTGTCAGCCATTCGGAAAACAGCCCGCCGGTAAAGCTTTCTGCGGCAGAAAGCGTGATGCCTTTTTCCTTACATGCTTTAGATAGCTCTTTCACAAGCGATGTATCGTCGTAGCCATAGAAAAATTCACCGACACGTTCTAAAATAACGGCTTCTGTTTCTTTTAACAAACGCTCTGTTTCTTTTTCATCGGCATGTTTCGCTGTCAGGCGAAGCGTCACCTCGCCGTCCGCTGCCAACGGAGCGATCGTCGGGTTCGTCTGTGCATCAATGATATCTTCTAAATCAGCTTCAAGCTGAGATTCGCCGATACCGAAAAAGCGAAGAACAGTTGATACAATTTTTTCATTGGAGCCCATCTTTTTAAGAAGAAGCGGTTTTGCCTCATTTTCAAACATCGGACGCAATTCGCTCGGCGGCCCGGGAAGAAGCATATAAAAGCGCGAATCATGCTCTGTAAGCATTCCCGGCGCCATTCCAAAGTGATTCGCCAGTACGTCAGATCCTTCGATGACAAGCGCCTGTTTTCGGTTATTAGGTGACATCGTGCGTTTTGTTCGTTTGAAATAATCCTCAATGGATTGAAACGCCTCATCATTTAAAACGAGCGGACGTCCCAGCACATTTGCTATCGTTTCTTTTGTTAAATCATCTTTTGTCGGCCCGAGCCCTCCGGAAAAAATAATAAAATCAGAGCGCTCTTCAGCAATGCGGATGACCTGCTTCAGCCGCTCCGGATTATCACCGACTGCTGTATGGTAAAATACGTTTACTCCGATTTCTGCCAGCTGTTTGCTGATAAATTGAGCATTTGTATTAGCAATCTGACCAAGTAAGAGCTCTGAACCGACTGCAATAATCTCTGCTTTTTTTGGAAATTCCATCACGTATGTCCTTCTTTCTTAGTTAGATGTTTTTAGCGCTTCCCAGTTTTTAGCGAAATAGTCCCAGCCTGATACAACGGTAAAGAATACGGCTACCCATAACGCCAGGTCAGCGAACGGAAATGACACAAGCTCAAATGGAAGATTGTGTAGAAGCAATGCAGATACTGCAATGATTTGTGCCCAGGTTTTAATTTTACCAAGCATATTCGCAGCTACCACTTCTCCCGTTCCGGCTAATACAAGCCTTAAACCTGTTACGGCAAACTCCCGGCTGATAATCACAATGACCATCCAAGCGGGAGCAAGATCAAATTGAACAAGGATAATTAACGCTGCCGATACGAGAAGTTTGTCCGCAAGCGGATCGAGAAATTTCCCAAAGTTTGTAACAAGGTTCAGTTTGCGGGCATAATAACCATCTATCCAATCTGTCGTCGATGCAATAATAAACAAGATAGCGCCCGCCAAGTGTGTGACCGGAATGGATTCGTCTCCAAATTCGAGCCTGCCCCAGTCAAACGGCGCCAGCATGATAATCATGAAGATTGGGATTAATGCAATTCTTGCTAGTGTGATTTTATTCGGTAAGTTAAACATAAAGCCCCTCCAGTTTCATACTCGGACGTGAAGAAAAGTCATCTGGTGATTAAGATGACTTTTCTTCCTTTTTATTTACAATCTTTATTGTTTGTGCCATCACTTCTTTAGGATCAAGTTTATATGAAAGAACCTCACCGTTGATTTTTATTTTCAGGTTAGGTGCATATCCTGTGCGGATTTCAACTTGTTTCTGATCAGTTATGTCTTTTTTATACGTTTCGTCTTTTTTCAGTGTACCCTCTTTAAGAGAGCTGCTGTTTTCATCACGCACTCGAATCCAAGAGCTGTCTGAAGCCTTCAGCTCAAGCTCAATTTTATCAGCACCGGACACTTCATAAGTTGTTACAGATCCTTCAGTGCCAGTTGCTTTCATCTCTAGTTTGTCACTGTCTTCTTTTTTAACTTTTTTATCTTCTTTGTCTTTCGTTTCTTTTTTCGTGTCTGTCTCTTTTTCAGAGCTGTTGGTTTGATTCTCTTTCAGCGTTGAATCTTTAGGGATCTCATACTTGCTTTCACTTTTCGCGATTGATTTTTCTGATGCCGCATTGCTATTATCATCGTTTTTATGATTCGCAAACTGAATTATAGCGTAAACAATGGCGATCACGACAATCACGCCGA
The DNA here is from genome assembly GCF_023161785.1 of Bacillus sp. 2CMS4F. Taxonomy (NCBI): domain Bacteria; kingdom Bacillati; phylum Bacillota; class Bacilli; order Caryophanales; family Bacillaceae; genus Bacillus; species Bacillus sp. 2CMS4F. The sequence continues at coordinate 351,710 of NZ_JALNTO010000001.1, forward strand.
GAATCACAAGTATTGTAGGCAGCAATTCCAGCGCCTTAGAAGCAGGCTTTGGCATTTCCTTCTGGAGATTCATGCCGGAGATTTTTTCAGACACATCGTCATGATACGTATTCGGGATATCTTTTTTATGCTCCTCAAACAATTGGTCAGCATCAAGCCCGACGGCTTCCGCATATTGCTTGATGAAAGCCCGGACATAAAACTTACCCGGAATAATGTCATAATTTCCTTCCTCCAAGGCGGTTAAATACCTTTTTTGAATCTTAGTTGCCGCTTGGAGATCATCCAATGACATTGCTTTTTCCTCTCTGGCTTCTTTCAGCCGGATTCCTAGTTCAGTCACAACAAACACCTTCCAATTTTAAAAATCAAAGCTTGAAAACCCGGATTGATCAAACATTTGGGGTTCTTCAGCATGTTCATATGTAATAACCTCATCAGGATCATTTCTCAGTTCAATAATATAATCAAAGTCATCTAGTGTATACTCTGTATTTTGAACGAATATGTCCGGATGCTCCACCACTTTTGTAGCAGGCAGCCTCATGATTTCCCTCACCAGCTGCAGATGGCGTTCTGATCCTCTTCTTGTCGATACAATGCCGTCAATGATAAAGACATTTTCAGTGCTGTATTCATCGGCAATCAGCTGGCTTCTGATTGTCTGTTTCAGCAAGGTAGATGACACAAACAGCCACCTTTTGCTGGCGCATACGCTGGAAGCTACGATTGACTCCGTTTTCCCGACGCGCGGCATTCCCCGGATCCCGATTAATTTATGGCCTTCTTTTTTGAACAGTTCGGCCATAAAATCGACTAATAAGCCCAGCTCGTCCCGTTCAAAGCGGAATGTTTTCTTATCATCGGCATCCCTCTGGATGTACCGGCCGTGACGCACGGCGAGGCGGTCGCGAAGCCTTGGTTCTCTCAGCTTCGTTACTTTAATTGTTTCCATCGTTTTTAAGATTGATTCTAATCGCTTAATTTGATCTATATGGCGGCACCTGAGCAGCATTCCCCTTCTGGAAAGATCGACGCCGTTTATCGTTACGATGTTAATAGAAAGCATCCCGAGAAGAGATGAAATATCCCCGAGCAGTCCGGGGCGGTTCACTTGAATTTCATATTCAAAATACCATTCGAGCTTTGCCAAATGATATACCCCCTTCATTGTGGCAAAATTTTACCTTCCTTTATCATAAAGCATTTTTCTCTAATTAGAAAGAAGAATGTTGCTGTGATGGGGAAAACATAAAAAAGAGAGGAAGAATCTCCTCTCTTCTTAATGAGTGCTGTTATTTTCAACAAGCTTAACCATCATATTGGCAATGGCGTGCTGTTCTTCTTTAGATGCTACGCTCCAAAGATCTGCCAGCACTTTTTCCTGCTCGTTCTTAGAATCCACTTCATTAGCCAGGTAACCGCCGATTTCTGTAGCAAGGTCAGTGATGGTGTCCTGACTCATGCCTTTTTCTTGCGCATAGTTTAAACGATCACCAAGGAAATTCTTCCAGTTATCCCAGTTTTCTAATACTGACATGTGAGTTTCCTCCATTTCATGTGAAGTTACAAAATTATTTTGTCCTTCTTAAAAGAAACTATACACATTTTATTTTGCATCAGCAGTGCCAGCCGCCGTTTACTGACAGAATCTGTCCAGTAATATAGGAAGCTTTTTCAGACAGGAGAAATGCTGCCGCCTCGGCAACTTCTTTCGGCTGTGCAAGCCTGCCGATCGGGATTTCATCAGCGATCTCTTCTAATTCATCCGGATTGAATTGATTCATCATGTTTGTATCTACAGCACCCGGTGCTACTGCGTTAACCCTGATACCGCTTGGGGCCAGCTCCTTAGCCAGTCCTTTTACAAACGAGTGCTGCGCTCCCTTTGCCATGCTGTACAGCACCTCACACGATGCGCCAGTCTCTCCCCAAATAGAGCTGACTGCCACGATCGCTCCCGATTTGTTACGGATCATGCCTGGAACAAGGTTTCTCGTCAGCATGTAAGGACTTGCCACATGCAGCTGAACCATTTCCTGTACCGTAGCATTATCTACATCAGTAATCAGCCCGAAATGGCTTCTGCCGCTGTTTAAAACGATCGCATCAACCGGCTGAACAATTGATTTTGTTAGTTCATCAGCGCCAGTGGGAGTGGAGAGATCTCCTTGCAAAATATCAGCATATATGCCAAATGACCGTTTCAGTTTTTCAGCAAGCTCTGCAGCCGCGCTTTCATTCTGATTGTAGTGCAAAAGCAGATCATAACCCTCTGCTGCAAGCGATTCACTTATGCTTTTGCCGATACCGCCGCTCGCCCCGGTGACTAATGCTGTTTTTTTCATCCTCTTTCCTTCTTTCCGCAGAAAAACACCCCTCACATTGGAGGGATGCATGTTAAGATTTAGGAACCACTTTGCAGACAGTCAGTCTGTCCTCAGCAATTTCCTCTTGTATGATTTGCTGCACATCCTCAAGGGTGATCTGCTCGAGAACAGTTACAATATCAAACAGGCTCATCTCCAAAAATGCATAGCGAGTGAATTGGTTAGCGATGTATTCAGGTGAGTTTAATGCCTTTAAAAATGACCCGATTTTTTTCTTTCTGGCAAGTTCAATCTTCTCAGCGGTGATGATTTCACCGGCACGAAGCAGATTGCCTGAAATGTCTTCAGCCAATTTATCCGGTTCAGGCGTGTCCCCGCCAATGGCCGCAAAACCGAACCCATATTCAGCCGTAAAATCAAAGCTGAACGTTTCATCTATATACCCTTTTTCATAAAGGGACTCATATTGGGCAGAGCTTTTGCCGAATAAAGATTCAAGCAATAGGTTCATTGCAAGTTCATGCTTGAGCAGCTCTTTCCCTAATTTATACGGATGCTTTGATTTCAGTCCGACGAGACATTTCGGTCCCTGAACATTCATTTTAATTTCTTTTTCTTTCCGGAAAACAGCTTCTTGCTCTTTTACTTCTTCTCGTTTAATTTCCGGCTGATCTGTATACGGTTTTCTTTCCTGATTTTCTCTTACCTGAGAAATGATAGCTTCAGGATCAACAGGGCCGACTATAAAGAGGAGCATGTTGCTCGGATGATAAAACGTCTCATAGCATTCGTAAAGAAGGTCCTTTGTGATATGAGATATACTTTCTACAGTCCCGGCTATGTCTATTTTGACAGGATGATCTTTGTACATGTTTTCAATCACCCCGAAGTAAAGCCTCCAGTCAGGGTTATCATCATACATGTTAATTTCCTGGCCGATAATCCCTTTTTCCTTTTCCACCGTTTTTTCTGTAAAATAAGGGTCCTGCACAAAATCAATCAGTGTCTCCAAATTGCGTTCAACATTTGACGTGCTTGAGAAAAGATAAGCCGTTCTTGTAAATGACGTGAACGCATTGGCAGAGGCGCCCTGTTTACTGAAATCTTGAAAAACATCTCCATCAGCTTTTTCAAACAGCTTATGTTCAAGAAAATGGGCAATCCCGTCCGGAACTTGAACCATCTCGTCTTTTCCAAGAGGGACAAACTGATTATCTATAGACCCGTACTTTGTTGTGAATACCGCATACGTCTTGTTGAAGCCTTTTTTCGGCAAAACGTATACGTCCAGGCCGTTTGACATTTTTTCATGATACAGCGTCTCCTGAAGCTGTTCAAATTCGATTGGTTTTATCAAGATGCACCCTCCGTCCCTTTTAAGAAATAAGTCGTATCAAGCTGAATCTTTTCGCCGACTTTAATGATATCCTCTTTTGTCACCCGCTCAATATTGGCAAGGAAATCTTCGATCGGAATATCGACTTGGGCAGCGGCCTGCTGATATAGAAATTCAGATAAACCGTACGCAGTATCAATTGTTTCCAGCACCTGATTCCGAATCATGGCTTTCGTCTGAGAGATGTCTTGCTCACTGAACTCCCCGTTTTTCATAGCCTGAAATTGCTCGGCAATAATAGAGACGGCTTGTTTGTAGTTTTTCACTTCAATTCCTGACATCACCATTAATAAACCTTTAAAGCTATCGATACGCGAGGCTGCGTAATAAGCGAGACTGGCTTTTTCCCGAACATTAATGAAAAGCTTAGAATGAGAAAAGCCGCCGAACATTCCGTTAAAAACTTGTAAAGCTGAATAATCCTGATCTGTAAAGGTAATATTGGTCCGATAGCCAATATTCAGCTTGCCTTGTTTGACGTCTTCTTCATCAATGACTTCTTTGGGTTCAGGTTGTTCAGCATGATTGTTTGCAAATGCTTCCAGGGTGCGTTCCTCTGTTTGAAAATATTGTTCAATTGCAGCTTGCACTTGTTTACTGTCAACATCGCCGACGACATATAAATCAAGCTGGTCTTTTTGGATCGCATGTCGGTATGTTTCATATAATTGATCGGCCGTAATGGCATCAACATCGTCGATCTCACCATTGACGTGCAGCGAGTAAGGTTCGTTTTTACACATTTCCTGTATAAGCCTTAGATTAGAGTAACGCATTTTATCATCATAAACTGCTTGAATTCTTTGCTTCAGCGTTCGTTTTTCTTGATCCACATATTGCGATTGAAAAACGCCTGCTTCCAAAGCAGGTGAAAACACGATTTCTGCGAGAAGCTGCAGCCCTTTTTCAAGGAGCGGCGTCTGATCTTTTAAATATTTTTCATTCGGAATTTCAAGTCTGAATGTAATTACATGCTGTTCACCTTTTTTCGAGAGATCAGCCGAAACAGACGTGCCGTAGAGTTCATCCAGGTAAGAACGCAATTCTGCAGTTTTCGGACGGCTTTCTGTTCCTCGAAGCAGCACATGCGGGAACAGCGCTCTTTTCGTAACTTGCTCCTTTGTTAAGGGCGCCAGCATTTTAAAGATAAGCGAGACGGTTTTAAATTTTTCTGTTTCTACAATATGTGCGGTTAAACCGCCGTGCTTTGTTTTGACTTCATTGACATATGACATGTGAAACCTCCTTCGTTCATTTCTTATTAGTATGTATTATGACCAAATTTCAGCATTCGCAGAAACACTCTTTCATGTAATTATAGCAACTGTAGGATTTATAAGGAAACAATAACCTCTTACGTATTAATTGTTCGTCCGCTATTGGGAATAAAAAAGAGCTTCCTGCTTGATGCCTCCTAATCACAAGTTTTCTGCCAAGATTCACTATTTTTCTCAGCAAAAAAAGACGGTGTGTCAAACCGTCCCTAAGTTTTTTTCTTCTTCACTTTTTTTAGCATCTACATTAAAGAGCACCAGAAATAAGGAAACAATCCCGCAAAATGCGGAAAGAATGAAGATAAGCCAGCTTGCATTAGACATCAATGCCGCAAACACAGGCGGCCCGAGAGCTACTCCAATAAAGCGCATACTATTATAAAATGAGGAAATAGTTCCGCATTCCTCACTCTCAATCCCTTCTGTTATCAGCGCATCTAAAGCAGGAAGCGCCATTCCGATTCCAATTCCCCCAAAACTCAAAAAGATAAATAAAAAATAAAAACTGTGGTTCCACCACAAGCCGATAAAAGACAGGCTTAACATAATCATCCCTGTAACGACGCAAAATTTCATTCTTGCCTTATCTTTGCCGATCTTTTTACCCGCTATAAAAGAACTGCTGGACAGGAATAAAAGAGGTATCGCCAGCAGCCCGCCTTTGGCCACTCCGTCAATTGTATATTTATTCTCTAGCGTATCTGATAAGTAAAATAATACGCCAAATAATAAAAACATAATGACGCATCCAATGATAAAAACTGTGTAGAGCCAGCGTCCATCCTGTTTAAAGATTTTCCGCACATTCTTGAAAAACTCTGAAATTGTAGGTGCATCCTCATCTTCTTCAGGCTTCTCGACCAGAAACAATACGAGCAAAAAGCTGATCAAACAGAAAAACGGAATAAACCAAAACGGGACGAACCAGTACCAGGAGGCAAGTAAGGCGCCCAGTATGGGACTCAGCACTTTTCCCGAGGTGTTAGCGGTTTCAATATCGCCAAGACCGGCACTGACCTTTTCATCATCCCCCTTAAACAGATCGCCGATAAACGGCATGACGATGGGAGCTGCACCCGCTGATCCGATGCCTTGAAGAACCCGTCCGGCCAAGATCATAGCGTAAGGATTGTCTATATATGTTGAAGCAAAAGCAGCCACTGCTCCCCCTATTCCCGCAATAAGAAGGCATGGGAGCAATACTTTTTTTCTGCCAAATCTATCCGACAGGTACCCTGCGATCGGAATGCAAATGATCGCTACCACCGAATATACAGTGATAATTAATGACACTTGAAATGAACTGACCGACAGCTTTTTCTCCATCATCGGAAGCACGGGAATCAGCATGGAGTTCCCTAATGTCATAACAAGCGGTACGGAAGCCAGAGCAATAATATTTTTCATTCCTATTTTTTCTTTCAACATTTTCACCCATTCACTTTGTCATCCTTTATATCATGCGTTAACCGCAGTAAAAGTATGTACAAAGAAACATAAACCAGGCAAATAAAAAAACAGACACATCACAGGCGTCTGTTTTAGAAACGTTTACGCAAAACATGGAATCTGAATTTGTCGGCTCTGAAATAATTTAATGAATAAAGCACCGGTTTATCATGCTGATCGTAATGCGTTTGTTTTAACAGCAAAAGAGCTGTTTCCGGATCGCATTCCAGCACTGGAGAAATCGTATCATGATAGCCGATCGGCTCAATATCAGTTACAGCGTAGCTGATCACAGAGCCTGAATTTTTCTCAAGCAGGTCAAACATAGACTCTTGCTGGTGAGAAAAAGAATCCGGCAAAATATCCATCGGAATTTTGTCAATACAATACACAATCGGCTGTCCGTTTGCCGTTCTGACACGTTCAAGATAAAAAACTTCCTGGCCTGATGTCAAATGAAATCTCTTGATATCATCATCGGACGGCATAAGCACTTGAGATGAAAGAAAAATCGTTCCTGGAATCATATTAGCCTGTTCAATCATCTTGGTTACACTGTTCAGCTGTTCAATGCCCGAAAGAAATAACGGCTTAGAATGGACAAAAGTTCCTACACCATGCCTTCTGATAATCACATGCTCTTCTTCCAATATCCGCAGTGCTTCACGCAAAGTCGCCCGGCTGACACCAAGCTTTTTGGAAAGCTCAAATTCAGAAGGGAGCTTTTCTTTCTCAGTGTAGATTCCATTTTTAATATCCTCTTTTATTCGTTCAATCACTTTTAAATACAAGTGCCGATTATCAGCTTTTGTAGACATGTTTCCCCTCCGTAAACCACTTTCGATAAAAATTATTGAACAATTGGGACAACTATATCATGTTTTGTCGAAAAAATAAATAGAAAGGTGCACAGTTTACATAATGTTATTATTGTTACTGAACTCCCTTCATTTAAGAAGAGAGCTCATCATGTTTTTCTTTTGATATTAAGACTTCCCTTGGTTTGCTGCCTTCATACGGGCCAACTACGCCGCGTTCTTCCATTGCATCAATCAGGCGTGCCGCTCTCGTATACCCGATTCTGAACCTTCTTTGCAGCATCGATACGGATGCAGTCTGCATGCCGACGATTAATTCTACGGCTTCATCATAAAGGTCATCGGTAATCTCAGTATGGGTTTCCGTTGTTTCCTCAGGAATCATTTCTTCCTGATATTGAGCTTTTTGCTGCGTAATGACATGATCCACGACCTGCTCCACTTCTTCGTCTGACAAAAATGCTCCTTGTACACGGACAGGTTTATTAGCCCCGACAGGTAAAAACAGCATATCTCCTCGTCCTAAAAGCTTTTCAGCGCCCCCCATATCCAGAATGGTCCTTGAGTCCGTCTGTGAAGAGACACTGAATGCGATTCGTGACGGAATATTTGCCTTGATGACCCCTGTAATGACGTCAACCGACGGACGCTGTGTCGCAATAATAAGATGGATGCCGGCAGCCCGTGCCATTTGGGATAATCTCGTAATCGAGTCTTCTACATCAGATGAAGCTACCATCATGAGATCAGCTAGCTCGTCCACAATGACCACGATATACGGAAGCTCTGGCTGTTTTGCCTCTCCCTCATTATTGGAGCGTTTTATATAATCATTGTACCCTTCAATATTTCTTGTTCCTGTATGAGAAAACAATTCGTACCGACGTTCCATTTCATTGACAACCTTTTTCAAAGCTTGTGATGCTTTTTTCGGGTCAGTTACCACCGGAGCAAGCAAATGCGGAATCCCATTGTACACATTCAGTTCAACCATTTTTGGGTCAATCATCATCATTTTCACTTCATGCGGTTTAGCGCGCATCAGAATACTTGTAATAATGCCGTTGACACAGACACTTTTTCCGCTCCCGGTCGCGCCTGCGACAAGCAAATGAGGCATTTTGTTTAATTCAGCAAGCACAGCTTCACCCGAAATATTACGGCCAAGTCCGATTAACAGTTTTGCATCAGGTCTGTCATTAAGTTTTGATTCAAGCACTTCCTTCAGCGATACCATAGCCACTTCCGCGTTTGGCACTTCTATTCCGATGGCAGATTTACCTGGAATAGGCGCCTCAATCCTGATGTCTTTTGCAGCTAACGCAAGCGCTAAATCGTCACTTAGGTTGACTATCTTGCTTACCTTCACTCCGACATCCGGATACACTTCATATTTCGTGACAGCCGGCCCAAGATGAACCTGTGTCACTTTCGCCTTTACGCCGAAGCTTTGGAACGTGCGTTCAAGCTTTCTGGCATTTTCATAAATATTTTTTTTATCAGCCTGCTGGCCGGTATGCTTCGGATCAGCTAATAAATCTAATGACGGCATCTGATAATCTTTATTTTCAAGTTCTGTAAAAGTCATTGGCGGAGCAGCAGCCGTTTCATTATGGTCAGCCTCGGACTGACTTTCCTGAAGCGGTTCTGTGGCCGGCTCAATTCGTTTTACTGCAGCTGCCGGAGGCTCTTCCGCTTCATTCCGGTCTGAAAAGCTTGAGATAATCGGCTCTGAATGAATGAGAGGCGATACCATTTCCTGCTCCTCTTCTTCAGCAGCAGGCTCTGGCTCCATTTGCTGTTTTTTGCGCGCCGGCTTTTGTTTTTTACTGGTATTGGCTTTCGCTTTTTTCGATGATTTCATATTTGTTTTGACTGATTTCATATCATCAATAAAAGCAAACCATTGTTCTTTGATGAAACGGCCGACCGGGCTCATCCACTTTTTCAGCGTTTCTTGAAGAGAACGCCCCGTGACCAGAATCATTCCGATCAAAATCATTACAATCGCCATAATTTGAGAACCGGTTGATGCAAACAAAAAGTGTGAAGCCGCAAACAGAAGCGCCCCGATCATCCCCCCGCCTAAATCAGGTGAAGCAGAGCTCCCATTCATGTCCATTAAAAATAATTCCCATGTATTGCGAATCACGCTGGCAGACTCAATGGATCCTCTGTTCGTCAAATTTTTAAACAGCTGCACATGAGAAAGCAGCAATATGCTTGCAATGATGCAGTACAGCCCTGCCTTTCGTCTCGTTAAAAGACTCGGCGTTTTTTTCTTCCAAAATAGGGAAACCCCTAAAACAAATAAGCCTAACAAGCATAAAATAAACCACTCACCAGCGAAAAAACGGAACAAGTAGATAAAGGTTTGTCCCACTACACCAAGCTGTAAAATGGCGATAATTGAGATAGCAATGCACAGCAATCCGTTTAATTCAAATTTTATGTTGAGCTGTTTTGCCTGTTTTTTTCTCGATTTTCTTTTTTTCTTTGCCACACTCATCACCTTACTGCGTTAAAAAATGTAAGTTCATACATAATGAAGAAAGCAGCCGTTTACTGGCTGCGTTTTTCTGTAGGATTCCCCTATTATAGCATATTTTGCCCTTAAAAAAGGGCCGGAATCTTATACGTTTAATTTTAGCTTTTGTCCCGGAGAAATATCCGGATGCAGAAAGTGCATAGGATTAGTGCTCATGACTTGAATAACCTCTGCTTCATTGCCTTTCATCTCAACAAGAAGCGGAACACCTCTATACTCAATTTGCTCGTGTGCACTTGGCTGTTGGTTCTGTTCCGCGAAAACAATTTCCTGCGGCATCGTGGTATACAAAATCATTGAATCATCCGTCCTTCTTCTTCTCTCGCTTCCTCGATCAGCTCATTTAATTTATGAATCGCTTGTCCGACTCCGCCGACGTGATCAATCAGTCCATACTCGACGGCATCCTTGCCGACGACATTTGTTCCAATATCGCGTGTTAAGTTTCCTTTTGAAAACATCAGCTCTTTAAACTTATCTTCATCTACATTTGAATGGCTTGTTACAAAGTTAACGACTCTTTCTTGCATCTTATCCAAGTACTCAAAGGTTTGAGGCACACCGATTACCAGTCCCGTCAGACGAACGGGATGAATCGTCATGGTAGCTGTTTCAGCGATATAGCTGTAATCACAAGATACCGCAATTGGTACACCGATGGAATGTCCTCCGCCAAGTACGATGGAGACGGTCGGTTTTGACAATGATGCGAGCATTTCAGCAATTGCAAGACCTGCTTCTACATCTCCGCCGACTGTATTTAATATAATAAGCAAACCTTCAATTTTTGGATTCTGCTCAATGGCTACGATTTGCGGGATGACATGCTCATATTTTGTTGTTTTGTTTTGCGGAGGCAGCTGAACATGGCCTTCTATTTGTCCGATAATGGTCAGACAATGGATATTTGTATCTTGCGGCAGCTGTGGAAGTGTCGTTTCCCCTAGCTGCTGTATTTTATTCATAATGCTGTCTTTCGCATCATTTTTTTCGGGACGTTCTTCTTCTGTATTTTCCATACGATGATCCATTTCGCTTTCACCCTTTCCGAGTTTCTCTTTGTATTATGAACAAAGATCTTCAATTCAATCCCGGCTTAACAGGCAAAAAAATAAAGACCGGAACAGGTCCGGTCTTACGTTTTACATTAGACTTCCATAATAATTGGGATGATCATCGGTTTACGTTTTGTTTTTTCATATAGGAATTGGTTCAAAGCATCTCGCATTGCCTGCTTAAGCGTTGACCATTCAACGTTTGATGTTTCAGTTGCTTCTGTCACGATAGAGCGTACAAGCTCAGTAGCCTGTACGATAAGGCCTTCAGACTCTCTTACATAAACAAAACCGCGTGTGATAATCTCAGGACCTGATACAAGATGTTTCTTTTGTTTATCAAGTGTAATGACAACAATCAGTATGCCGTCTTGTGAAAGTAAGCGGCGGTCTCTCAGCACAATATTTCCGATGTCGCCTACACCTAAACCATCGATTAAAATATTGCCGTATGGCACTTTATCACCGATCTTTACGTTTTGGCCGCGAAACTCGACAACGTCTCCTTTTTCAATTAAGAAGATATCACTGCGCTTCATGCCGATATCTTCAGCGATTTTCGAATGAGCCTTTTGCATTCTGTATTCGCCGTTTACAGGAATTAAATATTTTGGTTTAAGCAGATTGATCATCAGCTTTAACTCTTCCTGTGAGCCGTGTCCAGATACATGCACACGCTTTTGGGCAAAAATGACTTGTGCGCCGGCTCTGGCAAGCAAATCTACTGTTTTAGAATAAATGAGTTCCTGCCCAGGGATCGGAGTGGATGCAATGACAACTGTATCCCCTTCTTCGATATTCAGCTGCTTGTGAGCTTTGTTTGCCATTCTTGTCAGAGCTGCCAACGGTTCACCATGGCTGCCGGCAGTTACAATCGCTACTTCGCGTTTCGGATATTTTTTGACGTCCTGAATGGAAATAAACAGTTCATCATCTGCTTCAATATATCCAAGCTTTCTTGCAAGCTGAAGGATCGATTGAAGGTTTTTTCCGGCAATGGCAATCTTTCTGCCATTTTGAGCCGCTGCATGAATGACTTGCTGAATCCGGTTAATATTGGATGCGAAAACGGCAATGATTACCCGGTTCTCTGAATTGTACAGCGCGTCCGAAATCTCTCCGCTGACAGCAGCCTCCGAAGGGGTGTAACCCGGACGTTCTGCATTAGCACTGTCAGAAAGCAGAGCAAGTACGCCGCTGTTGCCGATTTTAGCAATCTCGCCAATGTCGCACGATTGATTAAGTGCGGGTGTTTGGTCAAATTTGAAGTCTCCCGTGCATACAATAGATCCAAGTGATGTTTTTAAACTGACGCCTACTGAATCAGGGATACTGTGGATCGTATTAAAGAACGATACCTTTGTTGATTCAAATGTAATGACAGATTTTGAGTGAATTTCTCTTAAATCAGCTTTTCGGTTATGTCCGTATTGTTTTAATTTTTCTCTTAATAGTGCAAGCGTCAGCTTTGTTCCGTATACAGGAACAGAAAGCTTGTTTAATAAGTAAAAAACGCCACCGATATTCTCATCATGCCCATGTGTTAAAAAGATAGCCTTAACGCGGTCAGATCGTTCAATCAAATATGATATGTCAGGAATCACCACATCAATACCGAGCATTTCGTTTTCTGGATGCATAAGGCCGGCATCAACGACAAATATGTCTGAATCAATTTCGATGACATAAAGGTTCTTCCCAATTTCTCCGACACCGCCAAGGGCGATAATTCTAACGTTTTCTGTATTTTTCTTTTTCAAAATCTATATCCTCCTAGTCTCATACCCGTCCATCATCACTTGTTCCTATTATAACTGAAAGTAAATTTAGAAAACAAGATAAAGCAGAAGGTTTAGGGAAAACCAATATGTATAAGAAACGGTCAAACTCAGGTGGAATGAGAATGACCGCGTTTGTTTCACTGTATGAAATTTTTCTTACAGTTCGCTGATCGCGCTGCTTAAGCTCAGACGTTCATCTTCGTTTAATGGGATGAGAGGAAGACGCACTGAACCGACATCAAGGCCTTTCAGCTGAAGAGCTGTTTTCACAGGAGCCGGGTTAGGCGCTTTAAACAGTTCCTTCATAATCGGCAGCAGTTTCTGGTGAATCAGTGCCGCGTTAGCTGTTTGCCCATTTGTATAATTTTTGATCATTTGCTGCATATCAGAGCCTACTATATGGCTTGCGACTGAAACGACACCTCTTCCTCCTACTGACAGGACAGGAAGCGTCAAGGCGTCATCCCCAGAATAAACGGAGAAATCTTCAGGCGTTTCCGCAACAATTTTTGTAATCGCTTCGAGATCTCCGCTCGCTTCTTTAATCGCAACAACATTCGGAATATCCGCCGCCAAACGGATTGTCGTCTCAGGAGCAAGAGAAGCAACGGTGCGGCCCGGCACATTGTACAGCATAACCGGAAGAGATGTTTCAGAAGCAACAGCTTTAAAATGCTGATACATTCCTTCTTGTGAAGGTTTATTATAATACGGCGTAACAAGCATCACCGCATCTACGCCTGCTTCCTCAGCTTTTTTGGTCAGCTTAATGGAATCTTTCGTATTGTTGCTGCCAGTACCCGCAATAACAGGCACCCGGCCGTTCACTTCTTTGACCGTATATTCAAATAGCGCTATTTTTTCTTCTGTTGAAAGGGTTGGAGATTCTCCTGTTGTTCCCGCTACTACTAAAGAATCTGTTCCGTTTTTCAACAAGTAATCAATCAGTGTAGACAATTTTTGAAAGTCTACATTCCCTTTATTATCAAAAGGTGTAATCATAGCTGTAGACACATTTCCGAAATTCATTTTTTTCACCTCATCATGATTCAATCACATTTACTTAGAAAGTTCAAACACTTCATGCAAAGCGTTTACAGCAGGAACCATGTCCTCTTCATGGACAAGCACCCAGATGGTCGTGTGGCTGTCCGCCGACTGCAGAATAGGAATCTCTTTCTCTGATAGAGCTGTCACAATTTTAGACGTTACACCCGGGACGCCCATGATACCGGCACCGACCGCCGAAACTTTTGCACAGTTTTTCGTCACCATCGGGTCATAGCCCATATCCATTAAGATGCGCTGAGCTGTTTCCGTCTTGTTCCCAGCCACCGTATAAACGATTTCACTAGGTGTAATGTTAAAGAAATCAACGCTGATTCCTGCACTCGCCATCGCTTTAAAAACTTCAGTCTGAACATTATACTGACCGATTTTTGAAGGCACTTTGAACTGTGTGACATCTTTGACATGGGCAATTCCGGTAATCAGCCGTTCAAAAACATCACTGCCGACATTGGAAGAATGATGTGATGTCACCAATGTGCCTTTATCTTTGGAATATGTTGAGCGGACGCGAATCGGAACCTTAGCCTGCATCGCAATCTCTACAGCTCGCGGATGAATCACTTTCGCTCCCTGGTACGCCAGGTTGCAGATTTCTGTATATGTTACCACAGGAAGCGGTTTCGCGTTTTCCACTACTCTCGGATCAGCAGTCATCACACCTTCAACATCTGTGAAAATATCGATGTATTCAGCGTCAATTGCCGCCCCAAGTGCAGCTGCAGACGTATCGCTGCCCCCTCTTCCGATCGTTGTTGTATCGCCCTTTTCAGTAGCGCCTTGGAATCCTGCGACGACTACTGCGTCATGATTCGCAAGCACACTGAATAAACGCTCCGGTTTCATTTCAAGGATTTTCGCATTTGTATGCTGATCATTCGTTAAGAACCCAGCCTGAGCCCCTGTCAGTGCAGATGCTTTTACACCGTTATCCAGCAGCATGCTCGTAAAGACGACAGAAGAAATCGTCTCTCCGCATGATAAAAGCAGATCCTGCTCTCTCGGGGAAATCGCAGACTGGTCGCCGTAAAGCAGTCCCAACAGAGAGTCTGTTGCGTACGGATCACCCTTCCGGCCCATCGCAGAAACGACAACGACAACCTTATATCCTTCACTGATTGCTTCTTTAATGTGCTCTAAAGCCAGTTTACGGCCTTTGTCATCTTTTACAGATGTCCCGCCAAACTTCTGAACAATTATCTTCACTGTTTTCACTCCAAATTATTCGGACGTAACAGAAGAGAGCAGGCTATTTGCGCCTTACTCTCTTCTATTCGTCTTTGGGAAATTCTTTCTTTTATACGAGGTTTAGTTTTTTCAGGCTTTCTGCAATTTGAACAGAGTTCCATGCCGCGCCTTTTAATAGGTTATCAGAAACTACCCATAAATGAAAACCGTTTGCTCTGTCCAAGTCTTTGCGGATGCGGCCTACAAACACATCGTTTTTGCCGACTGCATCGGCAGGCATCGGATAAAGCTGCTGGCTCGGGTCGTCCTGAAGTGTAATGCCAGGAGCTTCTTTTAATATATTTTTAATATCTTCCACAGTAGCGTCATCTCGGTCTACCTCGATGTAAACGGACTCTGAATGGCCGGTTTCAATCGGAAGTCTCACACATGTAGCCGCTACTTGAAGCTCAGGCATGTGCATGATTTTTTTCGTTTCATTTATCATTTTCATTTCCTCAAACGTATAGCCGTTATCTTGGAATTTATCAATTTGCGGAATCGCATTGAAAGCGATTTGATAGTGTTTTTTATCCCCTTTTACAGGCATAATCTCTGGTTTGATTTCTTCGTTGTTCAAAATCGCCTCTGTTTGGCTGTACAGCTCTTTTACTGCTTCATTTCCCGCTCCTGATACCGCTTGGTAAGTTGATACGATAACTTTATTTAAGCCGTAAGCTTTGCGGATCGGTTCCAGCGCAGCCACCATTTGAATTGTAGAGCAGTTAGGGTTGGCAATAATGCCTTTGTGTTCGTGCAAGTCTGCCTCGTTAACTTCAGGCACAACAAGCGGTGTATTTTCGTCCATACGGAACGCACTTGTATTATCTATAACAATAGCGCCGCGTTTTACAGCTTCGGGTGCCAATGCCTGTGATACGCTTCCGCCGGCGCTGAACAAAGCAATATTTACTCCTTCAAAGCTTTCAGGAGAAGCTTCCTGTACAGTCAGCTCTTGGCCTTTAAATGTGACTTGGGTACCCGCAGAGCGTTTTGAAGATAGCAATGTAAGTGTGTCCATTTCAAAATTTCTGTCTTCAAGTGTTTTAAGCATTTGTTGTCCTACAGCTCCTGTCGCTCCGACAACAGCTACGTGTAAACCTCTTCCCATCTGTAAAACTCCTTCCGCCAATCAGCTTCATTGAATTGATTTGACTATAATTTTACGTTTTATTTTACCATAGAATATGCGGGTGATGACCGAATTTTTTTGTTTGGGAAAGATTTTCTGTATATTTAGTCATTTCCCTGATAATTATCAACGAGAATCGGCTGAAGCTGCTGATGCATCAGCGCCTTTTCAACGGTTTGAGGAAGCAGATCCATTTTGGCAACCATTGAATTCGGTTTTTTGAAGGGATCGTCTTGCCCAAATGGAATAAAAAAGATATTTTTGGTAGACATGAGCCTCATTAGGTTAGTGCCGTTTAAACCGAGAGCGTCATTTGTTGATATACCGAGAACGACCGGCCGATTGTTTCTGATTGTTGCTTTTGCAGCCATCAGTACAGGGCTGTCTGTCATGGCGTTGGCGAGCTTGCTCATCGAGTTTCCGGTTAAAGGCGCAATTACCATGCAGTCCAGCGGAAGCTTTGGCCCGAGGGGTTCAGCCTTTACAATTGAATCAATTGCCTCATATCCGGTAAGGTCTTCAATCTTTTTAACCCATTCCGCTCCTTCTCCAAAGCGTGTATCAGTCGATTTTACAGTAAATGTGACAACCGGCCGAACTTCCGCTCCTTCATTGACTAGCGCCTCAATTTGAGGAAACACCGCTTCATATGTGCAATGCGAGCCTGTCAGTCCAAATCCGATTCTTTTCCCTTTTAGTGACGACATTCTTATTTCCCCTCCTCAGCATGTAGTTCAGCCAAAAGCTTGCTCAAGACATTGGCGAGGATCTGCCCTGCTGTTTTAGGAGCGACAATCCCCGGCAAACCAGGGGCAAGGAGTGCCTTAATCCCTTGTTTTTCAGCATATTTAAAATCGGTTCCGCCGGGACGTGAAGCCAGATCCAATATTAAGGTTTTCGGTGTCATGCGAGAAAGCACAGTTTGATTCAAAATCATGCTCGGTATGGTATTAATACAAATATCTATATCTTTGACATGCTCTTTGAGTTCATCAGTGTGAAACGGAACGAGCCCCATTTCGGTAATGCGCGCCAGATGCGCTGAACTTCTTGCCCCGACCTTTACATTCGCCCCAAGCGCGGCAAATGTACGGGCGATCGTCATTCCAGTGCGTCCCAGCCCGAGAACCGCCACCTGAGATCCGTGTATCGTATAATCTGTGTGCTGAATGGCCAGCATGATGGTTCCCTCTACTGTCGGAATAGAATTGTATATCGCAATGTCATCCCGCTCAAACAGCTTAACAAGTTTTCTGTTTGCTTGAGCTGCAATGTTTTCTAAATAGGCGTTAGAAATCCCTGAGAAAATGACACAGTGTGCAGGCGTTTGGTCGAGGTGCTCCTGTTTTAAAACAACTTCTTCATTTGAAAATACGGTTGATACGACACCTTCTCCTGTTGTCGCAGACACAGGAAGAATGATACTGTCTATTTGCTGATAAGGAATTTCATCAATGTTGCATTTTACAGCTCCGGTAAAACCGTGATCCAATTGGTCAAAACCGACGAGATAGATGTCAGCCTGCTGTTCAGTGAGCTTTCTAATAATTTCGAGCTGTCTTGCGTCACCGCCGATAACTGCAATTTTCAATCCGGTTAACATGTTAAACGTTCACCTTCTTTGTATATACTGGATCCCTAGCTGTTAAGCTCCCCTTCATCTTATGATCAAAAGGAAATAGCGGTGAATTAAAACATACGCTTTTTTCACACAAAAAAACATCGGCAGACTCAGCCGATGTTTGGATGTTTTCATGAAAAGCCCATAACCTGCAGAGTTGGGCTTTTTCTATAGTTACTCTTGGTGAGGAGAAATTTCCTCAGGCACATCTAAAATGATCATATCTGATCCGATCTTTTGAATATGATTCCAGGGGACACGAATGTCTTGACCGTGTTTTCTCAAACCAAACCATTTGACTGTCGGAATGAGGAGCGCTGTGATCTGACCATCCTGTTCATTGATTTCTAAATCGGTCTGCCCCAGTACTCCCAGCCGTTCAGCTCTTTTGATGTCGACAATTTCCTTCCCGGATAATTCACTGAGCCGCATCTCTGTCACCCCCTTGTACTATGTATGATCAAAAGGATAAAAAAATGCCTGCTCCGTTTCAGGGCAGGCATTTCGGATTTATGACGGCATATTGCCGGAAGGGCTGATAAGAGCCAGAGAATAGTCATTCGTAAACATTTGTCTGGCAAGACCGTTGACACGTTCTAAGTTTACAGCGTTTAGTTCATTAATAATTTCGTCTAATGTTTTGTGTTTTCCGAGCAGCAGTTCATTTTTACCGTTTCGGCTCATTTTGCTGTTTGTGCTTTCTAAGCTCAGCATCAAGCTTCCCTTCATTTGCTCCTTGCTGTTTTCCAGCTCTTTTGGCGTTATGCCGTCGCGCTTTAATGTTGCAAGGGTTTCTTGAATGGTTTCTGACAGCTGCTGAAGCTGATTTGCACCTGTTCCGCCATAAATGGTGAGCATGCCGCTGTCCTCATATGAGCTGTGATAGCTGTAAACAGAATAAGCGAGCCCTTTATCTTCACGAACATCTTGGAACAGGCGGCTGCTCATGCTGCCTCCGAGCACATTATTAAGGACGATCAAATCATAAATTTTTTCATGACCGACTTCCAGCCCTTTAAATCCCAGACATAAATGGGCTTGTTCTGTTTCTTTTTTTCTTGTGAGTTTTTCTGTATGGAATCCGGGCTTCTGTAGACCTGTCGCTTTGCCTTTTGCCTCGTATGATCCGAACCATTTTTCTACATCTTTTATAAAGCTTTCTGATATATTACCCGCTACAGAAATAACGACACGGTCCGGCGTATAATAATCATGCATGTACTGTCTGAGAGAGTCGCCGTTAAAGGAATCAAGCGTTTCCTCTGTGCCTAGAATCGGATAGCCTAAAGAATGATTCCCGTACGTGGCTTTGCTCAGTAAATCATGAACAATATCATCGGGCGCGTCTTCATACATTTTTATTTCTTCGTAAACCACATTTTTTTCTTTTTTCAGCTCGTTTTCATCAAAAGTTGAATGAAAGAACATATCTGCTAATACGTCAAGTGCGTAATTCGCATGCTCATCAAGCACCTTTGCATAATAGCAGGTATATTCCTTTGAGGTAAACGCATTGACCTGACCGCCAATACGATCAAAAGATTCTGCTATCTCACGTGCAGATCTTGTGCTCGTCCCTTTGAAGAACATATGCTCCAAAAAGTGGGAAATCCCATTTATCTCCGGCGTTTCGTGCCGCGAGCCTGTGCCAATCCAAACGCCGATCGCGACAGAACGGACTGTCGGGTTATTTTCAAGCACAACTCTTACACCATTTTGACACGTATATCGTTTAATCAAATTTGTTCCTCCTATTCAAAGACTAGCTGCCTGCCCTGTTATTTCAACAGTCTTGTTTCATCCATTAGTTCAGTGACTGTTCCAAGCGCATATCCTTTATCTTTTATCTTTGTAATCAGCGCTTCAAGACTTTCCGCCGTGGGATCGGTCGGATGCATTAAAATCATGGCACCATTATGTATCTTGCTTAACACCCGGGTTTGAAGTGCAGACGGAGCCGGTTTTTGCCAGTCGATTGTATCAACTGTCCACATCACCGTTCCCATATGTTTCTCAGCTGCAATGTCAACAACCGCTTTCCTGAAACTCCCGCTTGGCGGAGCGAACCATTTCGGCTTGACGCCGAGCGTTTTTTCTATTTGCTCATTCGTCTTGTCGAGCTGTTCGGAAATTCTTCCTGTAGTCAGTTTGCTCATATCCGGATGATTGTATGAATGATTTCCGATTTCATGTCCTTTTTCCGCAATCTTTTTAGCCAGCTGTTCATTGTTTTTCACCCAATTGCCTTCCAGAAAAAACGTAGCCTTCACGTTATGCTTTTGAAGGACAGGGAGCATTCTTTCCAAATATTCGTTTCCCCATGCCACATTAATTAAAAAAGCCACCATCGGTTTTTCCGGATTCCCTTTGTAAATAGGCTCTGGCTGAAGAGACTCAAGATGAACGCTTGGTTTTACTTGACTGTACACTAAATCGTTTTCCCGAAATTCACCGTGCTTTTTCATTTTTTTATATGATTTTTCAATATTGACCTTTAAACCATTGTAACCGGGAATGCTTTTCCACACCTTGTCTATTCTTGCATTCTGAGGCTTTACTTCATAATCTGGCGCCTTTTGAAGCAATTCTTCATATAACGGGTCTTTGGACGCCGAGACGGTCACCGTATCTTGTTTCATTGCCCCTATATAATCAAGTGTGTGCGGATTTTTCATCATCTCGAATGAAACAAAAAAAAGAAATAGAAAAACGGCAAACGGTACAAATTTTTTGTACATGTTCTGTCCCCCCCTCACCTCACATTATGAAGGAGAAGGACAAGGTAGAACCCGCTTGCTTTTTAAAGCGTCAAAATAAAGAAGCCGGGTCTCCCAGGCTCCTTTTATGTTTTCATTTAAGATTTTTGTTCTTCTTTTTCTTTCTCTTCACGGAGCACAGCTTTACGAGACAAGTTGACCCGTCCTTGCTTATCGATTTCAGTAACCTTCACAAGAATCTCGTCTCCGATTTTGACAACATCTTCAACTTTTCCTACGCGCTCAAGCGCAAGCTCTGAAATGTGCACCAAACCGTCTTTTCCGCTGAAAATTTCAACGAAAGCGCCGAACTTTTCAATTCGTTTCACTTTACCTAAGTAAAGCTGGCCGACTTCAACCTCTCTGACGAGGTCTTCGATGATTTTCTTCGCTTTTTGGTTGCTGCTTTCAACTGTCGATGAAATAAAGATTGTGCCATCCTGCTCGATATCAATTTTAACACCGGTCTCTTCGATGATTTTATTGATTTGTTTTCCGCTAGGTCCGATGACATCGCGGATTTTATCAGGATTAATAGCCATTGTTAAAATCTTAGGCGCATATTGAGAAAGCTCTTTTCTTGATTCGCTTAATGTAGCAAGCATACTGTTGAGGATTTCCATTCTTCCTTTTTTCGCCTGCTGAAGCGCTTCTTCAAGAATCTCTCTGGAGAGGCCTTCAATTTTAATGTCCATTTGCAGCGCCGTTACGCCCTTTGCAGTTCCGGCAACTTTAAAGTCCATGTCTCCAAGCGCATCTTCCATACCTTGAATATCAGTCAGAACAGTATAATGTTCGCCTGATTTGACAAGTCCCATTGCAATACCTGCGACTGGTGCTTTAATCGGTACACCGGCATCCATCATCGCAAGTGTGCTTGCACAAATACTTGCCTGAGAAGTGGAACCGTTTGATTCAAGCACTTCAGATACAAGACGGACAGTATAAGGGAAGTCTTTTTCAGACGGAATAACAGGCTCAAGCGCACGCTCACCAAGAGCTCCATGTCCGATTTCACGGCGTCCCGGTCCGCGCATCGGTCCAGTTTCCCCGACGCTGAATTGCGGGAAGTTGTAATGATGCATAAACCGTTTCGATTCTTCGACACCTAAACCATCAAGGATTTGCACATCTCCGAGAGCACCTAACGTACAAACGCTGAGAGCCTGGGTCTGTCCTCTTGTGAACAATCCGGAACCGTGTGTTCTCGGCAAGAGGCCAACCTCAGAAGAAAGCGGGCGGATTTGATCGACTCCGCGGCCGTCAGGTCTTACTTTCTCTTCAGTAATCAGGCGGCGCACTTCATTTTTGACGAGCTTGGACAAAATCTGTTTGACTTGTTTAATTGTTTCCTCGTCATGCTCATCATCCTCGAATTTTGCCACAACTGTGTTTTTCACTTCATTGATGGCATCTTCACGGGCATGCTTTTCATGAACCTGGATTGCTTTCAGCAAATCTTGCTCTGCTAAAGCCTTAACTTTTTCACTCAGCTCTTCATCAATTTCATAAAGCTTAATTTCTGATTTTTCTTTGCCGACAGCTGCAACAATTTCTTCTTGGAAAGCAATCAGGCGTTTAATCTCATCATGGCCGAACATAATCGCTTCTAGCATCGTTTCCTCAGGAACTTCGTCTGCTCCTGCTTCCACCATGTTAATTGCATCTTTAGTTCCGGCAACGACAAGATTGATATCACTTTTCTCAAGCTGATCAACCGTCGGGTTAATAACAAATTGATTGTCAATGCGTCCGACAGTTACCCCTGCAATCGGTCCTTCAAACGGGATGTCTGATACAGAAAGTGCAAGCGATGAACCGAACATAGCAGCCATTTCTGAAGAACAGTCTTGATCAACACTCATGACGATGCTGATGACTTGAACTTCATTACGGAATCCATCGGCGAACAAAGGCCGGATCGGACGGTCGATTAAACGGCTCGCCAAAACGGCTTTTTCACTTGGACGTCCTTCTCTTTTAATAAACCCGCCAGGTATTTTACCTACCGCATACAATCTTTCCTCGTAGTTTACAGTAAGCGGGAAGAAATCAAGCGGTTTCGGTTCTTTTGAAGCGGTTGCTGTACTGAGTACTGCTGTATCGCCATAGCGAACCATAACAGCACCATTTGCCTGTTTGGCAAGCTGGCCGGTTTCAACAGTAAGCGTTCTTCCGGCCCAATCTATGGTAAAGACGTGTTTTTCTTGTCCCATACGATTACGAACTCCTCTCTTCGTTGTGTGAAATAATCAATTACTCCTATTATGAACGAAATGGATTGAACATATCAATGTCAAAGTAGTATGTAAAAGGATTTTAATGATTGGTTATGAAAATTTTTTCGCTTTTATACGATAAAAAAGCGGGAATCCTCCCGCTTTTTACGATTATCGACGTAAGCCTAGTTTGTTAATTAACTCACGGTAACGAGTTACGTCTTTATTACGCAGATACGTAAGAAGATTACGACGCTTACCTACCATTTTAAGAAGACCGCGACGTGAATGGTGGTCTTTCTTGTGAGTACGTAAATGCTCGTTCAAGTTGTTAATTGAATCAGTTAGGATAGCGATCTGAACTTCTGGAGATCCAGTATCAGATTCGTGTGTTTTAAACTCGCTGATGAGTTGGTTTTTACGCTCTTGAGTAATTGCCATCCTGTTTCACCTCCAAATAATATTTAGCCCCAGTTACCTAGCAACCGTCGGTGACTTCGGATTGCCAAGCAAAGGTTTTAAGACTACGAAAACTATCATACTAAAAATCGAGCCTATATGCAAATATTTTAGAATAAAATTTGTGTGCGCTGCATGTTATTTCCGCAAATTGCTGAAATAACGGATCGCTTCCTGCTTATCTTTCTCAATTTGCTCTGTTAATTCTTGAATGCCGTTGAACTTGCGCTCGCTCCGAATACGTTTATACCATTCAATTTTTATAGCGGCTCCGTATACTTCTTGATCAAAATCAAATAAATTGACCTCAATTGAAGGCTGTTCCGGACGTTTTTCATAAAACGTCGGCTTATAGCCGATATTGCAAACGCCGTTGTAAATTTCGCCGTTTATTTCCGCCTTGACGGCATATACACCGGTCGGCGGGACAATATAGCTGTTATTTAAGCCGATATTGGCCGTCGGAAACCCGATTGTCCGCCCTCTTTTATCTCCGTGAATGACAATTCCTTTAATAAAGTAGGGCTGTCCAAGCAAGACATTGGCCAGTTCAACGTCTCCGTTTTGAAGTGCAGTCCGAATATAGCTGGAGCTGATTTTTTTATCCTGCTCCGTCAATTTTTCCACCATTGTGCAATCAGCTTTTCCATCTAAATCAATCGGCATCGTTTCCATTGTTCCTTTGCCGTATTTTCCGTACGTAAAATCAAAGCCTGCCACTGCATGCTGTACATTAAGGCCTAAAATATACTGATCAACAAACTGCTTAGAAGTCAGAGAAGCAAACACTTCATTGAATTTAACGACATACAGTATCTCCGTGCCTAATTGTTCAATTTGGCTGATTTTATCTTCAAGAGGGGTAATCAGATCCTTTGGTTCCTGATCCCTGCCCAGCACATGGGAAGGATGGGGATGAAAGGTCATCACGGCTAATGTCAGATCCTTTTCTTCAGCTATCTGTTTAGCTGTGCCGATTACCTTTTGATGCCCTAAATGTACGCCGTCAAAATAACCTAACGCCATCACAGACTTTGGCTGCTCCTCTTTTATTAAATGATGCGGATGTGTAATATGTATCGTCTTCACAGAACGGTCACCTTTTTTCTATTGTTCGCTTTTTTGCATCAATACTTTTGCCGGCTTTAACAGCCCGTGTTTTGTAGGATGAGGGAAATAAATCGCCAGACAGCTTCCGGATTCCGTATAGACTGCGAGACGGTCGTCACTTGTCAGATCCGAGAATTGTTCTGGTGTTTCAAGCAAGGCCCCATTTTCTACTTTCTTAGCTAATGTATCACTTATGATCCATTTCGGCAAATGATTGAGCGCACGTTCAATAGAGACTGTATGCTCTGCTACAGTTCCGGACTCGGCTTGAGCTTCCAGCTCTTCAAATGTAAAGCATTCATCAAGAGAAAAGTCGCCGGATGCCGTACGGATCAAATGAGACATATGAGCCGGATATCCGAGCTTTTCACCAATCATAACCGCCAGTGTCCGCACATAGGTTCCTTTTGAACATGTTACTGTAAACCGGAAACTCGCTGTCTCTCCATTATGTTTAACCCCTGTAGTGAGCACAATATCTTCAATGGTAATAAGACGTTTTGGACGTTCTACTTCAAGTCCCGCTCTTGCATATTCATATAATTTTTTGCCGTTTACCTTTACTGCGGAATACATCGGGGGAATCTGTTCTTGTTGTCCCTTTAAACTGTTTAAAACCTTTTCTACTTCTGCTTCATCAACAGCTTGATCTACTGGCTTTGTTTCAACGGTTTCTCCGGTTTGATCCTCTGTCGTCGTTGAAACACCAAGCGTAATTTCAGCATCATATGTTTTAGACTTCTCAGTTAAATATTCGACAATTTTTGTAGCCCGGCCCACACAAATCGGAAGCACACCTGATACCTCAGGATCAAGCGTTCCCGTATGTCCGACTTTTTTTGTTTTAAGCAGCTTCCGGATCTTCATGACACAATCATGCGATGTCATGCCGACCGGTTTATGTAAAAGGAGAACTCCGTTAACCATATGCTTTTCACTCCTTCTGTTGTGAGGATTTTCTTCAAAACGCAGAAAAGAGGACAGACGACGAACGCCTATCCTCTTCATTTGTTATTCAGACGGGTTCTCTGAATTCAATTGGTGAATCAATGTTTCGATTCGATTTCCGTAATCAATTGATTCATCGAACTCAAATTCAATTTCAGGCGTTTTACGAAGTCTGATGCGGCTGCCGATTTCAGAGCGAATAAACCCTTTCGCCTTAGCAAGCCCTTTCAGTGCTTCCTCCCGTTTTTTCTCGTCTCCGAGAACGGAAATATACACCTTTGCAATTTGTAAATCACCTGATACACGTACATCCGTTACTGTCAGAAAACCAATTCTCGGATCCTTCAGCTTTCGGCTGATAATATCACCGAGTTCTTTTTTCATTTGCTCGCCGACACGGTTTGCTCTCATACTCAATTCAATCACCTCTAAGTTAAAACCACTCTGTTCTAGTGATCGTCCGTTCAATTTCAGGAAAAGAGTCGATAAACGCAAGAACACGCTGCAACTCTTTTTCTGTCTGAACGCGAGAGGAAGAAACAGCGGCAATTCCAAAGCTGGTTCTTTGCCATGTGTCCTGATAGCCAATCTCCGAAATCGAAACATTGAACTTATTTTGAACCCTGGTTAAGATCCGCTTCAGAACGGCGCGCTTTTCTTTTAACGATCCTGCATCATAAATGATGCATTCACATTCCGCAAATCCGATCACGTTCTTTCAATTTCTTGCATGACAAACGCTTCAAGGATGTCACCTTCACGAATGTCATTGTATTTCTTAATCGTTATACCACATTCGTAGCCTTGTGAAACTTCTTTCACATCGTCTTTAAAGCGTTTCAGAACGTCCACTTCGCCTTCGAAGATCACGACGCCGTCACGAATTAAACGGAGGCCGCTGTCGCGCGTAATCGTTCCTTCAGTAACATATCCGCCGGCAATCGTACCGATTTTAGATACTTTAAATGTTTGGCGCACTTCTACTTGACCAATTACTTTTTCTTCATATTCAGGATCAAGCATACCTTTCATAGCTGCTTCAATCTCGTCGATTACTTTGTAAATAATACGGTGAAGACGAATATCTACGTTTTCAGCTTCAGCCGTACTCTTAGCATTACCGTCCGGTCTCACATTAAACCCGATAACAATTGCATTGGAAGCAGATGCTAAAATAATGTCAGATTCTGTGATTGCACCAACGCCTGTGTGGATGATTTTCACTTTAACGCCTTCAACTTCAATTTTTTGAAGTGCGGCTGTTAAAGCTTCGGCAGATCCTTGAACGTCAGCTTTTACGATGAGGTTGATGTCTTTTACATCACCTTGTTTAATTTGCTCGAATAAGTCGTCAAGACTCAGCTTTGCTTTATCGCTGCGCTGCTCTTCAAGCTGTTTGGAAGCACGGGCTTCTCCAACAGAACGAGCTGTTTTTTCATCTTTAAAGACAAGGAATTGATCTCCCGCTTGAGGCACGTCATTTAGACCGGTAATTTCAACCGGAGTAGACGGTCCCGCTGTTTTCACACGGCGACCAATATCATTGACCATTGCACGGACACGGCCAAATGTATTGCCGACTACAATCGGATCACCGACATGCAGTGTTCCAGTCTGTACGAGCAATGTCGCAACTGACCCTCTGCCTTTATCAAGTTCCGCTTCAATAACAGTTCCTTTTGCCTGGCGGTTCGGGTTCGCTTTCAGTTCCTCTACCTCACTGACAAGCAAAATCATTTCAACGAGTTCATCAATGCCTTTTCCAGTTAAAGCGGAAAGCGGAACAAAAATCGTTTCTCCGCCCCAAGCTTCAGGCACAAGTCCGTATTCTGTCAGTTCTTGCATCACACGGTCAGGGTTTGCAGCTTCTTTATCAACTTTATTCACAGCAACGATGATCGGTACTTCTGCCGCTTTGGCGTGGTTGATCGCCTCTACTGTTTGCGGCATTACACCGTCATCCGCAGCTACAACCAGGATCGTAATATCAGTTACTTCCGCACCGCGTGCACGCATTGTTGTAAATGCGGCGTGACCCGGGGTATCCAAGAAAGTGATTTTCTTGCCGTTTTCTTCGATTTGGTAGGCTCCGATATGCTGAGTGATTCCGCCAGCTTCTCCTTCAACAACCTTTGTTTTACGGATGCTGTCAAGAAGCGTTGTTTTCCCATGGTCAACGTGACCCATGATTGTAACGACAGGAGGACGAATTTCAAGATCCTCTTCTTTGTCAGGCTCTTCGTATTTCTCTAATTCAGTTTCTTCAAGGACAATAACTTCTTCAGTTTCAACACCGTATTCTGATGCAATCAGTTCGATTGTGTCTTTATCGAGCTCTTGGTTAATGGTCGCCATAACTCCAAGAAGCATCAGTTTTTTGATGAGTTCAGAAGGCTCTTTGCCAAGCTCTTCAGCCAGCGCGCCGACTGTTAAAGTGCCTGAGAACGTAATTTTTTCAGGAAGCTCTTTTTTCGGCTTCACAGGCTTTTGCTGATGTTGGTTTCTGTTGTTGTTATTGTTGCGTTTATTTTTTTTGTTGTTGTTATTCTTCTTGTTTTTGTTAAATTGATTATTCTGCACGTCATTCTTCTTTCCGTCTCGAATTTTATTTGGTTGATTTCCAGCAGACTGCTGATTTACCCCTTGCGGCTGTTTGTTTTTGTTCGTTTCCGCAGGCTTTTGAGATTTAACGGCTGCGCCGCCTTTTTTAAATTTGGCATCAAGCTGTTTAATGGCCTTTTCTTCAAGCATGGCCATATGATTATTCACTTCTAAATCCATGTTCTTCAGTGCGGTCAAAATTTCCTTACTTGAAACATTTAACGCTTTTGCATATTCGTATACTCTCATTTTAGCCATTCGTTCACCCCCAAAAATATTAATCGAGCAAGCTGATCAGCTTATTCGCAAAACCTTGGTCAGTGACGGCGACAACGACACGGGATTCTTTACCGATAGAGCGTCCAAGAATCGCGCGATCCGCGACTTTTTTATAAGGAACTTTATAATAATTGCACTTGTCGGTTACTTTCTTTGCTGTGTTAGATGATGCATCCTCTGTAAGCAGGACAAGCTTCGCACGCGCATTCCTGATTTCTTTAATAACCAAGTCCTCGCCTGACACGACCTTACGAGCTCGATTGGCCAGACCCAGCAAGGGAAACCATTCCATTCCAGACATTTTATTTTTTCACCTTTTCCGCCAGTTCCAGCAATTCTTCGAAAATCTGGTCATCGATTTGTGATTGAAATTGATTTTGCAAAGTGTTTTTCTT
Source organism: Bacillus sp. 2CMS4F (assembly GCF_023161785.1). Classification (NCBI taxonomy): domain Bacteria; kingdom Bacillati; phylum Bacillota; class Bacilli; order Caryophanales; family Bacillaceae; genus Bacillus; species Bacillus sp. 2CMS4F. The sequence goes on from NZ_JALNTO010000001.1 coordinate 380,176, forward strand.
TTTTGCCGCTAAGATGCACTCTTTATCCAGCGTTAAATAAGCACCCCGCCCGTTCTTTTTCCCGGTCGGATCTACTGAGATTTCGCCTTCTTTTGAACGTACAACTCGGATTAGTTCCTTTTTAGGCTTCATTTCTCCAGTCACTACACACTTGCGTAACGGGATCTTTTTGTGTTTATTCACCTAAGGTCACCTCTTATTCATCCGATTCAGCAGTTTCAGGCTCCGTAAAGAGCGGCTCTTCGTCTTCTTCTTCAAGTTCTCTCGGATAGATTCCAAGCTCTCTTGCGTCTGTTTCGCTCTTAATATCAATCTTCCAGCCTGTCAATTTAGCAGCTAAGCGTGCGTTTTGTCCTCTTTTGCCAATCGCCAGAGACAGCTGGTAATCAGGAACAATAACAGTTGTCGCTTTTTCTTCTTCATTCACGATGACATCCAGCACTTTCGAAGGGCTGAGCGCATTCGCGACAAATTCTACAGGATCATTCGACCAGTTGACAATGTCAATTTTTTCACCTTTTAATTCATTGACAATCGCCTGAACACGCTGGCCTTTAGGACCGACGCAAGAGCCCACCGGATCCACATCAGGATCATCAGTGCGAACAGAAATTTTCGAACGGTCGCCTGCTTCTCTGGCAACAGATTTCAGCTCTACAGTTCCATCATAAATTTCCGGCACTTCGATTTCAAATAAACGCTTCAAGAGGCCTGGGTGTGTTCTTGACACATAAATCTGCGGGCCTTTCGTCGTTTTTTCTACTTTTGTGATATACACCTTAATGCGGTCATGAGGCTTATAGCTTTCATTCGGCATTTGTTCATTAACCGGCAGCAAAGCTTCAATTTTGCCTAGAGACACATAGATAAATTTATTGTCCAGGCGCTGGACGATACCAGTCATGATGTCTTCTTCACGGTCAATAAACTCAGAATAGATCACACCGCGTTCAGCTTCGCGCACACGCTGTGTCACGACCTGCTTCGCTGTTTGGGCCGCAATGCGTCCGAAATCCTTAGGCGTTACTTCAATCTCTACAACATCGCCTACCATATATTCCGGGTGGATGCTTTGCGCCTCTTCGATTGAGATCTCCAGTCTTTGATCGTATACCTCATCAACGACATCTTTTCTTGCGAATACACGGATTGTACCTGTTTCACGGTTCAAATCCACCCGTACATTCTGCGCCTGATTAAAATTTCGCTTATAAGCAGAAATTAAAGCAGCTTCGATTGCTTCAATGATAATTTCTTTGCTGATGCCTTTTTCTTTTTCAAGAATGGTGAGAGCATCTAATAATTCACTGCTCATGTTAACGGTCTCCCCCCTTAAAACTTGTATTCATTAGAATGTGACAGCTAATCTTGCGTTAGCTATTTTTTCATACGGAATATCGATCCGTTTCTTTCTTGTTTTGATTGTCATCTCAACTGTCACTGTTTGTCCATCGAATTCAGCCAGCTGTCCTTCAAACACTTTTACGCCGTCAATCGGCTCATAGGTCTTAATGTATACATTTTTCCCAAGTGATTTTTCGAAATCGGCTTTTTTCTTTAATGGACGCTCAGCTCCCGGGGATGAAACCTCAAGAAAGTAATTTTGGCTGATTGGGTCTGCCTCATCAAGCTTCTCGCTTAGAGCTTCGCTTACTTTGGCACATTCCTCAATATCCACACCGTCATCGGAATCAATAAACACGCGAAGGAACCAGCTTTGACCCTCTTTGACAAATTCAATGTCAACGAGTTCGAGCTGAAGGCTGTCTACGATTGGCTGAGCCATTTCTTGAACGGTGTCAGTCACTTTTTTGCTCATGTTCTTCCTCCTTGTGCTGTCGATATCATATTCGTCTCGTCACTCTGCATAAAAACCCTGCTTCAAAAGAGCAGGGGCTTTAAAGTAAACGATGAACATGTCGAGACAAAATTGTCTTGTTCAATACAAAAGAGCGGGTTTCCCCACTCTTTGCCTCGGTAATCGTTAGCATTTCCAATAAAACTATACCATAACCATATTTTTATTGCAAATGGATATACGTTTACCTTTACGCTGTTAAGCTGATCACAGGGACTCTTACTCATACGATTGCACTTTTGCCGCTCATGTATGCATAAAAGCCGAATTTCTTAAGAAATTCGGCTTTTATATGCTAAAACAGCGATAATTGGTTTTGATCCGGCAATGACTCCAAACAGCCGTGACGATCTAAATACTCTAAAATCGTTTTTGATACTTTCCCTCTCTTTTGCAAATCTTCTTTTGAGAGAAATTCTCCTTCTTCACGGGCCTTTACAATATTTAGAGCGGCGTTCGTACCTAATCCAGGAATAGAATTAAACGGCGGGATCAGGCTGTTGCCGTCAATAATAAATTCCGTTGCGCTGGAGCGGTATAAATCGACTTTTTGGAATGAATAGCCTCTTTCACACATTTCCAGCGCTAATTCTAATACTGTGAGAAGGTTTTTTTCCTTCGGCGACGCATCAAGCCCTTTGGAGTTTATATCCTCCATGACGGCTTTGATTGCTGTGGAGCCTTTGATCATTGTATCAATATCAAAGTCGTCTGCACGAACCGTAAAATAAGCCGCATAATACAGAAGCGCGTGATGCACTTTAAAGTAAGCAATACGGACCGCCATTAATACATAAGCCGCGGCGTGGGCTTTCGGGAACATGTATTTAATCTTTTTGCAGGAATCGATATACCAGTCTGGGACATTGTTATTTTTCATTTCTTCTTCCCATTCAGGCGTTAAACCTTTTCCTTTACGGACAAATTCCATAATTTTAAACGCCAGTGACGGCTCGAGCCCTTGATAGATTAAATAAACCATAATGTCATCACGGCAGCCGATCACCTCACTCAGCTCACAAATATTATTGTGAATGAGCTCTTGCGCATTGCCGAGCCATACATCTGTTCCGTGAGACAGCCCTGAAATCTGAACGAGCTCAGAAAACGTTGTTGGCTTTGTGTCTTCAAGCATTTGCCGGACAAAGCGGGTTCCGAATTCAGGAATTCCCAGAGTGCCCGTTTTACATCCAATCTGTTCCTGTGTGACACCGAGTGATTCGGTTCCTTGGAAGATTTTCATTACTTCAGGGTCATCCGTCGGAATCGTTTTCGGATCAATTCCGCTTAAATCTTGAAGCATACGGATTACCGTCGGGTCATCGTGCCCCAGAATATCAAGCTTCAGCAGGTTGTCATGAATGGAATGGAAGTCAAAATGAGTCGTTTTCCATTCAGAACCTGTCGCATCTGCCGGAAACTGAATCGGAGAGAAATCATAAATATCCATATAATCCGGAACTACAATAATACCGCCAGGGTGCTGTCCGGTCGTCCGTTTTACACCTGTACAGCCCTGCACAAGCCGGTCGATTTCGGCGCCGCGCATATGGAGATTATTGTCGCCGGCATAGCCTTTTACGTAACCGTAGGCTGTTTTTTCTGCAACCGTGCCGATCGTTCCCGCACGGTATACGTTGTCTTCTCCGAACAATACTTTTGTATAATTGTGGGCCTGCGGCTGATATTCCCCTGAGAAGTTCAAATCGATATCAGGTACTTTATCCCCTTTAAATCCCAGGAACGTTTCAAACGGAATATCGTGCCCGTCTTTTTTCAAAGGCGTTCCGCAATGAGGACACATTTTGTCAGGCAGGTCAAAACCTGAACCGACAGATCCGTCATTAAAGAACTCAGAATGCTGGCATTCAGCACATATATAGTGCGGCGGCAGCGGGTTCACCTCTGTGATCTCAGTAAGTGTCGCAACTAATGAAGAACCTACCGATCCCCGTGACCCTACCAGATACCCGTCATCGAGAGATCTCTTTACGAGTTTATGAGAGATCAAATAAATAACAGCAAAGCCGTGGCCGATGATACTTTTCAGTTCTTTTTCAATACGCGCTTCAACGATTTCAGGGAGCTGCTCTCCGTAAATGCTACGTGCACGCTGATAGCTCATTTCCCTGATCTCTTCATCAGCGCCTTCGATTTTCGGCGTATATAAATCATCTTTAATCGGCTTGATGTCTTCAATTAAAGATGCAACCTTTTGTGTGTTGGTAACAACGATTTCCTTCGCTTTTTCTTCCCCTAAGAAGGAAAAGGCTTCAAGCATTTCATCTGTCGTTCTGAAATGCACTTTCGGGAGTTCGTGTCTGTTCAGCGGATTCGCGCCGCCCTGAGAGGATACTAAAATCTTTCTGTAAATTTTGTCCTCATCATTCAAATAATGAACATTTCCTGTTGCGACAACAGGTTTATTAAGCTTTTCACCGAGTTTGGTGATATTCGTAATGATTTCTTTCAGCGATTTTTCATCGCGAACCAGTTCTAGCTCAAGCAAGTGGCGGTACACCTCAGGCGGTTGAACCTCGAGATAATCGTAGAATGACGCAACATCCTCCACCTCTTCCGGCGACTTTTGCATCATGCCTTCAAAAACCTCTCCTCTGTCGCAGGCTGAACCGATCAGAAGGCCTTCCCTGTATTTCTCAAGCTGAGATCTTGGAATACGCGGCACTCTGTAAAAATAATGAATATGGGAAAGTGAAACGAGCTTAAATAAGTTTTTCAAGCCTGTGCTGTTCACCGCCAGCACTGTTGCATGATACGGTCTTGACCTTTGATAAGCGTTGGACTGACCCATATTTTCATTCAGCTGGTCATGATACTGAATGCCCTTTTCAGCAGCATCCTCCAGCATTTTCAAAAGCAAATAAGCGGTTGCCTCGGTATCGTAGATCGCACGGTGATGCTGTGTAAGTTCAATGTTAAACTTTTTACACAGCGTGTTCAGACGGTGATTCTTAAATTCCGGATAAAGAAAACGGCCGAGCTCCAGCGTATCAATAACAGGATTTTTTGCTTTTTCAACTTGGAGAAGCTTTTTGAAAGCAACGTTTAAAAATCCCATATCGAAGCTTGCATTATGGGCGACGAGAATATCATCGCCAATCCATTCTCTGAAATCTCTTATCACGTCTATTACATCCGGCGCGTCGACCAGCATATCATCAGTGATGCCTGTCAGTTCAATGATTGTCGCCGAAAGCGGACGATGCGGGTTGGCAAATGACTCAAACTTATCAATGATCTCCCCGCCTTTCACTTTTACAGCCGCCAGTTCAATAATCGTATCATACACAGCGGAAAGTCCGGTTGTTTCGACGTCAAAAACGACATATGTTTCTTCATCAAGCAAACGGTGTGCGGGATTATAAGCAATCGGCACCCCGTCATCCACGATGTTGGCTTCCATTCCGTAAATCATTTTAATTCCATGTTTTTGGGCAGCAGAATACGCATCTGGGAAGGATTGAACGACAGCATGGTCAGTCAAAGCGATCGCCTCATGCCCCCATTTTTTCGCCTGTTCAACAAGCTTTCCGATGCCTGTTACAGCATCCATTTGGCTCATTGGGGAATGCAGATGCAATTCTACCCTTTTTTCTCCTTCAGGCGCCGTGTCTTCACGGTTTTTTGCTTTTATCTCATTTACATCGTTTGCAATCATGACCAGATCTCGGACAAAGGTGTCGTTTTGAATGCTTCCGCGCGCTTTTACCCACATGCCTTTTTTCAGAGACTTCATCAGGGCCGCATCTTCTTTTTCTCTTGCAAACATTTTAATTAAGATACTATTTGTGTAGTCAGTAATTTTGAAGATGCACAGCGTGCGCCCGCTTTTCAGTTCTCTGGTTTCCACATCAAACACATAACCCTGAACCGTAATTCTCCGTTCCTCGTCCATTATGCTGTCAAGTGTTCTGATTTCCTCATTATCTTTAATTTGATAGCCGATAACAAGAGGCCCTGAAGGAGCTTGGTCTTCATCACTTTCTTTATCTTTCTTCTCCATTTCAATTAAAGCCTGCATCGCCCGTTCTTGATCTTCAGCTAGCTTTTGTTCCCGAAACTTTTGCACTTCTTGATCAGATACAAATATTTCAGCATCAAGCTGAAAATCCGGAAACCCAAATTGACGGTATCCCGCTTGAATCATCGCACTGTATTTGTTCTTAAGAGCAGATGCTTCTGTATCCGTTTTTGTTTTGACAATCAGTTTGTTGCCCTTCAGCTTTGGTTTTTGCTGGCTTAAGAGACTGATAATCGGCGGTGAAATGCCTTGCAGCTCTTCAATGCAGCGTGTCCAGTAATCCTGCACGAGGCCTTCATCAACCTCGGCATCATGCACTTCGATTGAAGACGTCACTTTTGCAATATGGGCAAACGATTGCGTCAGCCTCATGGTTAACATGTCATATATTTGATAAGGCAGCAAAGATTTGAATTTAAAATGAAAATGCCAGGATTTAGACGCTTTGTGTATCGTCAGCTTTTTAATCTCGCCATCTTCAAAGTATGTCATGAAGGTATCATCTGTCATATTAATCTGCTGCAGAAGAATTTGAAACTGCCTTCTGTTTACTGATAACTGTTCCATTAAGACAGTATCCCCCCTAAAAACATCATAAGTGAAGGTACCTCAGGCAATGAGGTACCTTCTATTATTTCTATTTTAACATGTTTTTTGATAAATCGTTATGGTGTTTACTGCTTGCTGATAAAAGCAGATAACTCATCAACAGAAACTTCTGTTGACTCACCCGTTTTGCGGATTTTCACTTCCACAATTCCTTCATCAGCCCGTTTGCCGACAGTAATACGGATTGGAAGACCGATTAGATCCGAGTCAGCAAATTTTACGCCGGCACGTTCCGCACGATCGTCATACAGCACTTCATAGCCTTTCGCCTTTAAATCAGCGTACAGCTTTTCAGCCAATTCTTTTTGCGCATCGTTTTTGATATTCAGTGCAAGAATATGAAGATCATACGGCGCGACGCTTTTTGGCCATATTAAGCCTTTTTCGTCGTGATGCTGTTCAGCAATAGCAGAAAGGGTTCTGGAAACACCGATTCCGTAACAGCCCATCAGCATTGGCTGTGCCCGTCCGTTTTCATCTAAATATGTCGCATTCATCGCTTCAGAATAACGAGTTCCAAGCTTAAAGACTTGTCCGACTTCGATTCCTTCTGCAAAACGGATCGTGCCTTTGCCGTCTGGTGACGGGTCGCCTTCCTTAATAAAGCGAAGATCGGCAAATTCTTTAATTTGCGCATCACGGGTTACGTTGACATTTTTATAATGATAATCACCTTCATTCGCACCGGCAACAGCATTAACCATTGCTTTAACAGCGAAATCTGCATAGGCGTCAATCTCTTGATTCACACCGATAGGTCCGACAAAACCAGGCTCTGTTCCAAGCTGCTGAACGACCTCTTCATGAGAAGCAAGTTCCATAACCTCTGCATGCAGGAGATTCTTCACTTTAATATCATTCACTTCGTGATCCCCTCTTACAAGCACCAGAACAAAACGGTCATCCGCTTTAAACAATACCGATTTAATGCAGGCTTCAGCTGAAACCTGTAAAAATGCAGTCAGCTCATCGATCGTTTTCACATTAGGAGTGTGCACTTTTTCTAAAGCGACAGGCTCTTCATTTGAAGGGACTTCCTGATAAAGAACCTCAGCCATTTCGATATTGGCTGCATATTGTGATTCATCAGAATACGCAATGGTATCCTCTCCGATTTCAGAAAGTGCCATAAACTCATGTGTATCTTTTCCACCCATGGCACCTGAGTCAGCGATAACAGGTCTTACATTAATGCCACAGCGGGCGAAAACATTAGAATACGCATTGTACATTTTTTGATATGTTTCATCCAAGCTCTCTTCAGAAGCATGGAAAGAATAAGCATCCTTCATAATGAATTCGCGGCCTCTTAATAAACCGAAGCGAGGGCGTTTTTCATCCCTGAATTTAGACTGGATTTGGTACAGAGTCAGAGGGAGACGCTTATAGGATTTAACCTCATCGCGAACGAGTGAAGTGATCACTTCTTCATGCGTTGCCCCTAAAGCAAATTCACGGCCGTGACGGTCTTTAAGTCTCATCAGTTCAGGACCGTACGTATACCATCTGCCTGATTCCTGCCATGTCTCAGCCTGCTGCAGCGCGGGCATAAGCATTTCTACAGCGTCGATTTTTTCCATTTCCTCACGGACGATCTGCTGAATGTTTTGAATAACCTTATACGCAAGAGGCATATAGCTGTATACCCCGCTCGTATTCTGTCTGATAAATCCTGCTCTTAGAAGAAGCTGATGACTTTTCGCTTCGGCATCAGCTGGAACTTCACGGAGCGTAGGAATAAGCGTCAAACTTTGTCTCATTTCTTCGCACCTCTGATTGATTTACTTTTCATTTACAAAAACAGCCGCTGGATATCGTTCCATGTAACGACCAGCATAAGAAGCATTAGGAAAGCGACTCCGATAAACACCACAAAGGCTTCTTTTTCTCTGTTGATCGGTTTGCCCCGAATGGCTTCTATAAATAGAAACAACAGTCTTCCGCCGTCAAGAGCCGGAATCGGAAGCAGATTGACGATACCAAGGTTAATACTTAAAAATGCAGCAAACTGGAATAAATTAATAATTCCCGTTTTTGCCACTTGGTCTGTCATATCGTATATGCCGACAGGACCTGAAAGCATATCAATTTTAAATTGTCCTGTCACTAATTTACTGAGATTCGTTAATATCGCTTTTGTAACATCCACAGTTGATGTTGCACCATAAGCAACTGCTGAGAGAACGCCTTTCTCAGTTGGCGCGTAAGAACCAAAGCGGCCGATTGTTTTTTTGTTCTCATCTTTAACGGCTTCCGGAGTAACTGAAATGTGGAGCGTTTTGTTATCTCTATTTACCTCAACGTCAATTTCTTTTTCCGGGTTTTCTTTTACCGCAGAGACAATGTCGGTCCAGGACCTCATCTTCTCTCCGTTAATGCTTTGAATGTAATCTCCTTCTTTTAGCCCTGCTTCGGCTGCCCGTCCGTTGTCTGTCAGTTGTCCAAGCATAGGCTCATTTGACGGAACACCCTGAATCAGCCCAAGCATCACTAAAATGACATAAGCCAATATGAAATTCATAATCGGACCTGCGGCAATCGCCTTAATTCGCTGCCACACAGGTTTGGAACCAAACTGGCGGTTATACGGCGCGATCTGAACTTCTTCTCCGTCTACAATGAAAAAGGAGGTTTCACTCACACTAAAGCTGGAAAGCTCATCCTCTTTCCCCTGTTCATAGCCGGTGATCTTCATGTCATGCTCTAGGTCCGCCGTTTCCACCTCGATAATTAAAGCATCCGGGTATTTTTCCTTTTGATTGATGATGACTTTTTCCACCTGATCCTCTTTGTTAAAAAGAAGCCCGATCGTGTAGCCGGGTTTCACCTCAATCATTTCCGGATCTTCGCCGGCCATGCGGACAAACCCGCCGACCGGGAGAAGTCTGATCGTATACACCGTTTCATTTTTTTTGAATGAAAAGATTTTTGGACCAAAGCCGATCGCAAATTCACGGCACAAAATTCCCGCTCTTTGGGCTAACAACAAATGGCCCAGTTCATGGAAGAAAACGAGCGTTCCGAAAATAATGATAAACGCTATAACTGTATTCACGAACATACCACCTTATGTGAGTATTGAATTGACGTATCCCCGGGTATCTTTGTCCACTTCCTGAATGTCTGCCAAGCTAGGCTTTTGAATAACCTGATGGCGGTTTAATGCCTTTTCGATACAGTCTTCAATCGCTAAAAACGATATCTTGCCCGCTAAAAAGGCGGCGACAGCCACTTCATTTGCCGCGTTTAGCACAGTCGGCATTGTTTCCCCTATTTTACCTGATTCAAAGGCAAATTGTAAGCAGCGGAACCTGTCAAAGTCAGCTTTCTCAAAATGAAGACTGCCGATTTCCCACAGCTCGAGCCTTTTGGCGTCTGGCAATGGCAATCGGTCGGGATAGGTGAGCGCATATTGAATCGGAACCCTCATATCAGGAGTGCCGAGCTGTGCAATCACACTTTTGTCATGAAACTCTACCATGGAATGGATGATGCTCTCCTTATGTAAGACCACATCGATTTGTTCATATGGAATATCGAAAAGCCAATGCGCCTCAATCACCTCTAATCCCTTATTCATCATTGTAGCCGAATCAATTGTAATTTTTGCACCCATTGACCAATTCGGGTGCTGTAATGCATCTTCAATTGTAACTGTTTCGAGCTGCTCCCGCGTCTTGTCCCGAAAACTTCCGCCGGACGCCGTAATGATAAGGCGATCAATGTTTTTAGCCTGTTCGCCTTGTAGGGCTTGAAAAATGGCTGAATGCTCACTGTCAACGGGCAGCAGCGGAACATTGTATTTCTTAGCATGTTCTTTAACTATATGCCCGGCAGTGACAAGAGTTTCCTTATTTGCAAGCGCAATTGTTTTTTTCTGTTCGATCGCCTTTAACGTAGGGATGAGACCGACACTTCCAAGCAAGGCATTGACAACAATATCGACTTCCTCCATAACTGCCGCTTCAATCAGGCCTTCTTCACCAAGCCCGATCTGGCAATCAAATGAAAAAGAAACTTGTTTTAATTTGTGATATGTATCCAGATCACCGACAGATACAAACTTCGGCTGAAAGGCCTCTATCATCGGCACGGCCTTATCAATATTTTTGCCGAACGACATAGATACCAGCTGAAATTGGTCTTGGTGCGTACGCAATACGTCAAGAGTCTGTTCGCCGATTGATCCTGTTGCTCCTAAAAGACAAATATTTTTCAAAGTGCCACTACTCCTATTCTTTTTGCTGCATATTCAGTCTCATATTCATATTAGACTTTTTTATGAAAAAAGGGCAAGCAGAAAGTACAAGAAAGGCATGACAAACAAAAAACTGTCAAAACGGTCTAGCACACCGCCATGCCCGGGAAGGATCTTCCCAGAATCCTTTACATCGTAATGTCTTTTCAGAGCGGATTCTACTAAATCCCCAATCTGTCCGAAAACAGACAAAAACAGTGTGATCAAAAGCAGATAGAAATATGGGATCGGCAAGTTTGCGACAAGCTGAAAAATCGTCGAAAGTACAAGTGCAATGACGATTCCGCCTACAAATCCCTCAACTGTTTTATTAGGGCTGATTTCAGGCCACAGTTTTCGTTTCCCAAGCGATTTCCCGACAAAATATGCACCGGAATCAGTCGACCAAATCACGACACAGGCATAAAAGATGTATGTCAGCCCGTGCTGATCAAGATTTCTGATTTCAATAAAATAATGAAAACACATTCCGATGTAAATCGTTGCAAGGGTAATAAAGCCGACTTCATCAAAGGTAAAAGTGTTCTTCACCAATACTGTGTACGTCAGTAAAATCAGTACTGCGAACAAAGCCGTTTCAATTTTCGAGATACCATTCGCTTCAAAAAAAGAATACTGGCTTGGCATTAAGAACATCCATAACAATAAAAGACTGATCAATCCAGGCAGTGAAACAAGCTTAAGTTTTTTCATCCGCAGAAGCTCAAAAAGCGCTACACTGCCCATTGCATAAACTAATATGGTGAACGGCAAATTCCCGACAATAACTAAAAATAAAAATACAATTGCTGCCAGTACACCTGTCAAAATTCTTTGTTTCATGTCCACCATCCTCTAAATTCCGCCAAACCTCCGGCCCCGTTGCTGATATTCTCCTAACGCCTGCAAGAAATGATTTTCTTTAAAGTCAGGCCACAGAACTTCAGTAAAGACAAATTCACTGTAGGCAACCTGCCAAAGCATAAAGTTGCTTAGTCTAATCTCGCCGCTCGTTCGAATTAGAAGTTCAGGATCCTGCAAAGATTCAGTCATTAAATGATTAGAAAAAAGCGATTCATCAATGTCTTCTATTTTCAAAGAACCATCCTTCACTTTTTCCGCGAGTGTTTTTGCAGCAGTGACAATTTCAGTACGCCCTCCATAGTTGAGAGCAAAATTAAGGATCAGCCCGTCATTTTGCGCCGTATCCTTTACAGCCTTTTCAATCGCTCGCATTGTGTGCGGCGGCAAGGCTGATTCATCTCCTATAATCCGGACCCGCACATTCTCCTCAACAAGTTCCGGTAGATACGTATTTAAAAACTCTTCAGGAAGCTTCATCAAAAAATCAACTTCCATTTTCGGCCGCTTCCAGTTTTCTGTTGAAAATGCGTACAGGGTCAGTACCTTGACACCCAATTCGTTAGCAAGCTTTGTTGTCCTTTTAACCACCTTCATTCCTTCGTGGTGGCCTGCAATTCGGGGGAGAGAGCGTTTTTTAGCCCAACGGCCATTTCCATCCATTATAATGGCGATGTGTTCGGGGATTTCTCCCTTAAGTATGTCTTCTTTTGTATAGCGTTCTAAGTTGGAAGCCGCAGTTTGCTGGTTCTTCCAATTTTTGAGTATGTTGAGCATGAGATTCCTCCGTCACCCAAAAAGGTTGCATTCCCTGCTGATAACCGATGTAATCAACAGTATTAACAAAAAAACCCCCTGTAAACATGAGAGGGTCTTTTCACTATTATCTATTGTACATAGTTTTTCATTAAACTTCCATGATTTCTTTTTCTTTGTCTTTTGTGACACTGTCAATTTTTGACACATATTCATCTGTCAGTTTTTGAACATCTTCATTGGAAGCACGCAGTTCATCTTCAGTGATGTCTCCGTTTTTCTCAAGTTTTTTGAGATCATCGTTCGCATCACGGCGTACATTTCGTACAGCTACTTTTGCGTCTTCAGCATATTTTTTTACAACTTTGACTAATTCTTTACGTCTTTCTTCTGTTAGCGCAGGAATCGCAATGCGAATCATATTGCCGTCGCTCGTTGGCGTTAAGCCTAAATCCGCTTTTAAAATTGCTTTTTCGATATCACCGATTGCTGACTTGTCGTATGGTGTTATGACCAGCATACGAGCTTCAGGCACGTTAATAGAAGACAGCTGGTTTAAAGGTGTCTGCGCTCCGTAATATTCAACTGTTACTTTATCTAATAAAGATGGGTTCGCACGGCCTGCGCGTACAGTAGCCAATTCACGCTGATAAGCAGCAATTGCTTTTTCCATTTTTTCTTTCGTTTGTGTTAATACTTCTTTTGACACGTTATTTCCCCCTCACGATCGTTCCGATTGATTCGCCTGTCACGGCGCGTTTAATATTTCCTTCTTCCATAATAGAAAAGACGATTAGCGGAATGTCATTATCCATGCATAATGATGATGCTGTTGAATCCATCACTTCCAAGCCGTCTTTTAGAACGTCAAGGTAAGAAAGCGATTCATATTTTACAGCTGATTCATCTTTTCTAGGATCAGCATTATACACACCGTCAACATTGTTTTTAGCCATTAAAATAACGTCTGCTTCAATTTCAGCAGCGCGCAGTGCAGCTGTCGTATCAGTTGAGAAATATGGGTTTCCTGTACCCGCAGCAAAAATAACGACACGTTTTTTCTCTAAGTGGCGTATCGCTTTTCTTCTGATATACGGTTCAGCAACTTGTCTCATTTCAATGGATGTTTGCACTCTGGACTGGATTCCGAGTGTTTCCAAGCTGTCTTGAAGAGCAAGCGAGTTCATCACTGTCGCCAGCATCCCCATATAGTCTGCAGTTGCGCGGTCCATGCCCAGGTCACTTCCTGTTTTTCCGCGCCATAAGTTGCCGCCGCCTACTACAACAGCCACTTCGACTTCAAGCTCAGCGATTTCTTTCACTTGCTTTGCAATGGATTGAATGACAGTAGGGTTAATTCCGTTACCCTGTTCCCCTGCCAATGCTTCCCCGCTAAGCTTTAATACGATACGTTTGTATTTTGGTTTTTCCATAATAACCTCCAAGTGTAAACATTGCCGTTTTCTATTATGCAAGAGAAAAAAAGGTTTGTAAATATAGTTTTAAAAATAGGGAACACAAAGTGTGTCCCCTATACTGCCTGAAAAGACGCGACTTGATCGCGACATCTTTTCACCATTATTTTTTCACTTGGTTCATTACTTCTTCAGCAAAGTTTTCTTGACGTTTTTCGATACCTTCGCCAACTTCATAGCGAACGAAAGTTTCAACAGTTGCGTTTTTCGCTGCAACAACTTGTTTCACTTTTTCATCTGGGTTTTTAACGAATGCTTGGTCTAAAAGACAAATTTCTTCGAAGAATTTGTTCAGACGGCCTTCAACCATTTTCGCTACGATGTTTTCAGGTTTTCCTTCTTGAAGAGCTTGCTGAGTTAAGATTTGACGCTCATGGTCTGTTTCTTCTTCTGATACTTGGTCACGAGAAATGTAACGAGGGTTAACCGCAGCAACATGCATTGCGATATCTTTCGCAGTTTCTTCGTCAGTTGTACCGTTAAGAACAGTTAATACGCCGATGCGTCCGCCCATGTGAAGGTAAGCACCGAATGCAGAGCTGTCATCTTTTGTAAGAACAGCAAAGCGGCGAAGCGTGATTTTCTCACCGATTTTAGCAACTGCACTTGTAATGTACTCTTCTACAGTAGAGCCGTTGTCCATTTTTTGGCCCATTGCTTCTTCAACATCTGCAGGAGTGTTTGCAAGAAGGTGGTCAGCCAATGTGTTAAGAAGCTCTACGAAGCCTTCGTTTTTCGCAACGAAATCAGTTTCAGAGTTTACTTCTAAAATAACACCTTTGTTGCCGTCAGTTTTAATAAGAGTTGAACCTTCTGCTGCGATACGGTCAGCTTTTTTCGCTGCTTTTGCAATTCCTTTTTCTCTAAGAAGGTCAATTGCTTTGTCCATATCTCCATCAGTTTCAGTTAACGCTTTTTTACAATCCATCATACCCGCGCCAGTTTTTTGACGCAGTTCTTTTACTTGCTGTGCAGTAATAGCCATTTGAATTCCTCCTTATATGTTTAAACAAGATATGTATCATGACATTTTTCTTGAAAAAAGGTGATAAAAGGCAGTCCCTCTTATCACCTTTTGAATAGGTTACGCAGTTGTTGTTTCAGTTTCTGGTGCAGTTTCTTCAGCAACTTCCGCTTCTTCTTCGCCTTGCTTCGCTTCTAAGATTGCATCTGCCATTTTAGAAGTTAGAAGTTTAACAGCGCGGATAGCGTCATCGTTCGCAGGAATAACAACATCGATTTCATCAGGATCACAGTTAGTATCTACAATTCCGATGATAGGGATGTTTAATTTGCGAGCTTCCGCAACAGCGATGCGCTCTTTGCGAGGATCGATGATGAACAATGCATCAGGAAGATCCTTCATTTCTTTAATTCCGCCTAGGAATTTTTCAAGACGCTCTAATTCTTTTTTCAATTGAACGACTTCTTTTTTAGGAAGTACTTCAAACGTACCGTTTTCTTGCATTTTTTCAATGTCTTTAAGACGTTTAATACGTTTTTGGATTGTTTCAAAGTTTGTTAATGTACCGCCCAACCAGCGTTGGTTGACATAGTACATGCCAGAGCGTTGAGCTTCTTCTTTAACAGAATCTTGAGCTTGTTTTTTTGTGCCGACGAAAAGGATTCTTCCGCCTTCAGCAGCAAGATTTTTAGTGAAATTGTAAGCTTCCTCTACTTTTTTGACTGTTTTTTGAAGGTCAATGATGTAGATTCCGTTACGCTCCGTGAAAATGTAACGCTTCATTTTTGGGTTCCAACGGCGTGTTTGGTGACCGAAGTGAACACCAGCTTCAAGCAATTGCTTCATAGAAATGACTGACATGTTATTTCCTCCTAATATAATGGTTTTTTTCCTCCGCTTAGGTCATTTTTGTGCAGAACTGCCGCCTGCAGCACCCTCTGCATAAATCGTTAAGCGTGTGTATTTAACACCAAGACATAATATAACACAGCTTTATGCGACAATCAAGAATCCTTTACAGCTTTGGAGCGAAATTTTAGAAATAGCTCGATTTCTGTCTTTCCGCTCTTCAATTTCTGAGCAATTTCACCAGCTGAATACCCCTGTTCATATAATGTCATAACTTCATCTTCATATCGGGCATCGCTGTTTACGTTCTCTTCCGCCCTCTCAACCTCGTTGATCAGACCTTCGATATGCTCGGGAAGAGCGTTGTCTTCTTCCTGAACAGCACCTCGCTCTGAATGTTGTTCAGCGTAATGATGCTCTTCCTTCTGTTTTTCTTCAGTTTGAACAGAAGGTACATCCAAGTTGTCTATCAACTTCTCATTTTCTTCTTTTAGTTCAAGAAGAAATGCCGCAAGTGTGTTCTCCGTCTCTTCCAGCAGCTTCTTTTGCTGTTTTTCTGTTTCTTTCACAGCGCCGAGCCTCATATACAGGATAATGACAGCGTACAGAAGAACGCCGTGAAGCGTGAAGCTTAAAAGCCATAATAGTGTTGACATGTTTTTCACTCGCTAATCATGAGAATTCTTTATTGAATTACTTTTTCCAGCAGATTCTTTAATTTAAATAGTGCCTTTGAATGTATTTGTGATATACGGGACGTAGAAAGATTCAATACCTGTCCGATTTCTGTCAGTGTCAATTCCTCTTTATAGAACAAACTGACCACAAGCTGTTCTTTTTCAGAGAGTTCGTGAATTTTGTCCGCAAGCTGCGCTATCAGCTCATCTTTCATGATCTTTTCTTCCGGCGGGACATTTTTGTCATCTCTGATCATGACCTGGATGTTTTCCCCGTCATCCTGATCATGAAGCTTTTCGTCAATTGACAGCAGATTTGCAAAAAAACCTTCATTCATTGTTGACACTACATCCTGTTCCGTCATTCCGAGTTCCTCTGCAATTTCTGCGGGCGATACATTCCGAAGATAGCGCTGTTCAAGCTTTTCAATCGCCGCTTCAACCTTCTTTGTTTTTTCACGCGAGGTTCTGGGCAGCCAATCCTCTTTACGAAGCCCGTCAATAATTGCACCGCGAATTCTAAACGAGGCGTAGGTATCAAATTTTAAGTCCCGGCTGGGGTCAAATTTTTCAAGGGCATCATATAAACCAAGCATACCAAGGCTCATAAGATCGTCTTTATGCACTGATTTTGGCAGTCCGACAGAAATTCTGCCTACATGATATGTGACAAGCGGCATGTAACGGCGCATTAAATCATCACCGGCCTTAGGATCTTTCCACTCTTTCCAGCGCGACCAAAGCACCTGATCTTCATAATTCAAGGATTGCATTGTTATCCCCCTAATACCTTAATTAAATCGTTTTTTCACCTTGTTTAACAGTTCGAATATGCAGCATACAGGACTTCGGTTCAAATTCTATCGTCCGGCCGCTTGAGCCTCCCGTATCTTCACTGATAATCGGAATATTATATAACGACAGCTGTTCCTTTATCGCCAAGACATTTCTCGGTCCGATCTTCATCAAATCATTCGTCATTTTAAATTTAAACATCTCTGATCCGCCGGCAAGCTTTGCTTTTAACGCAAACTTTCGGCAGCCCGCTTCTACCAGCATATCAATCGTAGCTTTTACAGCGGTATCGGCATATTTTGCCCGATTGAGTTCAGCTGTTTTTGATAACGTCGAATCCGGCAGCATGACATGGACAAGCCCCGCCGTTTGCTTTTCTTTATCGTAAAGCACCAGCCCTACGCACGATCCTAAACCAGACGTCCGGATTGAATCCGGGAAGCGGGCGATCTTCACGTCCGCAATTCCAACCTTTACAACAGCAGCCGCAGTTGTACTCATAATGCAGCACCCAAGGCGACAAAGAGCTTTTCAAATGAATCATAGTCCGGCAGCATAAACATATGCGCTTTTAGCTCCTGCTGATGGCTTTGGTCAAAAATTGACGTATCAACAACAATTGCATGTTCCCCAACCTGACTGAGCTCCATCAGACCTTCACTGATGACAGCACCGAACATGTCCAGTGAAACTTCTGGAACACTCGGGTAAAGCTGGAGTTTCGTCAAATCAGCCAATGCCGTTAAATATGATCCTGCTAAAATATTGCCCAGTTCATGCAAAGCGGAAGAACTCATATGATCTTCACCCAGGTTTTCTATATCAAAATCCGGGTTGCCGATCAGCTCTCTGATAAACTGCTCCGCCTGATAAAAAGGCATTATAAAGAACATTGAGCCCGTTAAATCGCCTTCCATTCTTAAAAAGATGCTGGCGACCGGCATTTCTGCTCCGCCGAAAAAGTCTACAAGTTCATCAAACGATAGTAACTTTGCAAACGGGACTTCCATATCAATCTTTCTATTTAACAGCTGGGCCATTGCAGAAGCAGAGTGGCCGGCTCCGATATTGCCGACTTCCCGCAAAATGTCCATCTGCTCTTCTTTGATTCCATTAAAAATACTCATGTCATAACCCCTTTAAGATTAAGCTTGATCGGGCACAGCGGACTGAGATGATTCTTTATCCAAAACCGCATTTGCATCAATAATATTTAAGAGCCTGTTCTCTTGTTTTACAATTTGTTTGATCGACACATACGTGTCTTTTTGAACACTTTCCGGAGCAGACTCTATTTCACTTTCATGAACTGTTATGACATCATTTGCTTCATCCACAATCCAGCCGACTTCAATATCACGATAAGCAATAATGATAATTCGTGTTTCATCGGTAATTTCATACTCAGGCAAGCTGAGACGCTTTCTTAAATCAATAACCGGAGTCACCACGCCGCGCAAATTGATCACTCCGCAAATATAAGATTCAACGCCTGGCACTCTCGTTGGCTTTTGCCATTTCTCAATTGATTTCACCTGAGTGACAGAAATGGCATATTCTTTGCCATTTACCATAAAGACAATCATTTTTTCGCCTGTTTTAATTTCTGCAGTCATGTGAGACACCTCCTCGTATGGTTAAATAATCAGTGCATTACAATCGATAATGAGCGCTACTTCTCCATCTCCTAAAATAGTAGCTCCGGAAATTGCAAAGACGTTTGTTAAATAATCTCCGAGTGATTTCAGCACAACTTCCTGCTGGCCAATAAAGGAGTCCACCACAAATGCTGTAGGTTTGTCGCCTTTTTTCACGACAATGATATGGAGCTGTTCCGCATCTTGTCTTGTATCTTCTATTTTAAACTCTTCTTTTAAATAAACGACAGGGACAATATGCCCTCTAAAATCGATTACTTCACGGTCATGCGTTTGCAGAATATCTTTTCTGTCTATAACTGCCGTTTCAATTATAGAAGAAATCGGAATCGCAAATGTCTCTTCTTCCAATTTGATCAGCAGAACTGAAATAATGGACAATGTAAGCGGAAGCTGGATGCTGAATAATGATCCTTGTCCTTCTGCAGATTTCACACTGACTGAACCGCCGAGTGACTCGAGTTTATTTTTCACAACATCAAGCCCGACACCCCGCCCGGAAATATCCGAAATTTGATCAGCTGTAGAGAATCCCGGAGCAAATATCAATTCATAAATTTCATTGTCTTCTAAAGTTTCAGCTTCTCTTTCTGTAATGACACCGCGCTCAAGCGCTTTTTCAAGGATTTTTTTGCGATTAAGTCCTGCCCCGTCATCCTCTACTTCAATAAAGACGTGATTTCCGCTGTGATAAGCTTTCAGCACAACTTTTCCAGACTCAGGTTTTCCTTTTTGCAAACGTGTTTCCGGAGACTCAATTCCATGGTCAATACTGTTTCTGATTAAGTGAACGAGCGGATCTCCAATTTCATCAATTACTGTTCGATCAAGTTCTGTTTCCGCGCCGATGATGGAGAGTTCGATTTTTTTATTCAGCTCTTTTTGAAGCTGGCGAATCATTCTTGGGAAACGATTAAAAACAGTTTCAACCGGAACCATTCTCATGTTGAGAATAATAGACTGCAAATCGCCGGAAATTCTCGTCATTCGCTCTACTGTTTCAGTCAATTCATTGTGCTCAAGCTCTTTTGCAATCTGCTCAAGACGCCCGCGGTCAATGACGAGCTCTTCAAATAAGTTCATTAAAGAATCAAGCCTGTCGATATTGACACGAATTGTTTTAGATCCGCCTGATGTATGCTTCGACTGTTCCTCGTTTTTAGCAGGCTGCTTTTGTTTATCCTGCTTAACAGGTGCCTGTGCAGCAGCTGGTGTATCCGCCTGAGGCTCCTCCGGATTTTCGGCTGGTTGTAAAGGCGAGCCCTGAATAATTTCAACATGCTCGACCTCTGAAACTCCGTTGATGATCTGTTCAACGTCTTCAGCCGTTTGATTCGTTAAGAAGCACACCTGGAAGTCAGTGCCGAAATCTTCCGTCTCAAGCACTTCCGCACTCGGTATTGTTTTGGCTACTTCTCCGATCTCATTGAGCTTCTCAAAAACCATATATACACGAACCGCTTTTAACATACAGTCTTCTTTCAGAGAAATTGTGATTTCATACCGTTTGAAACCTTGCTCCTCCGCTTCTTCTATCACTGTTCGTTCAAACTCATCATATCCCCAATCAGATGCTGAACCCTTCGCTTCAGCAGGTTCGGCTGAAGCAGCAGTCTCAGCATGCGCACCGTTCACGTCAAGCTTTGCGCTCACTTCGGAGATGTCTCTTTTACCATCCCCGCCGTCAATAATAGACTGAACCATTGCTTCCAGATGATCCAGCGCTTCAAACAAGATATCCATCCAGTCTGATGTAACTGCCATATCTCCGTTTCGAAAAGCATCCAATACGTTTTCAAGCAGATGGGTTAAATGGGCTAAATCCGTATACCCCATCGTTGCGCTCATACCTTTTAGTGTATGGGCAGCCCTGAATATATCGTGGACGAGCTGAAGATCTGTCGGGTCTTTCTCTAAAAGGAGAAGCTTTTCATTACATGTTTGTAAATGTTCTTTACTTTCATCAATAAAGACATCTAAATATTGATTCATATCCATTTGAATCACACCCTCTCTTTTTTCACACAGCTTGTGATGGATGCTGCGATATCTTCCACATGTTTAATTTCATGAATAAGGCCCGCCTTAACGGCTGCTTTCGGCATTCCAAATACAACACAAGATTCTTCAGACTCTGCAATGGTTTTCACATTGCCGGACGCAAGCATGTCCTTAAGACCGGCAGTACCGTCACTGCCCATTCCAGTCATAATGACCGCTACTTTTTCATAGTCTGCAAGTTTGCCGACAGAACGGAACAAGTAGTCTGCTGATGGTTTATGACGGCTTGGCGTATCGTGATTATCAAGAACGATTTTAAGGCCGCCGCTGTTTTTGATAACGGATATGTTTTTTCCCCCCGGAGCTATGTACACACAGCCGTTAAGAGCTGCTTCGCCATCTTTTGCTTCCTTTACACGAATGTCAGACAGATGGTTCAGCCGATCAGCCAGAGAAGCAGTAAAGCCTTCAGGCATGTGCTGTACAACGACTACAGGCGCGTTTAAATCCTTAGGAAGCTTTGGTATCACCTTTTGAAGCGCCCTTGGTCCGCCTGTTGACGTGCCGATACAAACAATCTGTCTGCCTGTTCCAGATTTCGACTGACTCAATGCAGGCTTAGCGATGCGTTTAGGCTCAGGCCGAATGACCGCCGGAGCCGCAGCTTTTTGCTGGCCGGAAAGCCCAGCCGCGATGACCCGCTCAACTAATTGTTCTTTAATTTTGTATAAATCTAAAGATATAGAACCAGATGGCTTTGTGATAAAATCAAAGGCGCCTATCTCTAAACAGTTAATCGTACACTCTTTTCCTTGCTGGGTCTGGCTTGAAACCATAATGACCGGCAGCTGATAAAGCTCAATAATTTTCCGCAGTGTGTCTGTTCCATTCATCACCGGCATTTCGATATCAAGTGTGATAACATCCGGTTTCAGCAATTCTATCTTTTTAAGTGCCTCTTCTCCGTTTCTCGCAGTTCCGATTACTTCTATCTGCTTTTCCTCGGTTAGAAAATCACTTATCATTTTTCTCATAAAAGCCGAATCATCAACTACAAGCACACGAATCAAATTAAGCCCTCCTCATTAAAAAAGAAGATAATTTCTCAATAAATGTCTGTTTTTCTTCTTTGTGTCTAGTTTCTTCTCTTTCAAACAAGGCGTCCGCTAGGAGACGGACTGACCGGCTGGCTTTTGCCTGAGGACTTTTTAATAAAAAAGGAACCTGTTCGACAACTGCTTTGCTCACGATCCCGTCGTCAGGGACTGAACCGGCAAACTGAACCGCTTCGCCTAAAAACATGTGAATGGTCCGGGAAAGGCGGGTAAAAGCGTCAAGCCCTTCCTTTTGATCACGGCACCGATTGACAGCTACTTTCATTGAAAGCTGATTTCCTGTCAAAGCTAAATGTTTGACAGCGCTGTATGCATCCATAATGGCTGTAGGCTCCGGGGTTGTTATGATCAAAATGTCTTCTGCTGATAAAATAAAAGGCAGCTGGTCTTTTGATAAGCCCGCCCCCATGTCAAACAGTACATAATCGAACTGACTTAACGCATGAGAAAGCTCATTAGCAAAAAAGGTCCATTTTTCCTGGTCCAGCTGAAACATCACATCCAGCCCAGTTCCGCCAGATATATACCGAAGACCCTTTGGCCCAGTAGATATGGATTGCATAAAAGGCTTGCGCTCAGTTAGAACGTCAATAATAGTCGCGGAAGACGAGTTTCCCATTAATATATCAATGTTCCCCATTCCGATATCAAGATCAATAAGCAGTACCTTCTTGCCTTTATCCTGCAGCGCAAGAGCCATATTTAAAGTGATGTTGGATTTTCCGACACCGCCCTTGCCGCTGATGACTGCAAGTGTTTTAGCTTTCTGTGCAAAAACAATCGGCAGATCGCGCTCACGCTTCTTCATTTTCGCCCGTAAAGTTGCTGCTTGGTCAAATCTGTTCATCTGCACAGCATCCCTACAAACTCCCGCGGCGAGACTGTCTGTATATCCTCCGGCACATTCTGGCCGTTTGTGATAAACCCGGCGCCTATCTTTGATTCTGCCAGTATACTGAATACAGAGCCTAAGGAAGCAGTCTCATCTATTTTCGTAAAAATAAACTGATTGACAGGAACAGATGAAAAACGTCTGACAATTTGTTTCATATCTTCATATTTTGCAGTCGCTGACAAAACGAGAAATGACTGAATGCTGCTTTCAAAAGGAATCGTCTCTTTCAGTTCATCGATATATTGCTGTTCTCTGAAGTTTCTTCCTGCTGTATCGATAAATACATGATCATATTCAGCAAATAATTCTTTCGCCCGCTGAAATTCCTCTTTTGTATAACAGACTTCCAGAGGAGCCTGCAACAGCTCGGCATATGTTTTCAACTGTTCAACTGCTGCAATCCGGTAAGTATCTGTTGTAATAAAAGCAATTTTTTTCTGTTTTTCAAGCAGAGAAGACGCTGCTAGTTTTGCAAGCGTTGTTGTTTTACCCGCGCCCGTCGAACCAAACAGCACGATATACTTCGAACGAATGGGCTCCTGCCACTTGTCTGCTGGAGGCAGTGCCCCGCACAGTATATCCTGAAGTTTACCGGCCACGTTTTCTTCTGTCAGTCCGCCCGATTCAACAGAGAATCGCAGTATTTTTTTCATAGTACTGGTCTTAATTGATTCATTAACGCCGGTTTCTCCCAAAAGCTGTTCGGCTTTTCTGAGCGGTTCAGGAAGTACGGATTGATATGCTGAAAGATCACCTGGCTCAGATTGGGCCGGAATTTGAGGGATTATCCTCTCCTCTATTTTCGGACTGCTGACAGGAGGTTTTGATGTTTGTTTCGGCTCTGCTGCCTTTTCAGCTGTTTTTTTCTCAAGAAAATCTTGATCCAATACGGCTATCACTTCAACAGCCGGTTTTTTTAAAAGCCCGAACCATTTACGCTTATTGATTTTTTTGGAATTCAGTATAACCGCTTCATTGCCTAGTTCTTTTCTGATAAGCTGTGCCGCTTCTTGCATTGAAGCAGCAGTAAATTTTTTGATTTTCATTAAATATCCACCACTCCAATGCTTTGAACTTCGACATTAGCCTCAAGCTCGTTATAAGAAAGAACAGGAAGATCCGGAAAATATCGTTCCAGAAGCTGTTTCACATACATCCTTACAGGCGGCGAGCAAAGAAGAATCGCAGTCTCTTGCCGTATTGAGAGCTGTTCGGCTTCTTTTGCAACAGAGCGCACAATGCTTTCTGACACATCTGGTTCAAGCGACAAATAGTTCCCATGTTCTGTTTGCTGTACACCGTCAGCAATTGCCTTTTCTACACGGCCAGAACAAGTGATCACTTTTAACACTTCATTTTCTTTGGCAAACTGGGCAGTAATTTGCTTAGCAAGTGCCTGTCTTGTGTACTCTGTCAAAAGATCAGAGTCTGTTGTCAGTTTTCCGTAATCGGCAAGCGTTTCAAAAATGGTTACCAAATTGCGGATTGAAACTTTTTCTTTTAACAGTTTAGCCAGCACTTTCTGAATATCTCCGACAGATAATGGATTTGGCGTAACCTCTTCCACCAGGACCGGATACGTTTCTTTCAAATGATCAATAAGCTGTTTCGTCTCCTGTCTGCCGATTAATTCATGAGCATGTTGCTTAATTTTCTCTGTAATATGTGTTGAGACAACTGAAGCCGGATCTACAACTGTATAGCCCAGCATGTCAGCTTCATCCTTCACCGATTCGCCAATCCATTTGGCTGGAAGCCCAAACGACGGTTCTACTGTTTCGATCCCTTCAATCAGGTCGTCTTCAGGCGTAGGCGACATTGCTAGATAATGATCTAGTAATAGCTCGCCTTTTGCTACTTCATTTCCTTTAATTTTCAATCGGTATTCATTAGGCTGCAAAGCGATATTGTCTCTGATACGCACGACAGGAATGACAAGCCCAAGTTCAAGCGCCAGCTGACGGCGAATCATCACAATTCGGTCCAATAAATCCCCGCCCTGATTAGCATCCGCCAGCGGTATCAGACCATAGCCAAACTCGAATTCTATCGGATCTATATGCAGAAGCTGCACAACACTTTCGGGGCTTTTGAGCTCGTCAACTTCAGCCTCTTCCTCAAGAATCTCTTCCACTTCTTCTTTTTCCTTACCTGTTTTAGATAGCGTATAACCGCCAAAAGCAAGCAGCCCTGCAAGCGGCCCTGTTAGGAAAATACCAATTGGAGTAAACAAGCCAAGAAGCAGAATAGTTGCTGCTGTAACATATAAGAGCTTTGGATAAGCGAACAGCTGGCCTGTGATGTCATGACCTAAGTTTCCTTCGGAGGCTGCTCTTGTCACGACAATACCTGTAGCTGTAGAAATTAACAGCGCCGGAATTTGCGATACAATTCCATCTCCTACAGTCAGCATCGTAAAATGAGAGGCTGCCTCTTGTATCGCCATGCCTTGCTGCAGCATACCGATAATGATTCCGAAAATGATATTGATCATTACAATAATAATTCCGGCAATTGCATCACCTTTCACAAATTTGCTGGCACCGTCCATCGCACCGTAAAAGTCTGCTTCTCGAGCTACTTTTTCACGGCGGTGTTTCGCTTCCTGTTCGTTAATCATGCCTGCGTTTAAATCAGCATCAATACTCATCTGCTTCCCCGGCATTGCATCAAGCGTAAATCTTGCCGCAACCTCGGAAACACGTTCCGCGCCCTTTGTGATGACGATAAACTGAATAATAATTAAGATAATAAATACAACAAGTCCGACTAAAACATTTCCGCCGACAACGAAGTTACCGAAGGTCTCAACAACCTTCCCTCCTTCGCCGTGCGAAAGGATCGAACGCGTCGTTGACACATTCAAGCCCAGACGAAATAAAGTCAAAAGCAGCAGCAGTGACGGAAAAATCGAAAACTGCAGCGGTTCTTGCATATTCATTGTGGTGAGAAGCACGATCAACGCAAGAGAAATATTAATAATGATCAAAATACTTAACAGCCATGGAGGAAATGGTATCACCAGCATTGCCACAATGAGGACAACACTTATTAAAACGGATAAATCTCTTGTTGACATGCTGTTTTTTCTCTCCTTTTGAATCGTAAAATTCAATTTACTTTTTGTTTCGTTTTAAATACGTACGCCAAGATTTCTGCCAAGACTTTAAAAAACTCTTCCGGCACTGCCTGGTCAATTTCAACCTGATCATATAACGCACGGGCAAGCGGCCTGTTTTCTACCATCATGACATCATGCTCTTTAGCAATCTTCCTTATTTTTAATGCAAGGTGGTCAACACCTTTTGCAACAATGTATGGCGCATCCATTTTTTCTTCGTCATATTTAAGTGCGATCGCATAGTGAGTCGGGTTTGTGATGATGACATCAGCTTTCGGCACTTCCTGCATCATCCGCCTCATCGCCATTTCCCGCTGTCGTTGCTTAATTTTAGACTTAATAATCGGATCTCCCTCAGATTTTTTGTACTCATCTTTTATATCCTGCTTTGACATTTTGATATTTTTCTCATAGTCAAATCTCTGATACAAATAATCGAGTCCGGCAAGAATCAACAAAGCCCCTGCTCCGCTCAGCCCCATCCACAGGGTGAGTTTTGAAACAAAGGAAAGTGCTTCTTCAGGTGTCAGAAGCGGGAGGCGGAGAATTTCTCCATAGTGCATCCAAAGCACAACAAACGCCGCAAATCCTACAACAGCAATTTTCAAAATCGATTTAAGCAGCTCTACAATCGCCCTCATGCTGTATATCCGTTTAAAGCCTTTTATCGGATCCAATTTTTCAAGCTTAGGCTGGATCACTT
Source organism: Bacillus sp. 2CMS4F (assembly GCF_023161785.1). NCBI lineage: Bacteria > Bacillati > Bacillota > Bacilli > Caryophanales > Bacillaceae > Bacillus > Bacillus sp. 2CMS4F. The sequence goes on from NZ_JALNTO010000001.1 coordinate 406,792, forward strand.
CCGTAGAAAATAAAAATCCCACCTGCATATAGTTGCTTACAACTCCTGCAACAAGGGCAACAAGCAGAATCGGAGCAAGTACGATGCCAGTATCCTTTAATAAGCTGATAAACAGGATGTGCACATTTGATTCTGAGAGCTTCATTGTGAGTGACTCCGTGTAAAATGTCTCTATAAATGACAGCAGCCTGTCTCTCATATACGGGCCGATCGCAATAAACGAAAGGAAGATGACTAATAACGAAACGGCAGTATTCACATCAGAGCTTTTTGCAACCTGCCCTTTTTTTCTAGTATCCTTCCGTTTTTTCGGAGTGGCTTTCTCTGTTTTTTCTCCCGCAAAAAATTGGAGGTCAATTCTTAGCTTCATTAAGAAACACCGACCAATGCTAAAAGATTCCGCATCGTTTCAATCGTTAAGCCGAAAACATTCCGAACAACGACGAAGATAACGGACATACACACGATGAGCATGATAAAACTGACAGCAATCTTTAAAGGCAGACCGACGACAAATACATTTAATTGCGGAACTGTCCGGGCCACGATGCCTAATGCAAGATCCACAAGAAACAAACTGGCCACAACCGGCGCCGACATTTGAAATGCGATAATAAACATTGCATTAAAGCTTTTGGCGATAAGATAGGCAAACTTTTCATCGCCAAAATTCGGAAATGCCTGATCAACCGAAATATACTGAAAGCTGTAGTAAATACCGTCAAGCAGCAAATGATGCGCATTGACACTCAGCATAAACAAAAGAGCCATCGTATAGATAAACTGGCCGATCAATGGACTCTGTGCGCCCGTTTGCGGATCGATAACGTTCGCAATTGAAAAACCCATCTGAAAATCAATAAACGAACCGGCTATCTGAACAGCAGCAATCATCATATAAGCAATCAAACCAAGACACAGACCCACCAAAGCTTCTTTAAACGCCAGCAGCATATATTGCTCGTCAACCTCCAAAGACGGAGGTTTATCAATCGTGCTGAAGCAAATGACTGCAAGAAAAAAAGCAAATCCGATACGATGAACAGCCGGAACGTTTCTGTGGCCGTATAGCGGAACCGTTATAAAAAAAGCAGAGATTCTAATAAAAACCAATAAAAAAGCAGGAAATAAATCAATAATCGAATTCATCACTGTATTACCCTGCAAAACGATTTAAATTAGAAAACAGCTCTGTTGTGAACGAAAGGATGGTCGACAGCATCCATGGCCCGAAAAAAATCAGTGCCAAGAGGACTGCCACGATTTTGGGAATAAACGCCAAAGTCTGTTCCTGGATTTGAGTTGTCGCCTGAAAGATGCTGACGATTAATCCGACCAATAAGGCGATCGCAAGCAGAGGCGCGCTGATCATCAGCGTTACATATACGGCTTTTTCCGCCATAGAAATTACAAATTCTGAATTCACGTTTAGCACCTACCCTAAAAGCTCTGAAGCAAAGATTTCACAATTAAATACCAGCCGTCTACTAAAACAAAAAGTAAAATTTTAAAGGGCAGAGAAATCATAACTGGAGGGAGCATCATCATCCCCATTGACATCAGAACGCTCGCCACTACCATATCAATAATTAAAAAGGGGATAAAAATCATAAAGCCTATTTGAAACGCTGTTTTGAGCTCCGAAATGGCAAAAGCGGGAACCATCGTTGTAAGAGGAATATCTTTTAATGATTCGGGTTTATCCATTTTCGCGTAATTCATAAACAGTGCCAAATCCTTCTGTCTTGTGTGCTTACTCATAAATTCTTTAATCGGTTCCTCAGCTTTTGTATACGCTTCGTCCAAACTGATTTTATTGTCCATCAATGGTGTCAGCGCTTCTTTATTAATCTCTGAAAAAGTAGGAGCCATAATAAAAAATGTTAAAAATAGCGCAAGGCCGATAAGGACCTGGTTGGGCGGCATTGATTGCGTCGCCAGTGAAGTTCTGACAAACGACAGAACGATGACGATGCGGGTAAAACAAGTCATAAGAATCAATATTCCAGGCGCCACTGAAAATACAGTTAACAATAATAGTAATTTAACAGTTGAACTGACGTTATCCGGATCGCTTGAACTGAAAATATTTATAAACTCATTCATGATGACGTGGGCCTTTCTTTTTTCCTTCTGAACGGTTTTGTTTTAGCTCTTCAAGCTGCTCTTTTAATGCTTTTGAAAATGAAGGCAGCTTTTGCTGCGGCTGATTCTCAGAACCCTTTAGGGGTTTGACAAACTTTTGCCACTCTATTTTGCTTGACATCGCCTCTTCATGCTGGCTGAGTATGTCTTCGATTTCCTTTTCATCCTCAATTTCTTTAAGGAGCTGGATCGTCTCTCCTACCCCAACGACGAGAACACTGTTGCCGACTTTAATCAATTGGATAGATCGGTTTTGGCCAACCGATGTTCCGCCGATATTTTCAACATATTGAAAAGGCTTTAGCAGCCGGTTTCTTTTGTTCATAAGCTTAACAAGCCCGTAAATCAGCGCGATGACAAACAATAAAGCGAAAATCATCTTCACAAAATCAAAAGCTGAAACAGAAGGAGCAGCAGCTCCCTCCGTCTCATCAGCAGTTTGTGTCGTTTTTTCTTTCTTTTGCTCTGGCTTATCTGCGGTCTTTTCCTCTTTCTTTTGAAACCATTCGTTTACAGTTGAATCATCAGATGCCGCCGCGTCAGCAGCAAGCGGATGCACACTGAATAAAATGAAAAAACATATAAAAGCAATGAAACATTGACTCTTTTTCAACAGTCGTACACCCTTTAGCTTAATGTTTTGTTGATTGCTTCAAGCACACGGTCCGCCTGGAAAGGTTTTACGATAAAATCCTTAGCGCCGGCTTGAATAGCATCGATAACCATTGATTGCTGTCCCATGGCAGAACACATAATGATTTTAGCTTGAGCATCAATTTGTTTAATTTCTTTTAGTGCAGTAATACCGTCCATTTCTGGCATTGTGATATCCATTGTAACTAAGTCAGGAGAATGCTCTTTAAATTTTTCTACAGCCTGAGCGCCATTTTCGGCTTCTGCCACTACGTCAAAACCGTTTTTTACCAAAATATCTTTGATCATCATTCTCATAAATGCTGCGTCATCTACAATTAAAATTCTATGTGCCATAATTTTTTTCTCTCTCCTCGTGTTTCTTTATTTTAAATTATTAATGCGTTCTGCCTGGCTTAATATGTCAGTGACCCTTACTCCGAAATTTTCCTCAATGACCACGACTTCGCCTTTGGCAACGATACGCTGATTCACTAAAATATCTACCGGCTCACCGGCTAATTTATCCAGCTCAATAATACTTCCGGCTGAAAGTTCTAAAATTTCTTTTACGCTTCTTTTCGTTCTGCCGAGTTCAACAGTGATCGAAAGCGGGATATCCAAAAGCATATCCAGATTGTTTATAGGAGCTTGTGTGCTCTCATTTGGATCAAATGATGAAAATTCCACTGGTGAAACTTGAACAGGCGCGGCTTTCTTCGGTTTCCCCTGCCTTTTAGCCGGCGCTTGCTGCTGCGGTTCGTTCCGCGGCTCGGACATCACAGGCTCTTTCGGCTGTTCATATGTAACCTCAGGCTCCGGCGTTGTTTCTTCAGCTGGACTTTCCTCCGTGTTCATAAGGCTCGAGATCAAATCTTTAGCAAATGTCAGCGGATATAGCTGCATGATGTTAGAGTCTATTAACTCGCCCACCTTCAAGCGGAAAGAAACTTTAACCAGCATTTCATCAGCAGGAATACGGTCTGTTCCTTTTTCTTCATTTACATCAAGCAGTTCTACACGCGGGGGTGAAATATCAATTTTTTTACTGAATACAGTAGACATTGACGTTGCTGCCGACCCCATCATTTGGTTCATCGCTTCTTGAACCGCGCTCAAATGGATCTCTCCAAGTGAAGGATCTGCACCTTTCCCGTCTCCCCCGATCATTAGGTCCGCAATAATCGCTGCGTCACTTTGTTCGACGACTAGCAGGTTGCTGCCGCTGAAACCTTCCGTATAATTCACTTCAATTGCAACATACGGTTCAGGAAACGCATCACTGATTTTGCTTCTTGGGATGACAGTTACGTTTGGAGTCGTAATATCAACTTTTTGATTTAAAAGCGTGGATAAAGCTGTCGCTGAACTGCCGAATGAAATATTTCCGATTTCACCGATCGCATCACGCTCCATGTCCGATAAGTCATGCACTTCCGTAGCCTCAGGCTCGTCAGGTGTGCTGCTCGTGCCGTTAAGAAGCGCGTCAATCTCATCTTGAGATAATCTGTTATTCTCCATCTTGTTCACCTCTTATGTCGTGGTCTAAAATTTGCACTGCCTGTTTTCGATTCACCCGGCCGGCTTGTCCTAAAAATTTCGGCTTATCTCCGACCAATACAGTAAGAGGATCTGTTACTGATTTGTCCAAAGTTATGCAGTCTCCGACTTCTAAACTTAAAAACTCTTCTATTGTCAGTTCAGATGTGCCGAGTTCGGCCACGACAGGTATTTGTGCTGTCATGATACGTTTTTCAAGCGACTTTGTTTCCTCAGGTTTCGGTTCATTTCTTTCTGATTGCATCCAATAATGGACCGAAAGCTTTGGTATGAGCGGCTCGAGGACGATATGCGGGATACAAAGATTAATGACACCGCTGATTTCGCCGATTTGTGTGTTGAGTGAAATAACAACAACCGTTTCATTAGGAGATACCATCTGAACAAATTGCGGATTCACTTCAAACTCAGTCATTTCGGGTTCAATATCAGCAATGGACTGCCAAGCTTCTTTATAATTTCCCAGTGCATTTTCAAATAAATTAGAAATAATTTTTGTTTCAATTTCTGTTAAACTATCAACCTTATTATGACTGATCCCGATGCCCCCCATCACACGATCCATCATCGTATAGGCAATTGTCGGGTTAACCTCCATCATAATTCTGCCTTCCATCGGATGGACATCGAATAAATTCAGGATCGTCATATTCGGTATGGATCGGATAAATTCCTCGTATGGAACCTGATCAACAGAGCTGACCGATATATGGATATACGTTCTGAGCTGAGCAGAAAAGTGAGTTGTAAGAAGTCTTGCAAAATTGTCATGAATTCTTGTTAAACTGCGGATTTGGTCTTTAGAAAACCGCAGCGCGCGTTTGAAATCATAAACCTTTACTTTTTTCTCTTTTTCTTCTTTTTTCAGCTCTTCAGCATCCATTTCACCCGTTGATATTGCAGAAAGCAGTGCATCTATTTCATTTTGGGAGAGAACTTCTCCTGACATTTTCCTCACCTCCGTATTCTGTCAAATTATGCTTTATTGCAGATTAAAAGAGGTAATATACACTTTTTCTACTTTTCCTTCTTGGAGGTAGCTATTCACTTTATCTTTTAGTTCCTTCTTAAAGGTTTCTTTTCCCTTGTCTCCCTCAATCTCATCAGCATTCGTATCAGCCAGCAGTGATATAACAGCATCTTTCACTTGAAAATCACGTTTTTCAAGCTCTTCTTTTGATTTATCAGAGTCAGTTTCAAGTTTAATCGCTAAGCGAATAATGTTATCGGACTTTAAATTCGTTGTGATTTCTGCTACATCAACAGAAGATGCAACGATTTCATCAATACTTCGTTTTGCCTCACTTTTTTCGGACTTTCCGCCTAAAACAAAATAAGCCGCCGTCCCGAGAGCACCAATTACGATAAGAATAATTAGTAAAATGATCAATAATTTTTTCTTCATTCCGGTTCCTCTATTCCATGGTCCATTGAAAATATTTGTATTTTTTGATAGAAAGACGCAATCTTCTCCAGAACAGCTTCTTCATTTTCTTTTACTACAAACTTCTTACCGTTCGACAGTGTGATTGTAGTATCCGGAAAGCATTCAATCTGTTCAATAAATAACGCATTCAGCGTAAAGGGCTGCCCATTTAAACGGGTTACTTTAATCATAAAACAGCGGAGAAGCGATTACTCGCCTCCCCTCCCTCCTTAACGTTTAAGGTTTACCAGCTCTTGAAGGATTTCATCCGATGTTGTAATAATCTTGGAGTTTGATTGGAACCCGCGCTGAGCAACAATCATTTCAGTAAACTCGTCTGTTAAATCAACGTTAGACATTTCTATAAATCCTGACTTCAAGGCACCTGTACCGCCATCACCAGGCTGATTAGCTGCACTAGCAGTTCCAGAGTTCAAAGATTCACGATACAAGTTACTTCCGATTTTATCTAAGCCGTCACTGTTTGCAAAAGTAACAATCCCGATCTGACCGCCATCTTGTGGTTTACCGCCAGCATCAACAATTGACACTTTTCCATCAGATCCGATACTAAAGCTTTGAGCATCTAGAGGAATTTTTATTGTTCCTCCCGTCATATTTAACACATGGTAGCCGTCACCAGTCACCAATGTTCCGGTATTATCTAAATAGAAGTTTCCGGCTCTTGTGTAAGCCGTTCCATCACCTGTATCGATTTGAAAATAACCGTCTCCGTCAATCGCTAAATCAAGCGTTCTTCCTGTGCTTTGTGTCGCGCTTGTTGAATGGATGGTGTCAATTGTGCCAGATGATGAACCTAAACCGATCTGCTTAGAGTTTGTTCCGCCGATTGTTGCACCAGCAGCAGAACCGCCGGCAATCGTTTGACTTACCATATCTTTAAAGGTAACCCGGCTCTTTTTGAATCCCACTGTATTTACGTTGGCAATGTTATTGCCGATAACATCAAGTTTTGTTTGAAAGTTTTTCATACCGCTGATTCCAGAATAAAGTGAACGTAACATAATATATTCCCCCAGATGTTTTTATTTAGATGATTGTCCCACAGACATGACATTCGCCGGACTGATCTCGGTCCCATCATCAAGAACGAGATAATAATTTCCTTTAGAATGTTTAATAGAGCTTACCGTGCCTGTTTTATCTGTTGCACTTTTACCATCAGTCCAAGATACTTCTTTTCCCATCCAATCAACATACGTTGTAAACGGATCTTGGTTTTCAACGAATTTAGTCATCGTCGTATTCAGATTCATCATCTGTTCCAGACTTGAAAAAGTCGCCATCTGGCTGATAAATTCTTTGTCATCAACCGGATTAAGCGGATCTTGGTTTTGGACTTGAGTCATTAATATTTTTAAAAACTCGTCTTTTCCCAGGCTGCTGTTGCTTGCAGCGGCAGTGCTGCTTGTTTTTTCAGGCAATTTATATTCTGAGCTTATTGATGTCATTCTTCTTCCTCCAATTCAACCATTGACACTTCATCAAGCAAGTCTCCAAACTCGTTTGATTGCTTTTTCTGTCTTTGCTGCTTCTGTCCCTCTTGCTGCTGTTTCTGTTCATCAGCAAGCTGGCCATATATCGGCTGGTCTCCGCTTTGAATCGGCAATGTAAAACGGTCTACTTGGACAGCCATATTCGGCAGTGATTGCTTCAGCTGAGGCAGATGTTGTTCAAGCAGCTCTTTTGCAGATTGGCTGGATGCAATGATTTTACTCTGGAACATTCCATTTTCATTTGTCAGCTTAATTGTGACAAATCCTAAATGTTCAGGGTTCAGCCGAATTGTAAAACTGCCGGTTGACCTCCCAAAGGGTGTATATTTCATCTGCTTCCATGCACTGATCACTTGATCAGCAACCGTTTTCGTATCGGCTGCATGCAAATCAGATGAGAGCTGCAAATCGAGTGTCTGAACTCCTCCGGTGCTCCGGTAGCCTGAAAACATCATTTGAATTCCTGACTTACTATCTATAGGCTGAATACTTACAGAGGAATCTGCCGTACTTTTATTACCTGACGTCAGAGTGTCCGGTGTAAGAGCACGTTTTGCGACATCTTGTGACGATTCGGATGATTTCGATAACAAGAAAGCTTTCAGCTGACTTTCAGCTATATTCCATTCCTTCGTCCCTTTTTGAGGAAGCACCGACATCTGTTCCATTAAGCTTTGAAAACTTTTCAGCTCTGACTTTGACATCTTATAAAGCTTTGAACTTGACTCATCTTTTGTAAATATCTGCTGTTTAAGATCCTGAATAAGCTGTTCAGATATGCCCTTTTTATCTAATGCCGAAAGAAATTCATCTCCATTTTTGTAGACAGTATGAGCTTGATGATCACGGTCAGTCATTTTATTTCCTTCTAAAAGCTGACTGATAAACATTTGGATATGAATAAGTGTTTTATCATCTTCTGCTGATGCCTCATTTCCCTGAACTTCTTGTTCTCTATCAGACTTGAGTTCATCAGTAGCGGCATCACCAGCTGAATTCTTTGCAGTCAGAGCAGTTTTCTCTTCAGAAATGGTTTTGTCTGCAAGTATTTGCCCCATGTGCAGTTGATCAGTTCCGTCAGCCAATTTTAATTCAACTGCTTGCAGCAGATTCTGTAACATTTGCTGAGCGGATTCATCCAGCTGCTTTCCTGTTAGTTTACTTAACGTTTGCAGAAGATCGGCTTTTTGCTTGTCTTGGTTTTCAGGAGTTGCATTTAGCCAATCACTGATCTTTTTACATGCATCTTTTAAAAGCTGATCGTCAGTCTGAGCCCCATTTCCTTGTGATGAAGGTTCTTTCGAGCCGGCTTCAGACATAAGCCAATTTTGAAAAACTCCCTGGCTATTTTTGATTGTTTTAGCAGCTGTCCCTGCAGTAGTTTGCAGCCGAGGTCCGGCTAATTCAAGCAGCTTCACCTTTATTCCCCCTATTCTTGGCTGGCAGCAATTTTTTCTGTATATGTTGCCGCTTGCTCAGGAGTCATTTTTGCCAAAATTTCAGCAAGCTGCTTTTTGCTCAGTCCATTCAATATTTTCAGCGCTTCTTTTTCCTTTAATTGGGCAATGATTTTAGCAGCCTTTCCGCTGTCCATGCTTTTATAAACACTGATGACTTTATCATCAGAAGCTTTATCAGAACTTAATGAACCTTCTGTGTTATCCTTCGATGTCTTTTTTTGGTCTTCCGCTGTTTTTTCAAGAGAACGAATCTTTTGATTCAGCCTGTCTATTTCAGATTTGCTTGTATCCAAATCTTTATTCAATATACTGATCTCACTTTTTTGATCCTTAATGGTTTTTTCCAGAGCCGCCGTATTACTGTTATTCTTAGCTGCTGATGATGTATCTTTTTTATCTTCGGTCTCAGGAACCAATTCTTTAAGAACTGGCGTTTTGGCTGCAGCTTCCTGTATCGGCTTTAAGACATTGACACCAGCCGCCCAGAGAACAATCCCCCCTGCTATAAGCAGAAATATCAGCGGAAGGATAATGATCAGCAAAACCGATCGGAACTTACCTGATTCTTTCTTTTTGCCGGACATTACATTCGCTCCTAATGGCCTTGAATCATAAACTGCTTGATCGAAATATCGTCCATTTCTTTCATCTCTGCAGCTTTGTCTTCAAGAGCAAACATTTTAAACTGTTTTTCACGCATCTTTTCAAACTTCTTCACTTCAATATTTTTTTCTGTTAACACTTCTTGCTTTTGGTTCATTTGATTCCTTTTCATAATGACGAGCTTTTGGTAGTGATAAATTGTGTTTTCAAGATTTGAGACAAATTGCTGATAATGCCTCATCTCTTGAACGCTCATCCCGCTTTTCAGTTTGTTTTCTTTATTTTGCTCAAGCAATTCCTTTTTGCTCATATTCTCATATAGTTTCTCCGCTACAGTTTCAAATTCAGAAACTGATTGCTGATACTCAGACAAAGACTGGTCTTTTTCGTTCTCTTTTAGTTCCAGCAGCTTTTGGAATCTAAATTGATAGGCCACGTTCTATTCCTCATTTCCTGTCAAACTAGTTAATGCAGCAATGCTTTCTTCCAATGATGCTGATTCTTCTGTTCCCTGCTTCAAAAATTGAATAAGCTGCGGATAAAATTGTATCGCCTCATCAATTTCTCTTGAGGACCCTCTTTTGTAAGCTCCAATATTAATGAGATCTTCAGAATTTTGATACGTTGATAAAAGTTCACGGAATTTATTCGCTGCGTCTAAGTGCTGTTTTGTCGAGATGTTTGACATCACCCTGCTGATGCTTTTTAACACATTGACGGCAGGAAACTGGCCTTTATTAGCAAGTGCCCTGTCTAACACAATGTGTCCGTCTAAGATTCCGCGAACAGTATCAGCAATAGGCTCATTCATGTCATCTCCGTCGACTAACACTGTATAAAACGCTGTGATTGTTCCGTGTTCATTTGCACCTGTTCTCTCTAGTAAACGAGGTAAAATAGCGAACACAGAGGGCGTATATCCTTTTGTCGTCGGAGGCTCTCCAGCGGCAAGTCCGATCTCCCTCTGAGCCATCGCCACCCTTGTGACAGAATCCATCATAAACATGACATTTTGCCCTTTATCACGAAAGTACTCAGCAATGGCTGTCGCTGTATAAGCGGCTTTCAACCTCGTTAATGCAGGCTGGTCTGAGGTAGCAACAACTACAATTGACCGCTTCAGACCCTCTGCTCCCAAGTCTTTTTCAATAAACTCCCGAACCTCTCGACCGCGTTCTCCGACGAGTGCAATTACGTTCAAATCAGCTTCGGTCTGTTTAGCGATCATTCCCATTAATGTGCTTTTCCCGACGCCGCTTCCTGCGAAAATACCAATCCGCTGGCCTTTTCCGACAGTCAGCAGACTGTCAATAGACCTGACTCCAACACCCATTTTTTCACGGATAGGCGGGCGTTTCATCGGGTTAGGAGGTGATTGCTCCGTCGATACAGGCGAAAGTCCTTTCGGCAAAAGTTTTCCGTCGAGCGGTTCGCCAAACGCATCAATGACTTGTCCGTTCAGACCGGCTCCTACCTTTACACGAAGAGATTCACCGGTGGCTTCAACAATGCTCCCGGGGGCAATGCTAGCGGCCTCTAAATAGGGCATTAACAAAATATTTTCTTCCTGAAAGCCAACAACTTCAGCTTTGATGACTTTACCTGATTGACCTTTTGCATAAATCAGGCACAGGTCGCCAATTGAGCTTGCCGGCCCCTTTGATTCGATCATCAGGCCGATCACCCGTTTCACTTTTCCATAACGCTTATACGAGTCTGTCATTTCTATGCAATCTATCAGACTCTGTGTCTTCATTGATCCGCACCTGCTTCCAGTGCTGTAAGGAGCTTATGCTTCAGCTGCACCAGCTGGGTATCAATGCTTGCATCCACTCTTCCAAAAGGAGTTTCTATATAACATGATCCTTTTTCAGCTTTTTCGTCGGCGTATAAACCCAGCCGGCATTCTTTGTAAAGAAGCTGCTGGATTTCGTCTTTATGCTGAAAAACTGTTTCATAGTAATAAGGATCCACATATATTGATATATCGTCATATTCCTTTACTTCGTTTACCACCTGTTTCACAAGCAGGATAAAGGCCTCTTTATCATCAGATTTTTGCTGCCATACTTTTTTAGCTAACGCAACGGCAAGCTCAACGATTTCTCCGGAGGCATCTTCAAGCTTATCCTCTACAGCTTTTCTGGACATCTCTGTTATGCTGTTTGCCTGATTGATCAGCTCAGCATACTGTTGCAAGGCTTCAGCTCTCCCTAATGCAACACCTTGCTCGAAACCTTCTGTTTTCGCTTCTTCAATAAGCTGCTGTTTTTCAGCCGCCCAATCATTTTTTTCCTGCTCAATTTGACGGCGGATATCTTCCCTCTGGCTGTTCGCTTGCTCGGAAATCCGATCAGCTTCTTCTTTGATCCGGGCCATTAACGCTTCCGGATTTTCTTCAGTCTGTAAAAGATGTGAATGATCGATCCGAACCTCTTGTAAAGAAAGCTTTCTTCTTTCCTGCTGTGGGGAAAAAGATGATTCTTGTTTAATGATATTAGACAATAATATCGTCTCCTCCGCCTCTTGCTATAACAATTTCACCGGCTTCTTCAAGCTTTCTGACGATGCTTACAATTCTTGATTGAGCCTCTTCTACATCCTTCAAACGTACAGGGCCCATAAATTCCATTTCTTCTTTGAACGTTTCAACCATACGCTGTGACATATTGTTGAATACAATTTCTTTGACTTCCTCGCTCGCCACCTTTAATGAAAGGAGCAGATCGTCGTTTTCAACATCGCGTATAACCCGCTGAATTGCTCGGTTATCAAGGGTAACAATATCCTCAAAGACAAACATCCGCTTCTTGATTTCTTCAGCAAGATCAGGATCCTGAATTTCCAAGGAATCCAATATCGTCTTTTCTGTTCCTCTGTCTACACCGTTTAACACTTCAACAACAGCTTCGATTCCGCCGGTTTGTGTATAATCCTGAGTAAATGCGGAGGATAATTTCTGTTCCAGAATCCGTTCTACTTCATTAATAATTTCAGGTGATGTTCTGTCCATTACCGCAATCCTTCTTGCGACTTCTGCCTGTACCTCAGGATTCAGCTCGGATAAAATTTGTCCGGCCTGCACAGGGTCAAGGTAAGACAAGATTAAAGCCATCGTTTGCGGATGCTCTTGTTGGATGAAATTTAAAATTTGTTCAGGCTCTGCTTTTCTGGCAAAGTCAAATGGTTTAACTTGCAGAGAAGAAGTCAGCCTGTTTAGTATGTTTTCAGCCTTATCTTCTCCCAGCGCCTTCTCAAGAACTTGTCTGGCATAGCTTAATCCGCCCTGAGAAATATAATCCTGGGCAATCGCTATATTATGAAATTCCTCTATAATTTCATCCTTTTTTTGATGATCGACACTTCTAACTCCTGATATTTCAAGGGTAAGCCTTTCAATTTCTTCATCGGTTAAATGCTTATATACAGAAGCTGACACATCTAAACCTAAGGAAATCATGAGAATGGCTGCTTTTTGTTTTCCTGTAAGCTTATCTTGATCACGTCTCGCCATTTCTAATCCCTCCTAATCCTCGGCCAGCCAGCTTCTCAGCAGTTTTGCAAAGTCTTCAGGCTTATCTTTCGCCATCTTTTCAAGCTGTTTTCGTCTGACTGTTTCCTCTGTTTCATTTTCCTCTTCATTAATATCAGGCAAATTGATAGGCTCCTGAGGCACTTCGTACGTGTATTCCTCAAATTCATCCTCTTGAGCGCGTTTCTTTCTGATAAACATAATGATCAGAATAATGATAACTGCGATCAATACGCCCCCTACGATATATACCCACATTGGGATACCGGAGGATTTTTCCGTATCAGTATCAAGACTTACTTTTCCGTCAAAAGGCTGAACGGAGACAACAATTTTATTATTGATATCTTCATCAGAAAGGTTCTGGTTCTGTGTTTCATCCTTATCCAATGATGTTCTGACAACAGTTGAAAGGATTTTTTGTATATCATCCTGTCTTTCAGTTGATAGCGACGCTGTGTTTTTGGCATCAGGCGGCTCTACCATTACTTGAATCCCTAAATCCCTTACCTTATAAGGGCTTTCAGCTATTTCTTTATGGATTCGGTTAACCTCGTAATTGATTTTATTACTGCTTTTTTCGTAGTTCCCACTTTCGGTATTTTCACCGTCAGCTTGATAGTTTGTTACATCTTCATCACCGGTTCCGGCAGTTCCGCCATTAGCTGCGCCGTCTCCCTGATATGTTTCCGATACTTTTTCAGCACTGACCGCGATGCCTTCCATGTTTTCTTTGTCAACAGGCTCGACGATGTCTTCTGTGCGATTTTCTTTTGTAAAGTCAATATCAGCCGTGACAGAAACAACAACTTTGTCCTGCCCCATCATCGTTCCAAGCAATGACTGAACATGTTTTTGAATGTCTTTTTCAACTTGGGATTTAACTCCCTGCTGCGAAGAATAACTATCAGCGTAGGACCCTGAACCGCTGTCTGTTTTGTCATAGTAAGTAGAGTTCTGGTCCATGATGACGATGTTATCTTCTTTTAAGTTCGGCACACTTTTTGATACCAGATGATATAATCCGTTGATCTGGCTTTGGTCCAAATTGTAGCCAGGCTGAGTCTGCAGGACGATTGAAGCAGATGCTGCTGATTGCTCTTCACCGACAAAGACAGCGTCTTTCGGAAGGTTAATCATTACTTTTGAATTTTTGATACCGTCCATTTCATTAATCAGATTGGATAGTTCCGTTTGTGTGGCTTTGACTTTCACCATATCAAATTCATTATCTGTTAAACCAAAGCCGGCGTTCTGTCCAAAAAATGAGTAATCAATTGATCCTGTTTTAGGAAGCCCTTCTGCCGCCAGCTGAACTTTCAGTGAATCAACCTGATCTTCCGGAACCTTAATGACCGTACCGCCATTTGAAAGTTCGCTAGGCACTTTTTTTGCATCCAATTCCTCTTTGATCTGTCCGGCTTCTTCAGCTGACAAATCTTTGTACAGCGGCGCCATCTTCTGATTAGAAGAAAAAATACTGATAATTATGGCAAGAATGATAATTGCCGCTAAAGCACTAATCATTAAAACCTTTTGTAATTTAGATCTATTTTTCCAAAACTCACTCGTTTTGTTTTTCATTTGCATTAGAGTACGATTCATGTTAACCCCCGGTCATTCCACTCTTTCTCTTTCTCGTCAGACCCCCTACATTTGCATTCTCATAATCTCCTGGTATGCTTCCACAGCTTTGTTGCGGAACTCAGTTGCAGCAGTCAGAGAGATGCTTGCTTTTTGAGCGGCGATCATGACCTCATCAAGATTCACATCTTTTCCTGCAGCCAAGGCATTAGTCATATTGTCAGAAGCTACTTGGGACTCATTTAACGAACTTATAGAGTTTTTTAAAAGCTCCGAAAAGCTTGTTTGATTTGAAGAGTCTGTTTTTTGGCTATTGTTTAATTGATTTGTTGCATTTTGAGTGTTTTGAGTATTTTGAACCTGAAAAGGAGAAATTGCATTGATCACATTCATCACCTTACTTTCCGATTTCTAGAGCCTTCATCAGCATTCCCTTTGAGGCATTCATTGCTGTGACATTGGCCTCATATGATCTCGTACTGCTGACAAGATCAACCATTTCTTTTAATGGATCAACATTTGGCTTTTGAACATATCCTTCAGCGTTTGCATCAGGGTCAGTCGGATCATAGACCAGATTAAAATCAGAGTTATCTTCAGTGATTTTTGTAACCTTTACCCCATTTCCGACATTGCCGCTTCCGCTCATTTTAGAATTCAAAATCGACGAGAACGATTCACCTTTTGACTGAAGCGAAACCATTTTCCTTCTGTAAGGCACCCACTCACCGTTTACCTGCTTGGCTCTTGTCGTATCCATATTCGCCAAGTTAGACGATACAACATCCATTCTGAGGCGCTGAGCTGTTAAAGCTGATGCTGAAACATTTAAGCTTTGAAAAGCTGTCATTATTTCCCTCCTGTTAGTACGGTCTTCAGAGAATTGAATTTGCCGTTCATTCTTTCAACTAAAGCTTGATAGTTAATCTGATTTTCAGCTAGTTCTGTCATCTCTTTGTCAACGTCAACGTTATTTCTGTTTTGCTGATAAGATGTATCTCCGCTCGTTACAATTGAATAATTTGAATCAGCATCAGAAAAATCAACATGCCGATAGTCTGTTTTTATAGATTCGAGACGAGAGGATTCTTGATCTAATAAATTTTGGAAAGAGACTTTTTTCGCCTTATAGTTCGGTGTATCTATATTAGCAATATTATTAGTTATGGCTTTTTGCTTAATATTCGCTCTGCCCAAGGCATTTTCAAGATTTTGTATCGTTCCAGAAAATAAGCTCAAATCCACTTACCTCCATTTCAGTTTTTTTCACCCTCAATATCCTTGTCGAGATTTGTAAAACCATATGCTTATTGTAAGAAATAACAGGCATAAAGTCTATGAAGTTCGTGTAAAAAAATGTCCTCATATATATCTATTTTACAACTAGGTACATAGTCCTAGATTATTTGAACTATGTTTTTTACTTTGATATAAGGCTGAAAATAGCTGGATTTCTGTATTTTCCCCATTTATTTCGTCATTTTTCTGTTTTTATGAAGAAAATAATAAACTTTATTAAAATTATTACAAAGAAAGACTTTTCGCCCAGGAAATAAAGCTTATTGATTTCCTTTATTTGAATAAAAAAAGAACCCCTTAAAAAGGGGTTCTTTTTTTATTAATGGGATTTCAGATTTTCTAATTCAATCAGGAATTTGTTGTTGAGCACTTTGATATAAGTACCCTTCATTCCTAATGATCTTGATTCAATTACACCGGCGCTTTCAAGCTTTCTGAGTGCGTTAACAATAACTGAGCGGGTAATGCCGACACGGTCTGCAATCTTACTTGCAACAAGGAGACCTTCGTTTCCGTCAAGCTCTTCAAAGATGTGTTCAATTGCTTCAAGCTCACTATAAGAAAGAGAGCTGATTGCCATTTGTACGACTGCTTTGCTTCTTGCTTCTTCTTCAATTTCTTCTGCTTTTTCTCTCAGAATTTCCATTCCGACAACTGTAGCGCCGTATTCAGCAAGAATTAAATCATCATCATTAAATTGATCCTGTAAACGTGAAAGAATGAGTGTACCTAATCTTTCTCCGCCTCCGATGATCGGCACAATTGTTGTTAAACCAGCTTGGAACAAGTCTCTGTTTTCAACAGGGAAAGCAGTATACTCACTGTTGATATCCAGGTTAGAAGATGTTTCAGGGACGTTGAACAGATTCTTCGTATATTCCTCTGGGAATTGGCGATCCTCAAGCATTTTTTTCATACGGTCATTTTCAATTTGCTGGTTGATAGAGTAGCCGAGAAGTTTTCCTCTGCGGCTCACAACGAAAATATTGGAATCAATTACATCCCGAAGCGTTTCCGCCATTTCTTTAAAGTTAACCGGTTTCCCTGCCGCAGCTTGCAGCATGGAGTTAATAATTCTTGTTTTTTGTAATAAAGCCATGATAAATGATCCTCCTAAACATTCCTCTTATTAAATTTTCACAATATAAATTGACTTAAATCTTTGTTTTTAGCTATCGTTCCGAGCTTTTCTTCCACATACTGCGGTGTAATCGTTATATTCTCCATTGTTACATCCGGAGCTTCAAAAGAGAGATCTTCTAACAGACGTTCGAGTATTGTATGAAGGCGTCTCGCACCGATATTATCTGTTTCCTGGTTCACATGATAGGCGACTTCAGCAATCTTATGAATAGCTTCGTCAGAAAATTCAAGAGATATACCCTCTGTCTGCAATAATGCCTGATATTGTTTCAAGAGCGCGTTATCGGGTTCAACTAAAATTCTCACGAAATCGTCAACCGTCAGTTTGCTCAGTTCTACACGAATTGGAAAACGCCCTTGCAGTTCAGGAATCAGATCAGACGGTTTGGCCATATGAAATGCTCCCGCTGCAATAAACAATACATGGTCTGTTTTAACTGAACCGTATTTAGTGACAACGGTAGAACCCTCAACGATTGGGAGAATATCACGCTGAACACCTTCTCTTGATACATCAGCTGAAGATGACGCGCCACCGTTTTTTGCAATTTTATCAATCTCGTCGATAAAGATAATTCCGCTCTCTTCTGCCCGATGGACAGCTTCCTGGCTGACTTCATCCATATCGATGAGTTTGCTTGCCTCTTCATTCGTCAGGACTTTTCTGGCTTCTCTGACTGTCATTTTACGGCGTTTCTTTTTCTTTGGCATCAATCCGCTCAGTGCATCCTGCATATTCATGCCCATCTGCTCCATACCCGAGCCCTGCAGCATGTCAAACATAGAAGGCTGCTGCTCTTCAACTTCTACAGTAACATAGTGGTCTTCGAGCTCTCCTAATGCCAGCTGATGAGCCATGCGTTTTCTTTTTTCTTCAATGTTTGCTTCTTCCTGGCTTTCCGTTTCGTCTTCGCCGTTTGGCTGGCTGCCGCCGAAAAACATTTCAAACGGGTTTTTAACGCCTGATTGTTTTTTCTTCCCTGGAACTAACAGGCGAACAATGCGTTTGTTTGCATTTTCTTCTGCCTGTTCCTTCACTTCGTTGATTTTTTCTTCCTTTATAAGACGAACAGAAGTTTCCACAAGGTCTCTGACCATTGATTCAACGTCTCTGCCTACATAGCCGACTTCTGTAAATTTTGTTGCTTCAATTTTGATAAATGGCGCACCTGAAAGCTTAGCGATTCGTCTGGCAATTTCAGTTTTCCCTACCCCGGTAGGCCCCATCATTAAAATGTTTTTCGGAACGACCTCGTCTTTCAGCTTTTCATCCAGGAGACTTCTTCTATAGCGGTTTCTTAATGCCACGGCGACAGCTTTTTTCGCGTTTTGCTGACCGACGATGTATTGGTCTAACCGATCTACAATCTGTCTTGGTGTTAACGGTTTTTTTTCCATGCGCCTCAAGTCCTTTCTATTCAAGCTCTTCCAGTATGATTTGATCGTTCGTGTATACACAAATTTCGCCCGCTGTTTCCAGCGCAGCTCTAGCAATCTCACTTGCAGTCATGCTCTCCCCGGCATGCTTTTTCAGCGCCCTTCCGGCTGCCAAAGCGTAATTGCCGCCTGATCCAATTGCCAGAATGCCGTCATCCGGCTCGATAACCTCACCAGTTCCCGATACGAGAAGCAAGGTATCTTGATTCATAACGATCAGCATGGCTTCAAGCTTTCTAAGCACTTTGTCACTTCGCCATTCCTTTGCAAGCTCAACAGCAGCCCGTTTTAAGTTGCCATTATATTCTTCAAGTTTCGCTTCGAACTTTTCGAATAGAGTGAAAGCGTCTGCAACAGATCCCGCAAATCCTGCGAGAACCTTGCCGTTAAACAGTTTTCTTACTTTTCTCGCAGTATGTTTCATTACAACAGCCTGACCAAATGTAACTTGACCGTCTCCGGACATTGCGCTTCGTCCCTTATGCTGTACTGCAAAGATTGTGGTCGCATGAAAAGATGACATAAAGGGCCTCCTTTAATTTTTCTTAAAAGCTCTTGGATGGTGAGACATATATGTGTTTCTCAACATTTCCTTCGAAACGTGCGTGTATATCTGTGTCGAAGACAGATTGGAATGCCCGAGCAGTTCTTGAACGCTCCTCAAATCTGCTCCTTCGTTTAATAGATGAGTGGCGAACGTATGTCGAAGCATATGCGGATGGATATGTAAAGTGCCGGACGCTTTTTTGACAAGCCCGCTTAAAATGTGCCTAATGCCTCGGGCTGTAAGCGGTCCGCCTCTTTGATTCACGAATAATAGATCATGAGGTTCTTTTGCTTTTTTCAGCAAGCACTGTCTTCCGCTATTCATATATAACTTCAACGCTTCGCGGGCGTAAGACCCAAAAGGGATATAACGCTGTTTCTTGCCTTTCCCGTGAACAAGCACAGTATCCATAAATAAATCAAGATCATGAACACTTATGGAAGAGCATTCACTGACCCTCATTCCGGTGGCATAGAGAAGCTCTAATAGCGCTTGATCCCTCATGCCGGTCGGCTGGCTTATATCTGAAACTTCAAACAGTTCCTCAAGCTCTTTTTGATATAGAAACTTCGGTATCCGTTTCTCTTGTTTCGGCAGATGAACAAGCTGGAACGGATTATCATCAACAAGCTTTTCTCGCATCAGAAATTTGTAAAAGCTTCTCAATGCAGAAATTTTTTTGCTGATTGTTCTTCTCGATAAACCCTTTTCATAGGCTTCCGTCAAAAAAATTCTAGTATCTTGATATGCAACTTCTTCAAATCCATTTATACCTTGAACGCGCAGGAAAGTCTCGAATTCTTCAATTGAATCCACATAATTCACAATAGTATATTGTGAATAATTTTTTTCAATTTGTAAATATTCAACGAATAACTTTACGAAATTCTTAACATTCTCCATGCCAAATACCTCCCCAGGAAGGGCTTTTAAATGGTATCACAAATCGCGATCAAGTTGCAATCAATACCTATATTGTTTTCGAAATTGTTTGAATTGTCTCGATCGCCCGATTTGCGTACTGTTCATTACGCTCTTTTTTATTTTTAATTTTAACAGGCAAATCTTTCAAAAGCCCAAAGTTTGCATTCATCGGCTGGAAGTTCTTCTGGTTTGTTGTTGTAATATAGTGAGCCATACTGCCTATTGCTGTTTCCTGAGGAAAAGTGACAAGCTCTTCTCCTAAAACAAGTTTAGCCGCATTAATACCTGCTACAAGCCCAGAAGCAGCCGATTCCACATATCCTTCTACTCCCGTCATTTGTCCTGCGAAGAACAAATCGTTCCGTTTTTTAAATTGGTAAGTCGGTTTTAACAAGCTTGGAGAATTAATGAATGTATTTCTGTGCATAACACCGTATCTGACGATTTCCACATTTTCAAGTCCGGGAATCAATTTGAGGACTTCCTTTTGGTCTCCCCATTTTAAATGAGTTTGGAATCCTACAATATTATAGAGAGTTCCCGCCGCATCATCCTGTCTGAGCTGAACGACTGCATATGGACGTTTTCCGGTAACAGGATGCTCTAATCCCACTGGCTTCATCGGTCCGAAAAGCATTGTTTTCTTTCCTCGTTTTGCCATTACTTCAATCGGCATGCAGCCCTCAAAGAAAATCTCTTTTTCAAACTCTTTTAACGGCACAGTTTCTGCTGATGTCAAAGCTTCATGAAAACGGTCAAACTCTTCTTCTGTCATCGGGCAGTTTAGATAAGCCGCTTCTCCTTTGTCATAACGGGATTTCAAATACACTTTATCCATGTCCAGGCTGTCTTTCTCTACGATAGGCGCTGCTGCATCATAGAAGTATAAATAGTCCTCTCCAGTAAGCTCTTTTAACTGTGCAGACAATGATTCTGAAGTTAACGGACCAGTTGCGATAATCGTTGGTCCTTCAGGTATTTCTGTTACTTCTTCATTAACGACGGTAACGTTGGGATGGTTTTTCACCCGGTTTGTCACACTTGCCGCAAATTCATGCCGGTCTACCGCGAGTGCGCCCCCGGCAGGCACTGAGCATTCGTCAGCCGCAGCAATAATTGCTGAATCAAGCGCACGCATTTCTTCTTTTAATACACCTACAGCGTTAGCAAGTGTATTGGAGCGTAAAGAGTTGCTGCATACCAGTTCTGCAAATTTATCAGTATGATGGGCAGGCGTCTGTTTGACTGGGCGCATTTCATATAATCTGACTTGAATCCCCCGTTTGGCAAGCTGCCACGCCGCTTCACTGCCTGCGAGTCCGGCTCCGATTACATTCACTGTTTGTTGATTCATCTTTCACATCTCCTAGTTTATTATTCATTGTCTTCTTTTAACACACAAAGAAGGTGAGCAAGACCCTGCTCACCGCTACTTCTGTGGTTCTTCCTTATAATCGCATTCCACGCATTGGACTTGTATGCCTTTTTTGAGCTTTTTCTCAACAAGCATTTTTCCGCATTTCGGACATTTTCGTTCAATTGGTTTGTCCCAGGAAACGAATTCACAGTCCGGATAACGGTCACAGCCGTAAAAAACCCGCTTCTTTTTCGATTTTCGCTCAACAATATTTCCTTCTCCGCAGCTCGGACACTTCACACCGATTTGTTTGACAATCGGCTTTGTATTCCGGCAATCGGGGAAATTGGAGCAAGCTAAGAATTTACCGTATCGGCCCATTTTATATACCATAGGAGAACTGCATAATTCACAATCTTCTCCAGCATATTCTGGTTCTATTTCAACTTCCTTCATTTCTGATTCGGCTTTTTTCACGCGCTTTTCAAAATCGGTATAGAAGTTATCAATAATCTGTACCCATTCTATATTGCCTTCCTCAACATTATCAAGGTCTTTTTCCATTTTTGCCGTAAACTCAACGTTAATGATTTCAGGGAAAAATTCCATGATCAGCTCAAGCACGATCTGCCCTAATTCTGTGGGAACAAACCGTTTATTATCCAAACCAACGTACCCGCGCCGCTGAATCGTATCAAGCGTCGGAGCATAAGTGGAAGGACGGCCGATCCCGAGTTCTTCAAGCGTTTTAACCAAACGGGCCTCAGTATAGCGCGGAGGCGGCTGGGTAAAATGCTGTTCCGGTTCTATGTCCTTAGATAAAACAGTGTCTCCCTCTTGCAAGTCAGGCAGCATCCGGTCTTTTTCTTCCAATTGATCGTCTTTGCCTTCAACATACACTTTCATAAACCCGGAAAACTTGACTTTACTTCCGTTTGCGCGAAAAGTCAAACCGTTGTTTGTCAAATCAACACTCATTGTATCTAAAACAGCAGATGCCATTTGACTGGCAACAAAGCGCTCCCAAATTAATTTATACAGTCTCAGCTGATCTCTGCCAAGGACTGCTTTTAATTCGCTTGGTTTTCTAAGAACCGACGTCGGACGGATCGCTTCGTGGGCATCCTGAGCATTTTCATTCTTTTTAGCGGGCTTTCTTTTGCCGCCTAAGTACTCTTTTCCGTACGTTTGATCAATAAACGCTGCCGCTTCATCAACTGCTGTATTGGAAATGCGGGTTGAATCCGTTCTCATATATGTGATCAGACCGACAGTTCCTTCTTTTCCAAGATCAATTCCTTCATATAATTGCTGCGCAATCATCATCGTTTTCTTCGCTCTGAAATTGAGCTTACGCGCTGCTTCCTGCTGAAGGGTGGAAGTTGTAAATGGCAAGGCCGGATTACGTTTACGTTCCTTTTTAGTTACTTTTTCAACTGTATACTTATTGCCTTTGAGCTGAGAAAGTATGTCTTTTACATCCGCTTCACTCTTTAAAGGAAGTTTTTTGCCGTTTTTACCGAAAAAGCCCGCTTCAAACGTCTCCTGTCCTTTTAAGAACGTGCCGTCTATTGTCCAATATTCCTCTGGCTTAAAGTCGTTAATTTCCTTTTCACGATCAATAATTAAACGAAGGGCAACAGATTGAACACGGCCAGCACTGAGTCCTTTTTTGACTTTTTTCCAAAGGATTGGGCTGATTTTATATCCGACGAGCCTGTCTAATATACGTCTCGCCTGCTGTGCATCCACCAAATCCATATTGATCATGCGGGGATGCTTAAATGATTCTTTAATTGCATCTTTCGTAATTTCGTTAAACACAACACGGCAGTCTGAATGAAGATCCAAATCAAGGCTGTGGGCCAAGTGCCATGCAATCGCTTCCCCTTCTCTGTCGGGGTCGGCTGCGAGATAAACTTTTTTAGCTTTTTTGGCAGCCGTTTTCAGCTCTTTTAGTACCGGACCTTTACCTCGAATGGTTATATATTTCGGTTCGAAATTTTGTTCTATGTCAACTCCCATTTGACTTTTTGGAAGATCCCGGACATGTCCCATTGATGCTTTCACTTTATATTTTTTACCTAAGTAACGTTCAATCGTTTTCGCCTTAGCGGGCGATTCCACGATGACTAGATAATCAGACATTTTCATCCCCCTCAAGAGGTGTTCTCTCTCTTCAAGTATTTCAAATTTTATTTTATATTTGCAGCTGTCTTTATTTGGCTTTCAACATTTCATTCTTTATGATGAACGTCATTATTTAAATAGAAAACAATATGCAACTTTAAATCCTCACTATTATTAAATATTACAATGCTGTTTGTCAAACGATAATTCAAAAGGGTTCCGTATATTGAACGTTTTTCTCAGGAAGCTCTGCATAAATATCCTCTGCTGACCATATGGCTTTAGCCCCCTCTTGAATCAATTTTATAGGACCTCCGGCGTAAGGATCAAATACAGAACCGGGTACGGCAAATACTTCTCTCCCTTGTTCCAGTGCTTGGTATGCGGTAATCAAAGAACCGCTTTTTTCTTTGCCCTGCACAACAATAATGCCCTCACTTAACCCGCTGATGATACGGTTTCTCATAGGGAAATGCCATTTTTGGGGTTTGGTTTCAGGTGGATGCTCTGACAGAAGAAGATGGTGTTTAGCCATGTGTTCTGCTAATTGAAGATTTTCTCGAGGATAAATGTTCTGAAATCCGCCTGCGATGACTCCGATTGTCCGCCCCTTCGCCTTAATACTTGCAGCATGGGACAATCCGTCAATCCCAGACGCCAGCCCGCTGACAATCACCCACTTTTTATGGCAAAGCTCTATTGTAAGATGATTGACAACCCGGATTCCATAGGCTGTCGGATGTCTCGTACCTACAATTCCTATTTTTCTCCCTTGAGAAAGAAGGGATATATCACCTTTTGCAAACAGCACGGGAGGCGGATCATAAATGGTTTTCAGCCAGAATGGATATTGATCTGAGGATATTGGGATGACTTTAATGCCTTGCTGTTGATATACAGAGAGTAAATGCTGGAGTTTTGGATATTGTTCTTCTATTTTATTTTTTAGTGCCGCAGCCCTTACTTTGCCGCGTGAAGCTGTTTCTAATGCACATGAAGGATTTGACAGTGACATTGACGGATCAGCTTTCCACCATTTTAATAGAAGAGACGGGGATAGTAATTGGTTGATTCTGCAAGTGATTAAACAGGCAGCGGCCTGATCCAATATGAGAACCTCCTTTTAACAGCAAAAGCAGGAACAGCCAAGATGGCTGTCCCTTCTCTATTAATGAGTTTTGCACGTTTCAAATAAATTCTTTTCTTTCAACACTTTAATTAATGTTTCTCCCATGACAGAAGGTGTCTCTGCAACTTCGATTCCGCATTCATTAAGTGTTTTAATTTTTTCATCAGCCGTGCCTTTTCCGCCGGAAATGATGGCGCCTGCATGCCCCATGCGCTTCCCTGGAGGTGCTGTTTTACCGCCAATGAATCCGACTACCGGTTTTGTCATGTTGGCTTTTACCCACTCAGCAGCTTCCTCTTCAGCTGTACCGCCGATTTCGCCGATCATGATGACAGCGTGTGTTTCAGGATCTTCGTTAAACGCTTTTAAAACGTCAATGAAGTTGGTTCCATTTACAGGATCGCCGCCGATTCCAACAGCTGTAGACTGTCCTACACCCGCTTCTGACAGCTGATGCACCGCTTCGTATGTTAATGTTCCTGAACGCGATACAACGCCTACATGACCCTTTTTATGGATATATCCGGGCATAATGCCGATTTTACATTCATCAGGCGTGATGACGCCAGGACAGTTCGGTCCTATTAATCTCGTTTTCTTGCCTTCCATAAAGCGTTTCACTTTTACCATATCTAATACCGGGATATGCTCTGTGATGCAAATGACCAGATCAAGCTCCGCATCTACCGCTTCCATAATTGCATCAGCTGCAAACGGTGCCGGAACATAGATAACAGACGCATTTGCGCCAGTCGTATGAACTGCATCAGCCACTGTATTAAATACAGGTACCCCTTCTACTTCTGTTCCGCCTTTTCCAGGTGTCACACCGCCCACGATATTTGTGCCGTATTCAAGCATCTGCTTCGTATGGAATAAAGCGGTAGAACCTGTAATCCCTTGTACAATAACTCTTGTATCTTTATTGATAAAAACACTCATTATTTGGTCCCCTGCCTTTCATTCTTTCCTATACTAAAGATACGATTTTCTGCGCGCCGTCAGCCATGGATTCCGCAGATGTAATATTTAATCCTGATTCACTAAGGATTTTCTTCCCTAGATCCACGTTTGTTCCTTCAAGACGGACGACAAGCGGCAATGTTAAACCGACTTGCCTTGTCGCTTCAACAACCCCTTCTGCGATGACATCACATTTCATAATGCCTCCGAAAATGTTGACGAAAATCCCTTTAACATTTTGATCAGAAAGAATGATTTTAAATGCTTCCGTGACTTTTTCTGCGGTTGCGCCGCCCCCGACATCAAGGAAGTTGGCCGGTTCTCCTCCATAATGTTTAATGATATCCATCGTGGACATTGCTAGTCCAGCGCCGTTTACCATGCATCCGATATTTCCATCAAGGGAAATGTAGCTCAGATCGTATTTAGACGCTTCAATTTCTTTTGGATCTTCTTCGTCCAAATCTCTGTATTCCATAATATCTTTTTGTCTGTATAATGCGTTGCTGTCAAAATTTAATTTCGCATCAAGCGCCATCACATTCCCGTCTCCAGTTACAACGAGAGGATTGATTTCGGCGATTGAGCAGTCTTTCTCAACAAACGCTTTGTATAGTCCAAGCATAAATTTAGCAGCTTTCCCCACAAGCTCTTTTGGAATATTGATAGCGAATGCAATTTCTCTAGCTTGATAGCCTTGGAGGCCAACAGCCGGATCAATGACAGCCTTTTTGATTTTTTCCGGTGTTTTCTCTGCTACTTCTTCAATTTCTGTTCCGCCTTCTTCAGAGGCCATCAGAACAATTCTTGAAGTGGCACGGTCAAGCACTAATCCCACATAGTATTCCTTTTTAATATCGCAGCCTTCTTCAATAAGTAAGCGTTTTATTACTTGCCCGTCCGGACCCGTCTGATGCGTAACGAGGGTCTTACCTAAAAGTTCTTCGGCATACGCTTTTACTTCGTCTAATGATTTTGCTATTTTTACCCCACCAGCTTTGCCTCGACCGCCAGCATGAATTTGAGCCTTTACGACATAAACCGAGCTGGATAAGCTCTTTGCTTTTTCAACTGCTTCTTCTGCTGTAAAAGCCACTTTACCTTCAGGAACAGATACCCCATATTTTCTGAGGACTTCTTTTCCCTGGTACTCATGGATATTCATTTCCCATCCTCCTAACTTATGTAACAAAACTAAAAATAGACTGCGCTTTCATTCTATATAATACTGGAAGAATTGTCTAGAGTTCGATGCAAAATCTTAAAATCCTTCTAAACATTCAAACTTTTATTTTATTAAAAACATAAATTTCAAGCGGAGAATGGGGAATATTTTAGCTATTTTTTATTTTTTACACTTTCGTCCAATCTGTAAATGAAAGAAAAAATCTCGGCTACCGTTTCATAAAGTGCTTCCGGGATCTGGTCATCCACAGTCAAATGGCGCATTAATTCGACAAGGGTCCGATCTTCTTGGATCGGGACCCCCGCCTTTTTAGCTTCTTTTATAATGTTGTCAGCAACATGGCCCTTCCCGGTTGCAATTACTCTTGGCGCCTTGTCTTTTTTTTCGTCATAATGGAGAGCTATGGCTTTTCTTAAAGGCGTTTGCTCGTTCATATTTTCACATCCACTCCCTGATCACTGATGCTTGTTATGTATTGATCAATTGTAGCCTTTTCATCAGATTGAAGGCGTTTTTTAGCGTTAACTCCTGAAAGACTGTAGCCCATTTCTTTGAGCGATTGCTTGAGGGCGGGCACCATGGGATCGATTGCCGGCTGAAGTTCAAAGTCCGTCTCAATTGTAATCGTCATGACTTGCTGCTGTATCAGGCAGTCAACAACTGTTTCTTTTAACGTATCCAATTGCAGTAAAAACAAGAGCCGGCAATGGGAAGGATCGAGCTTTCCATCCGCTTCTTTTTGTCCTTTAAACAGAACAGTCATGTCCTGAACCCCCGATTTTGAAAACATCGGAAATGACATCACAATTTGGCTGTAGGAAGGATGATCCTGCTGCATGAGAAGCTGACCGTTTAATTTATGGAAGAGCTGATCCGCTTCCTGTTTGACAGGTTCCGCTAACTCATGTGACGCTCTGGCAGCATGAAGAGCCATCTTAACTGATTGAATATCATCGGGCAGCACTGCGGTGCCTTGTTCAAACGCTTTAATAAAAGCAAGCTCATCTCGAGCGCCTATTGCCATTTTCACTTTGGATAAGAAGGAAAGAACATCTGCCTTATCCGCCAAATTAGGAGCTGTCTGCTGAACAGCCTTTAAAAACACTTCTGCTTCTTGATCCGTGACTTGCGCGGTCTGCAAAGCAGATGCTGCTGCCTCAGGCTTATTTTGACTAGAGGAAACAACAGCCTTTATCCAATTCGCTGCTTCTTTTACGATTGTATTGCCGTTTTTATCCGCAGCTTCCGTCAGTGTGGCCAACAGCCTTCCTGCTTCTTTCATTGGAATGTCTGAGACAGTTTTAGCGGCACCATCTCGTATGTTTCGCTGCTGCTCCTGCGGGTTTGCAGGCGCCCAGTTTGCCTTTCCTGCGGAGCCGTCTGCTGCGCTAAGCTCCCGGTTTCCAGCTGTACTGACTGAAGAAGCAGATCTGTTATGATCCGTTAACGAGATAAGCTTCTCGATAAGACGTTCTGCATGGACATCTGTTTCACTATTAAAAAGTGCCGTAACGGCTTCTTTTAGCTTTGTCAGCGTCTGGCTCGGCTGAGGATTTTGATGAATAGCCTGAATCAGCTGAGATAAGTGCTGATGGAGCGGTACAGGTGATTTGACAGCATGAACTCCGCTCAAAACATCGGGGTGAACGGGGAGATCCCGCTTTAAGGCAAATAAAACTGTTTCGATGGCTTTTTTTGTGTCTGTCGCAGGCAGCGTGTCCATCCAGCGGACGGCTGTTTTGATATCATTTTCTGTGATGGGTGTTTTGCTTTTCAGCATTGCGCCAGCCATCATAAGGGATGCGTTTGACAGCTTCACTGAAATAGCGTTCAGAAGCTTGCCCGCTGCATCCTCAATGGTTTTGGGATTTTGGTCAAAGCTTTGAACAACCTGGAGACGGCCTGTCTGTTCCGCTGGTTTTTTTTCGTAGGAAAACCAGTAATACGCCTGAGGGCGAAGCTGGGTTTCAAGTTTGCCTTGAATCGTTTGATTCCCTACTTGGATCAGTGCATGCTGGTCCCCTAATAAACGAAGCACTTTTCCTAAAAGGAGACGCTTTACGGTATTTGATTCGTCGGTTGTATTTGATGTTTCCTGCGGAGCTGCAGTGTTTCCAAAAAGGTTTTTGAGCGCCTGCTGTACATCATTTCGTATGTTCATTTCAAAAGGTGCCTCCTTGTCCATTAGATTATCTGTAAGATTGAACAGGAGCGAAAGTTTTCCGGTGCAAGTCGGTCGGTCCATAAGCTGCGAGCGCTTCAAGATGCTCTTTTGTCCCATAGCCTTTATTTTTTTCAAAGCCGTACTGCGGATACTTTTCGGCATATGCGCTCATCATCCGGTCTCTCGTTACTTTCGCAATACACGCACCTGCTGCGATAGACACGCTTCTGGCATCACCTTTTATAATTGAAGACTGAGACGTATCGAGCGGCAGTGTCATCGCGTCAACGAGCAAATAATCGGGTGTATCGGACAAATCGCGGATTGCTTCGACCATTGCCAATTTTGAGGCTTCATAAATATTGATCTCATCAATAACAGCTGCTTCTACAATTCCTATACCGACTGCCACAGCTTCTTTCATAATGAGATCGTAATATTCCTCACGCTTTTTTTCTGTAAGCTTTTTTGAGTCTGTGAGTCCAAGTATTTCGCATTCCTCAGGAAGGATGACTGCGCTGGCGACCACCGGCCCTGCCAATGGGCCCCGCCCTACTTCGTCTACTCCTGCAATAAAACGAAACCCCTTGTTTCTCGCAAGCCTTTCATAGGAGGTCATATTCACCCACTGATCTTTTAGCGCTTTTTCCTTTGCGTGCTTTTTCAACCATTGCTCTACAAGCGCTTGTACGCTTTTTCTCGGATCATTTTCACACTGGGCAAGAAATGGGTCCTGGTCATCTCTTATCTCTTGCAGACGGTCTCTAATGTCTTTTACGGTTAATGTATTCACTTTCTCTTCTCCCTTACTGTATGTATCGGTCCTGTCAGGAAAAAATAAAGACCCGCATTTCTGCGCGTCTTTACATCGT
This sequence comes from Bacillus sp. 2CMS4F, assembly GCF_023161785.1. NCBI lineage: Bacteria > Bacillati > Bacillota > Bacilli > Caryophanales > Bacillaceae > Bacillus > Bacillus sp. 2CMS4F. The sequence goes on from NZ_JALNTO010000001.1 coordinate 436,403, forward strand.
CGGCTGTTCGAATGACAGCCTCCCGAACTTTTCTGTGCGGATATCACGAATGATCACTTCAGTCGTTTTATCGTAGTTAATAAGCCCACCGCTCATGAGGCAGCCGCGTTTTTCACCTATTGCATCAAACAGCTCCGCGATGTCTTCGGGTATCTCATCGAGCCCGTAGCGTTCTTTAAGCCGTTCAGGATAATGTTCTTCGAGAAAACGGAGGCCAAACACGGCAACATCCTGAAGATTGATAATCGAGTCTTTAATAGCCCCCGTAACTGCCAGCCTCAACCCGACAAGCTCATCCTCAAATTTAGGCCATAAAATCCCCGGAGTGTCTAAAAGCTCTAATTCTTTTCCGACTTTGACCCATTGCTGAGATGTTGTGATACCCGGTCTGTCTCCGGTTTTCGCAATGTTTTTCTTTGCCAGCCGGTTGATAAGCGTTGATTTTCCGACGTTCGGAATGCCGATGATCAGCGCCCGGATCGCTCTTGGCTTTACACCTTTTGCTCTCATCCGGTCAAATTTCTCCTGCAGGATATCTTTTGAAGCCGGAACGATTTGATTTAATCCTTGGCCATTTACAGAATTAATGGACAGAGAGCGGATTCCTTGGTTCTCAAAGTGCTCTTTCCACTGCTGTGTAACTGCCGCATCTGCTTTGTCAGCTTTATTTAACAGCATAATTCTCGGCTTATTTTTCAAGATGTCTTCAATCATTGGGTTTCTTGATGACATCGGGATTCTGGCATCTACCAATTCATATACAATATCGATTAATTTTAATTTTTCGGTTACTTCCCGTCTTGCCTTTGCCATATGGCCAGGGAACCATTGGATTGTCATGTGACACGAACACCGCCTTTATCTTCTGAGTGTGCAAGATTCTTAGTTGTTCTTTATGTATTTTACGATGCCTGACCGGCATTTTCAAATTCTGTATAAAAAAAGAGCCTGTTACTGGTAACAAGCTCTTTTCGTTCGTTATCATTATCGTCTGATTTCTTTAATACGAGCCGCTTTTCCGCGAAGTTCACGCAGGTAGTAAAGCTTAGCACGGCGTACTTTACCGTAACGTACAACTTCGATTTTCGCGATTTTTGGTGTGTGTACAGGGAAAGTACGTTCAACGCCAACACCGTAAGAAATCTTACGAACTGTGAACGTTTCGCTGATTCCACCACCACGACGCTTGATCACAACACCTTCAAAAATCTGGATACGCTCACGGTTACCCTCAACAACTTTTACGTGTACACGTAAAGTGTCACCAGGACGGAACGTAGGAAGATCAGTACGAAGCTGTTCTTTTGTGATATCTTCAATTAGTTTTTGCATCGTTTTCAACTCCTTCCAACAGATGCTCTTGGCCTCAAAACCCGGCACAGCGGAACATCGTTTTCAAGCTTTCAACGGATAAGCCCGTTCAAGCCACAAGTAGTATCTTATCACAATTTCATAGCCTATGCAATAAAATCTATTCTTTTTCCCATTCAGAAATCCATTTTCTTTCTTGCTCTGTAAGCGGATAGTCTTTCAGAAGATCCGGGCGTCTTACATAGGTTCTTCTGATCGATTCTTTATTCCGCCATTCTTTGATTTTAGCATGGTTTCCTGATAGAAGTGTTTCAGGCACTTTTAAACCTTTATAATCTGCCGGTCTTGTATAATGCGGATGCTCCAAGAGCCCCGTACTGAACGAATCCTCTATGTGGGAAGCCTCTTTGCCAAGCACACCCGGAAGCAGCCTGACGACACTGTCAGCAATCATCATCGCAGGCAGCTCACCGCCTGTCAGAACGAAGTCGCCAATTGATATTTCATCTGTCACCAAATGCTCGCGGATTCGCTCATCATAGCCTTCATAATGGCCGCAGATAAACAGCAAATGCTCTTCCTTTGCCAATTCCTCGGCTTTTTTTTGTGTGAAACGCTCACCTTGCGGGCAGACGAGGATAACGCGCGGCGGACTGTCGGCTTTTGAGGTCAAATCCTCAACCGCGTCAAAAACAGGCTGAGGCTTAAGAACCATACCTGCTCCGCCACCGTAAGGATAATCATCCACTGTATTATGCTTGTTATCAGAATACTCCCGGAAATTGACGATCTGGAACTGCACTGCTTCTTTTTCTTGGGCTTTTTGAAGAATGGATGAACCGAGCACCCCTTCAAACATTTCAGGAAACAGCGTCAAAAAATCGATTTTCATTCGTCTATTAATCCTTCCATGAGTTGAATCTCAATTTTCTTTTCGTTGATATCAATCTGTTTGACGACTGATTCAATGTAAGGGATCAGCGCGTCTTTTTTACCTTTACGCCCGATTACCCATACATCATTGGCTCCCGGTGTTAAAATTTCTTTCACCTTTCCGATCAGTTCGCCTTCTTCGGTAAAAACTTCACAGCCGATAATTTCGTGGAAATAAAATTCTCCTTCATTCAGCTCACCCAAATCCTCTTCAGGAACTTTGATGATGGCGTTTTTCAGTTCCTCTACTTCATTCAGGCTTTGTCTTTCTTTAAACTGCAGCAGATGAAATTGCTTATGCAGCCTGTACGTGTTTACCGTTACCTCTATCGGTTCTTGGCGTCCGTCCATAAACAAATACAGCGTGTTGCCCGGCTTGTACCGTTCTTCGGCAAAATCCGTTTTTGAAATGACCCGCACCTCGCCTTTAATTCCGTGGGTATTTACAATTTTACCGACATTAAACCATCGCTTTGTCATATAATCACCTCTGGCGAATTTCAATTACTGTTCCGTCTTTTATGACGATGGTGTTTGCTGCTGTTTTCTCATGCCAGTCATCTCCGACTTCAATGGTCAGCAGCGCATCGATTTCCTTTTCTTTCATTTCACTGCCAAGCGGTAATGTATGTACTTGGGTAATTTGAAAATCGATCATTTTCATATTATCTTTTCGTTTTTCTATTGCCTTTTTAAATTGTTCAATTACATCTGGGTTCTGCTGTTCTTTTTCATGTTTTCTAAGCTGAAAATAGAGCTGGCTGCATTCTCGTTCAAGCATTTGCTTCTTTTCTGTGAAAGTAGATAAAAGCTTTTCTTTGCTGCGCTCGGTTAAGACTTGCATAACGGCTACACGGTGAATAATTTGCATCGCACCAAGCTCCCTGCTTTTAAAACTTTTTCAAGACCAGACTTTTCTATCTTGTCTTATCTTCTATCAGTTTACCCGTTTTTTGCGTGTAAAAAAAGGGGAGGTGCCGGCCCTCTCCCTTTTAGTCAAATATTTCAAATTGAACTTTCTTAGAAGACTGTGCGCCAGCTGCAAATACAGCTGTTCGAATCGCTTTTGCAGTCCGGCCTTGCTTCCCGATAACTTTACCGGTATCTGACTTATGAACAGATAAGCGCAGCGCAATCTTTTGATCGGTTTCTTCTCTTATGACCCGAATGTCATCTGGATGATCAACAAGCGGCGTCACAATCGTGACAATCAAATCTTCCAAGTGTTGATCAGTCATTACTTGCCTTGTTTAGCGTTGTGGAATTTTTCCATGATTCCTTGGCTAGAGAACAAGTTGCGAACTGTATCAGATGGTTTCGCTCCAGTTTGAAGCCATTTAAGAGCAAGCTCTTCATCGATTTTTACTTCCGCTGGTTTTGCAACCGGGTTGTAAGTGCCGACTGTTTCGATGAAACGGCCGTCACGCGGTGAACGAGAATCTGCTACAACAATACGATAGAAAGGAGATTTTTTTGCTCCCATACGTTTTAAACGAATTTTTACTGCCATTTTACTAGCACCTCCGAAAATATTTCAACAAGATAGTATATTAACAATGATAAAAGTGTTTGTAAAGTGTTTTTTCTTAACAACGGTTTTATCATGTATAACCGATTACATAAAAGGTAACTTAAATCCTTTTTTCTTTCCTTTTGACATGTTTGTCATCTGCTTCATCATTTTTTTCATTTCGTCAAACTGCTTAAGCAGACGGTTGACTTCCTGTACGGACGTCCCGCTTCCTTTCGCAATCCGCTTGCGCCGGCTGGCATTAATGATATCTGGCTGTTCTTTTTCAAGAACAGTCATCGATTTAATGATCGCTTCCACATGATTCAGCTGCTTTTCATCAACTTGAATATTTTTCAAGCCTTTCATCTTACCTGCACCCGGCATCATTTGCAGAAGCTCATCCAGAGGTCCCATGTTTCTGACCTGTCCGAGCTGCTCCAGAAAATCATCCAATGTGAAGCTCATTGTTCTCATTTTTTGTTCCAGCTCTTTGGCCTTGTCTTCATCGACGGTTGCCTGAGCTTTTTCAATCAATGTTAACACGTCACCCATGCCGAGAATCCTTGATGCCATGCGTTCAGGATGGAATGCTTCTAATGCATCAAGCTTTTCGCCTAAACCGGCGAATTTAATCGGCGTGTTTGTCACCGCACGAATGGAAAGTGCAGCACCCCCGCGCGTGTCTCCATCAAGCTTCGTTAACACAACACCGGTTAAACCGAGCTGTTCGTTAAAGCTTTTGGCTACATTCACGGCATCCTGCCCGGTCATTGAATCGACAACCAGAAAGATTTCTTCCGGATTCGCGATTTCTTTCACTTGGGTCAGTTCATCCATAAGCTCATGGTCGATATGCAAACGGCCTGCCGTATCCAAAATGACATAATCATAGTGTTCTTCCTTGGCTTTTTCGATAGCCTGCTTGGCTATTTCTACAGGGCTGACCTGATCACCAAGGGAAAAAACAGGCATGTCGAGCTGCTTGCCTAGCGTTTCCAGCTGCTTGATTGCAGCAGGACGGTAAATATCGGCAGCAACCAGCATCGGTTTGCGATTATGCTTTTTGCGCAGCAGATTTGCAAGCTTACCGCTCGTTGTCGTTTTACCGGCACCCTGGAGACCAACCATCATAATAACAGTCGGCGGCCGCTTCGCGACGGCAATTTTGCTTTCTTCGCCGCCCATCAGCTCTGTCAGTTCCTCTTTAACGACTTTAATGACCTGCTGGCCGGGCGTCAGGCTTTTCATGACGTCTTGGCCTACAGCCCGTTCACTTACTTTTTTCACAAAATCCTTTACTACTTTAAAGTTAACGTCAGCCTCAAGCAGCGCAAGACGAACCTCACGCATCATTTCTTTTACATCTTGTTCGCTGACTTTCCCTTTTCCGCGGATTTTAGAAATCGTCTGCTGCAGTCGGTCGGCTAATCCTTCAAATGCCATAGTTTGCCGCCTCCTAATCTAATTTCTCAAGCGCTTCAATCAGAGCTGTAATTTCTTCCTCTTCTTTAGTACCGGAAGCAAGCTCCTTCAGCTTATTAAACATCTCTTTACGCTCCTGAAACTTTTTCAAAAGGAGCAGCTTTTCTTCATATTGTTCAAGCATCGCTTCTGTTCGTTTGATGTTATCATAAACAGCTTGTCTTGAAACCTCATACTCTTCGGCTATTTCGCCAAGGGAGAAATCGTCCAAATAATAAAGAGACATATAGCTCTTCTGTTTAGACGTCAACAACGACTGATAAAAATCAAACAGATAATTCATTCTCGTTGTCTTTTCGAGCGACATATGAGCTCTCCCCTTTGTTAAGTCAAATCCCTTTACGATAACTTAGTTTACATGGTTTTAATATGAGTGTCAAGTTTTTATCTTGTCAAAGCAACGATCACTTTTTCCAATATTAACTAAACACCATCTAATTTATTCCGATATTGTATATGTACCCTATTTTAAAGGAGGATTCTCATGAAAAAAATCGGTTTATTGGTTATGTTATGCTTGGCTGCCGTGTTACCATTTATTTTTCCCGCCCAGCAAGCAGCTGCGGCCGAAGCCCCTTATAAGGCCTCCATCTCAAATATTAGCACGGACGGAGGCGTGTACGGCAAAATCAATTACGGACAGGGCCAATTTTGGCGAGTCAAGTACAATATTACGATAAGCGGTACATTGCTCGACGAAAATGGAGCGCCAGTGCCAAACACACCAGTCAGCTTCGAAGCAGATACAAAAGTCGGGAATACAACACAGACAGCTGCGGGAACAACTGATGAAAACGGAAAGTTTAACGTTCCAATGTATTTAGGACCTGCTGCTGGATACTACACGTATTACACATCTGTTTCCGTTCATTACTATGACATTATTCCATTCAGAGTTTATTCAGGTGATGCGAAATTGCTATCCACTGATAACAGCCTTTATCATTTCGCCTATCAAGTGAGACGATAACAAAACAGCCCCCAATGCTTTTGGGGGCTGTCTGTCTTTTTAATCCTCCGCTTTTTCCACTAAATCTGAAAAGAGCCCGTATACGTAAGATTCAGCGTCAAACTCCTGAAGATCATCAACTTTTTCTCCTAAACCGACTAATTTAACCGGAATATGAAGCTCGTTGCGAATCGCAAGGACAATGCCGCCTTTTGCAGTGCCGTCAAGCTTTGTTAAAGCAATTCCTGTAACGTTTGTTGCTTTAGAGAACTCCTTCGCCTGTGCCATTGCGTTTTGTCCAGTCGTGGCATCAAGGGCAAGCAGCACCTCATGAGGCGCTTCAGGCACTTCTCTTTCGATAACGCGTTTCACCTTTTCGAGCTCCTTCATCAGGTTTACCTTATTTTGAAGACGCCCTGCCGTATCACAAATTAATACATCGGCTTCTCTCGCTTTGGCAGCGTGAACAGCATCATAGATGACAGCCGCAGGATCGCTGCCGGCCGCCTGCTTAATGACAGGCACACCCGTACGTTCTCCCCATACTTCAAGCTGTTCAATCGCTCCTGCTCTGAAAGTGTCTCCGGCAGCGAGTACAACAGATTTCCCTTCTTGCTTTAGTTTATGAGCAAGCTTTCCGATCGTTGTCGTTTTGCCGACTCCATTTACGCCGACTAGGAGAATGACATTTAAACGCCCTTCCTGAATGTTCAGCTCAGAAATTTGTTCGTCTCCGCTGTTATAAATCTCCACCAGCTTCTCAGAAATAACAGACTGCACTTCCTGCGGCTCTTGAATATTTCTGCGTTTCACTTCTTTTTTGAGCTCGTCTATCAGCTCCATAACCGTTGTAAAACCGACATCAGCACTGATCAGAACCTCTTCAAGCTCTTCGAAGAAGTCCTCATCAATTTTACGGTAACGGGACACGAGATCATTCACTTTGTTTTGAAAGGAGTTTCTCGTTTTTTCAAGGCCGTCCTTAAACTTTTCAGATACGGAATCTGTCTGTTTGGTGATTTTCTCTTTTAATTTTTTAAAAAAGCTCATCTTATAACCTCTTTCCTCGTTACTGAACGAATTCTTTTGTCTCTTCCAGCTTCACTGAGATGACCTTAGAAACACCGGATTCCTGCATTGTCACTCCGTAAAGCACATCAGCTTCCTCCATTGTGCCTTTTCTGTGGGTAATCACAATAAACTGGGTATCGGCACTGTATTTTTTCAAATACTGCGCAAACCGGAACACATTTGCTTCGTCAAGCGCGGCTTCTACCTCGTCTAGAACACAAAACGGCACAGGGCGCACCTTTAAAATTGAGAATAAGAGCGCAATAGCAGTAAGCGCACGCTCTCCGCCAGACAAAAGGTTTAAGTTTTGCAGTTTTTTCCCCGGCGGCTGCGCGATAATTTCCACTCCGGAATGCAGCAGATCATTCGGATCGGTAAGCCTTAATTCCGCTCGTCCTCCTCCGAATAAGGAGCGGAAGACTTGATCAAAGTGAGAGCGGATTTGGACGAATGTGTCATTAAAGCGTTTCGTCATCTCTTCGTCCATTTCCTCAATCACTTGGAACAGGGTATTTTTTGCTTCTGTTAAATCTTCTTTTTGCTCTGACAAGAATTGATAGCGTTCGTTAACCCTCTCAAACTCATCTATGCTTCCTAGGTTTACCGTTCCAAGCTCTTCTATTGCGAGTTTAATCAGCTTCACGCGCTTTCGTGCTTCCTCAGGATCTGTTTCAAGCTGGTATTTCTCTTTAGCTCCCTCAAAAGACAAGCTGTATTCTTCCCGCAAGTATTGCAGCAAATTATCAAGCTCGACTTCCATTCGGCCTAGTTTTACTTCTTCGTCTTTTAAGAGCGTTGTTTTTTGTTTATACAGGCGCTTCATTTCTTTCAGCTCGCGCTCATACGTATCAAGCCCCTGCTGAAGTTTGATTCTCTGGTCACGCCTTAACGCAATCAATTCAATTGTTTTTGTTTTGTCATTCAATTTATGTTTCGCGGCCTCTTCCAGTTTTTCTTCGCCGCTTGTGCTTGATGACATTTCTGACGTTAAGAAGCTTAGGTCCTCTTTCGTCTCTTTTAAAGCAAGCTCAGTTTCTTGGAGCTCTTTCTTTAATCTAGCGAGGTTATCCTCTTCGCTCTTACATGCTTGCTCTTTTTTCGCTGCTGCGATCTTCAGCTCAGTCAGCTCATTGGAGAGAGACTCTTTTGTAGAGGACTGTGTCTGTTTTTGTTTTGTCAGTCTATCAATATCCTCTTCAAGCTGTTTCATCTTTTCGGATACGGAAGAAAGCTTTTCTTCCAGCTCGCGTTTGCGCGCTTTCTTCTCTTGATCGCTTTCTGAAAGAGCTGATTTCTCTTGATCATAGAGCTCTAAGTGAGTATTGATATTCTTCTCAGCGACTTGAAGCTCATACAGCTGGCCTTTCACATCCTGCTGCTTCACTCTTAAGCCTTCCCCGGCCTCTCTTAAATCAGCCAGTTTTTTCTCCATCTCCTGAATGGATTGCTTAAGGATTTTGACCTCTTGTTCAAGCTGCGCTGTTTTTTCTTCCATCTCAGCGAGCCGCTGGGTGACATCCTCTAATTCCCGGCTTCTTCCTAGCAGGGAGTTGTTTTTCTTTTTAACGGCGCCCCCCGTCATTGAACCTCCAGGATTCACGACATCGCCCTCGAGAGTAACAATGCGGTAACGGTGTCCAAGCAGCTTCGCAAGCTCATTTGCGCCTTTTAAATGCTCTGTAATCAGAACGGTGCCAAGCAGGTTTTGAATGATACGGCGATACGCCGGATCAAATGTGACAAGATCACTGGCAACCCCGAGAAATGACGGGTGCTGCTCCGCAGTTGCCGCGTCCCTGCTTTGAAGCTGACGGTCTTTGATAACAGAAAGCGGCAGAAATGTCGCCCGGCCGAACGAATTCTGTTTCAGATATTGAATCGCTTTACGGGCGGACTGTTCATCATCGGTCACGACATGCTGTGCTGAAGCTCCGAGTGCTATTTCAATGGCCGTTTCATACTTTTGTTCTGTTGAAATCAGCTCAAGGACTGCCCCGCGAATTCCGCCAAGCCGCTCTTTCGCTTTCAGTACCTCTTTAACACCTTGATAAAAGCCGGAGAAATCTCCCTGCATCGTCTCAAGCATGTCTTTTTTTGATCTCGCCTGCTGGACGTATTGGTATGCTTGGTAAAGAGCAGATTCATTTTTCTCATATTGACGCTTTTTCTGCTCGTATTTGACCTGCATTTCACGATACGCGCCGACTTGGCTGTGAATCTCCTGCTCTATGCGGGCAAACTCGGTTTCACATGCAGCTTTTTGGGCGGAAATATCGCGCCGTTCCTGCAGATGCTTTTCATTATTATCAGCCAGCCTCTGCTGGGTAACGGCTGATTGGGACATCTGGTCATCAAGCAGCTGGAGCTCATTGCGAATCGACGCCTGGCTGTTTAACAGCTCAAAGTAATCGCTTTTCAGCTGTTCAATTTTCTCTTCGACATTTTCATTATGAAGACTGAGAGCCTGCTGCTTTTCCTTCACCTGTGCTTTTAAATCTTTCACTTCTGTCTGAAGCGTTTCGAAAACAGCTTCCTGCTTCGCAAGATCTTCTTTCAGCACAGCTCCTTTTTGCTGAAACTGTACGATGGCTTCTTCAAGCTGCTCTCGGTTTTGCACAGCGTTTTTTTTGCGTTCTTTCAGTACTTCTTTGCGCCCTTCCAGCTTTTCAAGCTCCTCACTTGTCACAAGCAAGACTTGCTGGAGCTCGTCCACTGATTCATCGAGCGCTTGAATTTTGTCTCGCGCATCTTCAATTTTCGCTTCTTTTGCTGAAATAGCAGACGATTCAGCGAGCTCTTCTTCCTTAGCGGCTTGCACTTTCTCCTGAAGGCTTGACCATTTGGCGTGCAGCTCTTCAATATCGTAAGCAGTCAGCGCAATTTCAACGTGCTCAAGCTCTTTCTTTTTCTCCAGGTAGTCTTTCGCGATTGAGGCCTGTATTTTAAGAGGTTCAACCTGGCCTTCCAGCTCATGTAATATATCTTCTACCCGGTTTAAATTATCCTGGGTTTCAAACAGCTTGTTTTCTGCTTTTTTCTTTCTCGTTTTGTATTTGAGCACCCCTGCTGCTTCTTCAAAGATACTGCGGCGATCCTCCGCTTTGCTGCTCAGGATTTCTTCCACTTTCCCTTGGCTGATAATCGAAAATGCTTCTTTTCCAAGTCCTGAGTCCATAAATAAATCAATAATATCTTTTAAGCGGCACGGCTGATTGTTAATTAAAAATTCACTCTCGCCAGATCTGTACACACGTCTTGTGACACTGACCTCATGGAAGTCAATCGGCAAAAAATGATCGTCATTATCAAGCGTAAGTGTAACTTCGGCAAGATTTAACCGTTTTCTCGAATCACTGCCGGCAAAAATAATATCTTCCATTTTCCCGCCGCGAAGGGAACGTGCTGATTGTTCTCCAAGAACCCAGCGAATAGCGTCTGTGATATTGCTTTTTCCGCTTCCGTTCGGGCCGACAACCGCAGTGACGCCTTTTACAAAATCAACGGAAATCCGTTCTGCAAATGATTTAAATCCTATAACGTCTAAACGTTTGAGGAACATAGCGATCCTCCTTATGTAATAAGTATTTCAATTTTATCATAAACATGGATGAAATAAGACGGCAAACATACTGAAATCCCCCTTATAACTTAGGGGGATTTTATTGTTTCGTATGGTGTTTTTGCAATTTAGCTAGAGCTTCCTGAGCAGCGTGCTGTTCGGCTTCTTTCTTTGAACGGCCGTTTCCGACTCCGAGTGGTTCACCTTTTAGAGATACGATGGCTTCGAATTCGCGGTTATGGGCAGGTCCTTTTTCGTTGGATATTTTATACTCCAGCGAGCCCTTGCCGTCCCGCTGCACGTATTCCTGCAGCTGGCTTTTAAAATCCATCACATGAGAAAAAGCACCATCGTTTATTTTAGGGAACACATAGACTTTTAAGAAACTTTCGACCGGCTCTAATCCCTGGTCAAGATACAAGGCTCCGATAAATGCTTCGAAGACATCCGCCAAAAGTGCAGGACGTTTTCTGCCGCCCGTCATTTCCTCGCCTTTCCCTAATAGGACAAGATCGCCGAATGACAGTTCGTGAGCCAATGAAACGAGAGACGGTTCGCATACAATCGCGGCTCTCAATTTCGTCAAATCTCCTTCACTCATAGCCGGATACTTGGCAAATAAGAATCTGGAGATCGTCAGTTCCAAAACAGCGTCACCTAAAAATTCAAGCCTTTCATTATCTTCATACGGCTTTTTCCGATGCTCATTCACATAAGATGAATGTGTAAATGCTTGATACAAAAGCTTTTCATTTTGAAAGTGAACCGAGATCCGTTCTTGAAACTCTTTAAATTGTTCTATTTTTTTATAGAACTTTTTCTTATCTTTATAATGTGAGTGTTTTGACATAGTAACCTCCATAGGCACATCAGGTTCACCGCGCTTCTCTGACTAAACCGGATACAGCGCGCGTAAAAGCGGCATGCTGTAATAACTGCACGAATAAAGGGCTAAAGCCCCGCGTTTCGGCGGGACTTTTAGCATCAGCTTATTGCTGGTTTTGTATGTAGTTCACAGCGTCGCCGACTGTTGCAATCTTTTCAGCATCTTCGTCAGAAATTTCCATATCAAACTCGTCTTCAAGTTCCATAACAAGCTCAACTACATCCAGGGAATCAGCACCTAAGTCTTCCTTGAAAGAAGCTTCAAGTTTGACGTCTGCTTCATCAACGCCAAGGCGATCTACGATGATTTTCGTTACACGCTCTAATGTATCTGCCATAGCAATTCACCTCCCCTCAAGTATTATAGTGGATTCGTTTTTAAAAAACTAGAGTAACTATGATGAAATTTTCGAGAAAAAACTTACATTACCATTCCGCCGTCAATATGAAGCGTCTGGCCTGTCATGTAACGCGCTCCCTCTGAAGCAAGAAACGTGACGACGCTGCTGACATCGCCGGGATCGCCAAAGCGAGCGAGCGGAATTTGTTTCAGCATTTCATCTTGAACGTCTTTAGCAAGCTTATCTGTCATATCAGTTGAGATAAATCCAGGCGCAATCGCATTGACTGTGATGTTGCGGCTTGCGAGTTCTTTAGCTGAAGACTTTGTTAAACCGATCACACCTGCTTTTGCAGCCACGTAGTTGGCTTGTCCAGGATTTCCGCTGACGCCGACGATAGACGATACATTAATAATCCGGCCTGAACGCTGCTTCATCATTTGTCTTGTCACAGCTTTCGTGCAGTTGAAAACACCCTTCAGGTTAATGTTAATGACATCATCCCACTCATCTTCTTTCATTCTCATGATGAGATTGTCTTTTGTAATTCCGGCGTTGTTCACTAGAATGTCAATCGTAGAGAAAACAGAAATCGCTTCTTTTATCATGTTTTGTACATCTTCAGGATTTGATACATCGGCTTTGACAGCAATTGCTTTTCTGCCCATTGATTTGATTTCATCTACGACTTCATTTGCTTTCGCTTCGCTGCCTGAGTAGTTAACGACAACGTTTGCACCGTTTTTGGCCAAGTCAAGGGCGATTGAACGGCCGATTCCGCGGGATGCGCCAGTGACAACAGCTGTTTTTTCATTAAGCATTCTCATTCTCCTCCTTAAGCGTTTGAATTGCCAGTTCAATCGTTTCCGGGTCTGATACGGCAATGGTTTTTAAGCGTCTGTTTACTTTTTTCACAAGGCCTGAAAGCACTTTGCCGGGACCGATTTCAATAAACGTCGTAACACCCTCTGCGATCAGCTTGTTAACAGTTTCCTCAAAACGAACCGGGGAGTACAGCTGCTCAATGAGTTTCTCTTTAATGTCTGCCTTATCTGTCATCACATCTGCAGAAACATTTGAGATCACCGGCACGTCTGCGTCTTTCAGTTCACACGAGTCCAAGACTTCCTTCAGCTTATCAGCGGCAGGCTTCATCAGTTCAGAATGGAACGGACCGCTTACGTCAAGCGGAATCGCACGTTTAGCGCCGTTCTCTTTTGCCTGTTCAGATGCAAGCTCTACTCCTTTTGCCGTTCCGGAAATTACGATTTGTCCGGGACAGTTGAGATTGGCAAGCTGCACAAGGTGGCCGTCCTCAGTGACTTTATCGGTTACTTGTTTCAATGCGTCGGCATCCATTCCGAGAATGGCAGCCATCGCTCCTTCTCCGGCCGGCACCGCTTCGTTCATGAACTCACCGCGTTTTCTGACAGTATAAACAGCGTCTTTAAAGCTCATTGCGCCAGCCGCCACCAGTGCAGAATATTCTCCAAGGCTGTGTCCGGCTGTGAAATCAGGTGTAATGCCTGATTCTTTAAATTTTTCAAGCACAGCAATGCTAGTCGTCAGCAAAGCAGGCTGCGCATTATATGTAAGGGTTAATTCTTTGGCATCACCTTCAAAAATCAGTGAGCTGAGCTTCGTTTCCAATGTTTCGTCCGCTTCATCGAACAAAAGTTTTGCAGCTGGAACCTGATCATAAAGCTCTTTCCCCATGCCGATAAATTGAGATCCCTGACCAGGGAATAAAAATGCAATCTTACTCATGATGTAAAAACCTCCAGACTATTCATCTGTTTTTTCTTCTTTTACTTCTTCCTGAATGAGCGCAGCCATGTTTTGGCTGACCATCTCTCTGGCTTGGCGGATCGCATGGTAAACCGCACGGGCATCAGAAGAGCCGTGTGCCTTGATTACGGGCGCTTTCAAACCGAAAAGACTTGCTCCGCCGTATTCGGAATAATCCATTTTCATTTTCATTTCTTTCATCTTCGGCTTCAGCACAGCGGCCGCAAGCTTAGACGTAAAGTTTGACGTGAGCGCTTCTTTCATCATTTTAAAAATGGACATCGCAGAGCCTTCAAGCGTTTTGAGTGTAACATTCCCGGTAAATCCGTCCGTTACTACGACATCTGCTACATCGTCTAAAAGGTCCCGTGCTTCCACGTTTCCGATAAAGTTGATGTTTGCCTCTTTTAATAATTGGAACGTCTGCTTCGTCAATTCGTTTCCTTTTTTATCTTCTGTTCCGACATTCAAAAGTCCGACTCTCGGTGAAGTCACGCCTCGGACTTGCTGGGAATAAACAGAACCCATAATGGCGTATTGAACGAGATGCTCAGGCTTGGCATCTACATTGGCGCCGACATCAAGGAGCAGAAATCCGCCGCCTGATACAGTCGGCAGTGTCGGTGCAAGCGCAGGGCGGTCAATTCCTTTAATTCTTCCCACAATAAACAGGCCGGCTGTCATTAACGCGCCGGTATTTCCTGCTGAAATGCAGGCGTCAGCTCTGCCTTCCGCAACTTCCTGCGCCATCAGAACCATAGAAGAGTTCTTTTTTCTCCGCACGGCGCGGACCGGTTCGTCCGTAGGCTCAATCACTTCATCTGCGTGCAGCACCGTGATGCGGTCTGATGATGTTGTTAAATACGATTCTATTGTTGTCTTGTCACCGACAAGTGTAATATGAAGATCATCAAATGACTCTATACCCTTCATAACTCCGTCAATAACAGCTTTGGGAGCGTGGTCTCCTCCCATTGCATCTACAGCTATTCTCATGCATGCTCCACCTTTATGAATGTTTTGAACGGTACATGTCAAAATGTCCAGAAAAAACAATTTCCTCTGCAACATAGCTGTTCACTTCGACAACCGTTCTTCCTTTATCTTTCTCAACAGCCGTCACTTTCGCTTTCGCAACGACGCGCTCACCCTGCTTTACCTGCCTGGTAAAGCGGATGTCTGCACTTGCAGTCAGCGCCAATTCGTCATCTATAATTGCAACGGCCAAAGAATTCGCCTGAGCAAATAAATGGTGTCCTCTCGCAATTTGATTCCGGCTGAATACATGCTCCTGTTTTATTTCTAAAATAGAAATCGCCTGATCATCCAGCTCAAGGTCAATAATTTCTCCGATGACTTCGTCTAGTGACAGGGACTTCACTTCATCTTCAAGCGTTTTCTCTGCCACGTTCTTAATTCTTTCTCTCAGCTCCGGTATGGAAAGCTCCAAGCGGTCCAAACGAATCGTCTGAATGCTAACTCCGAATTTTCCCGCTAATTCTTCATCTGTAATAAATGGGGTTGCTTTGATCGTCTGCTGAAGTAATTCCTGGCGTTCTTTCTTATTTCTTCTCATATCTAAACACCATCCGGCAAATTAAGACTAGGTACTAATAGTAGTATATAATTTCATAGATTGGAATGCAATGATTGTTTCTGGCTGAACACCAAAAACTTCTTACCTCAGCTCAATTTTTCCCCGTCCATGACTCCGCTTTTCAGCAAATGCTCTCTTAGCGCCCCATATTCAGGATCGTTCCAGAACGCATCCGAAGCCACCAGATTTGCAGCGTCCTGCCTTGCCGTTTCAAGCGCTCTGTAATCATGAACCATGTCCGCCACCTTAAAATCAGGCATTCCGCTTTGTTTTTTTCCAAAGAAATCTCCCGGGCCTCTCAGTTCCAAATCCTTTTCAGACAGTTCAAAGCCGTCATTGGTTTCCGACATGATTCTCATCCGTTCTTTTCCTGTTTCTGATTTCGGATCAGCCATAAGAATGCAGTAGGATTGGTGCTCGCCGCGGCCGACACGGCCGCGCAGCTGGTGAAGCTGGGACAAACCAAAGCGATCGGCGTCGTAAATGACCATAATCGTTGCATTCGGGACATTCACTCCGACTTCAACAACAGTGGTTGATACGAGAATTTGACACGTATTCGCGCTGAATTCCCTCATCACCTGATCTTTTTCATCGGAATGCAGTTTTCCGTGCATAAGCCCGACGTTCCATTTTCCACGGAAAACCTCAGAAAGCATATTGTATACATCTATAGCGTTTTGCACATCAAGCTTGTCTGATTCTTCGATCAGCGGACAGATAATATACGCCTGTCTGCCCTGCTTTAATTCTTTTTCGACGAATGCCAGAATGCGGTCCAGCATGTCATGTTTCACCCAATAGGTCTCGATTTGTTTCCGCCCCGCCGGCATCTCATCAATGACGGAGACATCCATTTCACCGAAAACAGTAATCGCCAGGGTTCTCGGAATCGGAGTGGCTGTCATAAAGAGCACATCGGGATCCTGCCCTTTGTTCCGAAGCTTCTTCCGCTGTTCAACTCCAAATCGGTGCTGCTCATCCGTGATGACAAGACTTAGCGCTTTAAACTCGACCTCATCCTGGATTAAAGCATGGGTTCCTACAAGAATATCAATCTCTCCCGCAGCAAGCCGCTCAAGCAATTCCCTTCGGCGCTTCCCTTTTACAGAGCTTGTCAGAAGGGCGACATTGACATCCCACTTTTCAAACAGTGAAACAAGGGAATCAGCATGCTGTTCAGCAAGAATTTCTGTCGGAACCATAAGCGCTCCCTGATATCCGGATAAAATGGCCGCATAAAGCGCGATGGCAGCGACTGCCGTTTTTCCTGATCCGACGTCTCCTTGAAGAAGACGGTTCATTCTGTATGGGGAAGACATGTCTGCTGTTATTTCGCGGAGCACGCGGGACTGGGCGTTGGTGAGAGGAAACGGGAGGCTTTTGACAAATGTCATGAGTTCTTCGTTTGAAAAACGCTGCCGTATCCCTTGTGACTGCTCTCTTTCCGCCTTTCGGAACGCCTGCATTTTCAACTGAAATAATAAAAATTCTTCGTAAACGAATCGGCGTCTGGCCAGCTTTAATGCTTCTCTTGTTTCTGGCTGGTGCATCGCTTTTAACGCTTGATGATAGTCCGGCAGCTTATAGCGAATTTTAAGGTTTTCCGGGAGAGGATCAGGTATTGAGTCTGCATATTGGGTCAGCCCGTGCTGAATAAAACGTCTCATCATTTTGACGGTGACATTTTCTTTCACGGAATAAACTGGTTCAATGCTTTTATCCTCTTGATGCGGCCCATTTTTTAATTCCTGAACAGAAATGGTCTGACGGTGCTTGTCCCATTTACCGGAAATCGTCACAACAGAGCCCAGCGAAAGCTTTTTCTTTAAATAAGGACGGTTAAAACAAATGGCAGTGATTAAATAATGGCCGACAAGAAGGCGAAATGTCAGCCTGTTTCGTTTTTTTCCGTAATAGGTAAGAGAAGGCTCTGAATGAACCTTCCCTTCAACTGTGACTCTTTCATCATGCTGTACTTCTTCTAAATCCCTCAGCTCGTAGTCATCATAGCGATAAGGGAAATAATTCAGAAGATCAGAAATGTCATAAATACCGAGTTCATTTAATGTTTTTTCTGTTTCCGGCCCAATGCCCTTAATGTTGGCTATACTAGTTTGCTGATGTTGTTTCACTTGAACCCAGCGCTCCTCCGAATATTTTTTTCTCTAATTCTCTTCCCGTCGGTGTGGCCGCTAAACCGCCCTGGCCTGTTTCTCTAAGGGCAGTGGGCATCGTTTGGCCGATTTTATACATCGCATCGATGACCTCGTCACATGGAATCCGGCTTGTAATGCCTGCTAATGCCATATCAGCAGCAATCATCGCGTTTGATGCGCCCATTGCATTCCGCTTCACACAAGGCACTTCAACAAGGCCCGCAACAGGATCACACACAAGGCCGAGCATATTTTTTAATGTAATGGCCATGGCCTCCGCACTTTGCTCAGGTGTTCCGCCTGCCATTTCAACAATTGCCGCAGCTGCCATGCCCGAGGCAGATCCTACCTCTGCCTGACACCCGCCGGCAGCACCGGAAATACTTGCATTATTTGCTACGACAAATCCGAAAGCTCCGGCCGTAAATAAAAAGCGGATCATTTGTTCTCTTGTCGGGTTCAGTTTTTCTTTCACGGCAAATAACGTACCCGGCACTACACCTGCAGATCCGGCTGTCGGTGTCGCACAGATTGTTCCCATGGCGGCATTCACTTCATTTGTTGCCACAGCTTTCGATACCGCGTCTAAAATCAGCGCTCCCGACAGGCTTTTTCCAGATCGAATGTAGGCCTGTAATTTAACGGCATCCCCGCCTGTTAAGCCCGTTTGACTCGTAACCCCTTCAAGCCCTTTCTGAACCGCCGCTTCCATAACAGTCAGATTGTGATCCATCTGCTGAAAAATTTCTTCTTTTGTTTTTTCTGTTACTTCCATCTCTTGAGCGATCATGATGTCAGAGATGGACATTTGCTTTTCTTTCGTTATCTCAATTAATTCTTTTACATTACGAAACATAACTGGCTCCTCCTGACCCTTCGCTAGTCAGCAATCTTTGTCACTTGAATAATGTTCGGCAGCTTCGACAGCTCATCGAGAACATCATCGTCAATATTTTGATCCACTTCTATTGTCATCAGCGCAAGCTGACCAATATCCTTGCGGGCGACTTCCATATGGCCGACGTTGATTGAGAATTTCGCAAGGACATTGGCAACTCCTGCAATGGTGCCAAACTTGTCATTATGAACAACTAGAATGGCAGGGTGGTTTCCAGACAGACGGAGCTCAAAGCCGTTTAATTCTGTGATTTCAATTTTTCCTCCGCCTATCGAAATTCCCGTCAGTTCAAGTTCTCCCTTTTCATCAGAAATACTGATTCGAGCTGTATTCGGGTGAACCGGAACAGCGTCTTCGACTCGAAACTCTATATCAATTCCTTTATCTTCTGCAATTTGTATAGCGGTTTTAATCCGTTCGTCAAATGTATCAAAATCAAGCAGACCGCCGATAATTGCCACATCTGTGCCGTGACCCTTATATGTTTCACCAAAAGAGCCGTAAAAGGACACAACGATGCGCTCAGGCTCTCTGCCAAATAAACTTCTGGCCACTCTCCCGATTCTCGCCGCGCCTGCTGTATGCGAACTGGACGGACCGATCATAACCGGGCCGATAATATCAAAAACGCTTCTGTATTTCATGCTATTCCTCCTTATGAAACAGAGCTTATAAGCGGCTTTGCTTCTAGACTAATTGATCGGATATAAAATGGCAAGCGGGCGCGTTACAGCGCTGCCGCACTTAAAAGCAGACATAAGAATAGAAGGGCAATTTGCCCTTCTATTCTGCAGAAACTATATACGAATACAGCGGCTGTTTTCCGTTGTGGATTTCAACCTCAATCTCTTCGTACTTGTCGTTGAGAAACGCTTCAAGCTCTTCAGCTTCTTCTTGAGACGCATCTTCTCCATAAAGAATGGTGACAATTTCGTCCTCTTCTCCGATCATTTCTGACAAGAGCATTTTTGCAGCACCCAGCTGATCTTCAGCACTGCCGATAATCGTTCCATTCAGAATTCCCATAAAGTCGCCTTTTTTTATGTCTTGTCCGTCAATATGAGTATCCCTGACTGAGTATGTCACCTGTCCGCTTTTTACTTGCTGAATGGCACTTAGCATATTGGCTTCATTTGCTTCAGGCTCTTGATCCGGATTAAATGCCAGCAGCGCTGACATCCCTTGCGGAACCGTTTTGGCAGGAATGACAAAAACCTTATCGCCTATCACACTTGCGGCTTGATTGGCAGCCATGATAATGTTGGAGTTATTCGGTAAGATAAACACAGTGTCTGCATTTACAGATCTTACAGCATCGACGATATCCTCAGTGCTCGGATTCATCGTCTGGCCGCCTTCAATCACAACGGAAGCGCCAATGCTTTTGAATAAATCAGAAATACCTTCTCCCATCGCAACAGTCACAATGCCGTACGGCTGCTTTGCCGCTTTCTCGCTGTGAGCAGGCTCGCTGTCCTGGCTGATGATGGAAGTGTGCTGCTCTCTCATGTTTTCAATTTTGATTTTTATTAATTCACCGTAATTTTGAGCGTAGTTTAACACATTTCCCGGCTCTTCAGCATGAATATGAACCTTCGCCAGAGACTCGTCTGCAATAACCAAAAGAGAATCACCAAATTGGCTGAGGTCATTTCTGAATGTGCCTTCATCAAATTCTCTTTTATTCTGATCGAGCCTTACCATCACTTCTGTACAGAAACCGAATTCAATATCATCTGTATTCATCATACTTTGCGCGCTCTTATGATGCTCTGCGCTGACCATGTCATCAAGTGACGGAAGAACGGTTTTCTCAGGAACGGTCTCACCTTTTAATGAAGCGAGGAAACCTTCATACACACAAAGCAGGCCTTTGCCTCCGCTGTCAACGACTCCTACTTCCTTCAGGACAGGCAGCAATTCTGGTGTCCGGTTTAAGGATGCCTCAGCTTCCTTTGTCACCGATGTCATCAGCGCAATGATATCGGTTTCTTTTTCCGCCAGGACCACCGCTTGTTTCGCAGCATCTTTTGCAACTGTTAAGATGGTGCCCTCCACAGGCTTCATGACTGCTTTGTAAGCCATATCGACACCGGCTTGCAGCGCGGCGGCAAACTCTTTTGCATTAATTTCTTTTTTTGTTTCAATGCTTTTACTGAATCCTCGGAACAATTGGGACAGGATGACTCCTGAATTCCCTCTTGCCCCCATGAGCAATCCTTTAGATAACGCGGAGCCCACTTTACCGATATCACTTGTCTCCAAATGCTCCACTTCTCTTGCCCCGGAAGTCATTGACAGGTTCATGTTTGTTCCCGTATCACCGTCCGGCACCGGAAACACGTTGAGCGCGTCAACCGCACTCGCGTTTTGCGACAGATTCTGTGCACCTGCAAGAATCATCTCGGCAAAGGTTCTGCCGTCTAATGTTCTGATAGACAATCCTACTCCTCCTAACTACGGGTTCGTCACTCGTACGCCTTGGACATAAATATTAACAGAATCCACTGCAAGTCCGACTGTTTGATTTACTGTGTACTTTACTTTTGTTTGGACGTTATGTGCCACTTCAGAAATTTTTGTGCCGTAGCTGACAATGATATACATGTCAATATGTATCTGTTCTGCTTCTTGGCGAACTTGAACACCTCTGCTGAAATTCTCTTTCCGAAGGATATCAGTCAGTCCGTCTTTAATTTGGTTTTTAGAGGCCATTCCAACAATGCCGTAACAGTCAATCGCAGCGCCGCCGGCAACCATTGCAATGACTTCATTCGATATATCAATCTGCCCGTATTTCGTTCTTAATTCAATGGACACACTAGTTCCTCCTTCGAATGCATAGAGTTACAGCTATTCTACTATATGAATTCCATTATGAAAAGAAAAGACGCGACAAACGCTGCACGTCTCTTTACATATACTATAGCGCCGCTGTTTGTGCAAGATGTCAAGTGAATTTTCTTGAAAGATGATGAAACAATAGTTGCAAACGTTTTTTAGCTGTGGTAAATTATTTAAAGTATCCATATCGAAAGCATCTAAGAACATATGAAAGTGAAAAAGTAGATGTTTTGTGCAAGTGAGGAGGGAAACAAATGGCACGTAAATGCGTTATCACAGGTAAAAAAACAACAGCTGGGAATAACCGTTCTCACGCAATGAATGCTTCTAAGCGCACTTGGGGCGCGAATCTTCAAAAGGTTCGTATCCTTGTGAACGGAAAACCTAAAAAAGTATATGTATCTGCTCGAGCTTTGAAATCCGGTAAAGTTGAGCGTGTATAACAAAATGAACGCCTGCCCTGATATGTGGCAGGCGTTTTTATGTGGTGAAAGGGGGCTTGAACCCCTGGGCTTTAATCTTTTCTAAATGAGCCCAGCATCGCCCGGACAATTCCTCCTAAAAACTTCGGCAATTTAATGGTGTAAAATTTCATTTTTGTCCCCTCCTATAAGTCCCGTAACCGCCTGTTCATCGCTTTAAGGTTCATTAATTTCAACAAATGAGTGAAAGCAGAAGCTAATCCGTGCTTCTTATCATTATTAATATGCCTTTCGCAAACGAAAAAGTACCTCGTGAATGAATGAGTTCGTTACTAATACATAGTGTTGAACCAAGCGTAATATGACACTTATTTAGCGGATATTTAAAACCGATGAGGGTCAGCTCATCCACTTCTTCTGTAAATGGGATGAAGGAGATATACCGTTTGTTTTGATCGATAAGAAGAGAATATTCGCCTGGAGAGAACATCTGAATATCATTCTGTTTGTCTATAAGCTTCATTTTCGAATTTGTTTTTACTCCCCTGTACAGCAGCTGAATATTTCCTAAAAAGTGATCTGCTCTGCCTCCCGTAATACCGAAGATCTGAATGACATCCGGCTGCTTTTCGAGGGCCCAATCAAGAGCGAGGTCTAAATCAGTTTGATCTTTTTCTGCCTGGTACACATGGAGAGCGGGCGCGGCTTTTTCGATTTGCCGGCGTTCCTGCTCCGTAATGCTGTCAAAATCTCCGAAAGCTTCATCAGGAATGATGCCGGCATCTAAAAGCGTGACTGTGCCCTTGTCAACCCCGACCCAGATCGTGTGATCAGCCGTATAACCAGTCAGGTCAGGGATCAAATCTTTTGGACCTCCCGCAACGATATTGATTTTTCTCATCTCTTTTTCCTTTCTGCTTCTGGGTACAGGAAAAAGAGCTCGGGCTAAATGCGCCCGGCTCTTTCTCCTGCTGCTTATTTGCTTCCTCTTATCTCAGAAATAGCTTTTTCGCGGTCAGTTTGGCCATAAACAGCAGAACCGGCAACAAGTAAATTTGCGCCCGCTTCGATGACTAGCGGGGCTGTTTCTTTGTTGACGCCGCCGTCTACTTCAATTAGCAGATCATGTTTCCCTTTTTCCTCTGCCATTCGTTTCACTTCTTTTATTTTCGGAAGAACAGAATGAATAAATTTCTGTCCGCCAAATCCAGGGTTCACCGTCATTAAGAGAACGAGATCAAGTTCTTCAAAAATATGCTCAATTACTTGAACAGGTGTATGCGGATTCAGGACAACCCCAGCTTTTACACCCTGCTCTTTCATAAGCTGGATTGTCCGGTGAAGGTGCGGACAGGCTTCGGCATGTACAGACAGGATATCTGCTCCAGCTTTTGCGAAAGCCGGGATATAACGATCCGGCTCTTCAATCATTAAATGTACATCCAGGGGCAGTTTCGTCACCGGACGAATGGCTTCTACAATCAGCGGCCCAATCGTAATATTCGGGACAAAATGGCCGTCCATGACATCAACATGAATGTAATCGGCTCCGCCTTTTTCTACATCTTGAATCTCTTTGCCTAAAGCGGCAAAATCAGCGGAAAGAATAGAAGGTGCAATCTTTACCATGATCTAATACCTCGGCTTTCTGTCTTTTATCTCTGTGATAAATTCAACATAATGGTCGTAGCGGTACTGCTTTAATTCCCCTTCTTCAACAGCTTGTTTGACTGCACATTTCGGCTCTTTCAAATGCAGACATCCTCTGAATTTGCATGATGCGCTTTTTTCTCTGATGTCAGGGAAGGTGTAGCCCAGCTCTCCTTCTTCAATGTCTGTAAACTCAAGAGAGCTGAAACCCGGCGTATCCGCAACCAGACCTCCGGACGTGTGAATGAGCTCCACATGGCGGGTTGTGTGCTTCCCGCGGCCTAAATGCTCAGAAATCTCGTTTGTTCTCAAACCCAGCTCGGGACTGATCGCGTTGAGAAGCGAGGATTTTCCAACCCCCGACTGGCCGGCAAAGACCGTTGTTTTGCCGCGGAAATGCGGGATGATCTCCGTTAAACTGTCTTGGTCCTTAGAAGAGGTAAGATATACGTCATAGCCAATGTTACGGTAGTCTTCAGCATACGCTTGAATGAGCTTTTGTGTATGTTGATCTTCAATTAAATCCATTTTTGTAATACAAATAATCGGCTGGATGTCATTCGCTTCTACGAGAACCAAGAAACGGTCGAGCAATGCTGTGCTGAAAGATGGCTGCATCGCCGAGAAAACAAGCACCGCTTGATCAACGTTGCAGATCGGCGGCCTGATAAGTTCATTGGTTCTTTCTTTAATCTCCAGAAGATATCCTTCTTTATTATTTTCAGCTTGATAAACAACATAATCACCGACCAAAGGGGTGATTTTATTTTTTCTGAAAATGCCTCTTCCTCTGCATTGTATAACTTTTCCGCTATTTGAATCCTCTGATTCATCCAGTACGTAATAAAAGCCGCTAAGCGCTTTAATAATTTTGCCCTCAGGCATATTTTCCCTCCTTGTTATTCATCTTTCGGATACTCAATTGTTTTGTAGCTGACGACTTTATTATTTACCATCACTTGATAGTACCCTTTTTGGCCAGGTTCAATCTTCAGTTCGATCGTCCGTTCTACGGGCTCTTTAATCTTAAAATGTTCGTAAGTGTCAGAAATGCTGTGGTCCGCGTCGTCAATTGCGATTTGCACCTCAAGCTCGTCCCCTTCGTTTTCAGGCTCATATGGGATCTTGACTTTTTCTTTCACTGTTTTCTCCGGTTTCTTCTCAGGTCCGAGAGAAAATGTCACTTCGACCTCATTTCCCGGCTTTAGCGCCGTTCCCGCTGCCGGTTTTTGTTTGACAACCTGTCCTTCCGGAACGTCATCTGAGTACGCTTCTTTTTCCACCAGCTTGAGCCCGTTATCTTCCAGATATCCTGAGGCTGCTTCTTTACTGTATGTTTTTAAATCTCTGAGCGTAATATCTTCCGGCCCGATGCTGACTGTGAGCTTAACTTGATCTTCGTCCGGCACAAGTTCGGTCCCTGCTGACGGATTCTGGTCTATGACAGTGCCGGCGTCTTTCTCATCATTATTTACTTCATCCACCGTTACATTTTTAAAGCCCTGTTCCTTTAACACTTTTTTTGCCTTGTCGACTGATTGGTCCGTCACATCACCGATCTGCTTTTTTGCTTTACCTGTGCTCTTATAAAGCGTAACCGTTGCCCCTTCTTTAACAGTAGACTCGGCTTTAGGATCGGTTTTGACCATCAGGCCTTCTTCGATCTTCTCATCTGAGATTTCCAATACGTCTGAATCTACCTGCAAGCCTTCTTTTTCTAGAAGATCTGTCGCTTTCTCATATTCCATCCCTGCTACATCGGGTATTTTGACATCCTTAGGCATAAAAAGAGAAGGAAAAACAGTGACGGCGAGAACTCCTGCCGTGATAAAAATCAGGCATATGGTGAGCAAAATCCACGGCCATTTTTTTCTCTTTGCTTTTTTCTTCGTTTGGTTTTCTTGAGGAAATGTCATGTCAGCTTCGGTTTCATTAGAAGCCTTCGCAAGCTCTTCATCCTTAATAATCGGAATCGCTTTCGTCATTTCTTCATCATCTTGAATCGTAAATTTCTTTTCGTTGAGCCTGTCCGCGTCAAAAGCTGTTCGAATATCTTCTTCCATATCTTCAGCAGTTTCATAGCGATGAAAAGGATCTTTGGCGGTTGCCTTTAATATGATGTTTTCAACGCTTTGGGGTACTGAGGGATTCCACCTTTTCGCTGAAGGGGTTTCAGCCTGAAGATGCTTTAAGGCGATGCTGACAGCCGATTCTCCATCAAACGGGATTCGGCCGGTTAACAGCTCAAATAAGACAATCCCAAGCGCATAAATATCTGATTTTTTTGTGGCCAGACCGCCCCGCGCCTGTTCTGGGGATAAATAATGGACTGAGCCCAGCACAGAATTGGTGTGGGTGATTGTTGTCGAAGTCAGTGCAGTCGCAATTCCAAAATCCGTTACTTTGATATTGCCCATATGGTCGATCAAAATGTTATGCGGTTTAATATCCCTGTGGACAATATGATTTTGGTGGGCATGGGCAATGGCTGAGACAATTTGCTCCATGATGCTGAGCGCTTCTTTGGGGTGAAGCGGCCCATTTGCTGTTATGTATTCTTTTAGCGTCATGCCCTCTACGTATTCCATGACAATATAGTAAATATCATCTTCCTCGCCCAAATCATAAATGCTGACAATATTCGGGTGATCAAGGCTTGATGCCGATTGGGCTTCTCTTCGGAAACGCCTGATAAACTCATTGTCATTCACATAGTCAAACCGCAGGATTTTGATTGCGACTTCACGATCAAGAATAATGTCCTCAGCTAAATAAACGTTGGCCATTCCCCCGCCGCCTATGGCACGGAGAATCTGGTAACGTCCGCTGATTCGCTTGCCGATTAGCACTGATCTTCACCCTCTTCAACATGTAAAGCAAGCTCAAGCAACACTGCTGTAATATTGTCTTCCCCGCCATTCTCATTGGCTTTGTCCACAAGCAGGTTTACTTTTTCCTGAGGAGCTGAATCGCTTTGCAGGATGTCTTTTAATTCAGTGACTTCCACTTTATTCGTCAGTCCATCAGAACATAAAAGGAGTTTATCTCCGGGTTCAATTTCGAAAGAACGTGCGTCAATACTGACAGATTGATCTGTTCCGAGCGCCTTCGTCAGCACATTTTTGCGCGGGTGATGCTCAGCATCTTCTCTGGAGATTTCACCGGTGCGAACCAGTTCATTCACAAGAGAATGATCCTCTGTCACCTGAACGAAAAGATCGTCCTGAAGCAAATAGCATCTGCTGTCGCCTATATGAGCAACGGAAACCGTTTTGCCTGTGAAAAGAGCGCATACAATGGTTGTTCCCATGCCTTGGCATTCTTCGTGCGCTTGGGCATGATCGTAAATCTTGCTGTTTACCGCGAGAATCTGTTCAATGAGCCACTCTTCACATTCTGACGGCGCCGCAGGAATCGTATCTGCCTCATTCCATTTCTCTCCCATGGCTTTCACAGCCATCTTGCTTGCAACATCTCCAGCAAGATGGCCGCCCATGCCATCAGCGACAACCGCTAATACAAAATCGTCTTTCCCCTTAAAAATACCCGCATCATCTTCATTATGCTGGCGGATTTTCCCTGTATCTGTTTTTAAGGCTGTTAACAACCCTCATCACCTCGTCTCGTCTTGACGCTCCTTCGCGCGAAGCTGACCGCAGGCTGCGTCAATGTCATGGCCTTGCTCTCTTCGGATCGTGACATTTACTCCGCGGGATTTCAGCGTTTTCTCAAAAGCAAAAATCTGCTCGCGCGGTGTGCGGACGTAATCCCGTTCAGGCACATAGTTTACCGGAATCAAGTTCACGTGGCATTTTACGCCTTCCAGCAAGTCTGCAAGCTCTTCAGCGTGCTCGACCTGGTCATTTACGCCGCCGAACAGACCGTATTCAAAGCTGATCCGGCGTCCTGTTTTATTAATGTAATATTTAACGGCCTCCATTAAATCAGGCAGCTTGTACGCTCTGTTAATCGGCATCAAACGGCTTCTGATTTCTGTATTTGGCGCGTGCAGAGAAATCGCAAAGTTAATCTGCATTTGCTGATCAGCGAATTCGTAAATTTTCGGGATGATTCCGCTTGTAGAAACAGTAATATGGCGGGCACCGATATTCAGTCCCTTATCATGGTTAATGATTTTCAGGAAGGCAAGCATTTCGTTAAAGTTATCAAATGGTTCGCCAATTCCCATGATGACGACAGAGCTGACGCGTTCATCCGTTTCATCCAGCGCTTTTTGAACTTTCACCACTTGAGCGACAATTTCGCCTGCTTCAAGATTTCGTTTTAAGCCGCCGAGCGTTGATGCGCAGAATGTGCAGCCAATGCGGCAGCCGACTTGTGTCGTTACACATACAGAATTACCATACTCGTGTCTCATTAATACGGTTTCGATTGTATAACCGTCGTGAAGCTCGAATAAAAACTTCATCGTGCCATCTTGAGAAGTTTGTTTAACTGCTGTTTTCAGCGTCGTTAATACGAAATGAGTGTTTAATTTCTCACGCAGATCCTTTGACAGGTTTGTCATTTCGTCAAAAGAAGATACTCGTTTTTCGTAAAGCCATTCAAAAATCTGCGCCGCGCGGAACGGTTTCTCTCCGTTGTCTGTCAGCCATTGTTTGATTTCGTCTAATTCAAAAGAATAAATTGAAGGACGCTCTGTCCGCAATTCTTTTCTGATCTTTGTTTTTTTAAGTTCTGTCATTGCTTATCCCTTCTTTCTCATGCTGCAAATAAAGAAACCATCTGTTCCGAAATAATGCGGAAGGATTTGAAGCCTCCCATCCCGAACAAAGGGTCTCGCCTTTTCAGGCAGCCGCTTTTCAAGAGACAAATCGGGTTCAAAATCAGGATGTTCTTGTATAAACGCATGGATAACTTCTTCATTTTCTGTCCGATCCATTGTACACGTACTGTAGACAAGAGTGCCACCTTTTTTTACTAATGGCGCAATTTCCCTTAAGATAGACAGCTGGATTTCAGCAAGCCGGGAGCTGTCATTCGGGGTTTTGGTGTATTTCATATCCGGCTTTCTTCTGATCACGCCAAAGCCTGAGCATGGAGCGTCAACCAAAATACGGTCAAACTGTTCACTTTTAAACGTTTCTCCCGCTTTTCTCGCGTCCATTGTTTTCGCATCAATAATGGAAAGGCCAAGCCGTTCTGACGCTTCTTTGATCAGCTTCACCTTATGTTTGTGAAGGTCAAGCGATGTCACACTTCCCTTGTTCTCCATTAATTCAGCGATATGGGCTGACTTTCCGCCCGGCGCCGCGCACGCATCAAGCACCGTTTCACCTGGCTTAGGGTCAAGGGCCCGGGCAACCAGCATGGAACTTTCATCCTGGATGGACACTTCACCTGTCTGGAAGAAGTGAGTTCCGGCGATTGTTCCCTTTACAAGCTTCACAGCATCCTCGGCGAGATCGCCTTTTTCTGCTTCGATTCCTTCAGCTGCCATTTGATCAAGTATCTCCGCTCTGTCTGTTTTCATTTGATTGATACGCAGCGTTTGCTTAGGCGGAATGAGATGAATGCGGCAAATCTTTTCAGCCGCATCAAATCCGTATGCGTCTGCCCACTCTTTCACGAGCCATTCAGGATGGCTGGTTTCTGTCGCAAGCCTGAGAACAGGATCTTCGATAGCGTCAAAGGAAGGGACTCCTTCCCGCTGAATAGAGCGAAGCACGCCGTTGACAAATGAGGCAATGCCTTTATGCCCGCGGTTTTTAGCAATCTCTACCGCTTCATGGATGACTGCCCGGTCGGGAATTTTCTCTAAATATTCCATTTGATATAGGGACAGGCGGAGAAGCTGGATAACCCACGGCTTCACCTTTTGCGGCTTGTTGATAAACGGCTTGAGCATATAATCCAGCGCGATTTTGTTTTGCAATGTACCGTACACGAGTTCAGTCAAAAGCCCCCGGTCCTGATCGCTCAGTTTATTGGATTTAATAACCGATTTCAGGAGCAGGTTACTGTATGCCTGATTTTGTTCTAATTTGACCAGCGCCTCCAGCGCAATATCGCGAACGCTATTTGTTTTCATTGTGTACTCCTAACATATCACCTGTCTCAACATGGGCGCCACGGACAAAGTCTTCGCCTCGCATGCGTTTTTTGCCGGCAGGCTGCAGCTCTGTTAATAACAGTGCCGTATCGTTTCCTGTGGCGACGATAATTCCTTCTTTTTCAATAGCAATGACTGTGCCGGGCTCGGCTTTTGCCGGCGCCGCTATTTTCTTGGCCGCCCACACTTTCAGGTTTTGTCCATTTAAAGTCGTATAGGCAACAGGCCATGGGTTTAAACCTCGAACTTGATTATAAAGCTCTTCCCCCGCTCTGGACCAGTCAATCAGCTCTTGTTCTCTTTTAATGTTTGGCGCATACGTCGCTTTCTCGTCATCCTGCTTTTCAGGTGATATGTCGCCGGCTATAACTTGAGGAACTGTTTCAGACAGAAGCTTCGCGCCAGCAACGCTTAATTTATCGTGCAGGGTTCCGACATTGTCGGTTTCTTCAATGTCTACTTCCACTTTTGAAATCATATCGCCTGCATCTAATTTTTCCACCATGTACATAATGGTAACTCCGGTTTTTTTCTTTCCTTGGAGAATAGAATAATGGATAGGAGCCCCGCCTCTCAGTTCAGGCAAAAGAGACGCATGGACATTAATGCATCCGTACTTAGGGCTGTCGAGAAGCTCTTTAGGCAGAATTTGCCCAAACGCTGCCGTCACAATAAGATCCGGTTTTAATGCCAGCACCTTTTCAATTTCTTCTTTCAGTCTGACTTTTTCAGGCTGAAGAACCGGGATACCGTGACGCAAAGCTTCTTCCTTCACAGGCGGAGGCGTAAGCACTTTTTTTCTGCCCTTCGGACGGTCCGGCTGCGTGACGACCCCCACTACTTCATATCCGTCATCTATCACGGTTTTTAACACAGGAACTGAAAAATCTGGTGTTCCCATAAACACGATTCTCGTCATCAAATCATCCTTCCATATCCGCTAGTTCATCTTCTGTATAATATTTGCTTATTTTTGATGTAAACAGCACGCCGTCCAAGTGGTCCATTTCATGCTGCACGGCTCTCGCGAAAAAGCCTCTTGCTTCAAGAATAAACGGTTTTCCTTGACGGTTATACGCCCGCACTTTCACATAATCGGCACGTGTGACATCTCCGTAGACGCCGGGAAAACTCAAGCATCCTTCAACTCCGGTTTGCTCGCCGCTTTGTTCAAGAATTTCCGGATTCACAAGGTCAATTCTGCCGCTTTCTTCTCCGATATCAACGACAGCCGCTCTTTTTAAAATACCGATCTGCGGCGCTGCCAGTCCGACTCCATCCATTTCGAGCATGGTATCGTACATATCATCAAGCAGTTTTTTTAGCTTTTTATCAAAAACAGTCACGGTTTCCGCAGGCGTTTCCAAAACCTCCGCGGGATGTGTGACGACCTTTTTTACTGCCAATTCATTACCCTCCAAGACGTGAGATCTTACATCATCATATAAGGATTCATATCAATTGAAATCATTACATGTTTTTGTTCAATTTCCCGTTTATAATGTTCCAGTATCTTCTTCAATAAAGCTGATATCTGGGTTTCCTGTTTGTATTTTATCACGCATTGATAGCGATATCTATCTTTGATCCTGGCGATCGGCGATGCGCTTGGACCGAGTATTTTCGTATCTGCCCCGCAGTTTGCTTTCAGAAAGTGTGCGATTTTCTCAGCCGTTACAGCCGCTTTTGCCACTTCCTCGTGAGAAACCGTCACAAGAGCCAAATAGTAATACGGCGGGTAGGATTGCTCCCTCCTGTGCGCCATTTCATGCTGATAAAACGTTTCATAATCATGCGTTTTCGTCAGCTGGATGCTGTAATGGGACGGTGTGTACGTTTGAATGATGACATTGCCGGGTTTTTCATGTCTTCCCGCGCGGCCGCTGACTTGCGTTAGCAGCTGAAACGTTTTTTCAGCAGATCTGAAATCAGGAATGTGCAGTGTTGTGTCAGCGCTTAAGACTCCGACAAGTGTCACATTCGGAAAATCAAGCCCTTTCGCAATCATTTGCGTTCCAAGAAGAATATCTGCTTTGCCTTCTCCGAAAGCAGACAATAATTTTTCATGGGCACCTTTCCGAGAGGTCGTATCAACATCCATCCGTATGACTCTTGCATGTGGCAGCACCTTTGTTAATTCTTCTTCCACTCTTTGTGTTCCCGTTCCGAAAAAACGGATATGATCGCTCCCGCATTCAGGACAAGTATGCGGAACAGGCTCTTCATGTCCGCAATAATGGCATTTCATCCTCTGGCCGGAACGGTGATACGTCATGGAAATGTCGCAATGAGGGCATTGTGGGACATATCCGCAGTCCCTGCACATCACAAAGGAGGAATAGCCCCTTTTATTTAAAAACAGCACAGCCTGTTCACCCTTGGCAATGGTTTCTTCAAGCTTTTCCATCAATTCTATTGAAAACATAGAGCGATTGCCGTTTCTGAGCTCCTCTCTCATATCCACAAGCGAAACCTCAGGCATCACTTGGTGATTGACGCGGTGTTTCAGCGAAAGCAGCTCGTACACTCCTTTTTGCGCCCGTGCATATGACTCTAACGTCGGTGTAGCACTACCTAACACAACCGGACAGCGGTGGTGCTCCGCTCGCTTGATCGCTACCTCTTTCGCATGGTAGCGAGGCATTTCCTCTTGTTTATAGGACGATTCATGCTCCTCATCGATGATAATCATCCCGAGATTTTCAAACGGGGCAAAAATAGCGGACCTCGCGCCAACGACAAGCCGTACTTCCTTGCGATGGATTTTGCGCCACTCGTCATACTTTTCACCAGTGGATAACCCGCTGTGCATCACGGCTACCTGAGAGCCGAAGCGCCCTTTAAAGCGATGAACCATTTGCGGCGTTAACGATATTTCCGGTACAAGTACGATGGCTTCTTTTCCTTTCGCAAGCACTTTTTCAATCGACTGGAGATAAATTTCCGTTTTGCCGCTTCCTGTAACCCCGTGCAGGAGAAACACTTGATGTTCATTGTTGTCTAACGTCCGGCGTATCGGCTGAAAGGCCGCGCTCTGCTCGTCTGTCAGCGGCAGCGGCTCTGTTTTTTTGAACATTTTGTCCTGATAGGGATCTCTGTAAACCTCTTCATAGGTTTCTTTCAGAAGCCCCTTTTGGATCAGGGTCTTGATGGTGGCTGAGCTTGCGTCTGTTTTTTTGCACAGGTCCGCAGCAGGTATTTTCGTGCCTTCCGGTTCCGTCATGAAAAAGTGCAGGATCGCCTGCTGTTTGGCCGCTTGTCGGGATAAACCCTCAGCCTGCTTGGAGAGCTCTTCTTTACCGGCATTGGCCTGAATATACCTGACCATTTTTTTGTTCGCTTTTTGCGCCACTTTATAAGTTACATCGATATGGCCTTTTTGAACCTGCTTCTGGATGATTTTCAGCGTATCGTGATCAGGTATATCGGAATACAGCAAGCTCTTTGTTTCAGAAAACAGCCGTTCTACCTGCGGCGGGATATCCGCACCTTCCGCAATCTTCAGCTCTTTTTCATATTTTGCCTTTAACGCGGCAGGCAGCATCGCTTGAAGCGCCGTAATCTTAAAAGACAGCGTTTTTTCTGACAGCCATGAAGACAAATGCATCAGCTCTTCTGTCAAAACAGGCGTAAGATCTAATAAATCCTCCACTTCTTTGACAGATTTACCTGAGAGATCAGACGTATCTTTGACAGCTGTCACAAACCCTTGAATTTTACGGGGGCCAAACGGAACAATGACCCTCATTCCCATTTTGATCATGCCTTTAAGATGGTCTGGGATTTTGTAATCAAACGGCCTGTCTATATTTTTGGTGCTGACATCAACGATGACTTCGGCAAAATTCATGAGTGCTCTCCGGTTTGTTTTAAGAGGGCTGCGACTTCTCCAAGAATGTCAAACGAAACATCGAGCTTAGACATCTTCGGCAGCTCGCGTTTGCGCCCGTCTTTGAAAAAGAGCGTCACAATATTCGTATCAGCACCAAAACCGGCCCCTGCCGCTTTCACATCATTCGCCACAATCATGTCAAGATTTTTGGCAGAAAGCTTTTTGCGGGCGTAATGTTCCACATCTTGTGTCTCAGCAGCAAAACCGACTAACAGCTGATGCTGTTTTTTCTCGCCCAATTCTTTTAAAATGTCGACTGTTCTTTTTAATTCAAGGGTCATTCCGCCGTCTTGTTTTTTCATTTTTTGGTCAAATACTGTTTTTGGCGTAAAATCGGCAACAGCAGCTGTTTTTATGACGACGTCGCTTCTCTCATACACAGAGAGCACCACATCGCGCATGTCCGCAGCCGATTGGACAGGGATAAACTGAGAAAGCCCTTTAGGGACATCAAGCGAAACCGGCCCTGAGATCAAGGTCACGTTTGCACCAAGCCGCACCGCAGCCTCAGCTAATGCGTATCCCATTTTACCCGTCGATTTATTCGTGAAAAAACGCACAGGATCAACTGCCTCCCGTGTCGGGCCTGCTGTGATCACCACTTGTTTGCCTTCTAAAAGCGCGTCTTTTTCTTCTGCAAAATGCTTTTCCGCAAGTTTCACGATGTTTTCAGGTTCTTCCAATCTTCCTTTTCCAACGTAACCGCATGCTAAATAGCCCTCGCTCGGTTCAATAAAACGAAAACCATCCTGATAAAGGACAGAAATATTGCGTTTGACAGCCGGATGGTCATACATATGCACATTCATGGCGGGCGCAATCCATACCGGCGCTGTTGCCGCTAATAAGGTTGTTGTCAGCATATCATCAGCAATGCCGTTGGCCAGTTTTCCAATCACATTGGCCGTAGCCGGCGCAACAATAATCAGGTCGGCCCAGTCAGCTGCGTCTATATGAGAGATGACGCTTGGATTTTGTTCTTTAAATGTATCTGTATATACTTCATGGCGGCTCAATGCCTGAAATGTCAGCGGTGAAACGAACTGGCACGCAGATTCAGTCATAATGACTTTAACATTTGCCCCTGCCTGCACCAGCTTGCTTGTCAGCGCACAGGCTTTATAAACAGCGATGCCTCCGCTCACGCAAAGCAACACATTTCGATTGTTCAGCAATGACTTCTCCCCCTCTGCAATTTAAAACAGCACGGAAAAAAATAACAACCTACATGATATAGGTTGCTACTTGTGCTACTATTCGCGGTCTTCCTTTTCAAACGAAAGCAGGCCTGCATCAATTTCTTCTAAAGCTTTGCCTACATATTTGTGTGAAATCGTATGTTCAATCATCTGGTCTTTTTTGATTTGCATTTCACGCGCGCGTCTAGCAGAAACGGTTACGAGCGTGTATTTTGAATCCAATTTATTCATTAATGAGTCAATTGACGGATCTAACATCAGTTATTCAACCTCCAGCATTTTCTTATATCTTGGTGCAACGCGCTCACGCTTCAAATGTTCAGCGAGAACGATTGCTTTGATTTTGTCGCAAGCCGTTTCGACATTATCATTTTCTACGACGTAATCATATGCGTCCATCATTTCGATCTCAGCTTTTGCGGCTTTCATGCGATTTTCAATCAGAGCATCTGTTTCCGTTCCTCTTGTCACAATTCTGTTCTTCAGTTCAGAAAGACTCGGAGGCGCAAGGAAAATAAACAGACCTTCCGGGAAAGCATTTCTCACTTGAAGAGCGCCTTGAACTTCGATTTCTAAAAAGACGTCTTTTCCTTCTTGGAGCGTCTGTTCAACATAATCGACAGGAGTGCCGTAATAATTGCCGACATATTCTGCCCATTCAAGCAGTTTATTGTTTGCAATCATTTGCTCAAATTCTTCTCTCGTTTTGAAAAAATAATCGACTCCGTTCACTTCGCCCTCTCGCGGGGTTCTCGTTGTTACTGAAATCGAATACTCGAATTTTGTATCTTCTTGCGAAAAAATCGCTTGCCGAACCGTTCCTTTACCAACTCCTGAGGGACCTGAGAGAACGATTAATAACCCTCTTTCTTTCATGCGGCAATTATCCCTGCCCTTCATCCATAATTTCTTCTTTAACAGAAAGTCTGTGTGCAACTGTCTCAGGCTGGACGGCAGATAAGATAATGTGATCACTATCCATGACGACAACTGCACGGGTTCTTCGTCCGTATGTAGCGTCAATTAGCATTCCGCGGTCTCTTGCATCCTGGATCATCCGTTTGATTGGCGCAGACTCCGGGCTGACAATCGAAATCATCCGATTGGCGGAGATAATATTGCCAAATCCGATATTAATCAGTTTAATCGTCATCTTCTACGTTCCCCCTGTAAAATAGACGTCTCTAGTTTAGCCTAGCAAGTCCGTCTGTAAACAATACGCACAGTCACTATTCTATATTTTGCACTTGTTCTTTTATTTTTTCAATAGAACTTTTCATTTCGACGACAAGCTTTGTGATCTGGTGATCATTTGCTTTTGAGCCGATTGTATTTGCTTCCCGATTCAGCTCCTGGACAAGAAAGTCGAGTTTGCGCCCGACAGCTCCGCCTTCAGCTAATATATCACGAAACTGAGCGAAGTGGCTCTTCAGTCTTGTAATCTCTTCTGTAATATCAGAGCGATCTGCAAAAATAGCGCATTCTGTAACAAGCCGGCTCTCATCCAACACGTCTTCGGTCCATTCCTTTATTCTGGCGTACAGCCGTTCCCTGTAACGAGATACAGCATCGGCTGCCAAAGATTCGGTCTTTTCGGCCAGCTCTTCAAGCTGATCAATATGCATCAGACAGTCTTTGGCTAAAAGCAGCCCCTCTTTTTCGCGCATCTCACAGAGTCCTTTTACGGCTTCCTCTGCAGCAGCTGTTATTAACTCCTCAAGCTTTTCATTTTGAGTCTGTTCCTCATGAATCTGGACGACATGATCAAGCTTGAAGAAGTCCATGACATCAGGCTCTGCGGACAATTGATATCGCTTTTTCATATCCTCTGCAGCTGCGACAAACTCATCGAGAAGCGGCCAATCAATATCAAGCCTTCTCTCTACAAGCATATCACTGTCAACGGAGACGAAAAGCTCAATTCTTCCGCGCTGTATGTACTGCAGAATCGTCTGTTTCAGCTTATCTTCTAAATATAGCAAAGGCCTTGGCAAACGAGCGTTCACTTCTTTAAACCTGTAATTCACAGATTTAAGTTCAACGCTTACAGAGAGATCATCTTGTGTTTTGCTTGCACTGCCGAAGCCTGTCATACTTCGTATCATAAATAAAACACCCAATTTCTTCCCTGTTCTCAAAATAAAAGGGCAATAGACATGCTATTACCCCTAAGATTATATCATATGAATTTATTTTTTTCTTGTCAAAAGTGACCCCGCCAGCAAAAAAGTAGGGATGGCCGACATGCCGATGACCAGCATCCAGTCTCCCGGCGTGATGGCAACCGTATGGAAAATCGGCTGAAGCGGCGGATAGTAAATGACCACCAGCATCAGTAAAATCGATGACAATACAGCGCCGATC
This sequence comes from Bacillus sp. 2CMS4F, assembly GCF_023161785.1. NCBI lineage: Bacteria > Bacillati > Bacillota > Bacilli > Caryophanales > Bacillaceae > Bacillus > Bacillus sp. 2CMS4F. The sequence goes on from NZ_JALNTO010000001.1 coordinate 473,333, forward strand.
AGATACAAGTTTTCAAACGGATTTCTGGAAAAAACGGATGTTTCGCTCCGGCAGTCAAATACGTGAATGAGCTGAGCCAGCACCAACGTCGCAAACGCAATTGTCTGCGCATAAGACAAATTCTCAGGATTGCGGTGATACACGATGATAAAAGCCAAAATCGTGGCAGCACCGATTAAAAACCCTCTGGAGACCACCTTCCATCCAAGCTTGCGGGCAAACACCCCTTCTTTCGGGTGACGCGGTTTCCGCTTCATAACGTCTCCTTCCGGCTGATCCATGCCGAGCGCCATCGCCGGCAATCCATCTGTCACCAAGTTGACCCACAAAATCTGAATCGGCACGAGCGGCAAAGGAAGGGCAAGCAGCATGGCGAAAAGCATGACCAAAATTTCTCCTACGTTAGAAGCCAGCAGGTATCGGATAAATTTTCTAATATTTTCATAGATGTTTCTGCCTTCTTTAATCGCTGATTTAATGGTTGCAAAATTATCATCTACGAGAATGAGGGATGATGCTTCCTTCGCCACATCCGTTCCTGTAATACCCATGGCAACGCCGATGTCAGCCTGTTTGATAGCCGGCGCGTCATTGACGCCGTCTCCTGTCATTGCAACGATATGTCCGTTTTCCTGATACGCTTTAACAATCTTCAATTTATGCTCAGGGGAAACGCGGGCAAACACATACACATCCTCCACTACGTCAGAAAGCTCTTCTTGCGAAAGCTCATTCAGCATCTGGCCGTCCATGATTTTTCCGCTTTTCGGGAGGAGGCGCAAATCTTTCGCTATAGCTTTTGCTGTCTCAACATGATCCCCTGTAATCATGACAGTCTTAATTCCCGCTTCACGGCATTCTTTAATCGCCTGTCTGACTTCAGGGCGCGGCGGATCTATGATGCCTGAAAGGCCAAGCATTGTCAGATCTTTTTCCGCCTGCTCCATTGACGGTGTTTCCCCTGCTTTTACCGGTCTATAGGCAACGGCAATCGTTCGGAGCGCCTGGGAAGCCAATTGCCGTAATACTGCCTCTGTTTCTGCTTTTCTCTCATTTGAGAAAAGAGCGGCAGAGCCGTCATAATAAATACGGGCGGACCGCTTCATCAGTACATCCGGCGCGCCTTTCGTAATGATATAGCGCTTTCTGTCCTGATCCTCTACAATGACAGTCATCATTTTTCGTGCTGAATCAAACGGAAACTCCTCAACCACCCGGTAATGGGATTCCACAAACTCCTTTGAAAAGCCGCCTTTTCTTGCCGCAGTGAGCAGCGCTCCCTCTGTCGGATCTCCGTCAAGCACATAGTCACCGTTTCTATTCTCAATATTCGAGTTGTTACAAAGCGCTCCGAATAACAGCATTTGCTCCAGCGGCTTATGCTCATTCACACTGACCTCTTTATCGTTCAGTGTGAAGCCTCCTTTCGGATCGTAGCCCGTGCCCGACACTCTCCACGTTTTTCCTCCGGACCATACATGTGTGACCGTCATTTTGTTTTGCGTCATTGTTCCTGTTTTGTCTGAACAAATAATAGAGGCACACCCAAGCGTCTCAACAGCCGGAAGCTTTCTCACGATTGATTTTTGCTTGATCATACGCTGTACACCCAATGACAGCGCTACTGTCACAATGGCTGGCAGCCCTTCTGGAATGGCGGCTACCGCTAGCGAAACACCGGCTAAAAACATGCTGTACAGATCGTGTCCCTGGATCACGCCGACAGCGACAACAAGCACAGTGAGCAGCAAAGCGACAACAATTAAAATTTTCCCGAGCTGCTCGAGCCTTCTTTGCAGCGGGGTTGACAGAGTTCCCGCCGATTCAAGCATGTCAGCGATTTTCCCCATAGCCGTGTTCATTCCTGTACCGACGACAACACCGACACCGCTGCCGCGGGTGACGATGGTTCCCATAAAGGCCATATTCGTAATATCCCCCAGCGACACATCGGGTTTTTTCAATTTATCCGCATGTTTCACAACCGGGATTGACTCTCCGGTTAACGCTGATTCTTCAATTTCAAGGCTTTTAGCTTCGACAATTCGGACATCTGCTCCAATCCGGTCGCCGCTTGTAAACTTCACAATGTCGCCCGGTACCAGTTCTTTCGAAGGGATCTTTGTCCAGCTTCCTTCCCTGAGCGCCATCACATGAGGAGTTGACAGCTCTTTTAATGCCTGAAGAGATTGCTCTGCACGCCGTTCTTGAAAGAACCCAAGTATGCCATTCACAAACACAATCGCAATAATCGCAACCGCGTCCACATATTCACCAAGAAACCCTGAAATTAATGTTGCCGCAAGCAGCACAAGCACCATGAAATCTTTAAACTGCGCCAAAAACAAGATAAGCGCTGATGTTTTTTTCCCTTCTTGAAGCTCGTTTGGCCCATGCTTGTCGAGGCGTTTTTTCACCTCTTTTTCAGTTAATCCTTGTTTCATGGACGTATTTGTTGCCTCTAATAAATCTGTTTGTCCCATTTCATGAAACTTCATTCCGCTCGTCCACTCCCCTGCTCTCTTATAGAGATATCACTCTATAAGCATGCTTATTCTGACTCGTCCCATTTCATGCTATAATTATCGAATGCAGGAAGAATGAGAGGGTGTATTATATATGTCGTTTGATGGCATGTTTACATACGGAATGACACACGAACTGAACGAGCGAATAATGGGCGGACGGATCACGAAAGTCCATCAGCCTTATAAGCACGATGTGATTTTTCACATCCGCGCCAATGGAAAAAACCAAAAGCTTTTATTATCGGCACACCCAAGCTATTCACGGGTGCATATCACGGCCCAAACGTATGAAAACCCGAGTGAACCGCCGATGTTTTGCATGCTGCTAAGAAAGCATATTGAAGGCGGATTTATTGAAAAAATTGAACAGGCGGGCCTTGACCGCATTATGATTTTTCATATTAAAAGCCGGAATGAAATCGGTGATGAAACGCATCGAAAACTTTATGTCGAAATTATGGGCCGCCACAGCAATATCATTCTGACGGACGGAGAGGAAAATGCGATCATCGACGGGCTGAAGCATTTATCGCCGTCAATGAACAGCTATCGCACCGTACTGCCGGGCTACGATTATAAGCTTCCGCCGGCCCAGGACAAGATCTCACCGCTAGAAGCGACTGAAGATGACATGTTGCGTCATCTCAGTTTTCAAGAAGGACGGCTAGATAAACAAATTGTTGACCATTTTTCCGGTGTTTCTCCGCTCTTCGCAAAAGAAGCTGTCCACAGAGCGGGCCTTGCCAACAAAGGAACACTGCCAAAAGCGCTTCTGGAGCTCTTTGCAGAGATAAGGGAGCACCGTTTCAACCCTAACATTACGACTGTTAACGGGAAGGAATATTTTTATCTGCTGGAGCTGACTCACCTTAAAGGAGAAGCACGCCGCTTCGATTCATTAAGTGAGCTGCTGGACCGTTTTTATTTCGGAAAAGCTGAGCGGGACCGGGTTAAACAGCAGGCTCAGGATCTTGAGCGGTTCGTTGTGAATGAACGGAAAAAGAACGCCAACAAAATCAAAAAACTGGAAAAAACACTGAAGTATTCGGAAAACGCTAAGGAATTTCAGCTTTACGGGGAGCTGCTGACCGCAAATTTATATATGATGAAAAAAGGCGACAAGCAGGCTGAAGTCATCAACTACTATGATGAGGAAAATCCGACAATCGCCATCCCGCTGAATCCGAACAAGACACCTTCAGAGAATGCACAGGCCTATTTCACTAAGTATCAGAAGGCGAAAAACTCAGTTGCCGTTGTCGAAGAACAAATCAGGCTGGCTCAGCAAGAAATTGTATACTTCGACCAGTTGATTCAGCAGCTGTCTTCCGCTTCTCCGCGCGATATCAGTGAAATCAGAGAAGAGCTTGTGGAGGGGAAATATTTACGTCCTAAGCAGCAAAAAGGGCAGAAAAAACAAAAACAGAACAACCCTGTTTTAGAAACATACGAATCCTCTTCCGGTCACACTATTTTAGTCGGCAAAAACAACCGTCAAAACGAGTATTTAACGACCAAAGCAGCTGCCAGAGACGACATATGGCTTCACACGAAGGATATCCCGGGCTCCCATGTTGTCATCAGAAACAGCGAGCCGGATGAACAAACAATTATTGAAGCCGCCACAATTGCAGCTTATTTTTCAAAAGCAAAAGATTCAAGTTCTGTGCCTGTTGATTATACAAAAATCAGGCACGTCAAAAAGCCGAACGGCGCAAAGCCCGGATTCGTGACTTATGACAGCCAGCATACCGTCTTTGTCACGCCTGATGCGGATACTGTTATCAGGCTGAAAAAAAGCTGATTTATATAAAGAAAAGCCAGAGCAGCAACTGCTCTGGCTTATTTATTTCTTCTGATCTGATAAAGCCTGTCTACTTCGCTGACAAAGCCGCCGTCAATGAGCATGTCCACTTTTTCAGCAAGTTTCTTCGTATGCTTTGGACTGGCTCCGTTTGTCGAAACAGAAACCGTAACATGCCCTCTTTTTACGATTTTCGGCATATACACATTGCCCAGCTCAGCGTCACTGGCACAGTTGACAAGCTGGGAAGGCGTTGCATTTTGAGCGATCTCTTTATTCACAGCGGCGTCATCCGTCGCGGCAATAATCAAAAAAGCGTCGAGATAATCCTCTTTCTCAATCTTCCGGCTCAGCCACTTGATTTGGCGATTGTCTGCCATCTGCCTGATTTCCGGTTCCGCAACCGGACTGACAAGCGTAATATCCGCTCCCTCAGAAAGCACCGTTTTTAACCTTCTGAGCGCAATACTGCCGCCTCCTGCGATCACAACCTTTTTCTTCTGCAAACTAATGTGAAGCGGGAGCATATGAGCCTCCGTCAAAATTAAATTGCCCCTCATGGTTGTCAGCAGTTTCTTTCACACGATGTAAAAATGCCTTTTTCACATGCGGGTGGAAACCGATATAGGAAGAGAGGTAGACATTTGCATTTTTGGCCTTTAATTCCTGGACCTCACGTTCAATCTCATTCATCAGCATCCCGGTAAACAGCAAATACGGAACAATAAAGGTCGTCACGCCGTCATCTTTTTTCAGCTCAGAAAAAACCTCTTTGTAATTGGGACCGCATGCTGTCATAAAACATGGAATCACTTCCTTGACGGGCATGATGTTTTGGAGCAATCCGGCAATGCCGGTTACGTCTCTTTTTACATCTGGGTCTGAGCTTCCCCTGCCGATGAGCACAACCCTCGCGTTTTCGTACGGAACACCTATGTCTTTAACACGATGATAGACAGCTTTGACCACTTCTTCGTCAATCCCAATCGGACTTCCGTATGAGATATGGACTGAAGGATACCGGGATGCGGCACGGGCAATTTCTTCCGGAATATCATGTTTTGCATGAGCAGCCGTTAAAAGAAGCAGAGGCACCACTGCGATATGAGTGGCGCCTTGCTTCACACATGCTTCAAACCCTGTCTCAATTGCCGGCTCCTGCAGCTCTAAAAAACTGATTTCCTGAACAGGCGCAGAGATGTGCGCTTTGCATCCTTCCAAAAATGCAGCGGCCTCTTGCTGAGCCTTTTTTACCCGGCTGCCGTGGCCGACATATAAAATCGCTTGTTTCATTTACAACGCCTCGCTTAAATCTTGTTTTTTCAGCTCAGATTCAAACCATTCCAGCTTATAGTGATAATTTACAACATTTCCAACAACAATTAAACTCGGATTTTTAATGTCTTCTTTTTTCACCGTTTCTGAAAGGGTGTCAACTGTACAAAAAACAGATTTTTGCTTGTCCGTTGTTCCCCAATGAATAAACGCTGCCGGAGTAGAACCGTCCCGGCCGTTTTCCAGGAGTTTTTTTTCGATCTGCTGCACATTTTTAATGCCCATATAGATGACAAGTGTATCAATCCCTGTGGCCAGCGCTTTCCACTTTTCCTCAAAATCCTCTTCTTTTTTATAATGCCCCGTTACAAAAGCCACGTTAGAGCCCGCGTCCCGATGAGTGACAGGAATCCCGGCATAAGCAGCCGCCGCGATTCCCGATGTGATACCGGGGACAATTTCAAACGGAATGCCATTTTCAGAAAGGCATTCCGCTTCTTCCCCTCCTCTGCCGAACACAAATGGGTCTCCGCCTTTCAATCTGACAACGGTTTTCCCTTTTTGCGCATACTTCACAAGAAACCGATTGATGGTTTCCTGCTTCATTGTATGAAAATCTGGAAGCTTCCCGCAGTAGATCAGGTCCGCCTGCTCCTTGGCATATTGCAAAATCTCTTTATTTACTAATCTGTCATATAGGATTACATCAGCTTTTTCAATGGCTTTCAGCGCTTTAATTGTCAGCAGATCAGGATCTCCGGGACCCGCTCCTACAATATATACTTTCCCCATCGTCTTTCCCCCGATCTATTCGAGTTCTTCCAGAACGTTCGCTGTGATGTTGTTCTTGTTTGCATTTTCGGCATCTGAGAAGAATACAGCTGAGCGGCGTTTAGCTCATTTGCTGCTTTACAAACTCGATCAGCTGATTTTTGCACTCTTCACGATCATATTGTCCTGAGTCAAGGACGAGCTCAGGAGCTTCCGGCTCTTCATAAGGAGAATCAATGCCTGTGAAGAACGGAATTTCCCCGTTTCTTGCTTTTTTGTAGAGCCCTTTTGGATCTCTTTGTTCACAAATATCGAGGTCGCATTTAATATAAACTTCGTTAAATTCGCCTGCTTCCACAAGCTGGCGGACCTGGTCTCTGTCCTCACGGAAAGGAGAGATAAAAGCAGTCATGACAATGGTGCCCTGCTGCACAAAAAGTTTCGCTACCTCTCCGATTCGGCGGATGTTTTCTTTTCGGTCTTCATCAGAAAAGCCGAGATCTTTATTTAAACCGTGGCGAATGTTGTCACCATCCAGCACAATAACTTGGAAGCCTTGCTCAAAAAGTTCTCTCGCAGCCGCATTGGCAATGGTTGATTTGCCTGAGCCGCTTAGGCCCGTCAGCCAGAGAATGGAGCTTTTATGCTTGTTTTTTTGCTGATACTCTTCTTTTGTAATAGAGGCTTCATGCCATACGATATCGCGATTTGTCACTCCCAGTCCCCCTTAAGAAACGCCTGCTTCTTCTTTTTTCTTCATGCCTTTGATTAACACCTCTACAACTTCTGCGCGGCTGAATTCTGCAGGCGGCAGTACACCGTCTCTCAGCATCCCTCTCACCTTGGTGCCTGATAAAATCACGTGATGCTCTCGGCCGTGCGGGCACGTTTTCGCGGTCCCCATATTTCCGCATTTTTCGCAGAAGAAGCTGTGCTCGAATTTCAGCGGTGTAATGCCGAGTTCTTCAGGTTTAAATGTGTCAAACAGCTCCTGGGCTTCGTACGTGCCGTAATAATCACCGACACCAGCGTGATCGCGGCCGACAATGAAATGCGTGCAGCCGTAGTTTTTTCTGACAAGCGCATGGAAAATCGCTTCTCTCGGACCGGCATAACGCATTGCAGCCAAGAAAACGCCAAGGAAGACACGGTCTTTCGGGTAATAGTTGTCAAGAAGCACTTGATAGCTTTCCATCCGGACATCAGCGGGGATGTCATCAGATTTTGTTTCGCCGACAAGCGGGTTTAAAAACAAACCGTCCACTGTCTCAAGAGCCGTTTTTTGAATATATTCATGCGCTCTGTGAACAGGATTTCTCGTTTGGAAACCGACAATTGTTTCCCAGCCTTTTTCTGCAAACTGGCGTCTTGTTTCCGTCGGTTCAAATGTAAACTCAGGGAATTGTTTGGAAGCTTTTTTAATCAGTGTGATCGGACCGCCGACATATGTATCACCGCGGCTGAACAGCTTTTTTACACCCGGATGAGCCTGATCATCCGTTTTATACACGTTAACAGCTTCTTTTTGTTTGTCAGGCACGTATAAGTCTTCGATTTGGATAACGCCGTATGTTTCTCCGTCATACGTTAATTTTACTGTTTCGCCGACTGACAGTTCGGCTGCTTTTTGTGCATCTACCGGCAGCGTGATCGGAATAGACCATACAACACCGGAAGCAAGACGCATGTTTTCAACAACAGATACGTAATCTTTCTCATTAAAGAAGCCTTCGATCGGGCTGTATCCGCCGATTCCGATCAATTCCAGGTCGGCAAAAGAGATCAAATCAAGTTCAATTTCTTTCTGAATGCCGCTTACCTCATATGACTCATTTACTCGGTTTACCAGTTTTCCTCCATGTGGTGCTAAGCTCATAATATTCATTTCCTCCTAGTTAACAGATAAAATAACTCAGATTAATAGTTAGATTCCCCCGCCTTGATCGTGGACAGAGCGTCTCTCTTTACGAATGGCTTTTGTCAGGCTGACGGCACCGCCTGCCGCTAAAAGCACACTTACCATGATAAAGATTGAATAATAATCCGCCTTTAAAAACATAGATACAAGCAGATAGGAGATGGATAAAGATAAAAACGGCGACACGATCCATACTTTCAGCATCGTTTGAACGACCTGTTTATGAAATACGTTTGGGCCGTTTTTCGCCATGCCTATTCCGATAATAGACGATGACGTTACTTGGGCCAAGGGCACCGGCATTCCAAATATAGAACTGATGATCACCAGCCCTGCTCCTGTTCCGGATAGGAGAATGCCTTCCCCTTTTGAAAACCGCGTGATTTTCTTCCCGTTTGTTTCTAACACCCTGCGGCCTAATATCAGTGCGCCCAGGGCTACAAAAACTCCCCCATACAGGGTTCCTTTCGCTACATCCAGTACGCCGGCAGCCACTAACGGTCCAACAGCATTCGCTACATTGTTCATGCCCGCAGAGAATGCTTCAAAAAAACCAGCGCATAGCAAAAGGATGCCAAGGATGTTTTGTTTACGGGAAGACGTAATTTCGATCTTAAAATAACGAAACAGCTTTGCTACAAAAAATGTAAAACCAAAAGCGAACAGCGGAACGAAAATCCAAAATGAAACAATAATCAGAAGATTGTTTACAAACAATACTTGGTACGCAACGCCCACACCGACAACCGCCCCGACCGTGACTTCACTTGTCGATAAAGGAATGCCGAGCAGATTAGCTGTAAAAAGCGACAGTGCAGCAGCCCCGATAATGATGCAAACAATCGTCAGCGTGATCGTCTGTTCCGGGATAATCCCAGAGCTGATGGTTTTCACAACTTCGCCCCCGCCAATGACAGCCCCGGCCAGAACACCAACAGCACATATGATCAAAGCGTAGGTTTTCTTTTTGATGGCCCCAGAGCCGTAAGCAACTCCCATTGAAGCTGCAGCGCCGCTTGCGCCAATATTCACTGCGAAAAACAAGCTAAATAAAATAGCGGCTAATTCCATTTTGCAGCTCCTTATTCATGCAGTCCGCATTCTGTTTTCGCCATACCGTTCCATCTGCCTGAGCGCAGGTCCTCTGCGGTAAATGCAGGTGACGTACAAGGCGCGCAGCCGATACTTGGATACCCTTGATCGTGGAGCGGATTGTAGTCCAGCTCATTCCGAGAGGTGTATCTCCAGATGTCTTTCCAAGTCCAATGGATAAGCGGGCAAACTTTTACTGATTTGAATTTCTCATCTTTGTTTAAGAAATTCGTATTGGCACGGCTTGGCCCTTGATCGCGGCGCAGGCCGGAAAGCCATGCCGGGTGGCCGGAAAGCGCCTCTCTTAAAGGAACGATCTTTCTGAGATAGCAGCATTGATTCGGCTCTCTTTCCCACAGTTTATCACCATGTTCTTCCGCCTGTTCCTCAAGAGTAAGGTTCGGTTTCTTCAGGATGATATTGAGGCCGGGATAACGCTCTTTTACGCGTTCTATCGTTTCATAGGTTTCTTTAAAATGAAGCCCTGTATCGAGAAATACAATCTCTGCGTCTTTTTTCACTTTATAGATTAAGTCAATCAGAACGATTCCTTCAATTCCGAAACTGCAGGCATAAACAAGCTGATTGCCGTAATGGCCGTAAGCCCATTTTAAAACTGACAGCGCCCCTTTATAAGGATCGTCCTCCGGAAATGTAATCGTTGGTTCTTCCCAATTATCGTACGTTAACATTTCTTCTTTCCTCCTTTCGGAGACAAACAAACAGTAGCTTTCTGCCGGTTGTCTTTCCCAATTGTAATGTGATGCGGCTGCTGTTATCTCCGTAAACAGCCCCTCTTAAAATAAAAAACTTTCAATCCGGCGGAAAGAAAGACAGGAACTGCATGTAGCCCTTATCTTTCAAAATGGAATACATTTTGCTGGAAGTAGCACCTTACACATTGTGCAGGTTGCCGGGCTTCATAGGACCAGTCCCTCAGCCGCTCTTGATAAGTTTTTCAGATTTGTAGTAAATTTTAGCACAATTCTAACATAAGTCAACCCGAGTTTTTTTATAGGATTAATAAAAAAACAGACCCAAGGGCCTGTTTTCAATCGTGGCAAGGCATTAAAGCCCTTCACAATACTGAAATTTATTTTTTAATTTTTAAACCAATCTTTTGACTCGGGATTAGTTTTCCATGTTTGCAGCTTTTTCAGGTCATCTGAATGAATATTTCCATTCTCAAGTGCAACCTCTGTCAGTGTGTCATAATCAGTTAACGAGTAGTATGGAAGACCAGCCTCAGCAAACGCTTCCTGCGCTTTAGGAAGTCCATACGTAAAGATTGATACCACACCAAGCACTTCACAGCCAGCAGCTTTCAGAGCTGCTGCAGCTTCGAGTACGCTGCCCCCTGTGGAAATTAAATCTTCTATGACAACTGTTTTCTGGCCTTTTTGAACTGCACCCTCAATTTGATTGCCTTTTCCATGTGCTTTCGGTTTGCTTCTCACATAACACATCGGCAGGTTCAAACGGTCAGCCGCCAATGCCGCATGAGGGATACCTGCTGTCGCTGTTCCTGCGATCATTTCAGCTTTCGGGAAATGCTCTTGGATAAGCTTGCTGATGCCTGCAGCAACATCCTTTCTTACCTCTGGGAAAGAAAGGGTAAGGCGATTGTCACAGTAAATTGGCGATAAGATGCCGCTCGCCCATGTAAACGGCTCATTCGGGCGTAAAAATACAGCTTGAATGTCTAATAGATGTTTTGCGATGATTTGTTTCATTGTTTGATTCCCTCCCATTCGAGTTTGACAGCTTCATAGGCTTTTAGCGGATTTGCAGCTTTTGTAATAGAGCGTCCCACAACAATTGCTGATGACCCTTTTTCTCTTGCTATAGAAGGCGTTGCAACGCGAACTTGATCATTCGCAGTGTCTGCTGACATACGGATACCCGGGGTCACCGTCAAAAACGACGGCGACACTGCTTCGTAAATGGCTTTTGCTTCATGAACAGAGCACACCACTCCATCAAGTCCGCTATTCTCCGCCAGTTTGCTGTAGTGCACAACCGTGTCGATGAGAGGCTTTCTGATCAGCAGCTCATCCTTCACCATTTGTTCAGAAGTGCTTGTCAGCTGGGTTACCGCAATAAGTGACGGACGTTGTTTTCCTGCCGGCGTGCCTTCCTCTAAGCCTTCCAAGGCTGCTTCCATCATTTTTTTGCCTCCGGCTGCGTGGACATTGACGAGATCGACTCCAAGGCAGGCGAGACGCTTCATTGCTTTATTCACCGTGGTCGGAATGTCATGGAGCTTTAAATCTAAAAAGATCTCACAGTTTCTTTCTTTTAATTGTGCAATGATAGCCGGGCCTTCTTGATAAAAAAGCTCCATTCCAACCTTCACAAATAACGGTTCTTTGTGAAAAGGAGCTAAAAATGACAGTGTTTCTTCAGCTGATGCAAAATCAAGCGCGATGATGGGCAGGTTGTTTTTCATGATTCCAGCTCCTTCCGATGCATTCTTCAACAGATTCATAGCCGTATTGGCGTAAAACAGCTGGGAGCTGCTCAATGATGTCAGGGCATGCGAAAGGATTCACGAAATTTGCTGTTCCGACAGCGACCGCACTTGCTCCAGCCAGAAGAAATTCCAATGCGTCTTCGGCCGTCTGAACGCCTCCCATCCCGATAACCGGAATGCTGACAGCCTGGCTGACCTCATACACCATGCGGATCGCAACAGGCTTTACAGCAGGACCCGAAAGCCCTCCAGTTTTATTGGCTAATATTGGCTTGCCTGATTTTAAATCGAGCCTCATGCCGATTAATGTGTTGATCATCGTTAGACCATCCGCACCCGCTTCTTCAATCGCTACCGCAATTTCTGTGATGTTTGCCACATTCGGAGAAAGCTTCACATATACAGGCACATCTGACACTTTTTTAACAGCCTTCGTCAAATCAGCAGCCATGGCAGGATTTGTGCCAAAAGCAATTCCGCCTGTTTTGACGTTCGGACAGGAAATGTTCAATTCAAGCGCATGGACATTAGGCGCTTTGCTGATAAGTTCTGCGACTTCAACATAATCCTCGACTTGTGAGCCGGCGACATTGGCAATAATAGGCGTATCAAATTGCTCAAGCCATGGCAGCTCATTTTCTAAGACGCTTTCCAGCCCTGGATTTTGCAGACCGATCGCATTGAGCATTCCAGCGCCAGTCTCAGCTACCCTAGGCGTCGGATTCCCGAAGCGGGGCTCCTTTGTCGTAGCTTTGATCATGATTGCTCCGAGACAAGACAAATCATAAAAACGCGCAAACTCTGTTCCAAAACCGAAGCAGCCTGATGCGGGAATGATCGGATTTTTCAAATCCAGACCCGGCAATTTCACCTCTAGCATTACAGCGCCACCTCCTGAGCTTTAAATACAGGTCCGTCAAGACATACCTTTACATAGGATGTCTCACTTTCGTTTGTATGGCACACACAGGCGAAGCATGCACCAATACCGCAGCCCATTCGTTCTTCCATGGAAATGTAAACCTCTTTGTGGGCGTATTCTTGTTTGAGCGCCTTTAGCATCGGTGTCGGCCCGCAGCTGAGAAGAATGTCAAATTCAAGATTTTTTTGTTTGATGACATCTGTGACAAACCCGGTTTCCCCGTAGCTTCCGTCAACTGTTGCTACATATGTGTCGCCGTACTGTCCGCATTCTTTTTCGTAGAAAACATCCTTTGCCGATTGGAATCCTAAAACGTGTATGACCTTTACGCCTTTTTCCTTTAAACGTTTCGACAGTTCTTGGAGAGGCGGCACTCCTACACCGCCTCCTACCAGCAAAGCCGTCTTTCCGGGTTGGACTTCATCTACTGGAAAGCCATTGCCCAAAGGCCCGAGGACATCTACGAGATCTCCCTTCTGCTTCAGCGACAAGAGTCTTGTTCCTTCCCCATCTACTCGATAAATCATGGTGACTTCATTTTTTTCAAAGTTAACATCAGCAATGCTGATTGGTCTTCGCAAAAGAGGCGTAACCGCTTCGCTCACTTTCAGATGAAGGAACTGTCCCGGGGCAGTAAACCTTTGGACAAGCTCCCCTTTTAGAACCATTTGATACACCCGGTCTGCAATTTGCTGGTTAGCACACACCGTCAAATACGCTTTTTTCATATAGTGATTGCCGCCTCCTGATTTGTGTTGATTGCCGGCATTTGATCGGCACGGAACGTCATGCTTTCCAGCACCCGCAAAATGGCTTCTGCCGTATCTAAAGATGTTAAGCAGGCAACACCGTTTTCTACTGATTCACGTCTGATTCTAAATCCGTCTCTTGCCGGCTGCTTTCCTTTAGTCAGCGTATTGATGACAAACTGGGCTTCTCCATTTCTGATCACATCAAGCAAGTTCGGGCCGTCCTGGCCGATTTTTCCGACGACCTTCGCTGGAATTGACGCCTCCTTGAGATACCCCGCCGTTCCTTCGGTCGCTAAAATGTTATACCCGATCGCATGGAATCGTTTAGCGATGGCAAGCCCTTCTTCTTTGTCCTTATCAGCCACTGTTAAAAGCACGGAACCGTAGTTAGGAATTTGAATGCCTGAAGCTATCAGCGCTTTATAGAGCGCCTTTTCAAGAGTGGAATCTTTGCCCATGACCTCTCCTGTTGATTTCATTTCAGGCCCTAACGTAATGTCCACTCTTCTCAGCTTCGCGAAGGAGAAGACCGGCGCTTTTACAAATACGCCCTGCTGTTCAGGCTGCAGGCCTTCATTGTAGCCAAACTCAGCCAGCTTTTGCCCGAGAATGACTTTTGTCGCGAGGTTCGCCATCGGGATGCCCGTGATCTTGCTTAAGAACGGCACCGTTCTGCTTGATCTCGGATTGACTTCAAGCACGTATACTTCACCTTTTGACAGGACGAATTGAATGTTGAGCAAGCCGACAATGTTCAGCCCTTTTGCAAGTGCGATCGTATATTGTTCAATTTTTTTCTTAATGTCTTCCGTCAGAGACTGCGGCGGATAGACCGCGATGGAGTCTCCGGAGTGCACGCCCGCACGCTCAATGTGCTCCATGATTCCCGGAATGACTACGGTTTGGCCGTCAGACACCGCATCCACTTCGATTTCTTTCCCAGTCAGATATCTGTCAATTAAGACTGGATGCTGCGGATTGATTTTGACTGCGTTTTTCATGTAATGGAGCAGCTCTTCCTCATGATAGACAATTTCCATCGCCCGTCCGCCAAGCACATATGAAGGGCGCACCAGTACCGGATAGCCGATGTTGCTTGCGATGTTTACCGCCTGATCAACCGATGTCGCAGTTTTGCCAAGCGGCTGCGGCACTTGAAGTTCTTCCAGCGCCTGTTCAAACTTATCGCGGTCTTCCGCACGGTCTAAATCTTCTAATGACGTTCCAAGGATTTTAACTCCGCGTGCAGAAAGTTCGTCAGCAAGGTTGATTGCAGTTTGTCCGCCAAATTGCACGACAACGCCCATCGGCTGTTCGAGGTCAATGATATGCATGACATCTTCGATCGTAAGCGGTTCAAAGTACAGCTTGTCTGAGATACTGAAATCGGTCGACACGGTTTCCGGGTTATTATTGACGATAATTGCCTCATAGCCTGCTTGTTTAATTGCCCATACGGAGTGAACCGTAGCGTAGTCAAATTCAACCCCTTGGCCGATTCGAATCGGGCCGGAGCCAAGTACGATCACGCTTTTCTTATCTGTAACAACAGATTCATTTTCTTCTTCATATGTGCTGTAGAAGTATGGCGTTTCTGATTCGAATTCCGCCGCGCACGTATCCACCATTTTAAATACCGGTGCGATTCCCGCTTGTTTTCTCATGCTGTAAAGCTCAGATTCTTTCATTTTCCACTCGCGGCTGATGTACTTATCAGAAAATCCGAGTTCTTTTGCCTGTCTCAGCACGTCTGTATCGCCCGCATTTGCTTTCAGCTCTTTTTCAAACTGAACGATTCCGAACAGCTTATGCAGGAAAAAGAGGTCGATGGCAGAGAATTCATGAAGCTGCTCAACTGTGTAGCCCCTTCTGTACGCTTCAGCCAGGTAGAATAAACGCTCGTCTCCGGCTTTTTTAATCCGCTTCTCGAGAAGCTCATCTGAAATATCAGCGGCATCTTTTAATTCAAGATGATACACATCAGCTTCCAGTGAACGCACAGCTTTCAGCAGCGATTCTTCAAGCGTGCGGCCAATCGCCATTACCTCTCCCGTCGCTTTCATCTGAGTGCCGAGCCTTCTGTTTGCTGATTCAAACTTATCAAATGGCCAGCGCGGTATTTTAGATACGACATAGTCCAGCGCTGGTTCAAACGCTGCGTATGTCTTACCTGTCACCGGATTCATCATCTCGTCTAATGAAAGGCCGACGGCGATTTTAGCTGCGAGCTTTGCGATCGGATAGCCTGTCGCTTTTGATGCAAGGGCAGATGAACGGCTGACACGCGGGTTCACTTCAATGATGTAGTATTGGAAGCTGTCTGGATCTAAAGCGAGCTGTACGTTACATCCGCCTTCAATTCCAAGCGCACGGATCAGTTTTAAAGATACATTCCGCAGGAGCTGATATTCCCGGTCGCTGAGCGTTTGGCTCGGTGCGACGACAATACTGTCTCCTGTATGGATTCCGACCGGATCAATGTTCTCCATGTTACAAACGACAATCGCATGGTCTTGGCTGTCTCTCATGACTTCGTATTCGATTTCTTTGTAGCCGGCAATGCTTTTTTCAAGCAAACATTGGTGAACCGGGCTTAATTTTAAGCCGTTTTCAACAATTTCTTTCAGCTCGGCTTCGGTGGAGCAAATCCCTCCGCCTGTGCCGCCTAATGTATATGCAGGGCGGACAATGACAGGAAATCCGATTTGGCTGACGAAATTCTCCGCTTCTTCTAGCGAGTGAATAATCTCACTTTCAGGGACGGGTTCATTCAGCTCATTCATTAATGTTCTGAACAAGTCACGGTCCTCAGCTTGCTGGATTGCAGTCAGCTTTGTGCCGAGCACCTCAACGCCGCACTCCTCCAGCACGCCTTGCTCAGAAAGCTCAACCGCAAGATTCAAGCCTGTTTGCCCGCCGAGTGTAGGAAGAATGGCGTCAGGACGCTCTTTTCTGATGATCCGCGTCAGAAATTCAGATGTCAGCGGTTCGATGTAAACCCGGTCAGCCATTTCTGTATCGGTCATGATCGTCGCCGGGTTTGAGTTGACAAGAATAACCTCATAGCCTTCTTCTTTTAATGCAAGGCAGGCTTGAGTTCCCGCATAATCAAATTCAGCTGCCTGACCGATGATTATTGGTCCTGACCCAATTACTAAAATTTTGTTAATGTCTACGCGTTTTGGCATACCGCTTCCCCTTCTTTCTCTGTTGTTTCGATCATTTCGATAAATCTGTCAAATAGATGATTAGCGTCCTCAGGACCGGGTGATGCTTCCGGATGATATTGAACCGTAAATGCCGGCAGTGTTTTGTGTTTCAGCCCTTCAATCGTATCGTCGTTTATCGCGATGTGTGTGACTTCAAGCTCTGTTTCATTGATAGATGAAACTGTATAGCCATGGTTTTGGGATGTTAAGGCAACTTTTCCGGTTGCAAGCTCTTTTACCGGATGGTTAGAGCCCCTGTGACCGAATTTCATTTTTTCAGTATCGGCTCCGCACGCCAGCGCAAATAACTGGTGGCCGAGACAAATTCCGAATAATGGCACTTTTCCAAGAACACCTTTTATCATTTCAATTGCTTCAGGTACATCTTTCGGGTCACCAGGTCCGTTAGAAAGCATGATGCCGTCCGGCTTCAGCTGAAGGACTTCTTCTGCTGTTACATTGTAAGGCACAACGATGACGTCACATTTCCGTTTGTTCAGCTCTCTTAAAATGCCGTGCTTCATGCCAAAGTCCACCAAGACAATGCGTTTGCCTCTTCCCGGACTAGGATATGCTGTTTTGGCTGACACTTGGGATACTTGATTTCTCGGCAGTTCAGTTTCGTTCAGTCTTTTCAGTACTGCTTCGATATCTTCATCAGGTGAGGCAAACGTTCCTTTTAGCGCGCCTGCCGTGCGGATCATTCTCGTGAGCTTTCTTGTATCAATTCCTTGCAGTCCCGGAATGTTTTTCATTTTTAAATACTCATCCAATGTGTAAGCTGAACGCCAGTTGGAAGGCAGTTCACATAATTCTTTTACAATCAATCCTTTAACAAAAGGCGTAATGGATTCAAAGTCATCACGGTTAATGCCGTAATTTCCGATAAGCGGATATGTTAACGTAACGATCTGCCCGCAATAAGAAGGGTCTGACAAAATTTCCTGATAACCAGTCATACCGGTATTGAAAACGACTTCTCCCATGCTGTGCTCCAAGCTCCCGAAGGCTTTCCCCTCAAATACCGCTCCGTTTTCCAGTACTAATCGTCTTTTCATTTCACAAGTCTCCCTTCTTCATAAGCAAGCGTTCCTGCTGCAATTGTAGCGACTGGCCAGCCGCTGCAGTTAAGGCCGTTAAATGGTGTGTTTTTACCTTTAGATAAGAATGTTTCTTTATCTATAACTGCTTCTCTTTCCAAATCGATTAATGTGATGTCAGCTGCTTGTCCCGTTTTCAGTGTTCCATATGGGAGACCAAACGCTTCGCAAGGCTTGATTGTCATATAATCAATCAGCTGTTTCAGCGTCCAGCTGCCGTTTTTAACAAAATGTGTGTAAAGAAGCGGGAACGCTGTTTCCAAACCGACAATTCCGAACGGCGCCAGCTTCATTTCTGTGTTTTTCTCTTCTTCTGTATGCGGCGCATGGTCGGTTGCTATAAAGTCGATCGTTCCGTCTAAAAGTCCTTCAATCAGCGCTTCTCTATCTTCCGCACCGCGCAGCGGCGGGTTCATTTTATAGTTTGTATCCAGCCCGGGAATGTCTTCATCACAAAGCAGTAAATGGTGAGGTGAAACTTCTGCTGTGACCCGAATTCCCGCTTTTTTCGCATCACGCACGACTCTCACAGATTCTTTCGTGCTGATATGGCATACATGGTAATGGCAGTTTGCCGCCTCAGCCAGTAACACGTCACGGGCAATATGAACCGATTCACACACAGAAGGAATGCCGTTAAGCCCGTTCGCTTTTGAAAACGTCCCCTCATGGACGCTGCCTCCGTAAATTAAGGAGTTGTCCTCGCAATGTGCGACAATCGCTTTGTCAATCGCGGCTGCGCGTTTCATTGCTTCATACATCATTCCTGCTGTCTGTATACCGACGCCGTCATCTGTAAATGCAAATGCCCCAGCTTCTTTTAATGCTTCAAAGTTTGTCATCTCATCGCCAATTTGTCTGATCGTAATAGATGCATAAGGAAGGACTCTGACGCATGATGTTTCTTTAATGCGGTTTTGCACCCATTCCATCTGCTCCTTCGTATCAGGAACCGGCCGTGTATTCGGCATGGCTGCTACTGTTGTATAACCGCCGCGCGCCGCTGCTTTTGCGCCGGTTTCAATGGTTTCTTTTTTCTCTCCGCCAGGCTCTCTAAAGTGTACATGGAGGTCAACAAAGCCCGGTGAAACGAGCAATCCTTTCGCGTCAATAACCGTTTCTCCATCTGCTGCATCAAGCTTGCCGATTTCTGAGATGACCTCTCCTGTCACCCGAATATCCTGTTCTGTTTTTTCACCATTTTCGTTAAGTATCCAGCCGTTTTTAATGAGATATGACATACGCTGCTTCTCCTCTTTTCGCATTGGTTTGTAAGGCTCGCTGTAACACTGCCATTCTGATAAATACGCCATTTTGCATTTGTTTGAAGATTCTTGATTTTTTGCTTTCTACTAAGCTGTGATCAATCTCCACTCCTCTGTTCACAGGCGCGGGGTGCATAATAATCGCATGCTGCTTCATACGTTCAGCCCGTTCTACAGTCAAGCCGAATTCATTTAAATAGCCTTCCTGTCTGACAGCTGACTGATGTCTTTCATTTTGAATACGCAGCAGCATGACAACATCCGAAGTCTCTACTGCTTCATCCATTGAGACATACGCGCCAAACGTATTTTCTTCATCCTGCCATTCCGGCGGACCGGAAAACAAAACGCGGGCACCGAGTCTTGTCAACACTTCAGCATTAGACCTCGCGACTCTGCTGTGCTTAATGTCGCCGTGAATGGAGACGGTAAGGCCTTTGAACGTATTGAATTCTTCATTGATTGTCATTAAATCAAGCAATGATTGTGTCGGATGCTGGCCGCACCCGTCTCCCGCATTCAGAATCGGGATATTTACATGTCCGACAAGCTCTTTGTAGTACTCATCCTCACTGTGTCTGATGACACACGCATCAACACCGATTGATTCGAGCGTTCGAATTGTGTCATATAAGGTTTCGCCTTTTTGTACGCTGGTGCTTGTTCCGTCGAGATTCAGGACATTGATGCCCAGTTTCTTTTCAGCTACCTCAAAGCTGAATCGTGTTCTGGTGCTTGGTTCAAAAAACAGATTCGCTGCAAATTTACCTGTCAGCTGATGGTCTGTTTTTCCGTTTTTGAGGTCTTGCGCAGTTTGAAGCAAATCTTTGATTTCCCCAGTGCTGAGTTCACTCATCGTCGTTAAATGCTTCATTTTCTTTCCCCTCTCATTTCAACTTGTTTAAGGCTGAAAAAAACCCCGGTCTTGGATAGACTCGGGGTACGGTTAAATAGAGGAGCAGCGTGAAGCTTTCTTCTCTTTATAACCCTTCCAAGCCTCTCTGGACTTTCATTAAAAGGTTTAAATATGATGTTGTTCGGATGTGTCTGCCTGCTCTTCCTTCGCTTGCGGAAGAATCAGGTTTAAGATGACACCTACAATTGCCGCAAGCGCCATGCCTGACACTTGGAATCCTCCTTCAGACACCTGAATAAATGCGCCGCCTACGCCGATTACAAGGATGACTGATGTGATGATGAGGTTTCTATTATTTTCATAATCAATTTTGTTGTCAATCAGCATTCTCAAGCCGCTGGAAGCGATGATGCCGAACAGCAGGAAGGAAACGCCTCCCATAACCGCTGACGGGACTGAACTGATAAGCGCAGATATTTTGCCGATGAAGCCGAAACAAAGGGCAATCACTGCCGCGCCTCCGATAACAAAGACGCTGAACACTCTCGTAATGGCCAGTACGCCAATGTTTTCTCCATAAGTTGTTGTAGGCGGGCCGCCAATCAAGGAAGCAAGGATTGTGGCCGCGCTGTCGCCCATTATTGAGCGATGGAGACCCGGTTTTTTAATGAAGTCTTGTCCTACAACTTTGCTCAGCACCATCTGGTGGCCGATATGCTCTGACATGGTAACAAATGCCACAGGGACCATTGCTGCGGCGATGCCAAGTGTCACTGACGGCGTATAATCTTTAAACGGGATGATAAATTCAGGGACTGCAAACCATTTCGCGTCAAGCACCGGCTGGAAGTTGACAATTCCTTGAGTCAAGGCAAACAAGTATCCGCCGATGATTCCGATCAAGACCGGGATTAAGCTTAAGAAGCCCCGCAAGAAAATCGCGCAAATGATCGTGATCGCTAAAGTGACACCTGCAACACTGAAATGTTTTAAGCTGTAAACCAGCTCACTGGCATTCGGATCAGCATACATGGCCATATTTACCGCTGTGCCGGCCAGACCCAGGCCAATGACGATAATAACCGGACCTACGACGACAGGCGGGAGAAGCTTCATCAGCCAGCCTGTTCCGAGCTGTCTGATCAGCAAGGCAATCAGCCCGTACACAAGCCCTGCCAGAAACGCACCAACCATTGCCGCTCCGGGTCCGCCGGTCGCTTTTACCAAGATGATCGGAGAAATAAAGGCAAAGGATGAACCGAGATACGCTGGTATTTGTCCTTTCGTGATCAGAAGGTAAGCAAGTGTTCCGATACCGCTCGTCACCAATGCAACAGCAGGACTCATTCCGACCAGCTTCGGAACCAAAATCGTTGAGCCAAACATCGCAAATAAATGCTGCAGGCTGAACGAAACCCAAGAGAAAGGTTTCGGAATTTCCCTGACTCCTAAATTAACTTTTTTCTTACTCATGATGATTTTCCCCCTGATTGATGACTTTTCATATTAGGATGACTTAATAACTGTATAAAAAAACCTCTTTGCTGTTTTTACGCAAAGAGGCATACAAAGACCGGCCGCATACTTTCAGGGCTTCGCTGTGCACCTCTTTGCAACCTCTCTGGATTGCGTTTAAAAAGGTGATACATTATTCATTTTCATAAATGGCGACGAGATCGTTTTTGTCAACCTCATCAAGCTGAACCATAACCTTTTCAGCTTTTGAAGTCGGGATGTTTTTCCCGATGTAATCTGCTCGGATCGGCAGTTCTCTGTGTCCTCTGTCAACAAGCACAGCCAGTTGAATTGAGGAAGGTCTGCCTACATCGACAAGGGCGTCCATTGCGGCTCTGACCGTTCTTCCTGTGTAAAGAACATCATCTACGACAATTACTTTTTGATCTGTGATGTCTACCGGTATATCTGCACCTTTCACAAGCGGTTCTTCATTGCTCGTTTTTTTGGATAGATCGTCTCTGTAAAGGGTGATATCAATTTCTCCAACCGTTACAGGATTCCCTTCAATCTGTTCTATCCGTTCGGCGAGGCGTTTTGCCAAGTAAATGCCTCTTGTCTTGATACCGACAAGGATGCAGTTGTTCATCCCTTTATTGCGTTCAATCATTTCGTGAGCAATTCTGGTAAGCGCACGTCTGATTGCCTGTTCGTCGAGAATGACAGCTTTTTGATTCATTATGTGACACCTCACAGTTCATTTAGAAGAAAAAAACCCCTCTTGCCATTGGCAGAGAGGGGTTTTAGGACAAGGTGCGTGCATATACACGTATCCCGTCAATCCGTTATCCTTCTCAGCCTCTCTGGACTGTTTTAAAGAATCTATTCAGCTTCGTTTATTATTTCAGAAAAGAGATGCCCTGTCAACGGGTTTTTCTCAGATTTTCGATTAAAGCAGACATATCATCAGGAAGCGGTGCCTCAAATTCGATATATTCGTCAGTGCGCGGATGCTGAAAACCTAAAATTCCGGCATGAAGCGCCTGTCCGTTAAAATCGATCGTTTTTCTCGGCCCGTATTTCGGATCTCCTGCTAACGGGAATCCGATATACTTCATATGCACACGGATTTGGTGCGTTCTTCCTGTTTCAAGCTGGCATTCCACAAGCGTAAACTCCTGAAAGCGGTCAAGAACATGAAAATGAGTGACGGCGTTTTTTCCATCACGTGTTACAGTCATGCTTTGCCGATCTTTCTTATCCCGCCCGATCGGCGCATCAATTGTACCGTCATCGTGAGAAATAAGCCCATGGACAACTGCCGTATATTTCCGCGTAACCGTTTTGTTGACCAATTGGTTTACAAGTGACTCATGCGCCATATCATTCTTCGCCACCATTAATAAGCCAGACGTGTCCTTATCGATTCTGTGGACGATCCCCGGACGCATCACGCCATTTATTCCGGATAGGTCCGTACAATGAGCCATAAGGCCGTTTACAAGTGTACCCGTAAGATGCCCGGGAGCTGGGTGCACAACCATTCCGCGAGGTTTATTGACGACCAGCACATCCTGATCTTCATAGTAAATATCCAGATCCATAGGTTCTGCCAGCACGTCGAGCGCTTCAGGCTCAGGCACAGTGACGGTCACCTGATCCCCCGGCTGAATTTTATAATTCGATTTTACAGGGCTTCCGTTCACGACAACTTGTCCGTCCTTCACCCATAGCTGCACCTGGGTTCTCGACCAACCATTTTCAGTTGATGCCAGAAATTTATCAATCCGCTCACTTTTTTGTTCTTCTGAAGCGGTTATGTCAAATTGATTCATGCTATTGCTCCTTCTTCTTTTTCCCGCTGTCCAACAGCATTTGTATAAATAAAAGCATTACGCCGACACATAATGAAGAGTCCGCGATATTAAAAATCGGGTAATTGTAATTGACGATAATGACATGGATAAAATCCACCACTTCCTGTCTGACAGCCCGATCGATAAAATTGCCGATGGCGCCGCCAAGCATGAGTCCAAGGGAAACACCAAGAAGCTTTTGCCCTTTCGTATAACGCTGTATGTAATAAACAATACCAATAATGACTGCAGTTGTGATGAGGTAGAAAAACCACATCTGACCGGCTAATATCCCCCACGCCGCACCCGTATTGCGATGGGAGGTGATATAGAATACCTGATCAATGATCGGTATGCTTTGTCCAAGTTCCATGTTCTTGACGACAAGCCATTTTGTCAGTTGATCAGCTGCGATAATAAGTAGTGCGATAACGTAATACAGCACAAATGTTCCTCCATTATACGGTTACTTTAGTCCATTATGCATTTTATCAATAAAAAGCACTGGAGTAAAGAAATATCAGCCTCTATACAGACTTAATCGGAGAGGCGCTGTTATTCATACAGCGCCTGATCATATTCAATATCAGTTGACTTCCACAGAGGAAGTGTTTTTTTTTCAAATTGGACTGAATACAGAAAATCATTTGCTGTTCGCGCTGTCGGCAGCACAGCCAGCTTTGAAAGAGGAATGGGAGCTCCAGTTTCTTCACAGTATCCGAATGTGCCGTCCTCAATTTTCGACAATGCGAGAAGAACGTCTTGAAGCTCTTCTTTAATATGATAGATCAGAGTTGCTTTTTGTTTATGATTGATTGCTGCTTGCGGGCTTGTTGAAACCTGAAAGCAAGAATACTCAAATAATCTCGACTGTAATTCTTCTTTCATCAGAAGAAGTTCCGTATAAATTGCGGTCAGTTGATCATTCATTCATCACAACTCCTGCTCTTAACGTAATACCTATATTGTTACCTGTGAATGATGATCTAAAGCCCATAAGATTTTTCCTGCCATTCTAAACGATGTCACTCTTGGCACAAAAAAAGGCCCGGCTTTTGCGCCGGGCTCTTTTCATTAGTTCTGATAATACTTTTCAACGATTTCAGCGTTGCGCAGTGACAATGTAGGATATTTCGGGTTTGCACCTACATCTTTAGAAATCACACGGGATCTCTCACACATTTCGCCTTCAGCTTTCTCGACAGCGATTTTCCCTGTCTCAAAGCTTTGCGCATCGTTTGGCGCTTCATTTTCTTCGCTGATGGTTAATTCAGAAACAATAAACAGCTGAGAAAGATTTTCTTTAATAGAAGCTAATAGCTCTTTGTTTTCTTTATTCGGATACAATTTCAGGCTTGCTTCCAATGATTTACCGATGATTTTTTCATTTCGCGCTGTTTCTAACGCTTTTAGCACATCATCACGAAGAGACATAAAACGGTCAAACTTATCTTCTGTCGCTTCGCTGTTTGGAACCGCAATCGTTTCCGGCATGTCTGTCAGCTGAACGCTCTGCTCGTCAACAAATGTTAAGTGAGACCATAATTCGTCAGCGGTATGAGGCAGAATCGGTGCTGTAAGCTTCACTAACGCAAGCAGCGTTTCATAGAATACAGTCTGCATGCTGCGTCTATCCGGATGATCCGCGTGCTCAATGTATACAATATCCTTAGCGAAATCCAGATAGAATGAGCTTAATTCAATTGTACAGAAATTATGGATGCTGTGATACACAACCGCAAACTCGTACTCGTCGTACGCTTTTTTCACTTTATCAATCAGTTTGTTTAGCTTAACCAGCATATACTGATCGACTTCACGAAGATCTTCAACAGCCACCGCATTTGTTTTTGGATCAAAATCGAACAGGTTGCCGTGAAGGAAACGGAACGTGTTGCGGATTTTACGGTATACTTCAGCAACCTGCTTCAGAATCGCATCAGACACGCGAACATCCGCCTGGTAGTCAACAGAAGACACCCATAATCTCAAAATGTCGGCGCCAAGCTGTTTCATGACTTTTGCCGGAACGACGACGTTACCGATGGATTTACTCATTTTGCGTCCTTCTCCATCCAGTGCAAATCCATGGCTGAGCACACCTTTATATGGCGCTTTTCCTGTTACGGCTACTGCTGTTGATAGAGATGAGTTAAACCAGCCCCGGTATTGGTCAGAGCCTTCAAGGTATAAATCAGCCGGCCGAACGAGATCCTCGCGTTCTTCAAGCACCGCTTGGTGGGAAGAACCAGAATCAAACCAAACATCCATGATGTCCTGTTCTTTTGTAAAAGTGCCGTTCGGGCTTCCAGGATGCGTAAAGCCTTCCGGAAGAAGATCCTTCGCTTCTTTTTCAAACCAAATGTTTGAGCCATGTTGTCTAAACAATTCTGAAACGTGCTCAATCGTTTCATCTGTGATGATTGGCTCACCGTTCTCAGCATAAAATACCGGAATCGGCACACCCCATGCACGCTGTCTGGAAATACACCAGTCTCCGCGGTCACGAACCATGTTGTGCAAACGCTGCTCGCCCCATTCAGGAACCCATTTGGTTTCTTTAATGGCATCCAGCAGGTCTGATCTGAAATCTTTAATAGACGCAAACCATTGCGCGGTTGCTCTGAAAATGGTTGGTTTCTTTGTTCTCCAATCGTGCGGATAGGAGTGTGTGATGAATTCAAGCTTCACGAGCGCGCCTTTTTCTTCGAGCTGCTGTGTGATCACTTTGTTTGCATCATCATAGAACATACCTTCAAAGCCAGGAGCTTCGCTTGTCATCACACCTTTTTCATCAACCGGACAAAGGACGTCTAAGCCGTATTTTTGGCCAATGATAAAGTCATCTTCCCCATGTCCCGGTGCTGTATGAACACAGCCTGTTCCGGCGTCAGTTGTCACGTGATCGCCAAGCATAACGAGTGAATCTCTGCCGTATAGCGGATGTTCAGCGATAATATTTTCGAGATCTTTCCCTTTGATCGTTCTTGTCACTTCATACTTTTCAAAGCCGCATGCAGAAGCTACAGCTTCAACCAGTGCACTTGCTACAACAAAGCGATCATCACCGACTGCAATCACGCTGTATTCCAGATCAGGATGAACTGAAATGCCGAGGTTTGCAGGAATCGTCCAAGGCGTTGTTGTCCAAATGATGATGCGCTCGCCATTTTCAAGCACGCCTTTTCCGTCTTTAACGCCAAAAGCAACGTAAATAGATGCTGAGCGTTTGTCTTGATATTCGATTTCCGCTTCGGCTAAAGCAGACTCACTTGAAGGTGACCAGTTAACCGGTTTAAGGCCTTTATAAATATAGCCTCGCTTTGCCATTTCACCGAAAACGCGGATTTGCTGCGCTTCATATTCCGGTTTCAGTGTCACATATGGATTTTCCCAGTCGCCGCGGACTCCAAGACGCTTGAATTGCTCACGCTGCCCCTCAATTTGCTTCCATGCATATTCTTCGCATAGCTTGCGGAATTCAGCTACTGACATTTCTTTGCGGTTCACTTTTTTGTTTTTTGTAAGAGCTGTTTCAATCGGCAACCCGTGTGTATCCCAGCCCGGTACATACGGTGCGTTGTACCCGCTCATTGATTTGTAGCGGACGATGAAGTCCTTTAAAATTTTGTTAAGCGCGTGGCCCATGTGGATATCGCCGTTTGCGTACGGAGGTCCGTCATGTAAAACAAATTTAGGGCGGTCTTTCGTCCGTTCCTGTACCAGACTGTAGATATCCTGCTCCTCCCATTTCTTTTGCATGTCAGGCTCACGGTTTGGCAAGTTGCCTCGCATCGGAAAATCTGTTTTCGGCATTAAGAGCGTGTCTTTGTAATCCATTTTCATTCCTCCACCAATTTTTTCAGAAAATAAAAAAAGCCCTCTCATCCCATAAGGGACGAGAAAGCTTATCTCGCGGTACCACCCTTTTAGAAAAAGCCAGGCTTACGCTTTTTCCTCTCGAGCATCGTAACGTGATGAACGTCCTAACCTACTGTGAGTTCAGAAAGGAAACTTAAGGGCTGATCTACATGATTCCGGCCATCCCGGACTTTCACCATCTCCGGGTCGCTATGAAGGCATGATGGAAACATGACTGTCCCTTTCAACCGTCTTTTCATCTGAATTTATGAACGTATTATATTCGACAAGCTAAGAAAATGTCAAGGTAATCAGAGAATTTATTCCTTTTCCTCAAACACAGCGTCGACTTCATACTCAAGCAAATGATCCCAATCATCATTTTTCAGAAGATCAAGCTGCGCTTCAATCAGCATTTGGAAACGTGTTCTGAACACTTTAGACTGTTTTTTCAGCTCTTCGATTTCCATTGCGATTTTTCTTGATTTCGATAAAGATTCGTTGATGATGCGATCAGCGTTTTTCTCCGCTTCCCGAACAATCAGCTTTGCTTCCTTTTGAGAATTGCGCTTTACGTCCTCAGCTGCTTCTTGGGCAACCAGAATCGATTTATTCAGCGTTTCTTCAATGTTGGCAAAGTGTCCGATTCTTTCATCGAGCTCATTGACTTTCGCTTCAAGCTCTGTTTTTTTACGGAGAACAATTTCGTAATCTTTTCTGACTTGACTCAGAAATTCATTTACCTCGTCTTCATCATATCCGCGAAAACTTTTTGTAAACGTCTTGTTGTGAATATCATTCGGCGTTAATGGCATGATGCCACCTCCATTTTTTACATTTCAGTACGGTTATCTAGTTCACATTATAAAACAAATTTCGCACAGATGGAGAAAAAAACTGAAAAACCGACTATTTTTGTCGTTCAAACGTGACTCTCCACTTGTCTTTTTTGGTTTTCCCTTCGATTTTTGTCAGGCTGCAGCGGCCAAAGCCCCTGATAGAGAGCATATCCCCTTCAGCAACCTGGTAAGAAGGGTCTTCAACAACCTTCCAGTTCACTTTTACGAGACCGTTTTTCACCAGCGTTTGTGATTTCTGGCGTGATTGCCTGCTCATAGAGGCGCAGACCGCGTCAAGCCTTAAAGAAGAAACGGTGTCATCTCTTATTTCGACATCTAGTGCAGGAATTTCAAGGTCTGACAAGTCAATTTTCTCAAGCTTGACTGCGGCTTTTCCGGCTTGGGTAAGCTGAGCCGCAACAAAATCGGCTGTATCAGCTGAGACAATGATTTGCACCGCCGTCTCTGAAAACACTAAATCGCCAAACTTTTGCCGCTTCAGACCGATTCCCATTAATGAACCAAGGAGAGAACGGTGATCAACCGTCACAAATTTTTCAGCATAGCGAACGTCAAACGCCTGAAGCTCAAAATCCGATTCTTCCGGCGTGATGTATTCAGGATATAAAATGGCCCGTTTTCGCTCCGCTCTGTCATAGCCGCCGGAAAAAGCCAGTCCTACATCTGCCTGTCCCGTGACCGCAGCGAGAATGACCTGTTCCCGGGGATCTAAAAAGTCGGTCAGTTTCATCCGGTACTGCTCCTGGACAATTCTTTTCCATTCGAGCGCCTGATCGATAAAGGCACGCTCTTCTTTTCTGAAGTGCTGATAAATATCGCTCATCGTCTTTCCCTTCTATGTAAAGAGGCTTGGCTGCTGCCAAGCCCCCTATCAAACTGTCACCTTAAAACGCAATCATGCGATAAAGCCCCCACAAGCCGGTTGTTGCAAACCGCAGCACAAGAATGGCCACGATTGGCGAGATATCCAGCATTGCAATTGGAGGGATGATTTTTCTGAATGGCTCGAGATATGGTTCACAGATCGACGCTAAAAACCGTCCGACTGCTGTTTCCCTCGTACTCGGCACCCATGACATAAAAATATATATGATCAGGGCAAATGAGTATATTGTAATTAATAAGCTTAAAACCGAAAAAACTTGATAAAGGATCATCTCGCTTTACCACCTCTGATCGTCTTCAGATATGAGCTCAGAAATTGTGCCTGATACATCTACGTTGTCAGGCGTGCATAGGAAAATATCTGAACCGATTCTTTGGATATCGCCGCCAATGGCATAAACGGTGCCGCTTAAAAAGTCAACAATCCGTTTCGCCTGGTCATGCTGTATCCGCTGAAGATTGACGACAACTGCCCGCCTGTTCTTCAGATGGTCGGCTATTTCCTGCGCCTCCGCATAAACGCGCGGCTCACTCAACACCACTTTAGAGGATTTCTGAACACTTTGCAAGCTTACTACATTCTGTTTGGCTGCTGGTTTACCAGCATTATAAGCAGGTTTTTCTTTTTGTTCCTGTTCTTCATTAGAATCCCGCTCAGTTTCAATATATTCGTATTCGTATTCTTCTTCATCCATTGAGAAGAAGTTTTTCAGTTTATTTTTCATACTCATTGCTGTACACCCCCTGTTTCATTTCCGACTAACGATGAGCCGATTCTAATATAAGTAGCCCCTTCTTCAATCGCGATTTCAAAATCATTTGACATGCCCATCGACAGTTCTGTACATGGAGCGTTCGGCTGTTTCAGCTCTTGAACCTGATCACGAAGTTCTCTAAGCGTTCGGAAACAGCTTCTAATCTCATCTTGGTCATCAGTCAGTGGAGCCATTGTCATCAGTCCGGCCACAACAATGTTGTCAAAGCCGGAAAGCTCCTGTATGAATGGTATCACTTCTTCTTTATTCATGCCGTGTTTAGAGGGCTCAAGCGAGGTATTGACCTGCACAAAGCATTGGACAGCACCTTCAGCCCGTTTTTCAATTTCTTTCGCTAATGAAAGCCGGTCCAGGGAATGAATATAGGAAACTGAATTGACGACAGCTTTTACTTTTCTTGATTGAAGGCTGCCGATAAAATGCCATTCCGGATTTCCTTTAATGATTTCCTGTTTGCGAAGCAGTTCGGCGTCCCGGTTCTCTCCGAGGCACGTGATGCCCGCATCGACCGCCTCCTGTGCTCTTTCAGGCGACACATATTTTGTGACTGCAATAACCGTAACTTCATCGGATCTGCGGCCCGATCTGTTACATGCTTCGTTTATTCGTTCGTTTATATGTCGTAAATGATCAACAACACGCAAGATCTTTTATGCCTCCTTCATTCCGATAAAGGACATCATCCGTCCTGTTTTCCCCTGATCTCGCCGATGGGAAAAGAAAAGTGACGGCTCACTTTCCGTACATAAACCGCTGACAGAAATCTGCTCATTTGCCAAACCGCTGTCAATCAGTATGAGTCGGTTCAGCTCTTTCAGGTCAAGCTGATACTGCCCCTGCCCCGTCTGATTCACGGCGCGATCTGCTGAAAACGGCAATGCGCGGACAGCATTCATCACACGGTCATCTACCGTATAGCACGCACCGCAGATAGACGGTCCGACAACAGCGTATATATCAGAAAGCTTCGAGCCCTCCTGTTCGGTCCATTGCTTCACCATTTCTCTGCCAATCTGTTTGACCGTGCCTTTCCATCCGGCATGAGCGATCCCGACAAGCGATTTCACCGGATCGAAAAAGAATAAAGGCACACAATCAGCAAAGCATAATGCCAAAAATACATTTTTATCATTTGTATAGAGCCCGTCTGTTGCTTTAAAAGCTGAGTGATACTCACGGGCGCCTTTTCCCCTATCCCTCTGCGTCACTTTTTGGACGCGATTGTCGTGTGTCTGGTCAGCAAATACCCAAGACTGCAAATCAATATTAAACATATCGGCTATATATTCACGATTTTTAACCACATCTGCATCTTTGTCATGAACGTGCAATCCTGTATTTAACGACTCAAAAGGTTTTTGACTGACACCGCCGTTTTTCGTAGTAAATCCGGCAATGACTTCTGCATCGTTTTGATTCGTTTGTTTCCAGTCTTGTATCATGAGTGTCGAGGGGGTGGTGAGACTGAATGGGTGATATGTATTCATGATGATCCAACCTTTCGACAAACATTTATAAGGCGTAATTTCCCACTTATTTTACCACATCTTTCTGCATTCGTTTAGCGTCGATTTACATATTTCATAAATGAAATGTGCCGGAAGAGTTCAGACTTCCGGCATTTGACAATCAGCAGCAAAAAAGCAGGTTAAGCGTGGGATTCACTTAATCGGACTAAAATGACATCTTCTCCGATTTTAACTATATTTCGCCAAGGAATGACCATTTCCTCTTCCTTTCCAAAAAAACCGAGAACTTTTCCATTTCCCCCTAGTATAATCGCCTGAATTTTTCCTGTGGTGACATTGATATCAATATCACCGATGCTCCCTAATTTTTTTCCGTTAGAGACATTGACGACATCCTTTACTTGAAATTCTGAAATGCTGATCATCCCATCACGTCCTTTTTCGGTCCTTTTTTTCTAGTATATGAACGGGCGGGCTGAACCTTGTCAGCAAGGAGAAATTTTCATGATCATTGTTCTTTTTTGCGGCTGCACCATCTTATGATGAACGTGAGCATGATTTTCGTATAATCTACGAGCTGCTCAATCGATACCTCTTCATTAACGGCATGAGCATTATATAAATCGCCCGGTCCGTATATTACGCTTGGAATACCCTCATTATAAAGCCATCCCCCATCGGTTACGGTTTGAGACACGTCAATGACGGGGGGTTCCCGTTTGATCTCCTCGTGTGACGCCGTAAGGGCTAAGACGCCGGGATGAGCCGGATCAACTTCCAAGGCCGGAAAAATTTCTCCTCTTTCTTCAATCATTGAAGAGCCTCCCCATTTGAAGACAGGACGGTTTTCCCTCAGCCAAATATCACTGTCACTCAGCCTGTTGATGTAATCTTCTATTTCAGCAGCCACTTCTTCATGCGTTTCATTGGGATAAAAATGGACGGTAATCCATAATCGGCACTCATCCGCTATAAAGGCCGCATGTCTGCCTCCTTCTATAACAGCGGGATTAATTGTGTTTGTACCGGGGGTAAAACCGGGATAGCTTTTCATAATGGCCCAATGGCGCTCCAGCTCACCGAGTCCAGAAATGATTTTTGCCATTTTTTCGATTGCGCTCGCCCCGAATGTTCCTCCGCCAGCGTGGATCATATTCCGTCTTGTTCCATCGTGAAACGTTTGACTGCTTTTCATTTCGATCCAGCCTGTAATCACTCCGCCTTGACCTTGAATATGCATATCGCTCGTATCCGCCACAACTGCAAAGTCTGCGTGATAGCCCTTTTTGCAGCATTCAAGCGTGCCGGCCTCTCCGACTTCCTCCCCGATGACCGATTGCAGAATCAAATCGCCCGGGAGCTCAACGCCCGCTTCACGAATCAGCTTTAAAGCAAACAGCACACAGGCCATTCCGCCTTTCATATCTGAAGCGCCCCGGCCGATTAAGAAACCGTTTTTCTCACTGGGACAAAACGGGTCATGCACCCAGTCCTCGCCCTCTTTTACCTCTGCCACATCGACATGCCCATTGATGATTAAACTTTGATAGGCTGCTGAATTTGTTCCCTTTAAAACACCCACAACATTGGGATCTCCTGGATAAACGTCCCATTTGTCGATAGAAAATCCCCGTTCAAGCAAAAACTGTGCAATCCATGTTTGGATGCTGTCTGTATTTCTCGCAGGCGGCGCCGGTGTTTTAAAAGAAATCAGCGTTTTTGCAAGCTCAATGAGCTCGTCCTTTTGTTCTTCCGCTTTTTTCAGTAAAGATTCTACTTGATCAATCATGTTATCCGCTCCTATTTTTAATAGAAAAAAGCCGTTTCATATTCATGAAACGGCTTAATAAAGAAAGCAGAGTGCAAGCTGCTGCATTCTCCGCTTTTTTCACCGCTTCCCTCCGCTGGTATGATCCAGATCAGGTCAATAAGGGTTGAGACAAGCGTCTCTCTCAGCTTCGAAAGCACCCCCAGGATGAATCGTATGTTGTTATGCATTTGTTACCGGCTCAGCTCTTGTTAAAAACGGGCGATCCTGATTCCATAATACACGGATCTGCGTATCAAAAAAAGAAGAAAGTGATTCGTCTGTCAGCATGTCTTTCATGTGTCCTGACCTAAAAACTTCTCCCTTTTTTAACAAGAGGGCTTTATCAAAAATCGGCAAAATTTCTTCCGCATGATGCGTAACATAAAGAATAGACGGCGCATTTTCCCTGCTTGCAATGTGCGTAATCGTATCTAACAGTTTTTCCCGGGCAATAAAATCAAGTCCTGTAACTGGTTCGTCCAGTATAAGCAGCTCCGGATCAGCCATTAGCGCTCTTGCGATTAAAGCTCTTTGTTTCTCTCCTTGAGAAAGAGTTTCATAGCGGCGGTCGGCATAATCAATGGCTCCTAAGTCCTCGAGCAGGGCAATCGCTTTTTCTCTGATTTCCGCACTTGGTGTTTCATACAAGCCAATCGAAGCATATGCCCCGCTCAGAGCAATTTCAAAAGCTGAATCTGCCGGATACAATTTTTGCTGAAGACCCGCTGAGACAAGGCCGATTTTTCGTCTGAGTTTATCTCCCAGCTCCGTTTTTCCGAATACATGACCAAGCACCTGCATCTCGCCTGCTGTCGGAAAATAGTAAGAGCATAACATATTTAACAGCGCGGTCTTCCCAGCTCCGTTTAATCCGTAAAGCACCCAATTCTCCTTTTCTTCTACGTTCCAATGAATATCCTTTAGTATCCATTTTCCATTCCGTTTTAGTGAGACATTGTCAAGCTGCAAAATCATTGTGGTCCTCCTCTTTCCAAGCTAAAAAATTATTTTAATTTTCACAAAACTGTGTACGGACTAGGATACCTTACTTTTTCAAAAACGTAAACCGCTCGTTTCCAAATAGAAAAGCCTTTAAAACAGAAATTGTTTTAAAGGCTTTCGGCGTGCATGCTATTGATGAATATTCTTATTCATTTGTTTGATTGCTGCCTTTTCCAGTCTGGACACCTGTGCCTGGGAAATGCCGATTTCTTCAGCTACTTCCATTTGCGTTTTTCCTTGGAAGAACCGTTTTCTTAAAATCATTTTTTCCCTCTCGTTCAGTCTTCTCATACCCTCTTTCAAAGCCAGCTCTTCAATCCATTGTGTATCTTTGTTGCGTTCATCACTGATTTGATCCATGACATAAATCGGATCTCCGCCGTCATTGTAGATCGGTTCAAAAAGAGATACCGGATCTTGAATGGCGTCGAGTGCGAACACGATTTCTTCGTGCGGTACTTCAAGAACTTTGGCGATATCCTCTGCCGTCGGCTCCTTGCTTGTCTCACTGATTAACCGCTCTCTTACCTGAAGTGCCTTATATGCGATATCCCTGAGTGATCTCGAGACACGTATCGGGTTATTATCGCGCAAATACCTGCGGATTTCTCCGATAATCATAGGTACAGCGTATGTTGAAAACTTAACATTGTGGCTTAGATCAAAATTATCAATGGATTTCATTAGTCCGATACAGCCGACTTGAAATAAGTCATCAACATACTCCCCTCTGTTATTAAATCTTTGAATGACACTTAAGACAAGACGCAAGTTCCCGTTAACAAGCTTTTCTCTGGCTGAATCATCACCTTCGTCCTGCAATTGCCTAAACAGCTTTCTCATCTCTTCATTCTTGAGTACGGGTAATTTGGAGGTATCCACCCCGCAGATTTCGACTTTATTTCTCGACACTTTTTTCCCTCCCTACAGGAGCTGCTGTACAACGTTAAGTATCTCCTCGGGTGGGAAAAATATGCACTGCACTCAAACCGAAAAATAGTCATAATTGGGAAATCCTTGTAGAATCAAGGGATTAAG
Organism: Bacillus sp. 2CMS4F; assembly: GCF_023161785.1. Classification (NCBI taxonomy): domain Bacteria; kingdom Bacillati; phylum Bacillota; class Bacilli; order Caryophanales; family Bacillaceae; genus Bacillus; species Bacillus sp. 2CMS4F. The sequence goes on from NZ_JALNTO010000001.1 coordinate 508,310, forward strand.
CCGCAAAAATTTTTTACACCATTTTGTTGAATTCTTTTCGCAATCTTTTAATGATTCTTTTTTCCAGACGGGAAATATAGGATTGGGAAATCCCCATCATATCCGCAACATCCTTTTGGGTCTTTTCCTCTTCGCCGACAAGCCCAAAACGCAGTTCCATGATTTGTTTCTCCCTCTCATTTAACTGTTCGAGCGCTTTTTTTAGAAGCTTTTTATCCACGTTTGCTTCAATGTCCTTTGTGATGATGTCGTCATCCGTGCCCAGCACATCAGAAAGCAGAAGCTCATTGCCGTCCCAATCAATATTAAGCGGTTCATCAAAAGAAACTTCTGAACGGATTTTGTTGTTTCTCCTTAAATACATCAGGATTTCATTCTCGATACAGCGAGAGGCATATGTAGCCAGCTTGATTTTCTTTTCCGGATTGAAGGTATTCACAGCTTTGATTAATCCAATGGTGCCGATGCTGATTAAATCTTCAATATTAATTCCCGTGTTTTCAAATTTCCGTGCGATATAGACGACAAGCCGCAGGTTGCGTTCGATCAAAATAGCGCGGGCCGCCTGGTCGCCGCTTGGGAGCTTCATTAATAGAACCTGCTCCTCGTCTTTTGATAATGGCGGCGGCAAAGCTTCACTCCCGCCTATGTAATACACTTCATCGCTTTTTAAGCCCAGTTTCATCAGCAGCTTATACCAGAGGTGCGTCAACCGCAATTTAAGTTTTTTCATCTTCCTCTCCCTTCTAAATGTCACGTCTTATGAGTATGATAAGTAACGGACATTTGCGAACATTAGGATACGTGCTTAATGGCTTTTCCGGACAGCATTTTCGGATGAATAATCGCGTCAAAATCTCCATCTGCCGACAGCTTTGACGTGCTGATGCCGATTAAGCATTTATCCGCGGAAATCATTTCATCTTTTGTCATAATCGTTACATGATCCGGTTTGATACATAATAAAAATTGATGCTGCTGGCCTACTCCCCGATATGGGATCAGCCTCATTTTATCTAAAAAACGAAACGAATCATCAAGCTGTTCAATCGCTTCCATCGGGTCTGCATTTCGGATAATCATCGTTTCAGCCTCTCCGAAAATCGGTTCAAGCTTATCAATGTGAAGAATCATGACCGGCGTTTTTGTAAGCGGATCATACAGCTGGTTGCCGGAATCCACCAGGCCTCTCGCGTGCAGTGTTTGGCCGCCCAGGTCCGCCTGTACCCTGACTCGTTCCTCATATTGAATGTTTTTTGTTTCAATATCTTCGATTCTTCTCTTGGAAAAAAACCATAATGCGGGAAAGCCAGCCACGATAAACATCCAGCTGATCGGGTCGCCAAATCCGGTTTGATTGGTGATCATGACACCGTTTCTGACAATAGAGTTTGACTGCAGCAATGAATGTGCTCCGATTATTCCCCCTCCCATTAGAAAAGTAGCAAAATAAAAGGAAAACAAATTTTGAAAGAAATAGCGAAACCGCTTAAAACCGAATGTCACGAGCACAATGACAACCGAAAAAGCGAGCTTTCCGGCCGAGTTCTCAACGATCGGCGAAAAAGGAGTAAACATCAAAAGGACAATACTTGAACCGATAAACGCGCCGCCTATCAATCTTCTTTTTTTCACATGGCGTTTTAAAATAAAAGCAGTCAGTAAAAGCAACAGTGCGTCAAAACAAAAGTTTAACAGCCAAATGACATCTAAATAGATTTTCACACCTGACCCCTTTCTTTCTTGCATCACGCTGTTCCCCTTCTTGTTTCATAAGTATAAAGCAAGCTCTGTGGGAAAGTCTGTCAATTAATGTTGAGAAGCCCATACAATTTTTCAGGGATAACTGCTTAATTTGTCGAGGAAATAAATAAGAGTATACAGAAAAAAAGCTGCCAAGAGCGGCAGCTTTCTTACACTTACTTTTCAGTATTGATATAAAGTTTTCCATTCGCCGTTTTTCTGGTTTCATTGCCGTAATCGTCTCGAACGATAACCTCTACCTTAGCTCCGTTTGCTTTAATAGAAGATGTTGCTGTCCAGTAGCCTTCATATCGTCCCGGAGAAATTTCTCTTAACGGCAGCTCGGTAGCGTTTTGTACATTCGCTCTTGCATTTGTGAGCGGCAGGCGAATGACAAACGTTGCATCTGCACCTTTCGCGCTTGAAAAAGCGATTTTGACCGATTCACCGGCTTTTAAGGTTTTGTCCTCACCAGGAATCAGTCCGGTAATGACTGGCTGGTCAAAATTCACATCGACGACAGCTTTTTTCGTCGTTTTGTTGCCTGCTAAGTCAGTGGCTGTCACCTTTACTTCGTTGCTTCCGTTTTCCAAAAGGATACGGGCAGAGTAGGAACCGTCTGTGACCGTTGCTTTTTTGCCATTAACCTTTACTTCTTTCAAGTTGTCATCTGAAACAGTGCCTTTAACAGTCAGCGCTTCTTTATTGATTTTCTCGCCATCCTTTGGATTGTCGAGCGTCAGTTCAGGCTTGTCTTGATCAAGTGTGACCGTGACAGGACTTGAAGCATCTGTCGTTCCGGAGTCTGTTGATGCAGCCGCTGTCAGCTTGTTTTCCCCTTTGCTGAGTGAAACTCCTGCCTCGAACGTGCCATCTTCGGCAGTTTTCGTTTCCCCTGCTTCTTTATCACCATTATAAAGGGTTACAGTCGTCCCCGGAGATGCCTTTCCTTTTACCGTGACGTTCTCCTTATTGGTGTATGCTTTATCTTCAGGAGAAGTAATGACAGGTACGGCAGCTTCATAATCGACTAACGCGCGAATCATATAGTTGCCGTCTTCTTTATCTCCTTTTTGCCATGTTCCGTTAACATACTGCCAGTTGCGATCTGAGTACTGCCCGGTTTCATCCATTGCCAAGCCTGGTGAATATGGATCGGGTTTTGACTGGATATATACAAGATAAAAGTCTTTATCGACCATAATCCCCTTCGAGCTGAGATCGACTTTCGTCCATTCGCCATTACGAAGAGCTTCCGCGTTATATGGTCCCGCAATTTTTTTGCCGGGTGCTCCATCTTTCCCTGTAGCATCGTAAACCTCGACCTTAAACTCTGTGCCGCCAGGATCAGGGAACTCCGTATCCCAGAATCTGAATAGCCCTCCTGTCAGCATGCCTTTTTCCTTGCCGTCAGCCAGTGACATTTTAACCGCCCATCCGTTTCCGGCCGCGAAATAGGAATTTGCATTCTCCGCTGTTCCGTCATCGTATCCGATCTCGCCCGGATAACCGACGAAAGGCTTCAGCACAGTTTCTTTTGTGATATCACCTTTTAAATCAACGGAAAATTCATCACTGTAATAGCCCGGTGCAGCCACTTTAATGGTGTAAGAGCCCTCGTAGGCCTCAAGTGTATATTCTCCTTTGTCGTTTGTAGTTGCCGGTTCAACCGCGGCATCCTCGATAACATAGACGGAAGCGCCTTTTACCGGCTCTCCTGTTGTTTTATTGATGACAGTGCCTTTTAATGTGCCTTTCTTTATTTCTTCTAACGTAAAATTAGCTTGGGTTGTCTGATCTGCCTGCAAAGACACTTTTTGCGTTTTTGATTGATAGCCGTAAGCTTCTGCCATAAGCGTGTAGTCTCCTGCTTTATGCGTCAGCTTGTACTGTCCGGTTGATTGGTCTGAATAGGTTGATTTTCCTGTTTCAACCACACTGACCTGTGCTCTGAGCGGCAATGCTTGCGGCTGCATATCAGCACTATGTTTTGTTTTGGCAGCTGTATTTGTTGATGGCTTAGCCTTTTTTGGGTTAACCGCTTTTTTCTTTTGCTTTTCTGCCGGTTTTTGTACGCCCAGCTTATTCTTTTTGGATGTTTTCCCGGAAGATTTGTCTGAAAGCTGAACATCATCAACGTACCAGCCCTCTTTTGCAATGCTTTCATCAGACTGAAGGTTAAACATCACTCGAATGTTTTGGCCTCTGTATGCGGATAAATTAATTTCTTCGCTGGTCCAGTTTGAAGTCTTTCCGTTATAGACCCCTGCCTGCTCCCAATTCGTTTCGCCTTCCGGTAAAACAAAAACGTAGCCATAATCAAAATCATTTTCCAGGTTGTGCCAGCTTTTAAATTGAAGAAACAGGCCGCCTGAATCAGGCACGTCAATTGGAGGCATAGTGAGATTCATATTCGCTCCATTGGCATAATTTCCAGTCAGGTTTGTCCCATATACTTTTTCTCCTGATGCAGCTGCATTAGGGCCTGATTCCGGAACTCCCCACTCCCAGTTATTATTTGTTCCGCTCGTAAGCCAGCCGCCTGGTTCTGTTTCAAAATCCTGCTTGTATCCAACAGTGATGCTAGGTTTCACGGTTACATCATATATGTCAGATTCGACAACATGGCCGCCAAAATCCTGAATGATCCACTTATAGCTTAATGCGGTCCCCTTTATACTTGGGATTTCCGCCTGGTACGTTCCTTTCAGATGATCTCCGCTGATTCGTTTAGCTTTGACCTCGTTCCATTCGCCTTGATCCAGCTTATAAGACAATTTCACGGATGTCACACTCACATTGTCTTCAGCTGTCAAGGTAAGCGGAAGGCTGGCACCTTCATAAGCTTCATTTACTTTCTCATGCTGATAGCCAGGCAGCTCCTCATCTTCCCCATCGACAGAAACTTGCCCTTCTGCTTTTCCTAAACCGTCTGTAACCGCTGATACGGCATCAAAAGCATTCACCAAACCATGACCGTATCCGTTATTCGGAGAGTCAGGGAATGTAGAATCCGTTAATGGCTCAGCCGTGCTTGTCAATATATCCTCCATCTCATCGACAGAAAGTGAGGCATCTGCCTGCTTCAATAGCGCAGCAACAGCAGAGACATGCGGTCCTGCCATCGACGTGCCATCCCATCCGTCTTCATATGTCTGGCCGGGAACTGAAGACCGGATGTTTACGCCTGGAGCAGAAATTTCCGGCTTTGTTTCATCGTATGGCGACGGTCCCTGAAGTGAAAAATCGCCAAGCTTTTTGTTAATATCAGTCGCTCCGGTCGCAAACGCTTCCGGATAATTGGCAGGATTCGCAATAGAACCAGGTCCTCCCGGATTAAAGAGGTCAGCATTTCCCGCAGAGAATTCCGGGAAAATGTCGGCCGCCCGCCAGGCATTGACCATATCTCTGTACCATTCATCAAGGCCGGGGCCCCCGCCCCAAGAATTATTGACGACATCCGGAGCCATTTCCGGATGAGGGTTGCCCTCTGCGTCCTTTGGAGCTAAAATCCATTCACCCGCTTCCAAAATGTCAGCGTCTGTCCCGCCATCTTCAGAAAACGCCTTAACAGCAATCCATTTTGCGCCAGGTGCGACACCAATTTGATTCGTGCCATCAGGCTCAGAACCAACCATTGTACCTGTTACATGAGTGCCGTGATCAAGATCATCGTATGGACTTGACTCGTTCGCTACAGCATCAAACCAGTTCATGTCATGATCAGGCTCATTGGGGCTTTCCGGATGAAACCCGCGATATTTTTCTTTTAATGCAGGGTGTTCCCATTCAACCCCGGTATCAATGGAGGCGACAACCGTACCCATTCCGTCATAGCCAAGCTCCCAAGCCTTCGGTGCGTCTATTTGGTCTACATTCCATTCTACACCGTCAGTTGCTTTTATCGCTTTTTGTGCTTTTTTCATATTGAATGGGGAAGCGGATGACTTAAAAAGCTGCCGTTTTTCATTCGGAAGCACCTTTTCTACTTCAGGGAACTGCGCCACTTTCTCCATGACTTCTTTTGAAGCATGTACAGCAATTCCATTTACCACATAATAGGAGTGAATATCATCGGCATTCCCTTTATTTTTCTGGCTGTTTAAATATTTCAAGACGTCTTTCTGAGCTTCATCAGCTGTCACTTTTAACGAAGACACGACGGCCGAACGCTTTTGATATTCCGTTTTAGCAGCGGTCAGCTTCTTAGATTTCGCTTTTTTGACAGCTGATTTTGCTGCTTTTTGGGTGTCAGCTTGATCTTTAAATTTGATCAGAAAGGTAGTTTTTTCTTCTTTTTTAAAGCTTTTCTTTAATGAGCTGGAAATCTTGTTTTGAATCGATTCAGAAGATTGAAGCTCCTGTTTTACAGAAGAAGCAGCACCTTTGCTGCTTGCCCCGGCTGCACCCGGAAACAGCAGTGAACTGACGACAACTGTACTCAAAACAGAACTGATCAGTCTGTTTTTCGTTTGTTTCCTCATTTTTTATCCCCCTTTTTTAAACCACTTTGTAAAAAAATGTCGTCCCTCCTTTAACATTCAATTTGTTTGTCAAAACTTCGCTGTACGTTAACTGTAGACAATCTCAATTACAGATATTGTCGTTTTCTGTCATCGTATTTCTATATAAATGAAAATGATGATATGGTCATGAAATATCAGTAGGTATAATAGGTTGATTTGTTGTTATGTGCAGGAAGACATAGTGCAAAAGACACGGAGAAATGAATGGAAATGATTGAGGAAAAAAAAAGGACAAAATCGAAAACGATTTTGTCCTTTCAATTAGCCGCGTTTATTGCGGTTTCTTAAGAATGTCGGAATATCAAGCGTATCGTCAGCCGGCTGTGAGGTTTGACGGCTGGCTGTGTTTTGATGCTGCGGTTCCTCTCGTTTCGGCTCACGTTTTGGTGCACTCTGATTATGTGATTTGATGTTCTGGTTTAATGATGGACGCTGGGGTTTCGTAACATCTTTCTCCTGTTCGATAAAACCAGTGGCAATCACAGTAACCACAATCTCGTCTTTAAGATTTTCGTTAATAACAGAACCGAAAATCATGTTTACATCCTGATCAGATGCAGAAGCGACAATGTCTGCTGCTTCCTGAACTTCATAAAGGCTCAGATTTGTTCCGCCAGTAATGTTCATTAAGACGCCTTGCGCGCCGTCAATTGCTGCTTCAAGAAGCGGACTGGAAATGGCTTTTTTCGCAGCTTCTGCAGCACGGTTTTCTCCAGTCGCAATACCAATACCCATTAAAGCAGATCCTTTGTTTGACATGATCGTTTTCACATCAGCAAAGTCTAGGTTAATGAGACCAGGAGTAGCGATCAGGTCAGAAATACCTTGAACCCCCTGACGGAGTACGTTATCAGCTTCACGGAATGCTTCAAGCATCGGCGTGTTTTTATCAACAATTTCAAGAATACGGTCGTTCGGGATCACAATCAGCGTGTCCACCGCTTCTTTCATTGCAGAAATTCCGCCTGCCGCCTGCAGCTGTCTTTTGCGACCTTCGAACGTAAACGGTCTTGTAACGACTCCGACTGTTAATGCTCCTAAATCTTTTGCGATTTGCGCAATAACCGGTGCGGCGCCTGTTCCTGTTCCGCCTCCCATACCAGCTGTTACGAATACCATGTCAGCGCCTTTTAGCGCTTCTTCAATCTGCTCCTTGCTTTCCTCTGCGGCTTTTTTTCCGACTTCCGGATTTGCACCTGCTCCCAATCCTCTAGTCAGCTTTGCGCCGATTTGCATTTTCACTTCCGCTTTTGACAGGTTAAGAGCTTGAGCGTCCGTATTTACCGCGATGTACTCTACTCCTTGCACTTCATTCTCAATCATTCGGTTGACCGCGTTGTTACCGCCGCCTCCTACTCCGATTACTTTAATTGATGCTAAGCCGTCTATGTTTGTTTCGAACTCCAACATGCTAAATCCTCCTAATCTGCCGAATGACTATCTATCTATTCCCAAAACATGCTTAATAGTTTTTTCATTTTGCTCTGTTTGTTATGTTCGGCTTGTGTTTTTTGTTTTCCTTTTGGCCGTTGCTGCATCTCATTTTGGTGATGATGCTGCTCTTGTTCCTCTGCTGATGAGACGGCGATTTCCTGTATCGCTTCTTCAGGCATCTTGAAGCCAATTTTTCTGCCTTGAATTCTTGCATTCCGGCAGGCGAATTGAATCATGCCAACTGCCGTCATATACTGAGGATCTCTTACACCAATATAATTCGGGCTCGCCACTCTGACATTGTTTTGCAGCACATCCTGCGCTAGTGACATGATACCAGGCATTGCTGCTTGCCCCCCTGTCAGCACGAAGCCTCCCGGCAGATCGCTAATTCCCATATTGCGAAGTTCTTCTGAAGCAATCTCAAGAATTTCTTCGACTCTTGCTTCAATGATATTCGCTGCTTCCTGCTGTGTAAATGTTTGTTTCTGATTGGTGCCTATAACGGTTACCTCAAATACTTCATCTTCTGAAGCCTCGTTATAGTAGGCATGTCCAAATTGTTTTTTCACACGTTCCGCTTCTTCTGTGGACGTTCTCAATCCGATGGAGATATCTTTGGTGATATTTTCGCCTCCGAGAGGAATGACACGGGTAGAAGTCAGGTGTCCGTTCTGGAACACGGCAATGGTGGTTGACCCTCCGCCTATATCAATGAGAGCCACACCGAGATTTTTCTCATCCTTTGACAAAGCAGCAGAACCGGCTGCCAGCGGCTGTAGACAAATATCAGTTATTTCAACACCGGCTCTTTCAACGCAGCGAAGCAAGTTATGTAATATTGTTTTTGAACCGGTGATCAGTGTACCCTCTACTTCTAAACGCACACCAAGCATTTTTTTCGGGTCGGTAATTTCATCTCTTCCATCTACGATAAATTGTTTAGGAATGACGTCGACTATCAGCTGTTCATGCGGTATTGAAACAACCTGGGCCGCTTCCATGACGCGGCGGACATCTTCTACTTGAATTTCTTTATTTTCACTGGAAACTGCTACAACACCGTTTGTATCTTGAATATTGATATAATTTCCATTAACGCCGACAATAGCTTTTCTAAGCGGAAAACCTACCATTCTTTCAGCTTGGTCAAACGCTTTTCTTATAGAATGAACGGTCTCATCTATATCAACGATTGAGCCTTTTTTCAACCCTTCAGACGGTACATTTCCCACACCGATAATATTTAGGGAATCATCTGTCATTTCTCCGACGATCACTTTTGTATTGGACGTACCGATGTCAAGACTGACGTAAAGTTCATTGTTGTTCATTCTATGGCACCTCCTCACATTTCGATCATTTCTATTCTATTATTTGCGGAACAACAATACAATGAATGTGGCTTTACAAGTGTGTAACAAAAAATAACAACGGAATATTCCTTATGTGCTTTTCACATTTTATGTTTATTGAAAATATTCGTTATATCCTATGTATATCCTCTTTTATATCACATTTTTTTTATTTTTTTTAGAAAGAGTCCACTTTGTTAGTAGATTTCTTCTTATAACGGCTATATTCTGAAATAACCTGACTCCAAATGCGAATATACCTGCTAAATACAAGTCTACACCAAGATGGACTCCCAGAAAAGCTAAACTTATTGCCAATATAATATTAAAAAAGAAACCGGAAACAAATACCATTTCATCATATGTACCTTGTAAATGCGCCCTGATTCCGCCGATTAAAGTATCAAGTGCAGCAAGCACCGCAAGTGATAAATAATTTGAGTATTCACTCGGTATCGTTAAGTTTGTCATCAATCCGATCGTTATTCCGAGCACGAGTCCAAGCACGGGCAGCCACATGACAATTCTCCTCCCTTTTAGTCTTTCAGCGGTTTTAGCTGTTGTACGTCCACTGCTCTGTCATAAGCTTTTAAAGTCAGGCTGCTGTCAGATTTACCTGCTTTTAACGCTACATTTTCAGAAGCAAAGATATCCTCTAAATCGGACCCCTTTACCCTGCTGTACAGCTTGTCCGGATCTTCAGCAAGCACTTTTACTGTTAAAGGATAATCATCAAGGCTGTATCCGTCTATTTTTGTTGTGCCGTTTATGTCCCGTATCACTGAAGAATTCACAACTCTTCGCTCATTTATTGAGATATGCTCAGCACCATAGGAGTTGAGTTCATTGATCAGCTTCTTTAGTAAATCCGGCGGTGGATTTTTGATCGCCTCTCCAGTTACGCTTTCAGAAAAAAGCGGAGAAAGGGTGATGACAATTCCGCTACCTGTTATATCGGTCATGCCGGCTGTTTTTTTTAAGGTTTGTAATGTATTATTGAGCGCTGTTTCTTTTGTCAATTCTTTGTTTTGCGTATAGGTATTCAGCAATTTATTATACTTTTTAATTTCAGCCAGCAGCTCTTCCTGCTTCTTCTGCTCTGATGTAAGCTCTTCTCTTATATCCCACATATCTCTTGTATCTCGGACTTGTGGATGCTTTAAAGAATTAAATTGAACAGATATCATAAGGCCGAATATAACCATAAGCACGCTGATGCTAATGAAGGAACGCTTTATTTTCAATCACTTCACCCGCTTTTCCAGTCATTCCTTCGTTTTCAGAATGGGTTCCATTTGTACATTTTTCTTTTTTTCTGCGGTAACAGAAATATGATCCATAGAAAGCTGATCGATCAGGCCTCCTGCTATATTTAACGAAGGAAGCAGGACATCAGGATCTCCGATGGCAGAAACGACAAACGGAGCGGGGTGCTGCACCCCGTCTACCGTTACGACCGGCCCGTTGCACTTGATGTAGGAATCATGGGTCAGCCGCTGGCCGTTGACGGAGACGGCTGCCGCACCAGATATATACAGTTCATTTATGACTTGAAAGAGATGGCTTTCGTGAACGATGTAGCTGTTCACGTTCTCTCCTTCCGGTATGTAAGAAGCATCTTCCAAAGTCACTTGAACGCCCTCTCCTTGTACACCGACTTCCCCAATATACATTCTGTACTTTTCTACATCTTCCAGGACGTTATAGTATTCTGTTTTTTCGTTCTTCAGCTTATTTTCAGTCTGACGGACTTTGTTCTGCTTTTGATACAGTTCTTTTTCAAGGTCCTTGTTTTCTTTCTCTTGTTTCAGCAGTTCATCCCGCAGGGCATATTCTTTTTTCCATTCTTCCGTCTCTGTCATGCTTTTGTGGTTTTCTCTTGTCGTCTGAAAAGAAAAAGAAATTAAAAAGCCGGCGATAAGCATAATTAAAGAAAGAAGGACGGCTGATTTGCCCCTCAATTTTCATCTTCCTTTTTGGCAGACGAATCGCTTTTTCCAAACTCCTCAAAATAGGTTGCAACTTCTAAATGAATAATCCCTTTTTTACTGCCGCTGAGCTGTGAAATAATAGAAGGATACGTTTTCATTCGGTCTGCAAAGGTTTTGATGGATGCAGTGACGACATACCCGTCGTTCATATATAATTTAATCCGGTTTTGATCCATTTTGACAGGAGTATAATACACTTCTGAAATCGATTGTTTTATAGAATTTGACAAAGCATCGAGCTGCTTGGCCATCTGAACACGTTTTTTAGCGTCTGTCCAATTCACCAAAATCGGTCCCGCATCATCAGGCGTTACTTCGTCTGGCAAAACTGAACCGTTTTCAAGGACTTCATAATACACATTGTCTTTTTCTAAATAAGCAATCGCTTTATATTCTTCGATCGCAATGTTGATTTTATTAGGAAGGGATTTGCTGATTTCTGCTTTTTTTACTAATTTATTTTGCTGAATCTTTTTTGCTGTTTTTTTCTTATCCAGACTCCAAAATTCAGTATCTCCGCTTTTGATATCGGAAAGATCAATAATCTCCTTTTTGGAAACATTCTCATTGCCGGTAACAGAGATTGATGAAATTTTACTGATCGGTGTCTGCAGATACACGATGATCAGCACCATCATAAAAAAGAGCATAATAAATGAAATAAGCCGGCGGTTTGCCTTCTGTTTTCTCTGCTCTTTAATTTTAGGGATCCGCTCTTCAATATTTACGATTTTTTCTCGGTCATGCCCCGGATTCATTGCCTGTTCACCTCATTCAAATGAAACAGCCTTAAAAGTCTGCCTATTCCAAAACAAACGGCATACTATGATGCCGTTTGTCGTTTGCTTACAGTATATCATATGAACAGCTTCAGTTCAGAACTTGAATCAGCGATTTTCACCGATGATTTCAACCTCTGTGTGCATCTCAATCTCGTATTTTTCACGAATCGTCTTTTTCACATGGTCGATCAGATCAAGCACATCTTTTGCTGATGCTCCGCCCGCATTGACGATAAAGTTCCCGTGCATTTCCGATATTTTCGCACCGCCGATTTGATATCCTTTTAAGCCTGCTTTTTCCACTAGATTGCCGGCATGGTTCGGAAGCGGGTTTCTGAATATGCTTCCTGCACAAGGGCTTGAATACGGCTGTGTATTCTTTCTGTAGTCTTTATTGCTTTGCATTTGCTGAACGATTGATTCTTTATCCTTTTGCTCAAGCTGCAGAACGGCTTCAAGACAAACACCAGGGCGTTTCTTTTGCAATACGGACGTTCTGTAGGTGAATTCCATCTCCTCATTTGTCAGCCACTCGATCGTGCCGTCTTCAAATAAAATATGCGCTTTGACAAGGATCTTACTCATATCAGACCCGTGAGCGCCTGCATTCATATAGACAGCTCCTCCGACGGATCCCGGAATTCCGGCAGCGAATTCTAATCCCGACAAGCCTTTTTTGCTCAACGATGTAGCAAGACGCACGACTGAATAACCGCCACCGACAGTGACTTGTTCCCCGTCAAGCTCCAAGTGGTCAAGACCCGCGCCCAGCTTGATGACCACGCCTCTGATTCCTTCATCTAATACAAGAAGGTTTGACCCGCGGCCGATGACTGTCCACTTTACTTCGTATTTTTTCACAACATCCATGATGTCCTTAACAGCATCTACACTGCTTGGAATGACCAATACATCCGCAGGACCGCCGATTTTCATTGTCGTATGATTTGCGAGCGGTTCATTTGCAAGCACCTTGCCGACTTCGCGTTCTTTTAATTCTTGTATCACTTTCTCCATCGTAAACCTCCGCATTCCATTTGCTTTTCTATTATTTTTTCAAATCTTCGAGTACGCTGTATAAACGGGCAGCCGCATCAGGAACACCGAGTGACTTTGTCCGTTCGCTCATATCCTTTAATGTTTGTTCATCGAGTACAATCCGGTCAAGCGCTTCAATCAGCTTTTCCCCGCTGAGTTCTGTTTCTTTCAACACAATCGCAGCATCATGCTGACCGAGAGATCGCGCATTGACCTCCTGGTGATTCGCCGTTACGTACGGACTTGGAATCAGCACACTCGGGATTCCTAGTGCCGTAATTTCCGCAATGGTCGTCGCACCCGCTCTTGCTACAATCACATCAATTGCCTTTAAATATTCTGGCATCTGATGAAGAAACGGTTTTGTGACCATATTGTCAGCTGCACCCTTGTTTTTCAGCTCAGTCATTACTTTCTCATAGTGAACCTCGCCCGTAATATACAGTACTTGATACGCTCTTGATTTCAGCGCATCCTGCATATCAATGACCGCTCGGTTAATCGGTGCGGCGCCTCTGCTTCCGCCGAAGATTAATACGGTTTTTTTCTCTTCAGAGAGTCCGAATTCAGCCATTGAGCGGCCCGTCTTTATTGAGACGACCTCAGAGGCTCTCGGGTTTCCCGTAAATACAACTTTCTCACTTGGAAAATGTGATTTTGCTTCCTCAAAACATATTGCTACTTTATTAACATATTTTGAAAGAAACTTATTGGTGATGCCCGGCAGGCTGTTTTGTTCATGAACGATACTCGGAATCCCCATTTTTGCAGCAGCGTATACAACCGGCCCGCACACATAACCGCCCGTTCCAATCACGGCATCCGGCTTAAATTCCGCTAAATACGATTTGCTTTTTTTAACGCCCTTTAGAAAACGCATCACCGTTTTTACGTTTTCAAATGAAAGCTTTCTTTTAAAACCTGTAATTTCAATGGAACGAAACGGTATATTTTCCCGTTCTACAATTTTTTTCTCTAATCCGTTTTCTGTTCCGATATATAAAAATTCCGTATCAGGATGGCGGCGCTGCACCTCTTTGATAAAGGCAAGGGCAGGATAAATGTGTCCCCCTGTGCCGCCTCCGCTTATTGCAATTCGCATAACTCTTCCCCCAGTCTCAGTTTCTCTATAACATAACGATAACCCTGTTTTTATGGACAGGGTTATCGCATCAATTGTTTCCCAGCTTCCTGTTTCATAGGATCGCTTCACTAATAAAATTCATTAATACCTCGAGTACCGGCTCACGTTCAGCAGCACGCCGACAGCCATCAGCATCAGGGTCAACGATGAACCTCCGTAGCTAAGAAACGGCAGCGTGATGCCAGTTACCGGAATAAGGCCTGTCACAACGCCGATATTGATCATAACTTGGATCGCGATCATTGAAATAATCCCCACAGCGACAAAGCTGCCATATAGATCTGGTGCACCGAGCGCGATCCTGATTCCTCTCCACAGCAGCACGCTGAACAGAAGCAAAATAAGCGATCCGCCGATAAACCCAAGCTCCTCTGATAAGATGGCGAAAATAAAGTCCGTTTGCGGCTCAGGCAGATAAAAGAATTTCTGTCTGCTTTGGCCAAGCCCCATTCCGAACAATCCGCCAGGCCCTACCGCATATAGCGACTGAATGATTTGAAAGCCGCTGCCGAGCGGATCTTCCCACGGATTTAAGTAAGAGGTAATTCGTTTAATCCGGTATGGAGCCGACAGTACCAGCCCGACAAATCCGCTCAGGCCGATCAGCCCGAGAAAGACGAAATGGGCGATTCGCGCACCGGCTACAAAAATCATGACAATACAAGTACCGACCATTACCGTTCCTGTTCCGAGGTCAGGCTGGCACATAATAATCAAAAATGCGGAAAACACGATGCCGAGCGCCGGGACAAATCCACGTCTGAACGATGTAATGTTTTTTTGCTTTTCAGAGAGAAATTTAGCAAGGAATGCTATCATCGCAAGCTTCATAAACTCTGAAGGCTGTATGCTGAATGCGCCGACTCCGATCCAGCTTCTTGAGCCGTTCCGCACCATGCCTACGCCTGGTATTAAAACAAGCACCAGCAAGAAAAAACAGATAACCATCAGCAATTTAGACCATGTCCGCCATGTCCAATAATCAACATTCATAATAAAGAACATGGCAATAACTCCGATGCCCGCAAACAGCAGCTGCCGTTTCGCGAAAAAGAATGAGTCGTCAAATTTATAATCCGCCCATACCGCACTCGCACTGTACACCATAATTAATCCAATAGTTAATAATAATAACGTAATGATGACCAATAACAAATCAGGCGATGTTTTTTTAGTAGTCAAATCAATCGACACCCCAAGCTTAAAGTCATTAGGGCTGCCGATTTCTCCAAGACAAGCCCTTACTTAAGCATATGCACGGCGTCTATAAACATGTCACCGCGTTCTTCAAATGTTTTGAATTGATCCCAGCTCGCACACGCAGGTGAGAGCAGAATGACATCTCCTTCATTTGAGAGCGCAAACGCCGCAGATACTGCTTGTTCAACATTATCGACACGTTTGACATGTTGTATTCCCAGCTCATTTCCGAGCTGTTCAAGTTTCGGTGCTGTCTGTCCGAATGTAAGCACCGCTTTGACATGCTTCATGTAAGGCTTTAAGTCGTCAAAGCCGTTTCCGCGATCCAGTCCGCCTGCAAGCAGGATGACAGGTTTTTCAAAAGCCGAAAGCGCCTTGCTCGTCGCCAAAACGTTTGTTGCTTTGCTGTCATTATAAAACTTACGGTTCTTCACCGTTGTGACATACTGGAGACGGTGCTTGACGCCGGTAAAGCTTGTCAGCACTTTTTTGATGGCCTCGTTGGACGCTCCAGCCGTTTTCACTGCTGCAATCGCGGCTAAAATGTTCTCCAGATTATGCGCACCTGGCAGCACAACCTCTTCCAGAGGAAGAATAGCTTCGCCGCTGTACATAATCATGCCGTCTTTTACATAAGCGCCGCGTTCAAGCTGTTTGCGTACTGAAAAAGGAACAATTCCGGCTTCTCCGGCTTCAGCCAGGCGCACGACTGTTTCATCATCCTGATTGACAATTGCTTTATCTGAAGCTTTCTGATGCAGATACACTTTCTGTTTCGCTTTTTCATAGTTTTCTCTCGTATGATGATAATCCAGATGGGCATCAAACACGTTTAAAATCAGGCTGATTTCAGGCCTGAAGTCGTGCGTTCCCATCAGCTGAAATGACGAAAGTTCCGTTACGATCCATTCATCTCCATCAGCGTGATAGGCAACCTCACTTGCGACTGTACCGATGTTTCCGGCGATCAGCGCCTTTTGAGAGTCTGCCTTCAGCATTTCATAAATCAGCGTCGTTGTTGTCGTTTTTCCATTCGATCCGGTAATCCCGATAAATTTGGCATTAGTCAGATGGTAGGCAAGCTCAATTTCCGTCCAAATCGGGATGCCTCTTTTTTCTGCTTCCTGAACCATAATATTTTCATATGGAATTCCTGGGTTTTTGATCAGTACAGTAATCTGATGCTGATCGAACAGAGAAACAGGGTGCTCTCCGCAGACAACTTCGACCCCTTTTTCAGAAAGTTTCTGGGCTGGTTCGTTCTCATCAAAAGGCTTTTGGTCGTTGACTGTAACATAAACACCTTTTTCATGAAGAATAGACGCCGCCGCAAACCCGCTTTTCGCGAGCCCAAGGACTAAAAAATGCTGATTTTGCAAAAATAGATCGTTTTCCACTTATAACCACACCTCGATGTAAATTCCTAATACGGCAAGCAAAAGTCCCGCAGCCCAAAATGTTACAACCACTCTCCATTCAGACCACCCGACAAGCTCATAATGGTGGTGAAGCGGACTCATTTTAAAGATTCGTTTACCTGTCGTTTTAAAGCTGATGACCTGCAGAATAACGGATAATGTCTCAATGACGAATACACCGCCGATAATGACCAGCAGGATTTCTAATTTCGTTAAAATGGCAATGGTGACGATTGCTCCTCCCAATGCAAGTGATCCTGTATCTCCCATAAACACTTTGGCTGGATGCGCATTGAATACCAGGAAGCCCAGCACCGCTCCGACAACCGCGACTGAGAAAATAGCAACATCATATTGGGATTGATTCCAAGCCAGGATGGCAAAGGCGCCAAAAGCAATAGCTGCCGTACCTGATAATAAACCGTCAAGACCGTCAGTCAGGTTGACGGCGTTTGATCCGCCGACAAGCATAAATAGCACAAGGATAAAGTAAGCCCATCCAAGATCAAATGACAGATCAGTCCCAGGAATGCGGATATCCGTCGCAAAATTGTAGTAATGATACACCGCATAAAACACAATTGCGATGATAATTTGTCCGATCAGTTTTTGCTTTGACGTCAGACCGAGATTTCGTTTCATTACGACTTTGATGTAATCATCCAAAAAGCCGAGTAAACCGTAACCGATCGTGACAAACAGCAGCAGAAACATTTCCGGACTTATTTCTGAAAACTTCTGTGTCATCACAATAGTTGTCACAATGATAGACAGTATGATCATGACTCCGCCCATTGTCGGCGTCCCTGATTTTTTCTGGTGTGATTTCGGTCCTTCTTCTCTAATACTCTGGCCGAATTTTAATCTTCTTAAAAACGGAATAAGAATCGGAGAGAGCAGAACACTGATTAAAAAACCCATTAAAATTGTAAACAGAATGACTTGCTCAAGCATTGTCCTTTTCTCCTCCTGTTTCTTTCAAACGACATACGTAGTTATCATATTCATGATTTTTTTCCATATGAAAAATCTTTTCAAGCTCCATCATTCAATAACATCTCTTTCCTATGAATTCGTCTTATTTTTATTCAGTTCGACAATCGCTCTTGCCGCCACTTCGGCATCGTCAAAGTCAAAGGTTTCGTTCCCAATCTGCTGATAGGTTTCATGGCCTTTCCCGGCAATGAGGACAACGTCGCCTTTTTTGGCGTTGGCAATGGCAAAGAAGATCGCCTGCTCGCGATTTGCGATGCTGTGGTAGTATTCGTTCTCTACCCCTGCTTCCATATCTCTTAAAATGGCACGCGGATCTTCGCTTCTTGGATTATCTGAAGTGAAAATCGGTTCGTCAGCCAGCTCAACAGCGATTTTCGCCATTTTCGGGCGTTTCGTCTTATCTCTGTCTCCGCCGCAGCCGACAACAACAAAAAGCTTTCCTTCCGCCATGTCTCTGCATGTCTTCAGCACGTTTTCAAGACTGTCCGGCGTATGCGCGTAATCAACTATAACCGGAAATTCCTGCTGCTGATTAACCAGTTCAAAACGGCCTCTTACGCCATGCAATTCTTCCACGGCTTCTGTAATGGTTTCAAACGGAATGCCTGCCGCAATACAAGTCGCAACAGCAGCGAGCACGTTATACACGTTAAACTGTCCAACGAGCGACATCGTGATGTGCTTAGTGCCTTTGTTCGTCACCAGTTCAAAACTCGTGCCCTGTGCAGTGGTTTTGATATCTTTCGCCATTACATCAGCATTGTTTTTAATTCCATATGTAGAAATATGTGCCGCAGTGACCTTTTCAAAATAAGCGCTTGCCTCATCATCCGCGTTTAACACAGCCCGTTTTGGATTTTCATGGTTGAATGCCCCGCCAAGCTGAGAAAACAGCAGGCTTTTTGCCTGTCGGTACTGATCCATCGTTTTGTGATAGTCAAGGTGATCCTGTGTTAAGTTCGTAAACACGGCAATGTCATAATCACAGCCGTGAACCCGTCCCAGTGACAAAGCGTGAGAAGAAACCTCCATGATGGCCGTGTCGACATGCTTGTCATTCATTTTTTTAAATGTTTGCTGCAACGTGACGCTTTCCGGTGTCGTGTTTTTAACGGGAAGTGTTTCGTCATCGATTTTAATGTACATCGTGCCGATTAAGCCTGTTCGTTTCCCCGCTTTTTTGAGAATCTCATCAACCATATGGGTCGTAGATGTTTTTCCGTTTGTGCCCGTTATTCCGATCAGCTGCAGTTTCTTTGTCGGCTGTCCGTAAAACGCATCAGACAAAACGCTGAGCGCCCGCAGTGACTGCCGGACAATGATGACAGGCACATCCACATCGAGCTCCTTTTCAGCCACAATAGCCGCTGCGCCGTTTTCAACTGCTTTTTGCGCAAAATCATGGCCATCTACCGTATACCCTTTTACACATACAAAAAGACTCCCTTTCTTTACTTCCCTGGAGTCCATCTCAATTGAAGTTATTTCAGGGTCTTGTGAGTCATTTACAGAAGGTTCGGTTGTTAAGTATGTAAGCAGCTTTGTAAGTTTCATCGTATCAAACCTCTCAACATTCTATTCGTTCTTTTTATCATTGAAGTCACATCAAATGATGTGATAATGACTTTTAAGCATACAGTTCATATTTTAGCGTAAAAAAAAGGATACATCCAGCTAATCTTGAAAGATATCAGCATTTTTCTGCAATAAAATAATAGGCAGCCCGAATCAATCGGCTGCCTCCTTTTCATCTTCTTCAGTCAAATAAACACGTATCTTAGAGCCCTCTTTTACTTTTGTTCCTGCAGCTGGTGATTGTTTGACGATTTTGCTTCCTTTTCCGGAAGCATCTATATTCAGATTCACCAAGAGTGACTCAAGATCTGAGACAGACATCCCTACAACATTCGGAACTTCTATTGTTTTTGTGTCGTTCCATTGGTATTTTTTTTCGATTTGATTTTTCCTAGGCTTAACACCAAGCTCCGGCAGGCTGTCTCTCATAATACTTCCCACAATAGGCGCTGCAACGGTTCCGCCAAACTGAATCGTGCCTTTCGGGTTATCCACCGCGACATAGACGACAAGACTCGGGTCGTCAGCCGGCGCGAAACCGATAAATGATACAATATGGTTGTTTTCGAGGTATTTTCCATCTTTAACCTTTTGTGCTGTTCCTGTTTTTCCGCCGACACGATAGCCTTCGACAAACGCATTGCGTCCCGTGCCTTCTGCAACGACGCTTTCTAAAGCATAGCGGATTTGTTTTGATGTTTCCTTAGAAATGACTTGTTTCTTGGCGATTGGCGATTGTTTTTTGACAGTTTTTTTGGTTACCGGATCAATCCACTCTTTTGCTATATAAGGTGTGTAGAGCGTGCCGCCGTTAACGGCGGCAGAAACGGCTGCAACCTGCTGAATCGGCGTGACGGATACCCCCTGTCCGAAGGCGGTTGTCGCTTGCTCAACCGGGCCTACTCTGTCAAGCGGAAATAAAATCCCTGTTCCTTCACCTTGCAGGTCAATCCCGGTTTTTTGGCCAAATCCAAAGCCTTTTATATATTTGAATAGCTTTTCTTTGCCCAATCTCTCGCCCAATTCAACGAAGCCGGGGTTACAGGAGTTTTGCACAACTTCAAGGTACGTTTGCAGTCCGTGGCCGCCCCTTTTCCAACAGCGCAGTCTTGCTCCGTCTACTTCTGCATGCCCTTTATCATAAAATTGGTCGCGTTTTAAGTTGACTTTTTGCTCCTCCAGAGCCGCCGCAAGTGTAATAATCTTAAAGGTAGAACCCGGCTCGTATGTGCTCCATACAGGGAGATTCCGATTGTAAACGGACGGGTCAACAGATTGGTAATCAGCCGGATCAAAGTCAGGTCTGCTTGCCATCCCAAGTATTTCTCCGTTTTTCGGATTCATTGCGACTGCAATCATACCGTCTGGATGATATTTAGCTTCAGCATTATCAAGCTCTCGTTCCATTATGGTTTGCACCTTCGAATCCACAGTCAGCTTCATATCGAGTCCATCCTTAGGAGGCGTGTAGTCATCCGCTTCATCGGGCATTTTCTTCCCTTTGGCATCTGTATAAAACTTAACAGAGCCTTTTTCTCCTTTTAAATCATCATCATAATAGGCTTCAAGCCCAAGAAGTCCTTGGTTATCAATACCGGCAAACCCAAGCACATGAGATAAAAAGCTGCCGAACGGATAATGGCGGATACTATCCTCCGCTACATACACCCCTTTTAAATCGAGCGATTTGATTTCTTTTGCCTTCTCATTTGAAATTTTTCTCCCTTCTGGCGTAATCTTTTCTATCGATGCTTTTTTCGTGACGTGCTTATATACTTTTTCTTCAGACATATTTAACACCGCAGCCAGCTGTTTGCTCGTTTTCAGCGGATTCTGGACTTGGCGCGGCACGACAAATACGGTCGGTGCACTTTTATTTGTGGCAAGCTTAACGCCGTTCCGATCAAGGATCTCTCCACGTTCCGGCTCAAACGGCAGGTTCCGGCTCCAGGAATCCTTCGCCAGAGAAGTCAGTTTCTCTCCCATGACAAACTGAACATACCCCAGCCTTGTATCAATGATCAGAAATACGATCACTCCAAAAAGCAAAACAAATAATAAACGTTTTCTAACCGTTACATTCGAGACGCGCAAGGCACCGTTCACTCCTTATTTAGGCTTGTTTCATTTTATGCCTGCGTGTGGACAGGTAGAACGGCGCTCCTCTTTGGAGATATAAAAAAAGAAAGCTCACCCGACGGGGTAAGCTTTCTTTCTATTTAATCAGGATTCTTAAACTTCACCTTGATCACGGTTCCGTCTTTTATTTCTTTGTCCTTCTTAACGCTTTGGCTCACAGCGTAACCTTGTCCGCTCACTTCAATATGAATTCCTGCCAAATCGCCGTATTGAAGAACCTCTCTTCTCGACCAGCCTGTCATATCAGGCATCTTGATTTTGCCCCCCGTTTTCAGGAAGACCTTCTGATTGGTCAAAACTTCCTCACCCGCTGTTGGATATTGCTCTTTTACTGCAATATCACTTCCGATCACAATCGGTGTGAGGTTTTCGTCTTTTGCTTTCTTTTGTGCACCTGTTACAGTTTGATCTGTTAAGTCAGGCATCGCCTGCGCTTTCGTTTCTTCCTTATTTGAATCAGACGTTTCAGTCGGTTCAATGTTCAGATAATGCAAACTGTTTTTCATTGTCGGATTGAAAATTTCAGATACTGGATTAGAACCTGTTTCATCATTTTCTAATTGCGGCTGCTGTACTGCAACATAGATCAGCAGCTCAGGATCATCTTTAGGCGCCATTCCCATTACGGAAAATACGTAATTATCGCGTCCAGATAGATAACCGTTTTGTCCGGCAATTTGCGCTGTTCCGGTTTTAACAGCCACATCAAAACCTTCAATTTTATATGGCTGTCCAGTACCGATATCAGATGTAACGACATCACCTAAAATATTACGAACCTTTTTAGCGGTATCCGCAGAAATTGGGGTACCGGCGGACTGAGGTTTATTTTGATAAATGGTTTTTTTCTTGTCAGGATCAACAATATGGTCTATGACATAGGGTTTCATCATTTTACCGTCATTTGCTATTGCAGTTGCAGCCTGCAACTGTTGAATTGGTGTAACAGCAGAGGCTTGGCCATATGCAGTCGATGCTTTGTCAAATTCATATTTAAAATTCATTTTACTTGATACTTCACCCGGCAAGTCAATACCTGTTTTTTGATAGAAATTGAACTTATGAAGATACTCATTAAACCGGGAATAGCCCAATTTTTCATTAGCCAGTTTGGCAAAAGCAACATTTGAAGACCTTACAACACCGTCATGATACGTTGTTGGCCCCCAGCCTACACCATCATTATGGTCTTTTACAGGTTCTCCGCCTACTTTATATGTTCCGGACTTGTACTTTTCATTGCCGTTATACACATTCTCCTGTATGGCAGCAGCAAGTGTAAAAATTTTCATCGTTGATCCAGGCTCATACGCATATGAAATTAAATCATTATAGTAGTTCGTCACATCGCGCATATTCGGGTCAAAGCTTGGACGCTGACCCATTGCTAACACTTTGCCCGTTTTCGGATCAACAACTGCTGCCATGACTTTTTTCGGTTTATACTTTTCCGCCACTTTTGTCATACTGTCTTCTAAAAAGGTTTGAATTTTCTGATCAATGGTTAAATATACATTGTCACCATTTTTTGGCGCTGTAATTTTATTTTTGCTGTTCGGGAGCTCCCAGCCGGATTTGTCACTTTCATATGTTACGTATCCGTCCCGCTCCTTCAAATACTGATCCAGCACTTTTTCTAAGCCCATCGCGCCCGTAATTTCATTTGTTTTTTGGTCAACCTCGGCATAGCCGATTAAGTTGGACGCAAATATGCCGTTCGGATAGTACCGCTTTGTATCACGCAAAAATGAAATTCCCGGAAGTTTCAGCTTTTCGATTTTCTGTTTTTGGGAATAGGTAATATCCCGGCCTGCTGATCCGAACTCAACTTGTTTTGCACCCTTCTTATTTAAGATATCAAGGATTTCAGCCTTGTCCAAATCTATCACTTTAGACAGTTCTTCCGCTGTTTTTTCCTTGTTCTGGACATGCTGCGGATGCTTTTTGTCAGTTGTCATTTTTTCATCAAGAACAGCGATCAGCTTATACGTAGCTGTATCCTCAGCAATCACTTTTCCATTTCTGTCTAAAATGGAGCCCCGGCTCGCTTCGATTGTCCGTTTCTTTTCATGCTGCTCTGTCGCTTTTGTCGCAAGCACTTCACCGTCGGCTTTTCCGGTTATTTGAATATATGCCATTCTCCCAAGGATGACAAAGAAAAAGAGAGCGAAACAAATACTTAGAATCGCCGCTCCTCTGTTCATAAATTTATTCTTTTTTGGCATTTGAATCATTCCTGTATGTTTTTCACTTTTTTATCTTTTAAATTCAAGCCGTTCTTTTTCGCAATATCCATAATGCGCTGCGGCTTACTTAAATCAGCAACGCTTTTTTCGAGGTCACCAATCTGCTTGTTTTCGGAAGAAATTTGCTCCTCAAGCTTTTGCACCTCTATATTTGTTTGGTAAGCCGCATATGCCTTCGATACGATCAAAAGCGATACGCTCAGCACTGCCGCAGCGAAGAGGACGAGAAGCACCTTTTCTCCGAGTGTAATGGAAGCCCTTTTCTTGACAATCACTTTTTTCTCAGGACTGATCGCATGCCGTTGCTGTTTCTCTGGTTGATAAGCTAAATTGCTCATAGGCTGATGACCTCCTTTTAAGTTTGCGTTCGCGTATTGTTATTTTCTTTTTTCAGCAATTCGAAGCTTCGCAGAACGAGCACGATTGTTTTCTGCCAACTCTTCTTCAGATGCCGTGATCGGTTTTCTTGTGATAAGCTTGAGCTCCGGTTCAAACTCTTCCGGTATAACAGGAAGACCCGGAGGAAGTTCCGGAAGTGACGACTTCTCTTTAAACGTAGATTTACAAATTCTGTCCTCAAGTGAGTGGAAGGTAATCACTGATACCCTTCCCCCCGGCTTTAACACGTCAATCGCTTGCTCCAAAGCCTCTTCAAAAACCTTCAGTTCATCGTTCACAGCAATTCTGATTGCCTGAAACACGCGTTTTGCGGGATGTCCTCCGCTCCTTCTGGCCGGAGCGGGAATCGCGTCTTTTATTAGATCGACCAGTTGGCCCGTAGTTTGAATAGGAGATTTGCTTCTTGCCTCCTCAATTTTTCTGGCGATCTGTTTGCTGAACTTCTCTTCACCGTATTTAAAGAAAATACGGACAAGATCCTCATAGCGCCACTCATTTACGACCTCTTTCGCCGTAAGCGTGGCCGACTGGTCCATCCTCATGTCTAAAGGTGCGTCATGATGGTAACTGAATCCTCTTTCCGGTGTATCCAGCTGCGGGGAAGACACCCCTAAATCAAATAAAATACCGTCTACTTCCGTAATGCTGTGTTCATGTAAACATTCTTTTAAATACCTAAAGTTGCTTTTAATCAGAATAAGCTGTCCTTGATAATCGGACAACGTTTCTTCTGCATGCTGTAATGCCGTGTCATCTTGGTCAAAAGCGATTAAACGCCCTTTCTCTGATAACTGCTGTAATAAATATGTACTGTGCCCAGCTCCGCCGAGTGTGCAGTCTACATATGTACCGTCCGGTTTAATATTTAGGCCGTCAACGGTTTCACGAAGAAGTACTGTCTTGTGTTGAAACATTTGTGTTGGTCCCACCTTTTATCAGGATGAATTGAAATTGTTTTTAGAGTGTTATACACGAAGATTCATTATATATCAAACCCAATCATGTTTTCAGCAATTTCAGCGAATGAATCTTCTTGCTCTTCTGTGTATTGTTCCCAAATTACTTTACTCCACAATTCAATTCGATTCGAAACCCCGATAACAACACATTCTTTTTCCAGTTTTGCGTAATTCAATAGAGATGATGCGATATTCACCCTGCCCTGCTTGTCCAGTTCGCATTCTGTCGCCCCTGAAAAGAAAAAACGGGTAAATGCGCGGGCATCTTTTTTTGTGAGAGGAAGAGCTTTTAGTTTTTCTTCAATCTGTTTCCACTCGTGCATAGGGTAGCCGAAGAGACATTGATCAAGTCCTCTTGTCAGCACAAACTGCTCACCGAGGCCTTCTCTGAATTTAGCGGGTACGATCATGCGGCCTTTCGCATCGATTGTATGCTGGTATTCACCCATAAACATGATCTTTTGCCCCACTTTCTCTCCTTAACTCACCACTATCCACCACTTCTCTCCACAACTTCATTTTACACTGTTTATACATAAAAAAAAACCCTGAACTATTCAGGGTTCTTTAAAACTTTATTTCAAAGTTTGACAACTTGATGTTGATTTTGAAAAGAAAATGGCAGATTCTTGAATGATGTGAAGAATTTTGGACCGTACCTGTTTAAATAATACATGATATTCCAAATTCGCTCTTGCGGCGCGAGCAGCGGTTTAATGCTATTTTGGATTCTCTCATAATCCCTTAAGACATAGCCTTCTTTTTCTTCAATTCGCTTTGTCACTGTACGCTCTAAAAACTGAAGCTGATCCTGAATAAACGCCGCGTTCTTCAGGAGCAAAGGCTCCATGCTCTCATCAACCTTAAGCGCCTCCTGCCGGACGGTTTTATGAATTGCTTCAATCTGGTTTTTTGCTTGCTCAATCACCGCGGTAAACTCTTCCGGAATCTGGTGTTCAAAGTATTTTTCTTTTTGGTTTTCCGTCCCGCCTTCTATCGCCTCTTGTAATGATATCTTTCGTTCAACCAGTTTTTTCTCAATATGGCGCTCGACTATCGTGATGTTCAGCCTCGGCATAACAGGAGGCATTGTAAAGCCCATCACTGCAAAAGCCTGTTTGAGCTCACCCCAATAGTTGATTTCACCGGGGCCCGCGATAAATGCCAAGGTAGGAATCAAAAATTCCTGCATTAACGGTCTCGTTACAACATTATTGCTGAAGCGTTCAGGATGTTCTTCTATATGCGTATAAAGTTCATCCATCGACCATGCCAGATCAAGCTCCTTAATCACAAAGCGGCCGTTGTCCTTCTCAATTAAAAAGCGTTCCTCTTCATATTCATAAAACAGATTTGCCTGCTCTTTTCCAGACTCGATAATCGGCTTGTAGCCCGCTCCGCGCATGAAGTCCTGCTGTTTAGAAACAGCGTGTGCAAGTTCATCATTGTCACGGAGGATCTTTTGGAACATGGCGGTTTCCAGCTTTTTAATTCCCGGGTCTCCTGAATTTAACAATACTAAGCCTTCCTCTTGAAACAGATCCGCAATCAGCTGTTCAAAGAAATCAGTAAACGTAACAGATTCCCTTAAACATCGTTTCACATCTTCTAGAAGTGTGTTCGTATGGTCTGTTTCTTCAAAAGCCGCAAACACATCGTCTATCCATGCGGCGCATTTTTCTTGGTCAAGCGGTGTGTTGGCGGCAGATGACTTTTTCCAGTAAGACTGCGGTAGCTTTTTTTTCACCGGACCGCTTTCTTCTGACGTGTGGACAAAATTAATTTCATCCAAATCATGGTCTTCTCCGGCAACCCAAAAGATCGGTACAACAGGCACTTGCAGCTGTTCTTCCTTTTCCTTTGCTAAAACAATAATTGAGATGATTTTATGTATGGTGTAAAGCGGTCCTGTTAAAAGCCCTGCCTGCTGTCCGCCGACAACAGAAACACTTGACGGATCCTTCAGCTTCTCAATAGAATGCTGCATGGCGCTTGAGCCGAATTTGTTGTGATAAGAGGATAAATAGGCTGTCAATTCCTCTCTTGCGAAAACCCGCGAGGATAAATCTTTCAGTCTTTCTTGCCACATATCCTTATGATGAATGCTGTAATCAAAAAAAGAAGACATTTCTTCTTTACCATCTATATAGTGCTGTACAAACACATTCTGATTTTTGATGGAAAGTTCAGTTAGCTGCATCTTCTAGAACTTCCTTTCTCCAATAAATAGTTAGTTATCCGAAATGAGTATAGCATGTTACCAGAAAAGCTCAAAAGACTTTGTTTGGGTTTCGCTCCAAAGCTTTGATGCTGCCATGTAAAAACGCAAGGTGAACAGCGTCGCGGCCTTGAAGCTGTGCTTCTTTCAGCAAATATCCGAGAATGGCGTCAGCCTCCGTCTGCCGTCCGCCGGCCACATCGACCAGCATGGAAGAGCGATTGTCTTTCGTTTGCTCACAAACTGCACGTACACGCTCCCAGGCCGCCTCTTCATCTTCCAGCCGCAAAATGCTGCACGCCTCTTGAAAAACGAGCTTCATATAAGAAAAATAAGCAGGCACAGTCAACAGCTCTCCATTTTTCACACGCAGCAGCGCGGTTAACGGATTGATGCAGGCGTTTACGATCAGTTTGCCCGTCAGCAGGCGATACCAATCCATCTCATAGCGAATTGGAAATTCGGAATGGTTATGCTGAAGCACCGCGTTCAGACGATCTGGTTCAGCATGCTTGAATGCGCTCCATTTTATCGCACCAATGCCTGTATGTTCAACGGCTGTATCCGATTTCCTTACAGCTCCGTGCTCAACAACCCCAACATAAACGGAATGGTCAGCACCCCAGTCTTTAAGGTCGTGAATATGGCCCATACCGTTTTGCAAAAATAAAATATTTGTTTTTTTGATTCGTTCAAGCATCGGGAAAACAGTCTGAAGCTGATGCTGTTTCACTGTCACGACAAGAAGGTCAAAACATGAATCAATAGCTGCGCCCGCGCTGCAATGAGCATTGAACACTTTTCCGGCTTTATAAAGCTGAATCCCTTCCGTTTGAATCGCTGCGGCCTGTTCAACCCGCCTTGTCAAAACAGTCACCTCATGATCCAAAGATAAATAATAGGCACATAAAAGACCGACGGAGCCCCCGCCGATAATTCCAATTTTCATGATGTCACACCCAATTTAACATTTACGTATTATCATAGCAGAAGTATGAAAAAAATACTTCACAGAGATTTCAAAACACTTAAATTAAAGTTTAAATATTTGGATTTTTTAAATAAAGCGTTTACAATATATGTAGAGAACAACAAAGGGGGAGATTAATTTGATTAAGGTAGAACGTCTGCTCGTCAACTATAAAACGCTTGAAGAATTCAAGAAATTCAAAGAATACGGTATACAAGAGCTCTCAATGCTTGAAGATCTTCAAGATAATATCATTGAAAATGACAGCACTTCGCCTTTTTATGGGATTTATTTCGGGGATAAACTGGTAGCGCGAATGAGTCTGTATCAAGTTAATGGCAAATCAAATCCTTACTTCGACCAACATCAGGATTACTTAGAGCTTTGGAAGCTTGAGGTCCTTCCAGGTTATCAAAACAGGGGCTACGGTACAGCATTGGTTGAATTCGCCAAATCATTCAGAATGCCGATTCGAACAAATTCTCGGATTAAATCAGCAGAGTTTTTTAGTAAAATGAACTTTGAACCAGTCAAATATGACATGGCGCGGGACAAAGGGGAAAACCCGCTCATCTGGCATCCGGATATGGATGGCGAAATGACACCGGGTGAATCAGCATAAACATGAAACAACCGGCCTTTGATGACTCTAGGGCCGGTTCATTTGAGGGTTCATTACGTTTCTTGAGCTGTTTTTTTCAGTCTTCCGTCTTCCTTCGAAACAACCATTTTTCTGGCTCGATCCATAATATCGATCAGTGCCTTGTAGTCCTCTTCTGTCATCTCCAGCTGGTTTCTCAATGTTTGGTTTTCACTCCGTAAATCCTCGAGTTCTTTTTGCAGCGACTGAATTTGCTCCTTCATTTTTTCCTTTTCAATGTGGAATTCTTGCGCGGACGGCGCTTCTTTAAACTGTTCGAGAAACTCAATCACATCCTGAATGGACAAATCTCTTTTCCTCTCTGAAGCTGCCGGGGCAGCCTGCTTGACGGAATTCGGCATATTGACGGAATGAACCCCGATTTGTTTCCTTAGTTCTTTCCGCTGTTTTTTTGCCAGTTCTATGCCTGATTGATATTGCTTTCTCACATAAGAGTTCCACCTGAATCCGCAGGCAGCGGCTGTTCTGGTCAGTGCCCTTCCGACCTCCTCAAAGGCAGAAAGCTGTGTTCCGCCCTCACGAATATGACGAAGCACTACTTCTGCCAGCAGCAAATCCTCATCCTGTGTCCAAGCATCTTGTCTTGTAATGGTCAAATCAATCTCCCTCCATGTCAGCTTATTTATCTCATACATATGCCGGTAATAGATTAGATAGACTATTTGCACTCACAAATTTTCTGCAAGCTGACAGGAAGAAAAAAAGAAAAAGCGCAGGGTTTTCACCCTGCGCTTTTCTTATTAGTTACTTTTTACATTTATGTCTTTGCCGTTGTATGATCCGCATGCTTTGCATACACGGTGAGACAATTTCATCTCTCCGCATGACGGACATTCTGTCATACCAGGTACATTAAGTTTGAAATGTGTACGGCGCAATCTTTTTTTCATTTTAGAAGTTCTTCTAAAAGGTACAGCCATTATTCCCACCTCCTTAAAGAGTTAAGATTCATCATCTTGTTTTAAGAGCTTTTCAAGGGCTGCAAGTCTCGGATCGACTTTGTTCTTCTTGTCTTCCTCTGAAATGACTTGCCAGTCCTTTCCTTCTTGAGGAGCAGCTCCTTTTTCTTGTTCAGATTCACAAAAGATTTGCATAGGGATTTCTAAAAGAATTTCTTCTTTCACGATCGGAGTTAAGTCGATAGTATCGTCCTCAACAGTGTGAACGTCATCATCTTCTATATCATCCGTCTGATGAAATATAAACAGTTCTTTTGTCGAAATTGTAAATGGATACGGAACATCAACGAGTGTTCTTGAGCATGGCAAAATCATTTCGCCTGAGATCGTAAAATCAAACGAAACCTGCTTAGATTTGATATCCGCTCTGCCTTTCACCCTTACAGGAGAAATGCGGCGAATGTCAGAATTCAGCTTTGTCAGCTCATGTAACTCAACTGTCTCATCAAACTCAAAACTCGGTTTTTTCATTTGATGCAACTGATAAATCGTCCATTTCATTTGTATCACCTCAGGAAAGCAACAAACATGATTATAGCTTTTAAGAATGTTTTTGTCAATATTTTTTCTTTACAGCATAATGCTGCCAGCCAAGCATCGTTGACAGCTGAATATACTATGCATACACTTAAATCAAAAAAGACGTAAGAGTTTTCAATTGCAAATGTACCATACGTTTTTAAACATAGCAAGAAAGGCGGAAAAAATATGAAAGCTGTCGGATTGGTGGTTGAGTATAATCCCTTTCATAACGGACATCTTTATCATGTCCAAACAGCCAAGCGGCAAACCGGATGTGACACGGCTGTTGCGGTGATGAGCGGACATTTTCTGCAGCGCGGGGAGCCTGCTGTTGTATCCAAATGGGCCCGCACAAAAATGGCGCTTCAAAGCGGAGTCGACCTCGTAATCGAACTGCCTTATCTTTACGCAGTGCAAAAAGCGGAGATTTTTGCACACGGCAGCGTCTCCACTTTGAACAAACTGGGGTGCGAGGCACTGTTTTTCGGGAGTGAGAACGGACAGATTGAGCCGTTTTTAGAAACCGCAAAGGTAATGGATGAGCATAAAGATTCGTTTGATCAATGTATTAAAGAAGAGCTTAAAAAGGGTGCCAGTTATCCATCAGCTGCTGCTATCGCCTTCAAATCGATTTTACATACAGAAAACGGACTTGATATGTCGAAGCCGAACAATATTTTGGGGTACCATTATGTGAAATCGATTCTTTCCGGCAGATATGAAATGAAACCCTATACGACATCGAGAATCTCCTCGGATTATCATGATGCCGACCTTCCTGATGAAGACAGCCATATCGCCAGCGCAACCAGCATCAGAAAAGCCCTGATTGAAAAGCCTTTTGAAGACTGCGTTACGTTTCTTCCCGCAGCAGCTGCACGGGAATTAGCGAATTACCGCAAGTCTTTCGGGCTGTGGCATACACCAGAAAGCTATTTTTCTTACTTGAAATATAGTCTTTCGACTCTCACAGCCTTAGAATTACAGCAAATATACGAGGTTGAGGAAGGGCTGGAGAACAGAATCCTCCGTTCAATCAGAAAAGCCAGCTCCTATCAGGAATTTATGGAGTTTCTGAAAACAAAGCGATATACGTGGACGAGGCTTCAGCGGATGAGTACACACATTTTAACGAGAACGAAAAAACAGGAGATTCACCGTCTGCTCAATGTCGAAGAGGTGCCTTATATCAGACTACTTGGGATGACGAAAAAAGGACAGGCCTTTTTATCAGAAAAGAAAAAGGAGCTGTCCGTTCCGCTTGTCAGCAAGCTGGCCTCCTTTTCCCACCCCGCTCTCGATCTGGATATTAAAGCAAGCAGAATCTACAGCCTTGCGATAGAAGAGCCCCTTAGAACCGAGTTTGATTTACAAGAATACGGACATGCCCCAATACGATATGACGAGGATGAACGCCGTTTTTTGAGCATATAAAAAAGCACCTGGATATCAGGTGCTTTTCGCTTTCAGCTTATTCAAATAATCAATCGCATCCTGCATCGTATCAACAGGCACGATTTTCATGTCCGAATCAATGTCTTTCGCTGTTTTTACTGCGTTTTTGTAATCAGAATTGCTGGCGCCGTTTTGATTCGGAGCGAAGAAAATGTCTTTGCCGGCTTTGTCTGCGGCAACAACTTTTTGGTCAATGCCGCCGATCGGGCCGACTTTCCCGTCAACATCAATCGTTCCGGTGCCTGCAATGTCGTAGCCTTTTGTTTCATCTGTTTTTGTCAGCTGATTATAGATTTCAAGCGACATCATTAATCCCGCTGACGGGCCGCCGATATTTTCGATTTCGAAATCAATATCAGGCTTTACCTTGACGTTTCTGTCCGTATACAGCGAAACCCCGATTCCGGCACGGCCAGGCTCATCAGGAAATTGTTTTAACGCAAGGGTGACCGTCTTATCTTTTTCTTCTCTTTCGATTTTTAACTTTACTTTATCCCCGGCTTTTTTGCTGCTGATATAATCGATCAGCTTTTCAGCAGACTGATAGTTTTTTCCGTCCGCACTGATGATTTTATCGCCGACTTCTATTTTCCCTTTCGCCGGCATGTTTTCGACAACTGAGCTTGCGTAGATGCCGTTAAAGGAATAGCTTACTTTTTTTCCTGCCTTTTGATATGCGGCGATGACGGCATTTTCCTGTGAGCTTTTCATCATTTGCAGCTGCCGTTTCATATATTCCTTATCTGATTCGCCTTCTTCCTTGATGCTTTCATCAGGAACAATTTCATAATAGGGGTGCATCTTAGCCCATGCGTATGTAAATGGATTAGCCGGTCCCACTTTGACAGTCATTAAGGACAGACTCCCTGTTTCCGAGTAGCCCCCCTCCACTTTTATCAGTGAGCCGAGCTCTGTCGCTTCTCCCGGTTTTGTAATATAGTATGGCAGTTTTATAAAAGATGCAACGGCAATCAGTATGAGGATGACAAGCATCCAGCTGAAATGTTTTTTACGTAGCAAGTTATTAGCCCTCCCAATTCTCTATTTCTTTTTTTATCTGGCTGATCCTTCGGTTTGTTGCCTCCTCGCCTGCCGATATCATTTCATCAATATTGGCAAACGAGCTGGAGCTGTATGTTTCAAGAGAAGGGCGAATCATGATATCAGCGGCAATCGTTTGATGTCGTACCAATTCATTTTGCAGTATATCCATACTTTGCATGATTACATCAAAAATATGCGCCGCCTTTTCGGTTTTCCGAACCCTGGAGACATCTGAAGCGATGATAATGTCAGCCCCCATATCTTTTACAACAGAAACCGGAATACGGTCGACCACCGCGCCGTCTACGAGAAGCCGTCCTTCCAGCTTCTGCGGAATAAAAATGCCTGGTATGCTGATGCTTGCCCGAACCGCATCTGACACTGATCCTTTGCGGAAAACAATCTTTTCTCCTGTCTGCAGATCACATGCGACAATTCCAAGAGGGATTTTGAGTTCCTCAATCGGTTTGCCGAATGTATAAGCATGCACGAGCTGCCTGACACGGTCACCTCTCAAAAAACCGAGTTTCGGTACCGTATAATCAGCATAGAGCCGCCGTTTGAAAGCCTTGGCGACTTTTTTCATCGTTTCCACGTCATGCCCCGCGGCATAGAAGCTGCCGACCAAAGCGCCCATACTGCTCCCCGCAATCATATCCACATCAATTTGGTGCTTATGTAAACTGGAAAGCACGCCGAGATGAGCAAGTCCTCTGGCGCCTCCCGATCCTAACGCTAACCCGATTTTAGGTTTGGCCAACATGTTAACCTCCTGCCCGAATTCCCTGTATACGGAATTCTATGGTCTAAACTGAACCCCTATGCTCGTATATTAGTACAAAGGGTCAAGAGGACAGGTACTGCTTGGCCGTTTCGAGTCATACCATATTTTATCATGATATACATGTCATTGTGCATTTTTAGCGTCGGGGAGGTAAGAATGAACTTGTCGAAGATTCATACACTTTTGATTGCTGCGTTTTTTATTTTTTTAACAGCGACTGTCATCTCACATCCGCAGGCCTCATTCGAAGCCTCTAAAACCGGGCTGTCCATGTGGTGGGAGGTCGTATTTCCGTCTTTGCTGCCGTTTTTCATACTGTCTGAGCTATTAATTGGCTTTGGTATTGTAAGGTTTGTCGGTGTTCTCCTTGAGCCTTTTATGCGCCCTATTTTCCGCGTGCCGGGTGTCGGCGGCTTCGTTCTGGCCATGGGCATGGCATCAGGGAACCCCGCGGGCGCAAAACTGACGGCAAGGCTGCGGCAGGAAAAACAGATTTCAAGAGTAGAAGCAGAACGGCTTGCTTCCTTCACCAATTCATCCAACCCGCTCTTTATTTTTGGAGCTGTCGCCGTCGGCTTTTTTCAGAATGCATCATTAGGTATTTTATTAGCATCTGCACACTATTTGGGCAATTTGGCTGTCGGTTTAACGATGCGCTCCTACGGGCGTAAAGAAGAGCGCCAGCTCATGAGAAACAAAACCATATCTTTGCCTTCTATCAAAGATGCTTTACATGCGCTTCACACCGCAAGGCTTGCGGAAAAACGGCCTTTAGGAAAAATTTTGGGCGACGCTGTAACCTCATCCGTTCAAACGCTTCTAATGGTAGGCGGCTTTATTATTTTGTTTTCTGTCTTTAATCGTTTGTTATCCGTCGTACAGCTGACCGATATTCTCTCTATTGTTACAAAAGGCGCACTGACCTTGTTTCAGCTTCCAGCTCAATTGGACATTCCTCTATTATCAGGAATGTTTGAAATCACATTAGGAAGCAAGCTTGTCAGCGAGACAGATGTCTCCCTTTTGCAAAAAGCTGTTGTTGTCAGCTTTATCCTCGGATTCAGCGGCTTTTCCGTTCAGGCTCAGGTGGCAGGCATTTTATCAGAGACGGACATCAGATTTAAACCATTCTTTATCGCGCGTGTGCTGCAAGGCATTTATGCCGCCGTTTTTGTCATTCTGTTATGGAAACCTCTTTACACCGCGTGGAATGACCATGATCAGTACGTTTTTAAATCTCTTGATACAGGTGAGCTGCCGACAGCTCTTATCAGCGGATGGAATCTGCTTGTGCAGATTGGCCCTGCTGTCACGTTATGTGCACTGTTTACGTACATTTTCATTTTTTCTTACAGACTGACAAACGGTACAAAAAAAGGATGAGCTTAAAAACACTCATCCTTGCCTGAATTTTTCCTGAAGCGCCTTCTCGACTTCCGGCGGTACAAATTCTGACACCGCGCCTTTATACTTTGCCACTTCTTTTACTATGCTTGAGCTTAAGAAAGAATATTGGTTATTTGTCATCATAAAAAAGGTTTCAATTGATTCATCAAGCACACGGTTTACGGATGTTCCCTGCATCTCGTACTCAAAATCAGACACCGCTCTCAAGCCTCTTAAAATGGCTTTTGCATTTTTTCTTTTTGCATAATCAATTAACAGCCCTTGTGACGTTTCAACTGTTATGTTCGGAATGTCTTTTGTCACTTCTCTCAAAAGCTCACAGCGTTCTTCTACACTGAATAGCGGCTTTTTTGAAGAATTGTTCAGCACACACACATACACTTGATCAAATATATTGGCCCCGCGTTTAATGATATCCAGATGCCCGTAGGTCACCGGATCAAAACTGCCGGGACAGACAGCTATACTCGTCACATCACAACCCCCTCTTTTTATAGATCGCCACCCCTGTCAGGCCGTAGGTTTCTTTTCTTGTTATCACTAGATCACCTACTGCTTCGGGAAGCTCGACGTCTTTGTCATGCTCTGCGACGATAAAGCCGCCATCCTCCAGCATTTGTTGTTCGTCTATCACACTTAAGAGCGCCTTCAGTTTTTGTTCCTTATACGGAGGATCAAGAAAAATCCCGTGAAAGCCCGCTTCTCTTTTCGCAGCTGCGTGCAAAGCACGTTCCGCATCATTACGGTACACATCTGCATATGCTGTAAGCTCTAATGTTTTCAAGTTCGATTTCACCGTTTGAATCGCTTTAAAATCACGGTCAACAAATACACAATGCTCAAACCCTCGTGAAAGCGCTTCAATACCAAGACCTCCGCTTCCTGCGAATAAGTCAAGCCCCCTGCCCCCATCAAAATAAGGGCCAATCATATTGAAAATGGATTCCTTCACTTTATCGGTTGTCGGTCTCGTTGATGTTCCCGGCACTGCCTTTAGTGAACGGCCTTTTTTTGATCCAGAAATTACTCTCATGTTCCACACCACTTTTTCTAAAAGCTATTTTGTTTCCTTGTTCGGCCGGACGCCGTTATGTATAAGAAAAAAGCCAATCCTATCTTATCATAAAGCATTCTTTCAAACAATGAGCGCTAATCTTCATATACAAGTGTATAAGCGGAATGATCATTGTCCATACTATAAGCAACAGCATCCAGAGGATGTTGTTGCCAACCGCGGAGAAGACTTACGTTTCCCCATAAGTTCTTCCTCCGGTTTCTCCTCTCCCTTTGCCTTCTCCTTAACTTGTTAAGGAATAGAAGGACCCCGCAGAAACCTGCGGGGATTTTTTTATACAGCTATATTCCGATTTTATAATCATATTCTTTTGCTTTATCAAGCTTTGACTCAAATTCCAATTTTAAAAACGGTTTATATGAAGGCTCAACTTTCTTAACAAAAGAATAAGATGAGATCTTGTCCATTGTTTTTTCAATTTGGCCCATATCACAATACAGCACGACATATTTTAAGCGTTTTGACACATAATGCACATTTCCGAACTTTCTCAGCATTTTGCTTTGCTTTAAAGAATGAAGATACACAATCATGCCCTGGCGTCTATTCTCCAATACATTCACCTGCCTGATTTCTCTTATATGTAAAAGACGAGACGGCCAGTCTCGTCATGACACTTTGCATCCGCAGCCGCCGCCTGATCCGCAGCCGCCTCCGCATGAAGACAAACCGTCAAAATAAGGATTCCCAGTCGGAACTTTAATATGCTCTGATACAGCTGTCCCAATTTCAACGCTGATTTCATCAAGAATAGACTGCAGTTCCGTCTCTGCTTTTTTGAAGTCGGCCACCTTATCGTTCAGGTCGAGCTCCCGTTTGATCTCCCTCATTTTTCGGGATATTTCTCTATAGTCAGGATGATATTTGCCAAAACGCTGCACATCCTCATATTGCTCTTTTATTTTGATAAAAGAACGAATAATCCGCCCTGCCTCTTCATCTTCCTGGAGACGCTTGTAACAATTGCGGTAGTTCTCAGCCGTCTCCGACTGCAGAATCATCTCGGCAAGCTGCTGAGCTTCACTTTGAAGCCGCACGGATTCCATCGTCGCATACATAGCACGCACCTCCAGTTGTTAGTTTACCATGAAACCAGCCAATTGGAAAATGCTTAGCCGCACTTAAAAATGGAGTTGTAAAAGCCTCCCTAGTTTACACAATGAAAAAGACCCATTTTCGGGTCTTTTAATCTTTTGTCCGCATCGCTTGGAACATTTGCATCATCATTTGCGCCATTTGAATCCCGTTCGTAAATTGATTCACCCGATGCGGAATGGTTTTTTCGTAAAAATTCATCATCTCAAGCTGAAATGAAGCCAGGTCATCCGGCTTTCTCGCAAGCCTCCGGTACCATATCGGCTGTTCTCTTAAGAATCGTTTTCGTTCTTTATCTGCTAAAATAAATTCCTGAACGTCTTTGCGCATATAAGCTCTCCTTTATTAATCCTTCCGAAAAGAAAAAGGATGCTGTCCGGGTCCTGGCTGAGATTGCTTCTGTCCGCTTCCGGAAAATGTGTTGAGAAGGCTTTGCAACGATGAGATCGATTGGCTCATTTTATTGATCTGTTCATTCATTTGATTGACATCCATCTTTTTCACAGCTGTAACCATTTTAGAAACAAAATCATTTTTTTCTGATGTTTCGGGTACCGCTTCTGCGGCTTCCTCCGGTTCTCTGTACGGGTCCCAAATTGGGTCTTTCTCTCCGAAAAGGACCCAATTTTCGTACACGTCCTGCCAGCTTCTTTGTTCTTTGCGCACTTCTTTGATCAGCTTGGGATGTTTTTTAACGAATTGTTTAAAGTCATTAATTGAATGATTGGCATGTTGATTCGCCACAATCCTCACCCCCTCCGAAAAATATACCTACTACAATGTATCGGTTTGTAAGCCATTGTGTTCGCCTAATATTCATCGAAAAATCATTTTCTCGTAAAACAAGAAGCGCAGATTAACAGAAGCTTCCTCCCCCGATAAAGCTGGGGCTTTAATTGTTCCTGAAATCAAGATTCCTGCCTTTGCAAATGTTTGGGATGCCGCATTCCAAAGCCCGTCAGAACAAGATCCTTAATCGACACCGGCCGGTCTTAAAGTCTCCTCATCAAAAAAGAGCCGGGCAGCAACACGTTGATCCAGCTTCAGCTCCTTAAAAGTTCATTTTTTTGGTAATGTCACTCACAGTATCCATTGAGAAAGCTTCGTCTGCTGCAATCGCCTTGTTCTAAAGCCTTTGCAGAAACAATAAAAAGCCGCAGAACCTGTTGTCCGCGGCTGATTTCAGCGTTTAATAAAGTTTTGAGTGTAATACTTCCGGTCTACACCGACGCCAAGGTGCGTGTAGTCTGAATGTAGAAGCGCTTTTCGATGGCCTTCACTATTCAGCCAGCCTTCTACAGCAGCCGGACCGTCCACATAATTGTACGCGATATTTTCTCCCGCTTGCTCAAAGTCGACATCCCCTTTTTCTAAGCGGTCCTTCAGCGTGCCGTATTTCTTTGATACATGGGAGAAATAGTTGTTTTCTTTCATGTCCTCACTGTGGCCAAAAGCCACTTCGGCCGTCGGCTGATCCCACTCAAGCTTAGCTAACCCATGTTTGACACGAATAACATTGGTCAAATCGAGTATTTGCTTTTCACTCGTTGATTGGATCTCTTTCCACTTATCTTCCGTAACGGTTTGCGGTTCTACTAACTCACCGCGGTACACTACCTCATAAGGTCTTTGCTTGACAAAGGTTTGCGCATCAAACGCCCTGATGCTGGATAGCTTTCCTTCAAATTTGTCCATATACAGCTGGACGTACATCTTCCCCACTTTTACAGTCGGTCTGGTGTTGATGTCCTCTTCCGAAAACTCAAACCGATAGGAATTTCCTTTATACTCTACATTTACAAACGGAGCCACCTGGGTTGTCTTAAATACTTCTCCCGTTGACTCACCGATTTTGAAGGGCTTTGCGTTAATATCATTTCCCGACGCAAATAATGTGACCACTTTATTGTGCAGCATCCCGATTTGCACATACTGGTCTTTTCCCTGATTGTAAACCCACCATTCGTAATCATAAGCCGAGGGGTCAATACGTTCCGGTTCCCCAAGTTTTTTCTTTACATCATCGGCGGACTTGCCCATAAAGGACAATAACCCTGAAGTCGGCATATGTATTCGTTTGCCGCTTTGCGCTTCCTCATTAGACACTTGAGGCTCACTGTCATTTGATTTTTTTTCAGGAACAGATCCATATTGAATAAACAGAACATAAGTTCCGCAAATAATCAAGAGGATAACCATGGCTCTTAATATATTTTTCAATCTATCACCCCCGTGATGTGAATTGCATGTCTTGCCTTATTTTTCATTACAATACAGCCTATTTAACATGTCAAAGATTTATGTGTTAATGCAAAAAGCCTTGCTCTCTGTTTTCGTCCTCTGAAATATCTGATAAAGCACTGCCGGCACGTTCATTTGTTTGTTCAGATAAGGAAAGATCGCCAAGCGTGACAATACCAGTCAGCTTGTTGTTTTTGGTTACAGGTATGCGCCTGAGCTGATGGGATGCCATTAAATGAAGAACCTCATCAACTGGCGCGTCCTCTTCAACACTGACAGGTTTTTCAGTCATAGCGTCAGTGATTTTTTGCGAGTTTGGCCTTTTTGAGGCGATGCCTCTTAACACCAGATCACGATCGGTTACGATGCCGACCAGTGTTTCTCCATCCTCATCAACTACCGGAATGGCTCCTACATCCGCGTCTTTCATCTTTACCGCAGCTTCATATACATTATCTAATACCGTGCAATATTGCAAGTCAGCTGTCATCAGATCTTTTATTTTTGTCATCCGTAAAACCTCCTTTTATCTAGTGATATTTTCGTCAAATTTTCATTATTGCATACTTTCAAAAGAAGAAGATTCATTGAAAGTTTAACGCTTTCATACTATGATTGTCAGGAAAGGTAATTTTTATAAGGAGGGGTCAGTGTTGAAGTTTACTGATAGCGAACTTGAAGGGGTAAAGGCTGAACTCAGCCTCTTGGACGATTTGATGGAAAGCAAGGGACTCATCAGAGCCGGTCAATGGGATTATGAAAGAGTGACCTATGACAGAAAGTTTTCGACGATTGAGGGAACGTTTTACCTGCGGGTTCAAGGCATTGCGACAGAGGGCGATGTCGGAAGCGGCCGCGCCGTTATTCAATTAATGCCCCCTCTATTAGGAAAACACTATTACCCGCACGGAGTGGAATACGGAGAAACAGAAGAATTCCCAGTGCAGGTTGTGACCAAAAGCAAGGCACTCATCCAGGACATCTCCGACATGCTGAAAACAGTTCAAATGTAATAAAAAAGGTACAGCCATTGCCGCTGTACCTTTTATGATATCGTCTGCTGAATATAAGGGGGCTCCTCCTGTCCATCCTTTTCCCTTTCCTTCTTCACCCATTGGAAAAAGACAATAGCCAAAAAAGCCCCGTACACAATTTCCTGAATGATTTTCATCATAACTGCCCCGAGCTGCTGATCCTCTAACAAAGGAAGTGTGTTAAACATTTCCGGTCCTGTTAACGGAACCTGTCCCAGCATATCCGCAGGAACACAAAGCTTCATGGCTTCCGCCCAGGCAGACGGATCGGTATAAGTGGCATATAACGGCGTGCCGCTAAACATGATCAGTGCACAAGCAGGCGTGAGCAGCATACCGTCCGCCATAATATAGCCCAGCTTCATCAAACCGCTGAGCTGCGGGAGCCGAGCCACCTTGTGTACGAGCGGCCACCACATAAAAAACGCTAACACGAAGATGAGCCAAGTCATTAACGCATGGTAAAGCGTATCCGTTTTGACAGTATCAAATATTAGCGGCA
Organism: Bacillus sp. 2CMS4F; assembly: GCF_023161785.1. NCBI lineage: Bacteria > Bacillati > Bacillota > Bacilli > Caryophanales > Bacillaceae > Bacillus > Bacillus sp. 2CMS4F. Next base: position 549,222 of record NZ_JALNTO010000001.1, read on the forward strand.
CATGATATAGAGAAAAAATGCCGTTAAATAAAAGCAATGCAATTAAAGGTGTAGAGAAAAATGTAAAAAACGGTTTAATGGCAGGCCGAAAAATCATTTTTTCCCAGGCCCATGCGGGAATCCCTGCGATTAATAAAGGCGGAACCACTAAATACAAAACAGCCATCTGCACCATATGGGCGCTGAACATAATATGTCCGAGCAGATCAACCGGGCTTCCTTCGGCTGCATATAAAAACAGCATCGCCGACAGAAAACAGGCCATTTCTTTACCCGTGATACGGTTAGGCTTTGAAGTCAACCGTCTGTAAAAAAAGATGTAAAGCACCGTGATGCCTAAAAGGATACAAAAAAGATAAGGGCTCCACATGGCGCGAAACCCAAACACGTCTAACTGATTCATGTCTTCACCTCCGGCGGCTGCTCAAATTACCACCATATAATTGTAACAAACGCAAGCACCGTAATGAACGCGACAAACATGCCTGAATACAGAAACAATGCCGGCGCTTCATGCCCTTTCTGATTCATATGCATGAAGTAATACAGCTGAAATATCACTTGAACAGCCGCAAGCAGTATAATGAAAGGAATCGTAAACCAGCTGCCGATGCCGTCTGTTGCCACAGTCAGAAATGCAACGAGCGTAAGACCGATCATCAGGCCAAAAGACATGACTTGATATTTCATCTCCTGAGCATGCTTCTTTTTCTTATATTCAAGGTCGCTGCTGATATGTCCTCTGCTTTTTTTATCGACCATGTTTATCCCACCATCCCCATTAAATATACAACGGTAAAGATAAAGACCCACACGACATCAATAAAATGCCAGTAAAGACTGGCCACGTAAAACTTAGGCGCTGTATATAAGCTTAAGCCCCTTTTTGCATTGCGGATCATCAGCGTACTGATCCACAAAAGGCCAAACGCCACGTGTGCACCATGTGTGCCGACAAGCGTATAAAACGATGAGCCAAGCGCCGAGCTTGTGATGGTAAAGCCAAACTCATGTGTGTAATGCTTAAATTCATAAATTTCCAAGCCTAAAAATCCCGCACCCAATAACAAGGTAATTCCCAGCCAGAGCTGCATTTTGCCAAATGAAAAGTTTTTCATATGGTACATCGCATACACACTCGTTAAACTGCTCGTTAATAAGAGCATTGTGGCGATAAAAACGAGTGTGACATCAAACATTTCTGTCGTAGGCGGGTCACCGGCGTTTGAATTCCGTAGTGCAAGAAAAGTGGCGAAGAGAGACGCGAACAAAACAGTCTCTCCCCCAAGAAAAAGCCAAAATCCTAAAAATTTATTTTTCCCTTCCAGTGTTGCTTTTTCGGGAGAAGCTGGAAAGGTCTCTGCGGTGAATTTTTCTTCAATTTGCATTACGCCTTCACCCCTTTATCATCGTTCGGCAGTTCCTCTTTGTGAATATGATAGCCGTGATCATCAATCAATGAACGGAGCAGCATTGTAAAAAATGTAATGCCAAGTCCGATAAAGATTACCGGCAGGCCCCAAGCGTGCTCGGTTCTATACAAGAGACCAAAGGCAGCGACAAAGAGACCGAAGGAAATGATCAGCGGCAGAATTGAACCGTTTGGCATATGGATATCATCAACCGGTTCAGCCGGCGTCATAGATTTGTGTCCCGCCTGCTTCTCGATCCACAGCGGGTCAAGCCCTCTGACAAATGGAAGCTGTTTAAAATTATATTCAGGCGGCGGTGACGAAACAGCCCATTCAAGCGTACGTCCGTCATGCCATGGATCATCTCCGACATATTCGCCCTTCACCGAAGTCCATATGACATTGACAAGCAGGAGGATAACTGCTGCTGCCATAAAAAACGCCCCGATTGTACTGATCAAGTTGCCGGTTTCAAGGCCCTGGCCTGGCAAGAAGGTATACACACGGCGCGGCATTCCCATTAAACCGACAAAGTGCTGGATGAAAAAAGTAAGATGGAAACCGATAAAAAACAAAACAAATGAAATTTTCCCCATTGTTTCATGCAGAATTTTACCGAACATTTTCGGCCACCAGAAATGAACACCGGCTAATAGCCCGAATACGACTCCGCCTATAATGACATAGTGAAAGTGCGCCACAACAAAATACGTATCATGGAACTGGTAATCTGCAGCTGCCGCAGCCAGCATGACACCTGTCACACCACCAAGCACAAAGGACGGGATAAATGAGACGGCATACAGCATGGCCGTCGTGTACTTCACATTTCCTCCCCAAATCGTCAGCAGCCAGTTAAATATCTTAATCCCGGTCGGAATCGCGATTGCCATTGTAGCAACTGCAAAGATTGCGTTCGCAATCGGTCCGAGACCTGTCGTAAACATGTGGTGCACCCAAACCATAAAGCCAAGAAAACCAATAAGCACGATCGCAAAAACCATTGAAGAATATCCAAACAATCGCTTTCTGGAAAACACAGGGATGACCTCTGAGAAAATGCCGAAAGCAGGCAAAATTAGAATATAAACTTCCGGATGTCCGAATATCCAAAATAAATGTTCCCAAATAATCGTGTTACCGCCAAGCTCTGGATTAAAGAAATTTGTGCCGAACAGCCGATCCAGCATCATAAGAGCCAAACCAACCGTAAGCGGCGGAAACGCAAACAAAATCAATGCCGACGCCACAAATGTCGTCCATGTAAACAAAGGCAGCCTCATGTACGTCATGCCGGGAGCCCTCATGTTAATAATCGTGGCCAAAAAGTTAATCCCGGCTATCAGCGTCCCCAGTCCGGATATTTGCAGGCCAAGGACGAAAAAGTCTATGCCGTGCCCTTTGGAATGAAGCGAAAGCGAGGCATATGACGTCCATCCTGCATCTGGCGCTCCTCCCAAAAACCAGCTTAAGTTTAAGAAAATACCGCCGAAAAAGAAGAGCCAAAAACCAAGCGCGTTTAAAAATGGAAACGAAACATCCCGCGCCCCGATCTGCAATGGGACAACCGCATTCATCAAAGCAAATAAAAGCGGCATCGCAGCCAAAAAGATCATTGTCGTCCCGTGCATCGTCATTACTTCATTGTACGCTTGAGCACTGAGAAAAGCATTTTCCGGCTTTGCAAGCTGGATTCTGATAAACATCGCTTCAATTCCCCCGACAAGAAAGAAGAATCCCCCTGCGATTAAATAAAGTATCGCGATTTTTTTATGGTCCACCGTCGTCAAATAATCCCAAAGCATAGATCCGCGCGTCCGTTTTTCTGTAAGCGCATTCAACATATGTGACCTCCCCCAATATCTCCCTTTCTTCCCTACTTGCTTTCTGCTTTCAAGCCTTTTAAGTATTCATAAAGCGCGTCCATTTCACTGTCTGAAAGCTTCGGATATGTTCCTGTCATTTTGTTCCCCGGCTTTATGCTCTCAGGGTCTTTCAGCCAGGCTTTCACATTTTCTTTATTCGCATCCTTCACCCCTGCCACTTTTGTCCTTTCACCGAAAGTAGCAAGGTTTGGCGCCGTTCTTGCTGCCTCTGCACGCTTATCATTTGGCTCCACCGCATGGCAGCTCAGGCAGTTCTTCTCTTTGAACAGCTCTTCCCCCTGCTTAGCCAAATCACTTTCTGCTGCCGTCTTATAGTTTTTCATATCTTTTGTCCATGACTGGAATTCTTTCGCAGAAAGCGCCTTTACTTTAAAATCCATGAGTGCGTGTGAAGGCCCGCAAAGCTCAGCGCACTTTCCAAAGAACGTATCTCCCGCCTCTTTGCTGCGTTTTGAATCGAAGGTTAAGAAGAACGTATTTTCGTTATCAGTATTGGTATCGATTTTTCCTCCTGCTGAAGGGATCCAGAAAGAATGTTTTACATCAGAGGCTTTTAAACTGAAATAAACCCGCTGGTCTGTCGGTACGATCAGCTCCTGGCTTGTGATAATGCCGTAATCAGGATACTCGAACTCCCACCAATACAAATTTGCTCTGACATTGACAACGAGAGCATCCTCGGCTTTGCGGTTTTTCTTATCCATAGGTGATGTATCTGCGAGTTCAAGCGTATATAATACGACAGGGATAACAAGAATGATGAGCAGCAAAATAGGGATCACTGTCCATGTGATTTCTAAAAATTTATTCCCTTCCACCTGTTTTGGTATCGTGTTCTCCCCAACCCGCGACCTTCTGAATCTCACAATCACATAAAAGAAGATAACAGATACGACTGCTACGACAACAACCATAATCAATGTACTGAGCACTGTCAGGTCATACTGTTTATCAGCCACCTCGCCAGCAGGCTTGAGCGTGGATAAAAAAGGTTTTCCACATCCGCTTAACAGAAGCGGCACTAAGGCTAATAATGAGATAAGACGCCAATGCTTTACCATTTCACCCAACCCCTTTTCTGGTCAATACAACGGCGGAGAATAGATTGATTCTTAACGCAATCCAGCCCGCCTCGAAATAAAGCACTTACATTTCCTCTTCTCTTAAATTATGAGTTTTTTTACTCAAAATGCCATCTATGTATAAAAGTAAAGCCGCCTGATTAAACAAAAGGTCAAGGCGGCATTTACTAGTTGTCATCGTTTATTTTGAAGCGATAAAACAAGCAATGTATCTATTTTTTAGAAAAGCGTAAAGACAACCATTGCAACGAAATAGATTGTCATGTAATTCAGTGAGTAAACGAACATCAGCGTCGCCCACTTCATGATATTTTTTGAACGGAAGCCCATCAAGCCAAGAATCAGCCAGCCGATATTTAACAGCAAGCCGAGAATCACAATCGGAAGACCGAGGCTTCCTAAAAAGAATGGAAGCGGCATCAGGCACGCAACCCATACAATAATTTGTCTTTTCGTTACTTCAAATCCGTATACAACAGGAAGCATTGGGATATTCGCGGCTCTGTAGTCCTCAGTTTTCTTAATGGCAAGCGATAAGAAGTGAGGAATCTGCCAAATGAATAAAATCATAAATAATACCCATGCCACGACGCCGATATTTCCTTCTACTGCCGTCCATCCAATCAGAGGCGGCACCGCTCCGGAAACACTTCCTACTACTGTGTTAATCGTATAGCGGCGTTTCGTCCACATTGTGTACAGGACAACATAAGTAAATACTCCGATAAAACCAATAACAGCAGCCATCACAGTGGTCATGAGCAGCATGATCAATCCTAAAGCAACAAGCAAAATTCCAGACCATAATGCCTGATTCGGCTGAATTTTACCCGTAACCGTCGGTCTTACTTTTGTACGCTCCATGATATGGTCAATGTCCCGGTCATACCAGTTATTGATCGCACAGGACCCCGCAATAATCAAAGATGATCCAAATAAAGTAAGAAGAACGGTGTTTATATTGCCTAAAAAGCTTAAACCGGAAATATGAAAAGCAAGCCACATTCCAGTAAAAGTTGTGATGAGATTAGAATTTACGATCCCTATTTTAATGAGGGACAGAAAATCTTTCCATGCCGTTGTTTCTTCAATTTGTCCGTCTATAGCTGTATCATTTAAGATTCTGGAGTTAGCCATAACGTAAACCTCCCTTACAAACCTAACGCAGGTTTATAATAACCTGCAACTCTATCATACAAGATAACAACTTGTAAAAAAACATCCTATTAAATATTAAACGAGAAACAGGAATTTATTTGTGAACTTTTTATGAATTTTACCAAAGATGAAGGCAAACGCCAATTCGATAATGCGTTTACCTTATTTCTATCAGACCCGGCATGAATAATCAAGTATACATTTCCAGAAGTCGTGATTCTATTATATTTTTGTGAACAAAGGGCTCTAAGAATTGCCACAAAACACATATTCGCTTACACTTGGTACGTATAAAAAATTGCAGCAGTTTGTTAAGAAGGTGAATATTGTATGAATAAAGCATTAAAAGCTCTCGGTGTTTTGACAACATTTGTGATGCTTATTGTTTTAATCGGGGGAGCCCTCGTTACTAAAACAGGTTCAGGCCAAGGATGCGGCAGACAGTGGCCGCTGTGCCACGGGCGTTTCTTCCCTGAACTGAATCCCGCTTCTATTATTGAATGGAGCCACAGATTCGCAAGCGGCATCTCAATTATTCTTGTATTAAGCCTTGCCTTTTGGTCATGGAGAAAAATCACACCTGTTTTCCGTGAAACAACGTTTCTCGCCATCATGTCCATTATCTTTTTGTTTCTTCAGGCACTGCTTGGCGCGTTGGCTGTCGTGTTCGGTTCAAACGCGCTTATTATGGCGCTACATTTTGGGATTTCACTCATTTCTTTTGCGTCTGTTTTAATATTAACTTTGCTTATATTTGAAGCTGATAAATCAGCCAGAAAACTGGTCAAACCGCTTCAAATCGGCAAGAAAATGCAATTTCACATGATAGGTATTTTGATATATTCCTATATCGTTGTGTATACTGGCGCATACGTAAGACATACAGAATCCAGTCTGGCGTGTCCTGATGTGCCGCTGTGCAGCCCGCTGAACAATGGACTTCCGACCCAATTCCACGAATGGGTGCAAATGGGGCACAGAACTGCAGCCTTGCTCCTGTTTGTATGGATTATCGTTGCCGCTGTTCATGCGATTACTTCCTATAAAGAACAAAAGCAAATCTTTTGGGGCTGGATTTCGTGTCTTATTTTTATCACGTTACAGGCACTATCCGGCATTATGATCGTGTATTCTGAACTGGCGCTGGGCTTTGCGCTTGCGCACTCATTTTTTATTGCCTGCCTGTTTGGGGTTTTATGCTACTTCTTATTATTGATTGCACGCTTTCGTTACGAATCAAGACGGGCATAAGACACAAGACCAAAGCTCTTATACGCTTTGGTCTTTTTTATGATTCCATTTCGGCAGCTTCATATATTTCAACTTTCGGTTTGCATACTGAACTTGATGATTTATATAAGGTTTGGATAATCTCGGGCGATGATGTATTCTAAACACGCTGCTCAATCGATGTTAGGGACAGGATTTTAATTAAATTAACTTTCCCCCAAGAAGTCAATTCATTCTCACCAGAAAAGAAGCCGTAATTATACGAAGCTTATTAAGCATCAGCTTTTCTCATTCCTGCACCCGCGAGCAGACAACCAATGCGCCCTTCACACACATTTGAAACAGCCCCCGCTCGTTGCAGCAGCTGCACGTTCATATCTCGTTTTTCACTAAAAAAGAGTGTATATCAAATGATATACACTCTTTTTTGATTATGCTTTTTCAATTTCGAGAAGCAGATCTCCCGTTTGGATCGGCTCTCCATTTTTCACATGAATCTGTTTGATTGTTCCTGAGAATGGCGCCTGAACCGTTGTTTCCATTTTCATGGCTTCGTTGATCATCAAATGATCACCTTTATCAACTTTGGCACCCGCTTCTGTCAGTACCTTGATGACAGTTCCAGGCATAGAAGCTGCAATATGACTTGGATTTGTACGGTCTGCTTTTAATCTTTCCTGAACGGAAGACTTAATGCTTTCGTCCTTTATGACCACTTCACGCGGCTGGCCGTTCAGTTCGAAATAGATCACACGAGTTGCATCCGGCTGAGGTTCACCGATTGAAATCAGTTTGACGATCAGCGTTTTCCCGCGTTCAATTTCCACTTCTATTTCTTCGCCTAATGTCATGCCATAGAAGAAGGTCGGAGTATCTAATACCGAAATATTTCCATAGCTTTCAGCAGTTTTTACATAATCAGAGAAGACTTTAGGATAAAGGGCGTACGCCAAAGCATCCTGGTCTGAGATCTCCAGATTATGCTGCTCTTTAAACTCCTGTTTGATCGCTTCAAAGGATACCGGCTCAAGCAGTTCTCCCGGTCTCACTGTGATCGGCTCCTGCCCTTTTAAAATGAGCTTTTGAAGTTTTTCCGGGAATCCGCCATGAGGCTGTCCAATATTTCCTTTGAAAAGCTCAATAACAGAATCAGGGAAATCTAATGATTCGCCTTTTTCGTAAATGTCCTTTTCAGTCAGGTTATTTTGCACCATGTACAGCGCCATATCCCCGACTACTTTAGAGGAAGGCGTAACCTTCACGATATCACCGAACATATCATTTACTCGCCTGTACATCTCTTTGACTTCGTTCCAGCGATCGCCCAGGCCTACTCCCTTCGCCTGCTGCTGCAGGTTACTGTATTGGCCTCCAGGCATTTCATGCTCATAAATTTCAGTATGCGGAGACTTCATCCCGCTTTCAAATTCACTATAATATTTACGAACTGATTCCCAATACTGGGATAGTAATTCCACGCCTTGCACGTTCATTTCCGGACGGCGGGAGTTGCCTTCCATCGCATGGTAAAATCCGCTCGCGCTAGGCTGCGATGTTAAGCCCGCCATTGAGCTGACCGCCACGTCCACGATATCAACGCCTGCTTCTACTGCTTTTGCATACATATAAATTCCGTTGCCGCTCGTATCATGCGTATGAAGGTGAACCGGAATATTGATCGTTTCTTTCAGCGCAGACACCAGCTCATATGCAGCTTGCGGTTTTAACAGGCCTGCCATATCTTTAATTCCGAGAATATGGGCCCCTGCAGCCTCAAGCTCCTTCGCCATAGAGGTATAATAAGCGAGATCATATTTTGTACGGGTTTTATCAAGAATATCACCTGTATAACAAATTGCCGCTTCAGCCACTTTACCTGAATCCCGAACGGCATCGATGGCTAACGTCATCCCTTTTACCCAGTTTAAGCTGTCGAAAATACGGAAAACATCAATACCAGATTGAGCAGATTGCTTCACAAATTCCTTAATCACATTATCCGGATAATTCGTATAGCCGACAGCGTTTGAGGAGCGAAGCAGCATCTGGAACAGCGTATTCGGCACTTCCTTGCGGAGGTCCTCCAGACGCTTCCATGGATCTTCCTTCAGGAAGCGGTAGGCTACATCGAAGGTCGCGCCTCCCCACATTTCCATGCTGAACAGCTCCGGCCATAACGCAGCCGTCGGATTAGCGATTTTTTTCAAATCATGTGATCTGAATCTAGTCGCCAGTAAAGACTGATGGGCATCCCGGAATGTTGTATCAGTTAATAGAACAGTTTTCTGTTCCTTAACCCAATTTGCAAGCCCTTCAGCGCCTTTTTCATCTAGAATCTGTTTTGTTCCTCTTGCAGGCTGCTGATCAACGTCGACTTTTACAGCTAACGGCTTGTCAAACGCCGGTTTTTCTTTTTTGCCGATTCCAGGGAAACCATTCACGGTCACATTCCCGATATAAGTAAGCATTTTTGTTCCGCGGTCTTTCTGCTTAGGGAAATTAAACAACTCAGGCGTTGTATCAATGAAAGACGTATCATATTGTCCTGTCAGAAACTTTTCATGCTTTGCGACATTTTCAAGGAACGGAATGTTTGTTTTAATTCCTCTGATTCTAAACTCCTGAAGGTTTCGAACCATTTTGGCCGCTGCCTGTTCAAACGTCAAAGCCCAAGTTGAAAGCTTAACGAGCAGTGAATCGTAATATGGCGTAATAACGGCGCCTTGGAAGCTGTTTCCTGTATCAAGACGAACACCAAAGCCTCCGCCTGAACGGTAAGCCATGATTTTCCCTGTGTCAGGCATAAAATCATTTTGCGGATCTTCAGTCGTTACCCGTGACTGAATCGCATAGCCGATTGTAAAAATGTCCTTCTGCTCCGGAATGTTGACTTTTTTGCTATGTAGGCTGTGGCCTTGGGCAACAAGTATCTGTGTCTGCACAATATCAACACCGGTAATCATTTCCGTAATTGTATGCTCAACTTGGACACGCGGATTTACTTCTATAAAATAAAACTCGTTGTTCGCGACAAGGAATTCAACCGTACCAGCATTTATATAGTTCACGTTTTTAGCAAGCGCAACAGCAGCTTCACAAATTTGGTCTCTCAATTCAGTTGACAGCGAAACGCTCGGTGCTACTTCGATTACCTTTTGGTGGCGTCTTTGAACAGAACAATCCCGTTCAAATAGATGAATCACGTTTCCCTGATTGTCTCCAATAACCTGGACCTCAATATGCTTAGGGTTTTCAATCAGTTTCTCTACATATACTTCATCATTGCCAAAGGCTGCTTTTGCCTCTGATTTCGCACGTTCATATGCTTCTTTGACTTCACTTTCGCTTCTGACAATTCTCATGCCGCGGCCGCCGCCGCCAAGAGAAGCTTTAATAATAATCGGATAACCGTGAGTTTGTCCGAATTGTTCGACTGCTTCAAGCGTTTCTGCAGGGCCGTCGCTTCCTGGTATAACAGGAATTCCGGCTTTTTCCGCCTGCTCACGCGCTTTTACCTTATCACCAAACATATCTAAATGTTCAGAAGTCGGACCAATGAACACGATGCCTTCTTCTTCACAGCGCCTTGCGAAATGTATATTTTCAGATAAGAAACCATATCCCGGGTGGATCGCATCCACCTTGTTTCTTTTCGCAATATCAATAATACCTTCAATATCCAGGTAGGCATCAATTGGTTTTTTCCCTTCGCCAACCAGGTACGCTTCATCGGCTTTGTAACGATGATAAGAACCGGAATCTTCTTTTGAATAAACCGCAACTGTACGAACATTCAATTCTGTACAAGCGCGGAATATACGGATTGCAATTTCTCCCCTGTTTGCTACTAACACTTTTTGTATCGATTGCTGTGACAAACTTTTTTCCCCCTTACCCGAATGGAATATAATCTATCATATCGGAATATCCTTCACGTGTACACACTTGTTTTTTACAGATAAACAGTTTTTTCAAGCTGCTTCTTTTTCATTCCCTTTGGCGCCAAGGACTCTCTCTTTTTCTTATTCTCTGAGTATTTCACAAACATGCTGATGTTGATTAATATCCCCATGCTTCCCAATAATAGCAGTAAAGAAGATCCTCCGTAACTGATAAATGGCAGCGTAACACCCGTAATCGGAATTAGTCCGCTGACACCGCCAAGGTTAATAAACGATTGTACGGCAATCATGCTAGAAATGCCGATTGCCAGAAGACTTCCAAACGGGTCCTCGCATTTTCTCGCAATATAGAAACCTTTTAATACGATAAAGCCCAGCAGGAAAACAACAAACAATACCCCAAAAATGCCAAGTTCTTCAGCAATCACGGCCATGATAAAGTCAGTATGGGACTCTGGAAGATACCCGTATTTTTGGATACTTTCACCGAGTCCGAGACCGAAAATACCGCCCGACCCAATCGCATAATAAGAATTGATCACTTGCAAACCAGATGAATCCGCATATTTAAAGGGATCTTCCAGACTCTCAAAACGAGCTAAACGCCCTTTAGTTAAAATGTCATCCTTATTTAAATAAATAAGCGGGCTGACCAGGATTAAAACAATTCCGCCCAGCAAAACTAGCCTTGCCAGCGTCTTTCCGCTGAAACCAGAGCACAAAATCATACACGTTGCTATTATGGCGATAATCATCGCTGTACCAAAATCAGGCTGCATGGCAATTAAACCGCAAATAATAACCGTCATCACCACAGGAGGCGCAACTCCCGTTAACAGGTGATCAATATAGCTTTGTTTTTTTGCATATACAGCTGCTAGATATAAAATGACCACCAGCTTGACAAATTCACCCGGCTGGATACTCATTCCGCCGATTTTAAACCAGCTTTGCGCATTTCCGGCAACATGCCCGAATACAAACAGTGAGATAAGCGCAAACACAGAAGCAAGCAGCATTACTTTTTGAAACTTTTGATGAGCCAGTGCTTTGTAAGGAAACACGGCCATAACAATAAAAAGGATTCCTCCTGCAATTAAAGCAAACAGCTGCCGCATGAAAAAATAATTACTGCTCACCCCATACCGAGAAACAGCCGTAATCATACTAGAGCTGTACACCATCACTAAACCGAATCCGCATAGTAAAACAATTGCGAATATCAGTGAGTAATCATAAGATTTTAGCATTTTTTTTAACATAACATCCTCTTCCCTGCTTCCAACTTCCATTACCTATGGTTTTTATGTATTTATATTTTTTATTTTACTACAATTTATCAAATGACACGAAGATTCTCTATACGATTCGGATGAAATGCACAAAAAGAGACCGTCATGATACGGTGAAAAAAGCAAGCGGTTATAAAAAAACCCAAACTGTTAATTAGTTTGAGTTTTATCATTTATTTACCTGTAAACGCGTCGTGCAAAGCAGACAATTCGCGTTCTAATGTGTATAAAAGGTCTTTTCCATCTTTTTCGTCAACCAATCCCAGGCGGACAGCAAAATCGATTTCCCTCGAAAGTCCGAACATTTGAGTATCTAATACCTCTTCATATAGAGGACATTGAGGCATCGTTAAGTTATCCATTTGTACTCGGATCAGCTTCAAAATCTTCTCAGCGTCAACTTTCAGTAGCTCAAAAGCTTTTTGCCGATGGTCAACTATCATCTCTGAAGCCAAAAGTATCCCTCCGTTCCCCAGGCGAGTACCTAATTCTTCTATTTATCATAAAGGGTATCAGCAGAAAATGCAAGAGGATTTAAACAGATGACATAAATTAAAAAATACTCAGCTTGTACGTTTCAGACATTATTTTCAAAAGCTTTACACCTGCAATGCTGTTCCCTTTTTCATCCAAAGCCGGGCCGAAAATGCCGATGCCAAAATCATAGGGTGAAATGCCCATAATCCCTCCTGATACTCCGCTTTTCGCAGGAATTCCGACCTTAATCGCAAATTCTCCGCTTGCATTATACATTCCGCAGGTGACCATAAACGTCTTGCAAATTCTCGCGACATCTTTTGAAATGACTTGTTCTCCTGTTTCTGGGTGCCTGCCGTTGAGCGCAAACACAGCCCCGATTTTTGCTAAATCAAGACTGTTCATCTCAATCGCACATTGCTTCGTATATAAATCCATTACTGCTTCAACATCATCCTCAAAAATCCCGTACTGCTTCATATAATAACACATCGCCCGATTAATCATAGATGTGCTGTATTCAGACTCTGCTACGTCCCGGCAGTAGGTGATGCCTTGGTTGTTTGTCAGTTTTCTGATGAAAGAAAGGAGATAATCGAGTCTCTCTTTAGACGTTTGTCCTTTCAACAAGCTGGTGACAACCAATGCTCCGGCATTTATCATAGGATTTAGCGGTTTGCTCGGATTCACGGTTTCAAGCTTAATGATTGAATTAAACGGATCACCGGTCGGCTCCTGTCCGACATAACTGAAGACTCTGTCCTTGCCGTATTCCATTAACACAAGGGCAAGCGAGAGCACTTTCGATATACTTTGAAGAGTAAATGTTTTTTCTTCGTCACCCGCTGACAGACAAGTATTATTGGAATAATAAATCGCTACCGAGAGATCGTGCTGATCAGCTTTTGCTAAAGCGGGAATGTAGCTGGCCACCTCTCCCTTGTCTGTCACCTTTTTCGCTTCTTTCACTAACGCTTCCAGCTCGTCATTATGCCGGCATACCATGCGACCACCCTCGCTCCCTGAGCATCTCAATACATATAATTTGTTACACAAAGTGACAATTCATGCGAAAACTTTTATAATTTTGAGAGAAGGGGGTTATACCATGAGCGTTATACAAGTAAAAGGCAATGTTACATATCCGATTACGATTGATCCGAGCGTATGGATTTTTGATGATCGCAAATTTTCATTTGACCGTAAAGGGGACGGCCAAGAAGTCAATTTTCATACGGCTGAGAATGAATCTGGCCTTGATACTGAACGTGTTATTAGAGAAGGACGGATTGCGCCGCCTACATTAAAGACGGAAAAACAATTTGAGAAACAAAAACTGATGAACGGCAGCTTCGCAATGAAATTGGGAAATGTGCTGAAAAATGCCGAGCCGCTCAGCTCTGCATCACAATGTGTATTTATTACAAGTTCCGGTAAAGCCGCCGTTCCTCTTGAAACCGCGCTGAACAGTATTGTCCATTTCAGCCAGGCAGGCAAGCCGATTCAGGAAGGCGGCCCGGTTCATATTTATTTTGAAGATCCAGTTGATCACAAACAGCCAATCACCAATATAAAAGAGATCGACATCATTTAAATCGTCACAGCAAGTCAGCGGCAAGCTGGGCAAGCCCGGATCTCTCACCTTTTAAAAGCTTCACACTGCCGGAGATGGGTTGTCCTTTAAACCGCTCAACGACATATGCCAGACCATTATTCAGACTGTCTAAATATGGGTGATCAATCTGTTCAGGATCGCCCATTAAGACAATTTTACTGCCTTCTCCCACTCTTGTAAGAAGTGTTTTCACTTCATGCCTGGTCAAATTTTGCGCTTCATCAATGATTATAAATTGATCAGGAATGCTTCTCCCTCTGATATACGTCAGCGCCTCTACCTGGATCGAACCGATCCCCGCCAAAATCGCCTCGAGCTCTCCCGGTTTCTTGGCATTAAACAGGAACTCTAAGTTATCAAAAATCGGCTGCATCCAAGGCTTTAGCTTCTCCTCTTTTTCACCCGGCAAGTATCCGATATCCTTTCCGACAGGAACAATCGGCCTTGCCACGACCAGCTTTTTATATATCCCTAAATCTTCTGTCTGTAAAAGCCCCGCTGCCAAAGCAAGCAACGTTTTCCCGGTTCCGGCTTTTCCGATCAGCGTCACCAGCGGAATATCTTCTCGCAGCAAAAGCTCTAACGCCATTGTCTGCTGAACATTTCTCGGCCTGATTCCCCATACGTGTTCATCATCAAACACAAGTCTTTTTAGGACCGTGCCCGTTTTATCCGCAATACCGACGGCAGAGGACGACCCTCCTAATTCATCCTTCATTAAGGCAAACTGGTTTGGGTAAAATGCATGCTGCTTCATATCCTGAACTGAAATTTGTTTTTTTCCGTAAAAAGAGCTAAATAGCTGCTGGTTTATATATAAATCCTTATATCCGCTGTACATTTCATCATTGTCCACAACCCTGTCATTTAAGAAATCTTCAGCAAGAAGGCCGATGGCATCCGCTTTGACTCTGACTAATACATCCTTGCTGACAAGGATCACAGGCCTACCGTCTTCCTTCGTCTCTTCTTCAAGGCTTAAGTTTTTAGCAACGGCTAATATACGATTATCATTCGTTTTTTCGATAAAGATTTCTTGAAGCTGGTGAAAGGAGCGGTGGTTCAATTCAATCCGCAGCGTTCCCCCCGTATCAAGCGGAACCTTCTCATGCAGCCTCCCCTTCAGTCTTAGCGCGTCTATCAGCTTAGATACGTGCCTCGCATTCCTCCCAACTTCGTCCATATATCGTTTCTTGGAATCAACCTCTTCTAAAACGACAGCAGGGATGACAACTTCATTTTCTTCAAAAGAAAAAATAGCGTTAGGATCCTGTAATAACACATTCGTATCTAACACATAAATTTTACTCAAGTCTCAGCCTCCTGATATAAGGGTGGTCAAAGTTCTTCCTGCTTCTCTTACGATGAAAAAGGTGAATGCCTGCTAAAATATATGTTTTTGTGAATAAAGATAGAAGGTTAATTCAACAATAAAATTAATGAATGCATTTCAAGGAGGGAAACCGCAAGTGCGAATTCTTTTCATTATCATACAGCTCACACTCATTTTGTCCGCATGCGCTGTTCAACAGGGAAGACAGGAGCAAAATATTGAAAAAGAATCAACAAGACAGCAGGAAACAAAACCGATTCACGTAAAGGACACATCTCAGGAAACAAAAGACAATGGAACTAGAACTGATATTGCCAAGCATCTTGTCGGCGTTGCAGAAAAAGTGCCGGATGTTAAGGATGCGACAGCTGTTGTGCTTGGAGGATATGCTGTAGTAGGAATTGACGTAGACGATAACCTAGATAGAAGCAAAGTCGAAACCATCAAATACTCTGTGGCACAGGCTTTAAAAAATGATCGGCACGGCGCCAATGCAGTTGTGGTTGCTGATCCTGATACCGTCAGCCGTCTCAATGAAATGGGAAGAGAGATCAGTGAAGGCCGTCCTGTTACGGGGATTTTAGATGAACTGGCCGCGATTGTCGGCCGGGTGCTTCCGGAAGTGCCTAACGATGTGATTGACGATGAGGATGAACCGCAAACCAAGCAGCAAAACGATCAATTAAACAGAAAGCAAGAGAAGGAAATGGAAACGGAACAAAACGATCAATCTGATCATCATATGAAAAAGAACAATAATGATTAAGCTAAAGCCCTTAAGGCTTTAGCTTTTTCTTATTTTGGACAGCATCTGATCCATGATATAATGCATATTAGAGTGAAAGAGGTGATATGATGAGGGTCCAATGTTCCATTTGCGATAAAATTGAAACGATTGATGATGAAACCCTGATCGCGAAACGGCTGAGAAACCGTCCGATCCATACATATATGTGCCAGGAATGCCATGACCGAATTGCCAAAAAAACAGAAGAACGGCTGAAAACCGGAAAGTTCACATTTCACCCGGGACAGCAGAAGAAAGAAAAAGTTAAAAAATAAAGCGTCAGCTATTCATACAGAATACAAAAAAAAGACTCAGCAAGATGCTGAGTCTTTTTTCATGATTTTGCGGACTGTTCCTTTTTCGACTGATACAGCCGAATTTTGTAAATGATTAAAATCAATGCAGCGACGACCAATCCCTCTGCCACAGGCAAAAATACACCGAGAAAAGTCAAAACAGTGCAGCCTAAAGCCAGAAATAAGTACACCACTGCTGATTTTAATACCGGAAGCCGTTTTGCAAATCCAAGCTTAAACACAATAACAGCTAAAACAAAAATGGTGCCATACAGCAGCCACATGCCTGCTGCTGGCTGCCGGTCCACTTGATATAGAGCGGCGAAGAACGACAGGCGTTCGCTTACGTCATTCAAAAAGATTCCCTCCCCTGCAGCGTACGGGTTCTATCTTTTCAAATTCTGCAAGGGATTAAGACAATCCTGCTGTTTTTTTCTTTTTAGCCGCTTTTTCACGTTCGTTTTTATTAAGGATTTTCTTTCTTAAACGGATGGATTCAGGCGTTACTTCGCAGTATTCATCTTCGTTTAAGTACTCTAAAGATTCTTCAAGAGACATGATGCGCGCTTTTTTAATTGTTGTTGTTTGATCTTTCGTTGCAGAGCGGACGTTTGTCTGCTGTTTCATTTTGCTGACATTGACAACAAGGTCGTTGTCACGGTTATGCTCTCCAACAATCATTCCTTCATAAACTTCAGTACCAGGTTCAACAAAGATCACACCGCGGTCTTCAATCCCTTGAATTCCGTAAGATGTCGCTTTTCCGTTTTCCATTGACACAAGCACACCTTGACGGCGTCCGCCGACTTGGCCCGCCTGCATCGGCTGGTAACTGTCAAACGTATGGTTCAGGATACCGAAGCCGCGTGTTAATGACAGGAACTCTGTTGAGTAACCGATCAATCCGCGGGAAGGCACTGTAAAGATTAAACGGACTTGACCGTTACCGTTGTTAATCATATCGATCATTTCACCTTTACGCGCTCCCATTGATTCCATTACAGAGCCTGTATGCTCTTCCGGAACATCAATTTGCACGCGCTCTACAGGCTCACAGCGTACACCGTCAATTTCTTTGATGATAACTTCAGGTTTTGACACTTGAAGCTCATAGCCTTCACGGCGCATGTTTTCAATTAAAATAGACAGGTGAAGCTCACCGCGGCCGGAAACCACCCAAGCATCTGGAGAAGCTGTAGGCTCGACACGCAAGCTGACATCAGTCTGCAGCTGTGACTGAAGGCGCTCTTCAATTTTACGGGCTGTTACATATTTCCCTTCACGGCCGGCAAACGGGCTGTTATTCACGACAAATGTCATTTGAAGTGTCGGTTCATCAATGCGAAGCACCGGAAGCGGTTCTTGATGCTCAACAGGACAGACTGTTTCACCGACGTTGATATCTTCCATACCGGAAACCGCAACGAGGTCTCCCGCTTTTGCTTCTTCAATTTCCACCCGTTTTAAGCCTTGGAAACCAAAGATTTTTGTCACACGGAATGATTTAGCTGTACCGTCAAGCTTCATAAGAGAAACCTGCTGACCGACTTTCATCGTACCGCGGAAAACACGTCCGATTCCGATACGGCCTACATAGTCGTTATAATCAAGAAGTGCAACTTGGAATTGAAGCGGCTCATCTGCATTCTCAACAGGTGCCGGAACATGCTTAATAATCGTTTCATATAAAGCTTCCATGTTTTCATCTTGCTGCTTAGGGTCAAGGCTCGCTGTTCCATTAATCGCGGAAGCATATACCACCGGGAATTCGAGCTGTTCTTCATTTGCGTCAAGCTCGATGAACAGGTCAAGAACCTCATCGATAACTTCTTCAGGACGTGCGAAATCACGGTCGATTTTGTTCACAACAACAACCGGGTTCAAATTTTGCTCAAGAGCTTTCTTCAGAACGAAACGAGTTTGAGGCATGCAGCCTTCATATGCGTCAACGACAAGCAGTACGCCGTCAACCATTTTCATAATCCGTTCTACCTCTCCCCCAAAGTCTGCGTGTCCAGGGGTATCCAAAATATTAATGCGTGTATCTTTATAGTTAATCGCAGTATTTTTCGCCAAAATTGTAATGCCGCGTTCGCGTTCAAGATCGTTTGAGTCCATTGCGCGTTCAGCAACTTGTTCGTTGGCACGGAATGTACCAGCCTGGTGTAAAAGCTGATCGACTAGAGTCGTTTTCCCATGGTCAACGTGGGCAATAATCGCGATGTTGCGAAGATCATTTCGAAGTTTCACTTTTTCATCTCCTAAAAAAATTAGATAACTTTCATATTATACCACACATCCTCTTTAAAAGCGTCACGTTTTTCTGTAAACTTATTATAAGACGTAAAAGGGGATGGAAATATGAAAAAAATGAATTGGCTTTTATTATTATTTGCATTTGCAGCGGTTTTCAGCATAATGCTGATCGGCGTCTTTATCGCCGAAAAAAGCGCGTGGGGCATTATCGCCAGCATTGTGCTCGTTTGCGCCGTTATGGGAAGCGGATTTACGTTAAAAAAGAAAATGCGCGAGCAAGGATTGCTCGATTAAAAGCTTATCCTTGCTAAAGACATTGTAATCAAAAACACCGCAAATGAATGCGGTGTTTTTTCGTTGCGTAAGGCTTATCTCCCCTGTTTCCTAGGCGGGAAGAAGCAAAACAACATCCATTTATAGACAATCGTTCTAAATATGACACTTTTAACCAAACGAAAGTGGTTCGACATTGATATACACAAACTACCATAAAGCCTATTTTCCTCACACCAGCCTCTCCCTATAATGGGATTTGTACCACAATTCACAAAAGGGAGAGACGAAACATGAAGAAACCATTTGTAAAAAAAGCCATACTTACAACTGCCGCACTGACCTCAGCCACCCTGCTTACTTTCGGTCCTGATGCCGCAAGCGCAAAAACAGTTAGTCACAGCACACCTGCTTTGCAGGAGACAATCACAAATGAAGACCTGAATACATTTTTCGATTTATTAAATCAATGTATATATGAAGAAGACGGAGTTTATTATTTCGACAGTGAAAAAGCTGTCGAGTTAGGAATGACACAAGAAGAGGCTCAAATCATTGCGAAATTGTGGGAATCGACATCTGAATTTTTCGATATTGTTTCACAATGTGTGTATGTTGAAGACGGCAGCTACAAATTTGATACAGAAAAAGCTGTTGAGCTCGGCTTCACAGAAAAAGAAGCACTCGCGCTTGACCAATTTTTCGCCGCTGTTTCCCTTAAAATTCATATTCTGCAGGCATCCATTGTTTCAGAAGATGGAGCGTACAGCTTTGATAAAGATGCAGCTTTAGAAGCTGGTGCGACACCGGAGCAGGCTGATTTTTATGAAAAGCTCTTCGGTGCACTGTCTCAAGAACAGCTTGCAGCCATCTACCAAATGCTTCATCCGCAAGCTTAATGTAATAAAAGCGCTTGTCCGTAAATCCGGCAAGCGCTTTTCCTTTATATCAGCAGTTTGATGATCAGCATCACAGCAAACACAGCGCCAAACCAGAAGGCTGCTTTAATAATCAGCAAACCATAGTATCTTTGTTTAAAACGGATTTCTTCTTCAGGCAGAAAAGCATCTTGAGGGGGCTGTTCATCTTTAAACTCAAAAGGCTCAGACATCTGTTCAAACATTTCTCTGCAGCTGCGGCAGGTGTTCATATGCTTTTCAATGAAGTTTTCCGTTTCTTTTTTGCAATCACCTTCAATATACAGAGGGAGAAGGTCTCTTACTAGAAAGCAGGTCATATCCGCTCCTCCCCTCTTCTTTTCGTCATGTTTTTCTTGAGCTCTAATCTAGCACGGTGAAGTGTGGTTTTCACTTTCGAAAGGCTCCAGCCTAAGATTTCGGCGATTTCCTCATAAGAAAGCTCTTGAAATTCTCTTAAAATCAAAACGGATTGGTGCTGATCCTTTAGCTGCAGGAGCTCTTGCCGCAACGTATCACTTTTAACCGTCCGCGAAAGATACTGTTCCGGCTGTTCATAAGTGGTTTGCTTCAGTCCTTCATTTAAGCTGATATCAGTAAATTGGTATTTAACTTCCCTTCGGTACCAATTAATAAATGTATGGTGTGCAATCGTATACAGCCACGTTCTGATGGAGGAGTGCCCTTTAAACGAAGCAAGCCCGTTAAAGGCTTTCACAAAAGTGTCCTGAGCTAAATCCTTGGCTGTTTCGAGTTGATGAGTTCTCCGAAATAGATAATTCAAAATCTCGTGGTAATACTGTCGATACAAATTCTCAATCGAATCCTTCTGTTTCATTAAAAATAAAACCACACCGTCATCCAAATGGCCAATAAAATGAAACAGATATACATGGAAGACATATATACTTTCATATGTCTGATTTGGCTCTCATCTTCAGTTCTCTTTGAACAAGTTTCACTTTTTAAGCCTTCCGCATTTTTTTGATATAACGGCTCATGCTGTTTCATCCATTCCATTGATTCATCCTCTAGCTCTCTTTCTTTATATAGGTCGTATAAATCTAAAAACACAGACTCTTTTTCTCTATGATTCATAAAGACTTTTCACCTCTTGAGTTTCTCCATCCACCACATAAGCATCATGACGGTTTGATCCGAACGGCTGAATAATGATCAGCCATGCATAATGACGTTCATTCCCTCTTTGAACGATAATCGGACGCATGCGTTTTTTGTAAATGACATCCTTATATACAGAAGCTACTTTTTCATAAGCCAATTTGCCATCACGATACGTATACGGGAATGAATTATCGGGTGTACCGTTGTAAACATAAACGTTTAGCAACCCTTGATCTTCAAAAAACTCATATGTTTTAGCGGAATCAGAATACACCACCTTATCACTCTGCCTGCTTTTTTTCTTTATTTCTGATACATCCGCTTCGAAGACCGATAACATCTGCTGTTGCAGCTGACTATTTGTCAGTGAATTTTTTCTTTTAATTGGAAGTGAAAGACTTTGCAAACTGCCGGTTTCAGCCTCGAAGGACAAAACCATTCCTTCTTTTGTTTCAACCCGCACCAGGCTTCCAAGCAGGCTGTTACTTTCAATATCTGTAATTTGATAAGGCTGTTGAGGTATTTTCAAAGCTGTAAACATTTCCTTCACTTTGTTGTGTATGTCTTGTTCTGTGATATGAACATGCCGAAGGGAATCAAGCTGATAAATTGAAGGGTCTTCACTAAAGCCCATTAAGGTTTCCTTTTCCCAATAAAATACTGTGCCATCATCATCGTTATCTTTTTTATGAAATTGATTTTTGAGGAATATACGAACGGCTGTCTGACCGTCTTCTTTAGATACTTTTGTTTCGATATGATCCTTACTTAACACTCGTCCGTGTCGCTCAAGAAAAGCGATTGACTTCCGTACGTATTCCTGATCAGCCAGCGTTTTCCCATGTGCCTTTTTCAAGTACTGATAATTACGTATCATCTGGGATATTTCATCAACCTCTGCCTCATAACTCATGCTTTCAAATGAGTAGAAATAATGCACATCCATATTTGTGTTGTGTAAAAATAATGTCTCATCCGTCGGAAAAAATGACTTTAAAATCTGTTCCGCTTTTTCAGATGAAATATGCTCTCCTACAAAATTGAATGTATCGGTGACATTTGCTGGCTTTGATATAGCGAAAGCAACCGTTCCTAAGTTATATATCGGATTTAAGAGCAAAATAAACATCACAATGACAGCGATCGTCAGCCCCTTCTTAATACGCACATAAGCTTTACCTGACTTTTGGAAGAGATGATAACTCATCAAAAACCCCGCCATTGTCAAATAAATCGTATACGGCATTGCAGCACCATAGTCAATTGAAATGTGCTCGGAATATGGCACAAGCAGCAGTACAAGGAGTCCGACAATCAGCGAATAATATAAACCTAGTAAAATCTTATTTGTTCTCCAATACAGTTTGAAAAAAAGCACATTCAATACAATAGGAAGAATGATCATTAAAAAAAGAGAACCGTATACAATCGGCTCGATCTCATCAGGATATTGCTTCCAATACGAAAAGAGACTGAATACCATCTGCACAATCGGCAAGCTGACAACAGCCAGATCAAACGTAAAAAACATCCCTTTTCCGCCATGATCACGAAGCATTAACATATAATGAAAAGCCGTCAGCAGCACATACCCGTATAAGAAAAAATGCAGCAGCGGCAGCAGTTCGTTCCCCTCATCCCTTAAATAAGCGCTGGTAAAGTTCGTTACCTGCACCTGATGAACAAGTTCAACAGACACGCCCGCCAGCAAAATAACCCGTAATAATACTCCAGCAAAAAACAATGTATGGCGCCGATTGATTTTCGGGTGATATGCCAATATATACAGTGCTGCAAGGGCAACAATTGACCATTGAATCAGCAAAGTGCTTTGCCTGCTCAAAATAAAATAACGTTCAAAATGCAATACATAATGACTGAATAAATCAAACACGAACAACAATCCTTTACTTCTTATTAAGGCCTCATCCGGTTAGACAAGCCGCTTGTTAAAAAGTTTCAATAAAAACCAAAAATTTCTCATCTCCCCCTTCGATATAAAGACGACATAACTCTTGCAATTCATCCATCACATGACACTTGACTCATCTTGATATTATTCAACAAAAATAAACACAGGACAATTCTATCAATTTTGTCTAGTTATGTTAGTTTTTGTTGAGAATACCAGATTGCTCGTTTAATATAACGATATAAAGATTTTTCAGTATTTTCAAAAAGGGGGATTTATTGTGGGTTTAGGTAAGAAATTGTCCGTCGTTGTCGCTGCTTCGTTTATGAGTTTATCAATCGGCCTTCCGGGTGTTCAGGCTGCTGAGAATGACCAGCTTAAGGAGAATCAAACAAACTTTCTCCCTAAAAGCGCCATTGCACAAACAGAGCTCTCTGCTCCAAATGACAAAGCTGTCAAACAGTTTTTGAAAAAGAACAGCAAAGTGTTTAAAGGCGATCCCGCCAAAAGACTGAAACTTGTGGAAAGCACAACTGACGCTCTTGGGTACAAGCACTTTCGATACGTGCCTGTCATTAACGGAGTGCCTATTAAAGATTCGCAAGTGATCGTTCACGTCGATAAATCTGACAATGTCTATGCGATTAATGGAGAATTGCACAATCAGTCTGCTTCAAAAACAGAAAACAGCCAAAAGGTATCCTCTGACAAAGCACTGGCACTCGCTTTTAAAGCCATTGGCAAATCACCTGACGCCGTTTCTAACGGAAGCGCAAAAAACAGCGATAAAGCAGAGTTAAAAGCGGTAGAAACAGAGGACGGCGGCTATCGTCTGGCTTACGATGTCACGATTCGCTATATCGAACCTGAACCTGCTAACTGGGAAGTCTTAGTGGATGCCGAATCAGGCAGCATTTTAAAACAGCAAAATAAAGTAGAGCATGCAGCCGCAACAGGATCAGGGACAACACTAAAAGGCGCAACAGTTCCTCTGAATATTTCTTATGAAAGCGGCAAATATGTTTTAAGAGATCTGTCAAAACCAACCGGCACTCAAATTATCACATATGATTTACAAAACAGACAAAGCCGCCTTCCGGGAACACTTGTCTCAAGCACAACAAATAAATTCACAACTTCATCACAGCGCGCAGCTGTAGATGCCCACTATAACCTGGGTAAAGTGTACGATTATTTTTACTCGACATTTAAACGAAATAGCTATGACAACAAAGGCAGTAAAATCGTTTCTTCTGTTCACTACGGCAGCCGTTATAATAACGCCGCTTGGACAGGGGATCAAATGATTTACGGTGATGGAGACGGATCCTTCTTCTCCCCGCTTTCCGGCTCATTGGATGTGACGGCGCATGAAATGACACACGGTGTCACTCAAGAAACAGCCAACCTTGTCTATGAAAATCAGCCTGGGGCATTAAACGAGTCGTTCTCTGATGTATTCGGTTATTTCACTGATACAGAAGACTGGGATATCGGTGAAGACATTACGGTCAGCCAGCCGGCTCTCCGCAGCTTATCCAATCCGACAAAATATGACCAGCCTGACAATTACGCCAACTATCAAAACCTTCCGAATACAGATGAAGGCGATTACGGCGGTGTACACATAAACAGCGGAATTCCAAACAAAGCCGCTTACAATACTATTACAAGCCTAGGCATATCTAAATCACAGCAGATTTATTACCGTGCGTTAACAACGTACCTTACGCCTTATTCCACTTTCAAAGATGCGAAGGCCGCCCTCATTCAGTCTGCCCGTGACCTTTATGGCTCAACTGATGCCGCAAAAGTTGAAGCAGCCTGGAAAGCCGTCGGTTTGTAATGTCTAAATGAAAAGCCTGAGATATCTCAGGCTTTTTTCAAGTTTGTTTAAAAATCAGCAGCTGTTTCACGATAGCCGTACATATGACCACCTTGCCTCTGAACAAATCGCAGACAGTGTAAATACAAACTCGGTCATTATCCGCCAAATCAGCCGATTGTTAAAAAAATCGGGCTTCATTGATGTCAAAAGAGATTGTTGAAGAAGGTGAGCTTTTCCACACTCATGAAAACTCTCATCCCGACTGCTGGACCGGAACAAATATACTTCAGGTTCTAGAGCTAGGCACAAGCCGCTTATGTTCATCGCGAGGCGACTCCGCTTCTCATAATGTACGGTGATCAGAATGACGTTGTTCTGTATAAGCAAAGCGCTGATTTATACAGAGCACTTACAAAAGCAGGTCATGGTGAATTATGTATAAAGTAAAAGGTGCCGGACATATCGGTTTACCCAAGACCAAACACTTCGTATTGTAAAAACATTCTTTCATTCTCATTTAAACAGCCAAAAATTGAATAGAAGAATCTTACTCTTCCAGCCTCAAATACATTGACAAAAATTTTTATTTATGCTATAATTTACTATTAATATTTTTGTGTGTATAATAAGATTCTCCTGGCCAGGGGAATCTTATTTTTGTTTATCAGGAGGACATGATATGAGGGAAAATGAGTCCAGTTTAACAGCTTTGATATCAGCATTTAGCCGAGCCTATCACAGTCAATATGATACACCTGAAATTTTTGACGATTATCTCGCCAAAGACCTTATTTCTGAAAAAGAGTTTTCTGATATTAGTCAAAATATGATACAAGGCATACAGTTTTTCAATAAAGATATTGCCCGAAAGTTTCAAGATGACCCAGAAGAGATACTAAAGTGGATTACACAAGTCCAGCTTTCCCCTACGCCCTTAGCTCGAGCAGCATATTGTGAGAAAGTATTTCGCAACGAAGTGGTGCTGGGAGCAAAACAGTATGTCATTCTTGGCGCCGGGTTAGATACATTCTGCTTCCGGCATCCAGAGCTGGAAGACAGCTTAGACATATTTGAAATTGATTACCCGGCTACACAGCAATTGAAAAAGAAAAGACTGGATGATGCAAGGCTTACTATTCCAGCGAATCTTCATTTGGTTCCTATGGACTTTACCAAAACGTTTTCATATCAGCCTCTCTTAAATGAAGGCTTTGATAACCAAAAAACGTTCTTCAGCCTTTTAGGCGTTTCTTATTATTTGACGAAAGAAGAGAATAAAAGCCTGCTTAACCAATTATTTGCCCATGTCCCCTCCGGAAGCTCTATCGTTTTTGATTACGCAGACGAAACGCTCTTTGAAACAAAAGGAAAGTCTAATAGAGTTGAACATATGGTGAAAATGGCTTCAGCAAGCGGTGAACCGATGAAATCGTGTTTTACTTATCTTGAAATCGAAAAAGCATTAGATTCAGCTGGTTTACTCATCTATGAACATGTATCACCAGCCGAAATCAATGACCTTTTCTTCAAGAAACGAACGGATTATTTGTCAGCGTTTGAAACCATTCATTATATACATGCCGTAAAAAAATAACCCCCCTGGTTCTTCACCAGGCTCGCCTCTCAATCGACGGTGAAGGATTGGGAGGTTTTTTTGCACATGAAAATAAGCTGCCGTCATGTATACGGCAGCTTAAACTAAAGGCTTTACCATGATTATGTACAGCTTGTCACCCTCATCTTTCTCCGTCTTGAGCTGTTCAAAGCCGCATTGGCTCAAAAACAGGATCCATTCATTCCGGTCAATCGGAACCGCTGTAAATAGTGCTCTATGTTTGTCTTGAAGTGATTGGCCGATCTGTTCAATGATCTTCCTGGCATGTCCCTTTCTTTCTTCAACAGGATCAACCAGCACTGTTCCCAGCCATGGCTTTCCGTTGGAAGGAGCCCATTCAAGATGATAACTGATGGCAACAGGCAGACCGTTTTTTTCCCAAACAAGCCATGATCCGTTATACATCGAGTAGGAGATCATATAGCTTTCTGCATCTTTCTCCCCAAACTCCTCCTCTTTCCATACAGGATGAGCCTCCGCGAGCATCTCCAACAAGCAGAGGTCGTCCTGCTCAAATGGCCTACTTTCCAGCATGAAGATACTCTTCAAATATTGTTTTATGTATAGATGGGTTTCCGGCCAGCACACAGTGATTTTCTAAAAAGGTGAACGGTTCGCCTTCAGTCGTTGTATAAATGCCCCCTACTTCGTTTAACAGCACACAGCCGGCTGCGTAATCCCAAGGAGCAAGCCGCATCGTAATGTAAGCGTCAATTCTTCCCGCAGCGACGTTTGCCAGTTCTAGAGCGGCAGATCCATAGGAGCGTGTTCCTCTCACCCTTTTCACAAGCGGTGCCAGCACACCCGGGTCAATTCTTCTGTTTTCCGTCACCCATGTCGCATTAATGGCTAGAATCGCTTCTTCAATAACGGTTTCCTTTAAAGGAGACAGCTTCGTTTCATTCATATAAGCACCTTTACCGCTAAACGCGTGATACAGTTCATCATGCACCACATCGTAAATTAAACCGATTTTGCCAATTCCATTTTCAAAAATACCGATTGAGATTGCAAAATTTCTTTGCTGGTGCACAAAATTCATCGTGCCGTCAATCGGATCGATAATCCAGACGACACCTTCCAATGAGTGAAGTTTGTCTCCTTGTCCTTCTTCTCCGAGTATGCGATGCCCCGGAAAGGTTTCTTGGATGCGGTCAATAAAAAACTTTTCCGTTTCCTTGTCAATATTGGTGACTAAATCATTCGGATTTGATTTTGTTTCAATTGTCAGGCTTTCGTGCATCGACCGTTTAATTCTTGCGCCTGCTTCTTTTATCCATTTCTTTGCAGTCTCATCAATTTCCGTCCAATTTGTCATTCATGCGTACCTCTTTTCTATGTAGACCTTTATTTTATAGGATACTGATAACGGCGGTGAAAAAGCAAGGAAAATGAAAAATATGCCTTCTCACGTAAAAACGAACCATTCACGCGGTTCGTTTTCACTATAGCTTTTTACCCGTTGAGGCGAATCCATTCTTTTCTGAGACGTTCAAGTTTGTTTTTGCTTAGCTCAATTTGTTCGTCATTTTCCTTTTGCATTGCCTCATAAAGGGTTGCCAATTCATAATCAACCTCTAGTCTCCAGACAGCTACACGGTTGTTTTTCTCTTCCCTAAATCCCTCTTTCACAACTTGCCTCATTGTCTTTCGCCCCTTCCAGAGATCATTTGTTTTAAAAAAGCATCCCATTTTGCCATTCAACAATGATACTTCTTATATCCTATGATTCTTCTATTTACCTGTAACATGATTCTGAAAATTGTGTGTTTACCTATTCGTT
Source organism: Bacillus sp. 2CMS4F (assembly GCF_023161785.1). NCBI lineage: Bacteria > Bacillati > Bacillota > Bacilli > Caryophanales > Bacillaceae > Bacillus > Bacillus sp. 2CMS4F. The sequence goes on from NZ_JALNTO010000001.1 coordinate 577,401, forward strand.
TATTACCACATTCCCCCTCTCTTCAAACGCGTGCTCATCTTTTTGCTGCGCGTTCTAACTGTGATAAAATATGTATACTTAGCATGAAGGAGGAAAATCATGACACAAATGCGTTTTACTGAAGAAGACTTTAACACATTTACAATAGACGGCTTAGACGCGCGCATGGAGGTGTTAAAAGAACGGGTTCGTCCGAAGCTGACTGCTTTAGGCGAGCACTTTGCCCCGACATTATCCGCTTTAACCGGAGATGAAATGTTTCCCCATGTGGCCAAGCATGCAAGGAGATCAGTCAACCCTCCTGCAGACAGCTGGGTGGCATTCGCAAACAGCAAAAGAGGCTATAAAAAACTGCCGCATTTTCAAATCGGCTTGTGGGAGAGCCATGTTTTTGTATGGTTCGCGATCATTTATGAGTCCCCTATAAAAGAAGAATACGGCAAATTGCTTGAAGCGAATCAAGACAGCGTTACAAATCACATTCCAGACAGCTTTGTTTGGTCTGCGGATCACACAAAACCAGGGGTCCATAAGCAGTCAGAAATGGGCAAGGAACAGCTCAAGACAATGTTCGAACGGTTGCAGACAATAAAGAAAGCCGAGCTGTTATGCGGCATTCAGCTTCAAAAAGAAGAGGTGCTGAATATGAATAACCAAGAATTCCTTCAGCGAATCGATGATGCCTTCCAGCAGCTTGCATTTCTGTACCGCTTAACCCAAAAAGTATCACAAGCATAAAAAAAGAGCCGGGACCTCATCCGGCTCTTTTCCTTTTACATCTTAATCTTTGCCTGGTCAGATTCCTTCGCCTGCTTGACCGTACGATAAGGAGAGTATGTACTTTGTTCCTCAAACTCGCCGCACAGCTTTTTTTCTTCAGCTTTTCCCGGCACAATTTCTTTGAATCGCCGATACGTCTTTAGCAGCTCTTCACGGTCTGCTCCCTTTTCATAAGCCAGCTCAACCTGCTGGAAAAATGCAATCACATCCACTGCTTCTTCGGTTGTCCAATCTTCATTCATCGGATATTGGTATTCCATTTTCTTCACTCCTTATAGATTCGCTTTCCTTTTACAAAAAGCATCTTCATTTGATCATAAATTGTTCTTTACATTCTTTCAAGTTCATAATATAATTCATTTGTTTTACGTCTAAAAAACGGTTGAGAAACTGATTTTAATACACACTAATATGCATAGGTATTACTACAAAGGTGGGAAAACAATTGTCGCAACATGAAACACCCTTATTCACAGGCCTGAAAAAGCACGCAAGCAGACAGCCTGTTCAATTCCACATTCCCGGCCATAAAAAAGGGGCAGGAATGGATCCAGAGTTCAGACAATTTATCGGTGAAAACGCGTTAAGTATAGATTTGATTAATATTGAACCATTAGATGACCTGCATGCGCCTAAAGGCATTATTAAAGAAGCGCAGGATTTGGCGGCCGAAGCTTTCGGCGCGGATCACACCTTTTTTTCTGTTCAGGGAACAAGCGGCGCAATCATGACAATGGTGATGGCTGTCTGCGGACCTGGAGATAAAATCATCATTCCAAGAAATGTGCACAAATCCATTATGTCAGCTATTGTATTTTCCGGAGCTGTCCCAATCTTTATTCATCCTGAAATTGACAATGAACTGGGCATCTCTCACGGCATTACACTTGAATCCGCTAAACGGGCGCTGCATGAACATCCTGATGCCAAAGGGCTTCTTGTGATCAACCCGACATATTTCGGAGTAGCTGCTGATTTAAAAAGCATCGTAGAACTAGCCCACTCCTTTGATGTGCCGGTTCTGGTCGATGAAGCACACGGCGTTCATATTCATTTTCACGACCAATTTCCGCTTTCAGCGATGCAGGCAGGTGCAGACATGGCTGCGACAAGTGTGCATAAGCTAGGCGGATCACTGACACAAAGCTCTATTCTAAACATGAAAGAAGGCCTTGTTTCTAAAGACAGAGTGCAATCGATACTCAGCATGCTGACAACCACGTCTACTTCTTATTTGCTTCTAGCCTCTTTGGACGTGGCCAGAAAACGGCTTGCGACAGAAGGCTATCAGCTTGCTGAAGAAACGTTGAAGCTTGCTAATCAGACGAGAGAACGTCTGAACCAAATTGACGGCATTTACTGTGTCGGTTCTGAAATTCTCGGTTCTAAAGCGGCTTACAATTATGATCCGACAAAATTAATTATTTCAGTTAAAAACCTCGGGCTCACAGGACATGATGTCGAGAAGTGGCTGCGGGAATCCTTTAATATCGAAGTAGAGCTTTCAGATCTGTACAACATTTTGTGTATCTTCACACCTGGTGACAGCCAGAACGATGCAGATCGCCTTGTGGAAGCTCTACAAGAGATAGCGCGTCAAATGTCAGCAAATGATGTTACGCATAAACAGACAAAGGTACTGCTTCCAGAAATCCCGTTACTGGCGATGACGCCGCGTGACGCATTCTATGCAAATACAGAAATTGTTCCATTAAAAGAAGCAGCAGGACGGATTATCGCTGAATTTGTGATGGTGTATCCTCCTGGAATTCCTATCTTTATCCCGGGCGAGATTATTACAGAAGAAAACATCAGCTACATCTTCAAAAACATTGATGCCGGACTTCCAGTTCAAGGACCGGAGGATTCTACTTTGAGCATGATTCGAGTCATAAAAGAGCAAAAAGCTATTCAATAAATACAAAAAGCATGCGGCTAAGCCGCATGCTTTTTCTTACTCTTCATCAAGAGGACACTGACATTGTCCGCAGCATGTTCCGTATAACGTTGTAACCTTCTCATCCTCGAAGTAATGAATGGCTTCGTTACAATCTTGGCAAACAATCGTACCCATCTCTCATTCCCCATTTCTTTTAATTTTGAAAACGCTTAATTTCTTTTGTTGGTATTATATTAATATGTCACATTTAAAATGTCAACAACAAATTGTATAACACATTTATTTCGAAAACTTTTAATGTAACATGTTTTTTCTTTTCGGTTACATGCATTATCATCTTCTTAACAAACGCTTTCATTCGATACTTATGCTGAAAAGACATTGTGATTTCATGTTTTCGCGAACTTTTTTTGAATAGTGTAACGAAATTGCAAATGATTCGCGATGAATAATGTGTGCGTTCAGAGTATTGGGTTTTAAAGAGATGTTATCTCTCTTTAAAAACGGTTTCAATTATATAACAATTAGGTAACAAGAAGCAGATGACGCGGTTACTCGTGATAAACTAAAACTAGTTTACTATGGTTTATACAGAGGAGAAGATAGATGCGATATCGCGCGGTATTTCCCATACTGATGATAGTATTTGCTTTATCGGGCTGCACCCTTTCCACAATCAATCCAATAAAAAAAAGCCGAATTGACAGCATTCATCATACTCAAATCCTATTTTTTTCTGATGAAAATCAAATTGATCAAGAAGCGTCATATTATGATGCTCTGCTTGATTTAGAAAAGGATTATCCTGACCAAATAGATAAAATGAAGGTATACGATAACAGAAAAGGCTGGGAAGATGAAATCGAAACCGTCCCTACTCTCATGGTAGTTGATCAGCGGCATGTCGTTGTGAAAATAGAGGGATGTGTGAAAAAGAAAGAAGACATCATTAAACCATTACAGCATGTACTGTCTAAATAAATAAAACAGCCCCCGCTTACGGGGCTGTTTTTTATGTCATCTCTATTATTTTACGATGTGAATCGGGCTTCCGATTGCCACTTCAGCAGCTTCCATTGTGATTTCACCCAATGTTGGATGCGCATGAATTGTCATAGCGATATCTTCAGCAGTCATGCCGCCTTCAATAGCTAAACTTAATTCAGAAATCATGTCAGAAGCGCTTGCGCCGGCGATTTGCGCACCGATTACAAGGCCGTCCTCTTTACGAGTGATCAGCTTCATGAAGCCGTCTGTTTCGTTAAGTGAAAGCGCGCGGCCGTTTGCTGCAAATGGGAATTTAGCAGCAACAATGTCAAGGCCTTCTTCTTTCGCTTGTGCTTCAGTGTAACCGACTGATGCAAGCTCAGGCTCAGAGAAGACAACCGCAGGAATACCAAGGTAATCGATTTCTGCAGGCTCTCCAGCGATCGCTTCTGCAGCAATCTTACCTTCGTAAGATGCTTTGTGAGCAAGCGGCGGTCCTTCAATGATATCACCGATTGCATAGATGTTAGATACGTTCGTGCGGCACTGTTTGTCAGTTTTGATAACACCGCGGTCAGTCATTTCAATACCGACTTGCTCAAGACCAAGTTCATCAGTATTTGGACGGCGTCCGACAGTAATCAGTACGTAATCAGCATCAACGGTTTTTTCTTCACCTTTTACTTCGAAAGTGACTGTTACGCCGTCAGCTTTTTCTTCAACGCCTTTAGCCATCGCGTTTGTATGGATTTCAACGTTGCCTTTTTTCTTCAGTCTGCGAGTTACAAGGGAACTCATTTGTTTTTCGAAGCCTGGAAGAATTTCATCTCCGCCTTCAAGAATAACAAGCTCAGTGCCGAAGTTTGCATACGCAGTTCCAAGCTCAGTTCCGATGTATCCGCCGCCGATAACAACAAGCTTTTTAGGAATTTCTTTAAGAGCCAAAGCACCTGTTGAATTTAGGACACGCTCAGTATATTTGAAGTTTGGCAATTCGATAGGACGAGAACCAGTCGCAATGATTGCGTTTTTGAACGTGTATGTTTGAGCAGAATTCTCATCCATTACACGAACTGAATTGCTGTCTACAAAGTAAGCTTCGCCTTTTACTACATCTACTTTGTTGCCTTTAAGAAGACCTGCTACACCGCCAGTAAGCTTGTTAACAACAGAAGTTTTCCACTCTTGAACTTTTGTGAAATCAACTGTTACGTTCTCAGCAGTGATTCCCATGTCATCAGAATGCTTAGCATTCTCATAACGGTGGCCAGCATTGATCAGCGCTTTTGAAGGGATACATCCAACGTTTAGACAAACGCCTCCAAGAGTTGCTTTTTCAACGACTGTTACTTTTTGTCCAAGCTGTGCAGCGCGGATGGCAGCTACATAGCCGCCAGGTCCCGCACCAATTACAAGAGTATCTGTTTCAATAGGGAAATCTCCTACTACCATAACATTACGCCTCCATTAAAATTAATTGTGGATCGTTCAGTAAACGCTTGATGTGATTTAGTGCATTTTGCGCAGTCGCTCCGTCGATCATACGGTGGTCGAAGCTGAGAGAAAGAGCTAAGACTGGAGCTGCTACGATTTCGCCATCACGAACAATCGCTTTTTCTGCAATGCGTCCGATACCAAGAATCGCAACTTCTGGATGGTTGATAACCGGAGTGAACCATTGTCCGCCGGCTGAACCGATGTTTGTAATTGTGCAAGATGCGCCTTTCATTTCAGCCGGAGCAAGCTTGCCTTCACGAGCTTTTGTTGCAAGGCTGTTGATCTCATCAGAAATTTCAAAGATCGCTTTACGGTCTGCATTTTTTACAACTGGCACAAGCAAGCCTTTTTCAGTGTCAGCAGCAATACCGATGTTGAAGTAATGTTTTTGGATTACTTCATCTGTTTTATCGTCAATTGACGTGTTTAAAACAGGGAATTTTTTCAGTGCAGATGTAAGAGCTTTTACAACGTAAGGCAAGTATGTCAGCTTGATGCCTTGATCAGCAGCAACCTGTTTGAACTGTTTACGATGTGCAACAAGGTTTGTTACGTCCACTTCGTCCATTAGTGTTACGTGAGGAGCAGTATGTTTAGAGTTAACCATCGCTTTTGCAATTGCTTTACGGATACCGCTCATTTTTTCGCGAGTTTCTGGGAATTCACCCTCTGGAGCCGGTGCAGCAGCCGGTTTAGCAGCTGTTTCTTGAGGTGCAGCCGTTTCTTGCGGCGCAGCTTCTTGCGCTCCTCCGTTTACAAAGCTGTCGATATCTTCTTTCACAACACGTCCGTTGTTGCCTGAACCTGTTACTTTACGGATATCTACGCCTTTTTCACGAGCGTATTTACGTACAGAAGGCATAGCGATCACGCGTTTGTTCGGGTCAACTTCAGCTTGATCCTGCTGTCCTGCGCCAGTTTCTTTAGCAGGCTCTTCAGCACGCTCTTCTTTCGCAACATCTTGTCCAGCTTCACCAGTAGACTGAACTTGTGCTTCAGTTTTTGCGTCGCCAGACTCATCGCTGCCTTTAAATTGAAGGTCTTCGTAACCAGGTGCATCAAACGTAATGATCGTTTGTCCAACAGTTGCAACCGTTCCCTCTTCAACTTTTAATTCTAATACTTTTCCTTTAACAGGTGAAGGAATTTCTACTACTGCTTTATCATTTTGGACTTCCGCCAGTACATCATCTTCGTCAACCTCATCGTTAGGCTTGACAAACCATTTTACGATTTCGCCTTCGTGGATACCTTCCCCGATATCTGGAAGTTTAAATTCAAATGCCACAGTTCTCGACCTCCTAGTTTGATTAAGCAATTTTAAAGTTTACATCGTAAGCATTGAAAACAGATATATAATAGAGGGAAAACGTTCATCTTCCCTCTCGATTATGCAGTTTGATTAAAATTCAAGTACTTTTCTTGCTGTTTCAAGAACATCTTTATGGTTTGGAAGCCATACACTCTCCGCTTGAGAGAAAGGAAATACTGTATCAGGCGCAGCCACGCGAAGTACAGGTGCTTCCAAGCTCAAGATCGCACGGTCATTAATCTCTGCTACTACGTTTGCAGCAATACCGGCTTGTTTTTGTGCCTCTTGAACAACAATCGCGCGTCCTGTTTTTTCTACAGATGCGATGATTGTATCAATGTCAAGCGGGCTTACAGTGCGAAGGTCGACAACTTCAGCAGAAATGCCGTCTTTTTCAAGCTCCTCGGCAGCTTTTAATGATTCATGAACCATTGCGCCGTAAGTGATGATTGAAAGGTCAGTACCTTCACGTTTTACGTCAGCTTTGCCAAGCTCAATTGTGTATTCTTCTTCAGGAACTTCCTGACGGAAAGAACGGTAAAGCTTCATGTGCTCTAAGAAAACAACAGGATCGTTGTCTCTGATCGCAGAAATCAAAAGTCCTTTGGCATCGTAAGGAGTTGATGGAATAACAACTTTGATACCAGGCTGTTGTGCAACAAGACCTTCTAAGCTGTCAGCGTGAAGCTCAGGAGTATGAACACCGCCGCCGAACGGAGAACGAATGGTTACAGGTGAAGTCCAGCGTCCGCCAGAACGGTAACGCATACGAGCCATTTGGCCAGAAACTGAATCCATTACTTCGTAAACAAATCCAAAGAATTGAATTTCCATTACCGGACGGAAGCCGTTTAAGCCTAAACCAAGGGCAAGACCGCCGATACCAGATTCAGCAAGTGGCGTGTCAAACACACGGTCTTCACCGAATTCTTTTTGCAATCCTTCTGTCGCACGGAATACGCCGCCGTTAACACCAACGTCTTCTCCGAAAACTAAGACATTTTCGTCATTTTTCAGTTCTGTGCGTAACGCATCCGTGATTGCTTGAATCATTGTCATTTGCGCCATGGCTTACTTCGACTCCTTCTGTGTATAAATTTCAAATTGCTCCTCAAGGTTATGAGGCATTTTTTCGAACATGATTTTCATTAAATCAGTTACTTTTTGCTTAGGCTCAGCATCCGCTTTTTTGATCGCCTGCTTAATTTCTTCTTTTGCATCCTCGATTACTTTTGTTTCTTCTTCTTCAGACCATAAGCCTTTGTTTTCAAGGAACGCACGGAAGCGTACAAGCGGATCTTTTTGCTCCCACTCGTTTTCGATTTCTTTTGTGCGATATTTAGTCGGATCGTCACCAGCCATTGTGTGCGGGCCATAACGGAATGTCAGTGTTTCAATCAGTGTCGGGCCTTCGCCGTTAATCGCCCGTTCGCGTGCTTCAGCAGTTGCAGCGTATACAGCAAGCGGATCCATTCCGTCTACTTGTACACCCACAATACCGGCAGCTACTGCTTTTTGTGCAATTGTGCCTGCTGCAGATTGTTTTTCAACTGGAGTTGAAATCGCGTAACGGTTGTTTTGTACAACGAAGATCGCAGGTGCTTTATAAGCGCCGGCAAAGTTAATTCCTTCGTAGAAGTCCCCTTGTGAAGCTCCGCCGTCACCAGTGTAAGTGATTGCGACAGCTTTCTTACCGCGTTTTTTAAGACCTAGCGCAACACCGGCCGTTTGAATGTATTGAGCACCGATAATGATTTGTGGAGAAAGGGCATTCACATCATCAGGCATTTGGTTTCCTCGGAAATGTCCGCGAGAGAACAGGAACGCTTGATATAATGGAAGGCCGTGCCAGATTAACTGAGGCACATCACGGTATCCCGGAAGAACGAAGTCTTCTTTTTCAAGCGCGAAATGTGTAGCAATCTGAGAAGCTTCTTGGCCCGCAGTAGGAGCGTAGAATCCGAGACGTCCTTGACGGTTTAATGAGATAGAGCGCTGATCAAGCACACGTGTAAATACCATGCGGCGCATAAGCTCTTTCAATTGATCATCAGTTAAATCAGGCATCGCCGCTTCATTCACGACTTCTCCCTTTTCATTTAAAATTTGGAACGTTTCGAACTGCTTTTTAATGGCATCAAATTGCTTCTTACTATCAACGATTACTTTTTTCGTTTTTGCAGCCATACTAAAGTCACCTCTTCCTTTCTTTTAAACAGTCATTAGACGTGCATTCCTTTTATACATACAAACTTAGGGTACCCTAAAGTATCAGCAGTAAGTCGTATATATTTTAGCCGATCCCCAGTTTGCCGAAACCATTTATGTAGGATAGTTACACTCTGCTTTGAACTGTATTATTTCGAAGTTGTAAAAAACTAATACAACACCGCTTAACATGGATTAGTTTACACCATATAAAGAAGAACCGTCAATCGTTTTCATCGCTGATTTTCAATAAATGTATTCGCTTTACATTTTCTATAAAAAAACAGATGCAGCCTGTACCTCAAACTGTACTAGTATAACCTATCACACTGTACTACAATAGAAATTTAAATTTTGAATAGAATTTAAAAAAAGAGCTGATCATAGTCAGCTCTTTTTTATATGATAGCCTGCGGCGTCATATAAATCTTCGCGGGCTTTATTATATTTCTCCGTTTGCACATCAAATTCTCCGCTTTGTTTAAGGACTTTTTTATAAGATGCATTCGCTTTTTCAATCTGCTGATCAAGCTTATCCAGCGTCAAGTCTTTGTCTTTCAGCAGCTTATACAGTTTTTTATCAAGTTTAATGGCTTTTTCATATTCTTCAGACATAGAGCTGTATGCAGCATATCTTTTTTTCATATGATCTGCCGCAGTCTCGGCTTTTGCCTTGATGTGTTTATCCTTAACATTTTCTGCGGATTTTTTAGCTTCCTCAAATTCTGATTCGGATTTTTCGATGCTCTCATTTTCAAGCTTCAGATGTTCTTCGCGTTTATTTACATTCTCTAGCGCTTCGTCTGATAATGAAACGATTTTTTTATAATCATCCATATTGAGCTTGATGACATCATTGTAGAGAGTATGTTCTTTTTTCTCTAATTCCTCGAGCGTTTTCTGTTCTTCTTGAAACGGTTTTTCTAGATCAGCGACTTTTTCTAATGAGTCATGAAGTGAATCCAGCGGATCCTGTCCCACGCACCCTGTTAATAGTAAAGTCACAGCGCAAAAGGCTCCGATTTTCACACCGTGGCGCCGTTTTATTCCGTCTTTCACGTTAAATCCCCCAATCTTGACAATTTCTACTATAGAATCCATAGAGATATTTGACAATAGCCAGATGGTTATCGCATGGCTTGCTGAGCAAAAAATCAAATCTAAATCGTCAAAAATCAGGACAGATGACCATACAACTTTTTTGTTTTTACATAGGTTATTGTAGACGCTATGCCTACTACAAGGCTCTGCGTAATTAAAAGAGGAGGTTATGTTCATGTACGGTTATGGATATGGTTACGGCGGAGGCTGCTGCAGTTATGGTTACGGATATGGCGGAGCAGGATATGGCCGCACATTTGCGTTAATCGTTGTTTTATTCATTCTGTTAATCATTGTTGGAGCTGCTTATTTAGGCGGAGGCTGTTGCTAATTACACAGTAAAACACTGACCAGCCATTTACGGCTGGTCATTCGTTTCGTTGCACCTTTACGAAGAAATCCGATATAATTTACATATTAAGCTTTAGGAGTGAAGTTTCTTGATTACTATGGAAAACATCGTGCGCGACGGCCACCCTGCCTTAAGAGAGACAGCAGAGCCTGTCGGGCTGCCTGCCACAGAAGAAGAAAAACAGCAGCTGGCAGGTATGATTGAATTCGTAAAAAACAGCCAAAATCCGGAATTAGCTGAAAAATACAATCTGCGCCCCGGCGTAGGACTTGCGGCACCTCAAATTAATATTAATAAACGGATGATCGCAGTCCATGCAGAAGATGCTTCCGGGAAGTTATACAGCTATGCATTGTTTAACCCGAAGATCGTCAGCCATTCCGTTGAAAGAAGCTATTTAACAAGCGGTGAAGGCTGCCTGTCAGTTGATGAGGCAATTCCCGGCTATGTTCCGCGCTACGCTCGTATCAGAGTGAAAGGAACAACACTGGAGGGAGAACAAATAGACATTCGTTTAAAAGGATTTCCGGCGATTGTATTTCAGCATGAAATCGACCATTTAAATGGCGTTATGTTTTATGATCATATCGATAAAGAAAATCCATTTAAAGAACCTGAAAATGCGATGGCGATTGACCGCTAAAAGAAAATATGCGGCTGACACTATAAGTGCCAGCCGCTTTTTTATTTTAGCAGGCCTAATTCTTTGACAGCATAAGCAATTCCATCCTCGTCTACAGGCTTTGTTACAAAATCCGCAACTTCTTTTAATTCAGGAACGGCATTCCCCATGGCAACGCCTGTTCCGACAAACTGAATCATTTGCAGATCATTTAATCCGTCACCGAAGGCATATGTATCGCTGATATCAAACGGAAGGCGCTCGATTACTTTTTTAATCCCCTTCGCCTTTGATCCGCCGCGCGGCAGCACATCAGTCGAAAGCTCATGCCAGCGCACAAGATCGAATTCTGGAAAAGCCCCATAAATTTTTTCTTCTTCATCCTGGCAAAACAACAGAAGCTGAAAAATTTCTTTTCCTTCATAAAAGAGGTCATCGGTTTCAGGATAGTCGGTTTTCAGGCTACCGATTCCCTCCAAGACATGAGGATGGTCAGCAACAGTTGCTTTCATTGTATCTTCAGCCATAAACACAACCGGGTGGCTTCCTTCTCCTGCCTGCTTTAACAATCTTCTGATTGCCTCTTCAGGCAGCGGATTCTTATAAATCACTTCATTTTCAAAGACGACATACTGACCGTTGTAGGAAATAAATGAGTGAATGCCTAACTCCTCTAAAATCGGCTTCACCAGAAACGGGGACCGCCCGCTGGCGATAAACACATGGTGTCCCTGCCTCTGAAGCTCCGCTACCGTTTTTCTTGTGCTTTCCGGTATCTTTTTGTCGTGATCATATATCGTGCCGTCAATATCGAAAAAAATTAATTTTGTGTCCATCGTTATTCCCCTTTATCGTCTAAATCTGCAATTCCCACACTCATCATACAAAAAGATTTCAGTTCAGCAAACCATTTCCCTCAAAAACAAAATAAAATTCCATTAATATCCACGAAAAGTCCGTGCTAAACTCCGTATACTATTTGTATAAAACAGCCTTGGACAAGTATCAATCGAAGGAGGGACCGCGTTATGCTTCGGAAATTAAAAAAGAAACTCAGAAGACAATGGAACGGAATGCTCCGCAGGAGAGCCATTGCCTGATAAGGGATCTGTCACTTTTTGAAAGGTCCTTATTTTGCTCAAGACTTTCCTTATATTCCGTTTTCGAATATAATAGAATAAGCGAGTCTAACATACGGCATTTAAGGAGAGATTTGGATGATTTATAAGGTATTTTATCAAAAAAAAGCTGAGGAAGTACCTGTTCGGGAAAAAACAGATTCACTTTATATTGAAGGCGTATCAGAGCGTGACGTCAGAACGAAACTGAAAGACAAGAAATTTAATATTGAATTTATCACACCTGTTGACGGTGCTTTTTTAGAATATGAGCAACAGAGTGAAAATTTTAAAGTATTGGAGTTATGAGCGGTATGAAATTTGTAAAAAACGATCAGACTGCTGTTTTCGCCCTCGGAGGACTGGGTGAAATCGGTAAAAATACGTATGCGGTGCAGTTTCAGGATGAAATTGTGCTGATTGATGCGGGGATCAAGTTTCCCGAGGACGAACTGCTCGGTATTGATTACGTCATTCCCGATTACACGTATTTAGTTAAAAACGAAGATAAAATTAAAGGGCTTTTTATCACTCACGGGCACGAAGACCATATCGGCGGCATCCCGTACCTGCTTAGACAAGTCAATATTCCCGTTTACGGCGGTAAACTCGCGATCGGCTTACTTCGGAATAAACTTGAAGAGCACGGATTATTAAGACAGACTAAGCTTAACATCATCGGTGAGGATGATATCGTAAAATTTCGCAAAACGGCTGTGTCATTCTTTAGAACAACACACAGTATTCCGGATTCCTACGGTATTGTTGTAAAAACGCCGCCCGGAAACATCGTACATACTGGAGATTTCAAATTCGACTTTACTCCAGTCGGCGAGCCGGCAAACTTAACGAAAATGGCCGAAATCGGCAAAGAAGGCGTTCTGTGCCTCCTTTCAGACAGCACAAACAGTGAAAACCCGGAGTTCACTATGTCTGAACGCCGTGTCGGAGAAAGCATTCATGACATTTTCCGCAAGGTGGACGGCCGAGTTATCTTCGCTACATTTGCGTCGAATATTCACCGCTTGCAGCAGGTAATTGAGGCTGCTGTATTAAATGGAAGAAAAGTTGCCGTATTTGGACGCAGTATGGAATCGGCTATCGAAATCGGACAAACTCTCGGCTATATTAACTGTCCTAAAAATACGTTTATTGAACATAACGAAATCAATCGCATTCCTGCCAATAAAGTAACAATCCTGTGTACAGGAAGCCAAGGGGAACCGATGGCGGCTTTATCCAGAATTGCAAACGGCACACACCGGCAGATTTCAATCAATCCTGGAGATACAGTCGTATTTTCTTCATCCCCTATCCCGGGCAACACAATCAGCGTGAGCCGCACAATTAACCAGCTGTATCGCGCGGGGGCCGAGGTTATTCACGGACCTCTTAATGATATCCATACATCCGGTCACGGCGGACAGGAAGAACAAAAGCTGATGCTTCGTTTAATCAAGCCTAAATTCTTCATGCCGATTCACGGTGAGTACAGAATGCAAAAGATGCATGTCAAGCTTGCGACAGATTGCGGCATCCCTGAAGAAAACTGCTTTATCATGGATAACGGTGAAGTATTGGCGCTTAAAGGCGATGAAGCTTCAGTTGCCGGTAAAATCCCATCCGGTTCAGTATACATCGACGGTAGCGGTATCGGTGATATTGGAAATATCGTGCTTCGCGACCGCAGAATTCTTTCTGAAGAAGGTCTTGTGATCGTCGTTGTCAGCATAGATATGGATGACTTTAAGATTTCAGCGGGCCCTGACTTGATTTCCAGAGGGTTTGTTTACATGAGAGAATCAGGTGATTTGATCAATGACGCCCAGGAGCTCATTTCAAACCACTTGCAAAAAGTCATGGAACGAAAAACCACTCAATGGTCAGAAATCAAAAATGAGATCACGGACACGCTTGCTCCGTTCTTATATGAAAAAACGAAACGCCGCCCAATGATCCTCCCGATCATTATGGAGGTTTAAAAAAAGATGCACTCACTTAGGAGTGCATCTTTTTTATTGCAGTGCTATATGCTGAAATGACTTTACATCAAACAACCCTGTTGTCGTCATTTTGATGTCAGGAATGACAGGCAAAGCCAAAAATGAAAGCGTCAAAAATGGGTTAAACCGGTCTTTGAAACCGATGAATGAGAGCTTTTCATGAAGCGTCATTAAGCTTTGATTCACTAATTCTGCAGATTGGTCGGATAATAACCCCGCAATCGGCAGAGGAACCGAGTGAAGTTCTTCCCCATCTTTTATAACTGTTAATCCGCCGCCAATTTCCTGCAGCTTATTAACTGCGGCTGCGATATCGGTGTCATTTGTCCCCACGGCAATGATATTATGCGAATCGTGTGAAATCGTTGTTGCAATCGCCCCGCTTTTCAAACCAAATCCTTTCACAATACCAAGTCCCGTTTCTTTTAATCCCTTATGCCGTTCCACGACTGCAATCTTTAACAAGTCAAGATCGATATCAGGCTGAAAAATGGGTGCTTCCGGAGCCGGAACACTCACCAGGCGTGTTTCAAGCTGATTTGGTATGATTTGAATGACATTCATCTTCTGCTGGGGATCAATTGGCATATGAAAATCCTGTTCGGAAAGAGGAGCAGCAAGGTTAACGGAATGAAGCAGCGCCGGGTCTGGTGTTAGCGTATGAGCTTGCGCCTGACAGACTGCTTTATTATCTTCAGCAACAGTTTGTCCTTTTACCAACGTCTTTGTGACAGTGACATTTTCCACATCTGAAATAAAGAGCAAATCGGCGTCAAATCCCGGAGCAATCGCTCCCTTTGTATCTAGACCGTAGCATTCCGCTGCATTCAGGCTTCCCAATTGGTATGCCAAAAACGGATCGAGACCTGCTTGAATAGCCATTTTCACCTGATGATTCACACTTCCCTCTGACAATAAATCATCTACGTGTTTATCATCAGTACAGAAGAAGAAACGGCGCGCATTCTTTTCATTAACAGCCGGCAGCACTTTCATTGTATTTTTGGCGACTGACCCTTCTCGCATCATGACGTACATTCCTCTTCTGATACGATCCAGCGCTTCTTCCTTCGTCGTTACCTCATGATCGGTCAAGACAAAAGCGGTTCTGTAAATATTGATGAGATCAGTTGACAAGCCTGCTAAATGTCCGTCAATCCGTTTCCCCGCGCTCCGGGCATCAAACAGCTTATTAACCATGTCTGCTTCACCCTGCTCAACCGATACATAATCCATCACTTCAGCCAGACCCAATACCTCTTTCTCTTCGTAAAATGGATTCAAATCGGCCGCCCGAAGTACCGCACCGGATCGCTCAAAGCTGGCGGCAGGCACACTGGAGGGAAGCATAAAATGGATATTCAGCGGTGTTTGGCGAGCCTGTTCAATCATAAATTTGATCCCTTCCTGACCGGACACGTTCGCTATTTCATGCGGATCGGTAATGATGGTCGTCACGCCATTCGGCAATATGGCTTTTGCAAACTCGATCGGTGTCACCATTGATGACTCAATATGTACATGACCATCAATAAATCCCGGCACAATGACTTGCCCCTCTGCATCAATGGTTTCTTCACCTTCATACTGGCCGAGGCCTACAATAACTCCGTCTGTTATCGCAATATCTTCATAAATCCACTCATGATTATATACGTCCATGATTTTCCCGTTCTTAATGACGATGTCAGCTTTTTGTCTGCGGGCTGAAGCATTCAGCCTTTTGACCAGCGCTTCTTTATTCAAATGGCCCCCTCCTCTTTTTTATTTATATGGTACAATATGCTATCGGAACGCTTATCCGTAGTCAATAAAATTTTAGTAAATTGGCGCTCAGTTCATTAAAGTTGTTATATTCTGATAATATTAAAAAACCGCCCCTAAGGACGGCTTATATTTCTTCTATTTCGTATGAAGAACTCTTTTCTCAAAACGTGAAATATCCGTAACCGATCCAATGACGATGAGAATATCTTCTTGATGTATCACTTCAGTCGCAAGCGGCGACACGATGACTTCCTTGCCCCTTTTAATCGCTACAATATTAATCCCGTATTTCGCCCGTATATCTAAATCGAGAAGAGTATTTCCGGCAAGACGGCTGTTGGCCACGATCTCGACAAGACTATGCTCTTCTGACAGCTCCAAATAATCAAGTACATTGTTGGAAACGATATTATGCGCAATTCTTTTTGCCATATCACGTTCCGGGTGGACAATGTGATCCGCGCCGATTTTGGACAGCACTTTTTCATGGTAATCGTTCTGAGCCTTAACTGTAATCGTATTGACACCCAGTTCTTTGAGAATCAGAGTTGTTAATATACTCGCCTGAATATTTTCACCGATCGCAACAATGACGTGGTCAAAATTCCTCAAACCTAAATTTTTCAGAACAGATTCATCGGTCGAGTCTCCGATGACGGCATGTGATGCAATCTTGGCATACTCGTTGACTTTATCTTCATCAATATCCATCGCCATGACCTCGACGCCCTCTTCACTCAATGCTTTGCATATACTTCCACCAAAACGGCCGAGTCCAATTACGGCAAATTCTTTTTTCATAGTGGTGCTCCTTTACCTAACATCATATTGATCAAATTTTAACATATTCTTTTGAGACAGTGTTAATTTCATCAACCTTGTGGCAGCGAATTCATATGCTGCTTAAGCCGTTCAGTAAAGCCTGGGGTCAAATAAAGCTCCGCTCCCCGTTCAATCTCGATTTGATAATGCTGAGGAGGTGCTGTTTCTGCTTCTTTTCGGAGGACGAGAAAGGTTAAACAATCGGTATAGAGCTTTCCCCCTGCTTCAACGTCTACAAATGCCGGCCGATAGGTAAGAGATTCAACCCCTTCCCTTTTATACAAATAGGCGACAGCTGAAAAAGGAAGACGATATAACACCCCTTCTGTCGTGCCTCCGTCTTCAGTGATATCCGCTCTTGAGCCGTCTGGTCTTTTTAACGTAAAGCGGGTTGTATACCCTTTTAATACAGCTCCTCCCACTGGATCTTGAAAATAATGATTAACCCCTGCTTTTTGAAAACGGGCATTGTCCATACAAGATCCGTAGGCAAAATAGTACACGGGATCTTTAGATTTGCTGATCATCTGATGTTCTTTCCAGTCACCGCTGCCTATTTTCACAAAGTCAGCATTATCATCTTTTTTCATATAATATACAAGTGCTTCCTTGATTCCAGCATCAGTTTCGACATGTACAGATTTCTTGTGGTAGCCTTGATACAAAAGATCAAGCTTATGTATACACGATGCATCTGCTTCATATATCTCACCGCAAATATAGCCATCAGCCCCAAACACGGCCGCAGGTTCCTCGGCTGCCGTATTAAAAAGACTTCCCTTTGTCCGCGCCTGCTCACTGATACAAGCCGACTGTGATAACAAATGATGATTTTTTTCATGCTTCCTTAAGGTCCCATATACAAACAGAAGCGAGTTCATCTTGTTTTTCCCCTCTCAGCTGTCAGATTTCAAAGGCAAAACAACTTGAAAGATGCTGCCTTTTCCAGCTTCACTTTCAATCTTCAATTCCCCGTTATGTTCCTTTAATATTCTCAAACAAATGGCGAGCCCCAGCCCTGTGCCTTTCTCCTTTGTTGAATAAAAAGGTTTTCCGATTTGCTCAAGCTTTTCCTGTGACATGCCGTTCCCTTCATCTTTTACGCTTATTACGGCGTGTGAAGCTGTTTTAGCAGTGGAAATCGTTACGACACCGCCCTTTGGCATTGCTTCGATTCCATTTTTAATAATATTGATAAAAACCTGCTTCAGCTGGTTTTCGTCCCCTTTAATCATACAGGCTTCCGTCTCACCAAAATTCTTTTCTATAGCAATATTGGACAATATGGCATTCGTATCAAGCAATGTTGTGACTTGTTTCAAAATTTCATTGATTGGGTGCGTTTTAAATGTAATTTCCTGCGGCTTCGCCAACAGCAGCAGCTCGCCGAGCACCAGATCAATTCTTTTAATCTCTGAAAAGATGATATCAAAATAATCTTTTCTATCCGGATATGATGTTTTCATAATTTGAAGGAATCCGCTGACGGACGTTAAAGGATTTCTGACTTCATGTGCAATGCCGGCAGCCAGTTCACTCGTAATTGACAGTTTCTGCGACTCCCTCGCAAGCCGTTCATTGATTTCCAGAAGCTCATCTTCAGCCTCTTTTCGCTCAGTGATGTCTGACATTGTACCCAGGCTTCCGGTAAATTGCTCATCTCGGTCATAGTAAAGTTTATAGTGAACCTCGCCCCAAAAAATCGTCCCGTTCTTTGTCACATACTTTGCCGTAAACATGCCCGAGGACGCTTTGTTTTTGATTTGAGTATTAATGTGATCAGCTACATGCTTTTCTTTTATGAAGTAATCATTATACATTGTCCCCATGCATTCACTGATCGAAAAACCTGTGATGGCTGCCCACGCTTGATTTAAGTATGTAATTTCGCCTTTTGCATTGGTTTGAAAAACGATCTCCTGTAAATTATCCATGATGCGGTTCTTCTCATCAGAAAGCTGTTTATACTTCCATTCATTATCTTTCATTTTCTTGACCAGCTGTTTTTTCTCATCGACATAATACGCCAGCATCCAGACACTGAAAATCGTTACTGCTGTATACACAATGTCAACAGGCCAATTAATCGGGTTTTTGCCTATAAAATAAAATAAATAATCCCAAAACATAATAAAAATCATCGCCAAAATAATGGAAATGATACGTGCTTGATATTTTCTCATATGACCACCTGCCGCCTGTGTTTCTCTGTTTATTGTACCATTCTTCGACAAATAATTGAGTAAAATATGTAAAGTATCCCAAATCATTCATTACCTTTTGTTCATGATGTCATATCTTAGGCGGCGGTAATCAGAATCGGCACGCAAAAAAAGGCGGAGATTACACCATTCCGCCTTTTTCAACATATATTATTCTTTTAAAGCGGCTTGAATTTCTTCGAGAAGCAGCTGTGCGCCTTCAGGGCTTAACGTAATTTTACCGTTGCCGTATTCTTTATTTTCTGAAGTGATTTCCCCAGTCATTAAACAAATGCCATGAGGTTTGTACTTTTTCAAAATAATTTTATCGCCCTCGACAAAAAACTCAATGCTGTCTTTGATAGCAATATCCAGTGCCCGTCTTAACTCTATCGGCATAACAATACGGCCTAATTCATCTACTTTTCTTACAACACCTATTGATTTCATAAAAACCCTTCTTCCTTAAATGTTTCTTTTTTCATGTAATATTCAAGGTTGTACCTCAATATATCGTAGACGTACGAAACTTAGAAAAAGTTTCCCGCTTTCTTGAAGAATCGCAAGATATTTTTTCCATAAAACCGAAAAATGTATTACTTCTGTTACACCCTTCCGCAGTTTTTTACAAAAACATTTCTTTCCCGACGCACACCCCCAAAAATCGCTTCTTTTCTTAGAAACTTTAAATGTAGAATCATATAAAATCAGGATAAAGATTGGGTGAAAACATGTTTCAATCAACTGAAATTGGAATTGACTTAGGAACAGCTAATATACTTGTTTACAGCAAAAATAAAGGAATCATCTTAAATGAACCTTCTGTTGTCGCAGTAGATACAACGACTAAAGCAGTGCTTGCGATCGGGACTGACGCGAAAAATATGATCGGTAAAACACCGGGAAAAATTGTCGCTGTCAGACCGATGAAAGACGGCGTTATCGCTGACTACGACATGACAACTGATTTGTTAAAGCACATCATGAAAAAAGCCGGAAAGAGCATCGGCATGTCGTTCAGAAAGCCGAATGTCGTTGTGTGCACACCATCAGGCTCAACCGCAGTAGAACGCCGCGCCATCAGTGACGCGGTGAAAAATTGCGGAGCGAAAAACGTCCATTTAATTGAAGAACCGGTGGCAGCTGCAATCGGAGCGGATTTGCCGGTTGACGAGCCGGTTGCTAACGTGGTGGTAGATATCGGCGGCGGGACGACGGAAGTCGCGATTATTTCCTTTGGAGGCGTTGTCTCCTGCCATTCAATCAGAATTGGAGGAGACCAGCTTGATGAGGATATCGTTGCTTTTGTGCGGAAAAAGTACAATTTGCTGATCGGTGAACGCACAGCTGAGCAGGTTAAAATGGAAATTGGCCATGCATTGATTGAGCATGTGCCGGATGCAATGGAAATTCGCGGACGTGACCTTGTAACTGGGCTACCGAAAACCATTATGCTTCAATCAAATGAAATTCAAAACGCGATGCGTGAATCTCTCCTTCATATTCTTGAAGCGATTAGAGCCACACTTGAGGACTGTCCTCCTGAATTAAGCGGAGACATTGTCGATCGCGGCGTAATTTTAACAGGCGGCGGGGCGCTTCTTAACGGGATCAAAGAATGGCTGTCAGAAGAAATCGTAGTACCTGTACACGTGGCGCCAAACCCTCTTGAATCCGTGGCAATCGGCACCGGCCGTTCTTTAGAGGTGATTGATAAGCTCCAAAAAGCGGTTAAATAATCCTTTTCTCGCAAAATCTCATAAAGTAATTGAAATTCCTGCTTCTTTTTTCCTCTCTCGCTTCATATTGTGGGAAATGGAGAAACGATAAGGAGGAAACAGATGCTTAGAGATTTAGGAAGACGGGTAGCGATTGCAGCCATTTTGAGCGGAATCATTCTTGGGGGCATGAGCATTTCACTGGCAAACATGCCTCATGCGCCTGAAGGCACTGTAAAAATAAATCATCCATAAGTGTTGAAAAGCCCAAGACCATTTTGTTTTGGGTTTTTCTCTTTGCACTCCTTTCTTTTCTTTATAGGAGATTATTTGATATGATGAGAAAAAAGCACGAGGAGGAAAGATTGATGGATACATTTTCAGAGAAACTAAATACATATGCCCAGCTGGCGGTTGAGGTCGGCGTTAATGTCCAAAAAGGCCAGTATGTGGTGGTAAATGCTTCGATGGAGGTGCGCGATTTCGTCCGTCTGATTGTAAAACATGCATATGAAAAAGGCGCAAAAAATGTAACAGTGAATTGGCAGGATGACGAAGTGGCCAAATTAAAATATGAACTGGCGCCGTTTGAAGCCTTTGAAGAGTATCCTGAATGGGAAGCGAAAGGCAGAGAAGAGCTTGCCAAGAAAGGAGCTGCTTTCATTTCAGTCGTATCCTCAAACCCAGATTTACTGCAAGGGGTAGATTCCAAACGGATTGCCGCCTTCCAAAAAGCTGCAGGCAAAGCGTTACATACATACAGACAATACATTCAATCTGATAAAGTGAGCTGGACTGTCGTCGGTGCTGCATCAGCAGGTTGGGCTCAGAAAGTATTCCCTGGCAAATCAGAAGAGGAAGCGACACAGCTCCTGTGGGAAGAAATTTTTAAAGCCACACGCGTAAACGAAGAAAATCCGGTTCAAGCGTGGATCAATCATGATCAAAACCTTCATGAAAAAGTTGATCATTTGAACCAAAAACATTATGCCGCTTTACATTACCAAGCTGAAGGAACTGATTTAACAATCAAGCTGCCGAAAAAACACGTTTGGGCAGGTGCCGGAAGCGTAAATGAAAGCGGCCATGAATTTATGGCCAATATGCCGACAGAAGAAGTATTCACACTGCCGCAAAAAGACGGGGTAGACGGGTTTGTATCGAGCACAAAACCGCTCAGCTACGGCGGGAACATTATCGAAAACTTCACGCTCACATTCAAAAACGGCCGTATTGTTGACATTAAAGCCGAAAAAGGAGAAGACATTTTAAAAGAATTGGTCGAAACAGATGAAGGCTCTCACTATCTTGGTGAGGTAGCTCTTGTTCCGTACGATTCGGCTATTTCACAGTCAAATATTCTTTTTTACAACACTTTATTTGATGAAAATGCGTCAAATCACCTGGCGATCGGCAGTGCCTATGCTTTTAACATTGAGGGCGGGAAACAGATGTCTCGCGAAGAGCTTGTCAAAGAAGGCTTAAATGAAAGCATTACCCACGTAGACTTTATGGTTGGTTCTAAGGATATGAACATTGATGGAATTACTGAAGACGGAAAAAGAGAGCCTATCTTTAGAAATGGAAATTGGGCTTTTTAAATAAAGAAGGAGGCTTTCGCCTCCTTCTTATTTTTTTGCTTCATACATTTGCAGATTGGCATAAACTGTTTCTAATATTGGTGTTGAAAGAGACAAACGCTTTGCTTTATCAAGCAAAAAGCCGTGCAGATGATCTCCTTCAGTCGTTTGGCCATTTTCCATATCACGGAGCATGGAGGATTTCATATGATAAGACATGCTTGTCATTGTGCGGAAGCTGTCTTCTTCAAGCTCTGGATCAGCGGGAACTCCTTCCTTGCGCAAGATCATGCCGATTTCCCCAATGAGTGTTCGCGCAGTATGCCGCCCGCTCTCTGTTTCAAGGATTGGTCCAAGCGGTCTTTGAAATAAGGTTGTCATTCCTGCTTGTGCTGCAATAAACAGATATTTTTTCCAGATGTCTTTCTCAATATGCCCGCTAATGATGACCTCTGCCTTCACTCCTGCAAATGCTTCCTCAAGCTCTTTTATCCGTTCCGTGCGCTCACCGTTCCATTCACCGAACACAAAACGATGCGATGCACTTGTATGGTTGATTTCTCCCTGCTTGTTTAAAGCACTTTCTATGAAACACAGCCCGCCCAGCACCTGATCTTTCGAAAATGCCGTAAATAGCTGCTCGTAGTGACGATAACCGTTTAAGAAAGGAATAATGACTGATTCACTGTGGACAAAAGGTTTGACATCGCTGATCACCTGACCGAGTGAATATGCTTTAGAAGCGATGATGATCACATCAAACTGTTCTTTTTCTCCTGCAGTGATTACTGCGGGCTGAAAGGACACATCACCCTTTTCACTATGAATAACTAGTCCCGTTTGTTTTAACTGTTCAGCTCTTTTTTGGCGGACAAGAAACGTCACCGCATTCCCTTTCTCTGCAAGCCGTCCGCCAATATAACCGCCTACTCCACCTGCTCCGACAATTAAAAATTTCAAGTTAATGTCCCCTTTCTTTTCTATGTACAAAAAAAGCAGAGAATTCTCTGCTTTTTTTATTACGCGTATAGTTCAGCCAGTTTTTTCTGCACATCAGCATTTTCAAGGAACTCGTCATAGCTCATTTGCTTGTCAACAATGCCATTAGGTGTAATCTCTATGATTCTGTTGGCAATCGTCTGTACAAACTGGTGGTCATGTGATGTAAACAGCATAGCGCCTTTAAAGCTGATTAAGCCATTATTGAGCGCTGTAATAGATTCTAGGTCTAAGTGGTTGGTCGGTTCATCCAAAATTAAAATATTGGCGCCAGAAAGCATTGCTTTCGAAAGCATGCAGCGAACCTTTTCTCCCCCGGATAAAACATTTGCTTTTTTGTGTACTTCTTCACCGGAAAACAGCATGCGTCCTAAGAAGCCGCGTAAAAAGCTCTCACTTTGGTCATGAGGAGAATATTGGCGAAGCCAGTCTACAAGATTTAAATCACTGCCTTCAAAATATTCGCTGTTGTCTTTAGGGAAGTACGCTTGAGATGTCGTCACACCCCATTTAAACGTTCCGCTGTCAGCTTCCATTTCCCCGGAAATGATTTTGAACAAAGTAGTAACAGCCAGTTCATTACGTCCTGTAAAAGCAATTTTATCTTCTCTATTCATAATAAAGCTGACATTGTCGAGAACTTTTACACCGTCAATTGTTTTCGTTAATCCTTCTACCCGGAGAACATCATTACCGATTTCTCGTTCCGGTGTGAAGTTGACGTAAGGATAACGGCGTGAAGACGGTTTAATATCATCAAGAGAAATTTTATCAAGAAGTTTCTTTCTTGAAGTCGCCTGTTTTGATTTAGACGCATTTGCGCTGAATCTGGCCACAAACTCTTGAAGCTGTTTAATTTGCTCTTCTTTTTTCTTGTTCGCTTCTTGAGAAAGCTTCAAAGCAAGCTGGCTTGATTCATACCAGAAATCATAGTTTCCGACGTAGATTTGGATTTTGTTAAAATCAAGGTCAGCAATATGTGTACACACTTTATTTAAAAAGTGACGGTCATGGGATACAACAATCACAGTGTTTTCAAAGTTAATCAGAAACTCTTCCAGCCACTGAATTGCCTGAAGGTCCAAGTGGTTCGTCGGCTCATCGAGAAGCAGGACATCGGGCTTGCCGAATAATGCCTGAGCCAAGAGAACCTTCACTTTTTCGGAACCGCCAAGGTCTTCCATCTTCTTCGTGTGAAGATCTTCTGAGATGCCGAGACCTTTTAGAAGGATCGCAGCTTCACTTTCTGCTTCCCATCCGTTCAGCTCTGCAAATTCACCTTCGAGCTCTGCCGCACGAATTCCGTCTTCATCCGAGAAATCAGGCTTCATGTAAATTGCGTCTTTCTCCTGCATGACCTCGTATAAACGCTTATGTCCCATAATCACAACTTTTAGCACTTCATACTCTTCGTACTCAAAGTGGTTCTGTTTCAGGATGGCAAGACGCTCGCCAGGACTCATATGAACATCGCCTGTCTGAGGCTCAATTTCTCCTGATAACACTTTCAGAAACGTTGATTTACCAGCACCATTGGCACCAATTAACCCGTAGCAGTTGCCTGGGGTAAATTTAATATTTACATCTTCAAATAACTTGCGATCCGCAAAGCGCAAGCTCACATTATTTACAGCAATCATTTAATATCCTCCATCATGTCTATCATCATTAAAAGTATACCATGAATGGAAGACAAGAGAAATGCTTCCCTGATAAAAGCAGGCAGAAACACTTCTACACTAAAAGGGCGAAGCTGTGATACAATTGAAGGCAAAGAGGATGCATCCAGATGGAAAATCATACATTCTTACTCGGAGGAACACATTGAGGCTTTTAACACTGACTGAATATTGCTTATTGATCTTTTTTACAGGCTTTTACCTTGCCGTAACTGGCTTTACCGCCAAAGATATCGGCTTATATATCGGGATCGCCCTGATTTATATCTTCTCACATATCTTCTCTAAACGGTTATTAGAAAAACGCGGCAAAGAGAACAAGCAAGTGCATCTTTTCTTCAGTGTGCTGGCCATTATCGGTTCAGTATTTGTCACTGTATTATGCATTGCATTGGTCGCTTCTTTTTCCAATTAAAAAACGCCTGCTGTCCAAAGGCCAGCAAGGCGTTTTTATTTGGTTTGGCGCATCTCATTAAACGGGAAAAATACAAACTTCGACGTACCCACAATCCGATCTTCCGCAATCAGTCCGAGGCCATTTCTGCTGTCCATGGAGTTTAGCCGGTTATCCCCCATGACGAAATATTTGCCTTTCGGTACTTTCACCGGGCCAAAGTCGCCTGTAAGACTGACACCAAGCTTTTCTGCCTCTTTTTTGTTTTTAGACAAATAAGGCTCGGCAACTTTTTTTCCGTTTATATAAAGCGTGTCATCCTTCATTTCCACGGTTTCTCCAGGCTTACCGATCAATCGTTTGACGTAATGGATTTTCGAAGTCTCACCATTGATAATGACGATATCTCCCCGCTCCAGGTCACCGATATAGTGTACCGTTTTATTGACAAACAGTCTTTCGCCGTCATGTAAAGTGGGGTACATAGATGAACCTTCGACTAAATACGGTTCAAATAGGAAGTGGCGGATAATGAGTGCCAGCAGGACAGCAATGACAATTGCTTTTCCCCATTCCCAATACGTATTGGTTTTTTTCTTCCCCGCTTTTTCAGTTTTTGTTTGATTTTCTTCGGTCAAAGTGTTTCCTCCTAGACGATTGCTATGTCAGTTGTTTCCCTTCTTTTACTTTATCATAATTTATTATAAAATACATAACTTAACCGCGCTGCCGCGAGAAGATAGAGAAAAAGCGTCCTTTAGTAACAGGACGCTTTTTTCCTTATTTTTCAGTTACAGGTTTTTTCACGATACCTAGGATCATCGCCATAACCACAGCACCAATTACAATACTTAATAAGTAAAGGAGCGGATGGTTTGTAATAAAGGCTACGAATATGCCTCCGTGAGGTGCAGGAAGGGTTACACGGAAGAATTCAGTTAATCCGCCGGCAACCGCTGCACCGACCACAGCAGCTGGAATTACGCGGAGCGGATCAGCCGCAGCAAACGGGATTGCGCCTTCTGTTACGAAAGCCGCACCCATGAAGTAGCATGTAATACCTGCTTCACGGTCACGCTGAGAGAACTTGTTTCTGAAAATTGTTGTTGCAAGTGCGATACCTAATGGAGGAACCATACCGCCGGCCATGATCGCTGCATGAGGCGCATAGTTGCCTGCATCAATCATCGCGATACCGAACGTGAAGGCTGCTTTATTAAGCGGACCGCCCATGTCGATCGCCATCATACCGCCTAAAATAATACCCATTAACACTAAGTTTCCAGTACCAAGGCTTTGAAGCCAGTCTGTTAAGAAATTCATGAATGCTGCTACAGGTGTATTGATTACAAATTGCATTAATACACCAGTGATAAAAATACCAAACAGCGGATAAATCAACACAGGCTTCAATCCATCAAGTGACTGAGGGATAAACACAAATACTTTTTTCAATAAAATCACGACATAACCAGCAAGGAATCCGGCAATCAAACCGCCTAAGAATCCAGCATTCGCTTGAGTGGCCATAAACCCGCCGACCATACCAGGGGCAAATCCCGGACGATCTGCAATACTCATCGCGATAAAGCCGGCCAGAACTGCAACAATCAGTTTTAATGCGTTGTCGCCGCCGATAAAGTTCAATGCTGCAGCAAACGTATTGTAGCTAGGATCATTCGGATCTGAAGAATGGATACCCCAGAAGAATGAAATTGCAACGAGTATACCGCCGCCCACTACGAATGGAAGCATGTTGCTGACACCGCTCATAAGGTGCTTATAAAACGCGTTTCCAATGCCGCCAGATTTGGCTTTTGGTTCATTTTCATCACTTTGTGCAGAAGAACCGCCGCCGCTGCCTTGATAAATCGGTGCGTCTTGGTTCACCGCTTTTTCGATAAGCTCTTGCGGACGTCTGATACCTGCCGTTACTGGAACCTGAAGCACGCGTTTGCCTTTAAAGCGCTCCATTTCAACCTGCTTGTCCGCTGCGACAATGATTGCAGGTGCATCTTCAATTTCTTGAGCAGTTAACTTGTGCTTAATACCGCTTGAACCATTTGTTTCAACCTTAATCTTAACACCAAGCTCTTTCGCTTTTTCTTTAAGGGCATCCGCTGCCATGAAAGTATGGGCGATACCTGTCGGACAAGCTGTAACCGCTAGGATTTTACCTTTTCCGGCTGGTGCTGGTGCCGTTTCTTCTTCTTCCTCTTCGTCATCATCTTTATCATGCTGATTGATAATGTCAATAATCGCGTCTTCTGATTCAGCTTCAAGCAGCTGTTTGCGAATTTCTTCACGCATTAACAGCGTAGACAGTCTTGACAGTGCTTCAAGGTGAGTGTTGTTTGCACCTTCAGTCGCTGCAATCATGAAGACCAAGTGTGCCGGCTGGCCGTCTAGTGATTCATAATCGACACCGTCTTTTGAACGCCCAAACGCAATCGCCGGGTTGATAACGCTTGCCGTTTTCGCATGCGGAATAGCAATTCCTTCACCGATACCCGTTGAACTTTGGCTTTCACGATTTAAAATGGCTTCTTTGTAGGCTTGTCTGTCATTTAATTTTCCAGCCTTATCAAGAACTGTGACCATTTCGTCAATAACGTTTTCTTTTTCTTTGCTTTCAATATTAAGCTTTATCGTATGCTTCGTTAAAAGCTCAGTTATTTTCACTTTTGTTTCCTCCTCTATAGACGTGTGACCTTAACTTCAGGAAGAAGCTGCTGGACAAATTCTTCTGTACCAAGTTCCTCAGAAAACGCGGTAGCGCTGCCTGATGTAACTCCTAAGCGGAAAGCCTCTTCAAGCGGCAGCTGCTTGGAAACACCGGCAAGAAAACCTGCAACGACAGAATCTCCTGCTCCTACTGAGTTTACCAATTTCCCCTTTGGTACGTTTGCAAAGTAAACGGCATCCTTCGTAAACAGAAGCGCTCCGTCACCGGCCATGGATACGATTACATGCTCAGCGCCTTGTTCTACAAGCTTTTTCCCATAAGGAACAGCTTCTTCAACAGATGAAATCGTCGTTCCGAACATTTCACCAAGCTCGTGATGGTTTGGCTTCATCAAAAACGGTTTCATTTCTGTTGCTTTCATAAGCGCTTCGCCAGAGATATCTAACACAACACGCGCGTTCTGCTGTTTGCAAGCCTCTGCGATTTTTTCATAGGTATCTTGAGGCAGTGAAGATGGAATGCTTCCAGCAAGAACGACAATATCCCCCTCTTGCAAAGATGTAAACTGTTCTAAAAAGGCATTGAAATCTTCGTCTGAAATCGTTGGTCCCTGACCGTTAATTTCCGTTTCATCACCAGTTTTCAATTTCACATTGATGCGGGTATCTTCTTTTACTTCAGAAAAAGCCGTTTCCAGGTTTTCTTCGCGCAAAAATGTTTTGATATATTCTCCGGTAAATCCGCCGACAAATCCGAGCGCTTTTGACTGAACATGATGTCTTTTCAGCAGTCTCGATACGTTGATGCCTTTTCCCCCTGGATACTTTGTATCGTATGCGGAACGGTTCAGGCCTCCTACAGTAAAATCTTCAACGTGAACAATATAATCGACAGATGGATTAAGTGTTACAGTATAAATCATGGTTTCACTACCTTTACGACAGTTTTTTCTTGGTAATTATCGAATGTAAGCTCTTCAGCGTCAGTCGTAATGATTGTTGCGTCGCCTATGCCGGCAAATGCCGAAAATGAAATTTCTCCAAATTTCGAAGGGTCCGCTAAGACGTAAGCGTGTTTTGCCTGTTTGACAGCCTTCGTTTTCAATAGGGCTTCATCAGGGTCAGGCGTTGTGAAGCCAGCCTCTGTATGCACACCGTTTGCCCCCAGAAAACTCTTATCGAATCTGTACTGATCCATGGCAATCAGTGAAGCGCCTCCGATAACCGCACCCGTTCTGTGCTTTACATATCCTCCAAGCAGATAAAAAGATATTTCTTTCCTTATCAATGCATCGATGTGCATAACCCCGTTCGTGACCACAACGATATCTTTGCTTTTATCCATAAAATCAATCATGTGCAAAGTCGTCGTGCCCGCATCGAGATAAATGCAATCCCCTTCCTCCAAAAGTGAAGCGGCTTTTTCAGCAATCTTCAATTTATCTTGAAGGTTTTTGGATGATTTTTCAAGCATATCAGGTTCAAGTCTGATATCGGAAAGCTTGGCAGCTCCCCCGTGAACACGCTTTAAAAAACCGCGTTCTTCAAGCGTCGATAAATCTCTTCTGATTGTAGATTCAGAAGCATTTGTAAGATTTATGAGCTCTTGAATCTTTACCACATCATGCTTTTCTATTTGATCAATAATCAACTGATATCTTTCAGGAGTTAGCATGCTTCACCTCCTAATGAAAACGTATTCATTTTGAATACAATTTCATTGTAAACGCTTTTTTTACAATAGGCAACTAAAATCATTCAAATTCATTCAATAACTATCAAAATCTTTCACGTTTCTCCATATTAACGTATGTATATAGGGTTTGTAAACTGTAAATTCGACAAAAATAAGGACAATTGTATGACTTTTTCTTCTTATCTTAATGTAAAAAGTTTTTTATATTCATAGTAAAAAGCACCAAACATAAAAAAACCTCATGCATATGCATGAGGTTACTCGTAACGCAGCGCTTCAATCGGATCGAGCTTGGCAGCTTTATTTGCAGGAAGCATTCCAAAGACAACGCCAATAAGCATACTGAACAGCACGCCTCCGCATACGACCTGCCAGGATACTAATGACGGCCAGCCGGCAATGGCAGAAACCAGCGCGGCCCCTCCGTATCCGATCCCGATCCCAATCAGTCCGCCGATAAGCGTTAATACGACTGATTCGATTAAAAACTGGGTCAGAATCTGTCCTCTCGTCGCTCCGAGAGACTTTCGAATCCCAATTTCCCGCGTTCGTTCTGTCACTGACACGAGCATAATATTCATGACACCGATTCCGCCGACTACAAGCGAAATGCCTGCAATTGAGCCGATAATCGTGGTCATGATTGTTGTGATCTTTCCAATTCCTGCTGCAATCTCTTCCATGTTCATGACTTGATATGAATCCTCAGTGCCATGATGGTCATTCACCAGCTGTGCCGCTTCTTTTCCGATAGATTTGATATCATCAGCCGATTCGACCTGCAATGACACATTACTGAAGTCACTTGTACCGAAAGACGATTTCATCATATTAAACGGCACATACATTTCACTTAGTCCGAAAGACAGCAAACCTGTTTCTTTCTTCAGCACACCGATAATTTCCACAGGCTGTCCGTTTACCCAGACAACTTCACCGAGAGGAGAGGATTTATCAAACAGCTCTTCGGCCATTTTTTGTGATATAATGCCCGCCCTTTTTCCCGCAAGAAAGTCATTATCAGTAAAGGTTCTCCCGCTTTCTATTTGTAAGGAATTCACATTCATATATCCGTCGTTGATTCCGTTAATGGTTACATCAATTTCTTCCTCATGATAACGCGCCTTCATGCTTTCAGAAGTCGATGCAACCACTTGTTTTATCCCTTCTATATCTTTTAATCCGCTAATATCGTTTTCTGTAAAAGTTGACTCCGTTACGGCGTTCGGATTGCTTGCAAGCTCTTCGTCACTCGGCATGTAGTATAGTTCCACCGTATTCCCCGGACCGCTGATGGACTGCTTAAGCATCTGCTCGCCGCCCTGTCCTACAGCAACGACAACAATAACAGAGCCAACACCGATTATGATTCCGAGCATCGTTAAAATGGAACGCATTTTATGTGCAAGAACAGAGCTCAAAGCCATTCTGACGTTTTCTAACAGACTCATTCCCCCACGCTCCTTTGTCCGGAGCCTGGAGGAACAATTTCTCCGTCTCGCACCATAATGACCCGGTTCGTGCAATCTGCAACTTCCGGCTCGTGGGTGACAAGTACAATCGTTGTTCCCTCGTCGTTTAACGCTGTAAATTGGTCCATAATCGCTGCACTTGTTTTCGTATCCAACGCGCCAGTCGGTTCATCCGCCAAAATTAATTTTGGTTCATTGACGATTGCCCTCGCAATGGCCACACGCTGCTTCTGACCGCCGGATAACTCATTCGGCATATGAAGCATTCGATCGGCTAATCCGACCTTTTCTAAAGCTCTTTCGGCTCTCTCTTGGCGTTCTTTTTTTCCAATGCCGGAATAAATCATCGGCAGCTCGACATTTTTTTTAGCGTTCAGCCGCGGGAGAAGCTGGAATTGCTGAAAGACAAAACCGATGGATTTGTTGCGGACTGCGGCCAGTTCTTTGTCTTTATAAGATGAGATGTCTTCACCGTCCAGCTTATATATACCGGAAGTCGGACGGTCTAGACAGCCGATAATATTCATAATCGTTGATTTTCCCGATCCTGACGGCCCCATGATCGAAACGTATTCCCCTTGATTGATGTTCAAATCAATCGAATGAAGAACATCAAACGTTTCTCTGCCGATCTGGTAGCTTTTTCGCACATTTGAAAGCTGAATCATTTATGCTTTCACTTCCGTTCCGTCAGCCAAATCATCAGCAGGATTTAAAATGACTTGATCATCCTTAGAAATTCCTTCTTTTATTTCCGTTACATCATCTGTTACTTCACCGATTTTGACGTCGACTCGCTTTGCTTTACCGTCCTTTACTGTATACACATAATATTGATCATCTTCTTTTTTAACTGCCTTAGAAGGAAGCGTATTGGTTTTCCGCTTATCCGTTTCGATATTCATAATGAATTTAAAACCTGGCTTTCCTTCAGGAAGATCACCTTTTATTTTGACTTGAAGCGGGTATTGAACCGCCTGATCTGTGCCAGCTGCTGCCGCGGCGTTATCCTGCTGATCCGGCACTAGTCCGACAGCTGAAACTGTACCTTTCCATGTTTTATCCTGAATGACATCTGAAGTGAGTGTGACCTTTTGGCCTTTTTTGACTTTAAGTGTATCGTATTCAGACAATTTCCCTGAAACGACAAGGTCTTTAGGATTGCCGATATGTATGACGGGCTCTTGAATATCTGACTTTTTTGATGCCGCTTCCTGGTTGACAGAAATCACAGTGCCTTCGATCTCGCTTTTCACTTGAAGATCTGACACTTGATTGGCAAGCGACTGCCGCTGAAGCTCTGTTTGCTTTAATTCTATCTGAGCCGTTTTTTCCTGCATTTCAAGCTCTGTGCGCTCAGAGTCAACTTGTTTTTCTGCTTCTTTCTTTCCAAGCTGTTTTGTCAGTTCTTTTTCTTTACTGTCCAACGCTTGTAGCTTTTCTTGAATCTGATCGATTTGCAGCCGGTTCGATTCAGCGGTCAATTGATTCTGTTCTTTTTCCAGACTAAGCTGCTCATTCGTATAAGTGACTAACGGCGTACCCTTTTTAACTTTGTCGCCTTCCTTCACTTTAATGTCGTTCAAAGTTCCTTTATCGGCTTCATAAAACACATATTGTTCATTTGAAAATTTAAGTGTGCCTGGAACCATAACCGTTGACGATATCTTTTTTTCTTCTAGACTGCCCGTCTCCACCTTCTGGCCGGCGCTGCCGCTTGTCGGAGCGGCAGACCGGTAAATATTAATTCCTATAAAAAGAGCGACTAATGCTGCAATTCCAATTCCGACCCAGACTTTTTTCATCTATTTATGCACCTGCCACAGAGTTTATCGCCCCTGAAACAAACGAAAATGCGACCAAAAGGACGAAAAGAATAATAACAGATATCCACCCTGCTTTTTTGGAGATGCCTCCCGTTTTGTGAAGACCGATCGCTAATAATACATAGCTCCAAATGCTGAAGATTTCAAATGTATTTAATACATTGGCTAAAGGCATGTCTGAAGGAATAATTCCCGCAAGTGACGTCATGCTGTAAAGTGAACTTGTGTCAGTTGTAAAAGCAACAATTCCGTTGATTAATAATCCTAAGCTGCTGATTAAGGAGACAAACAGACCGAGAGAAAGCATTTTCTTATACGTCGTTACGCCTCCTGATATTTTCACACAGAGCCAATAAATGAGAGGTGCAATAAATAAAGCTGCAATTCCGCCGAGAATCGAACCTGCCATTGCTCCAAACTTGGTAATAGTGGCGACAGTTGAAATCTGCTCAGGCGATAAACCTTCAGTATCCGTCGCTTTAAGAAGCTCGCTATAATCTGTTCCGAGACCCTGCAATACAGCACCAACTATGATGATTGCCGCAACAATTAAGAGCGGGCCCCATACAACCGGCCTTTCTCTTATTCTCTCAAATTGAGTTCCAGGACTTGTGATCACTCCAAAAAGGGATGGCTTTTCAGTTGACACTCCGCCGTTTTTTTCTACATTTGCTTCCATATATAAAACCTCCTTGAACATATCTAGCTGATAATACGAAAGGATCTAAAAAAAGTTTCATATTTTTTTAAAAAATATCCAAATCATTCAACAGGCCTTCAGATTTTCAAGCTGAAGGCTTTTATTCGGCAGCTATGCTGTATTGCGCTTTCACCAGTCCTGCATAAATACCTCCTTTCGCAAGCAGCTGTTCGTGGCTGCCCTCTTCCATTTTCCTGCCGTGATCAAGAACGATGATATGGTCGGCGTCGCGGATCGTGGACAGTCTATGGGCAATCATGACGGCTGTACGGCCTTTCAGCAAAGTTTTTAAAGCCTGCTGGATTTTGACTTCTGTCTCTGTATCAATGCTTGCCGTGGCTTCGTCAAGAATGATAATAGCAGGATCTGCGAGCAGCGCTCTTGCGAAGGAAATGAGCTGGCGCTGACCGGCGGATAATACGCTGCCCCTTTCTTCCACTTCTGTTTCGTATCCTTCTGCTAAACCAGAAATAAACTCATCCGCTCCGACTGCTTGAGCAGCTTTTATCACTTCTTCGTCTGACGCATCAGGCCTTCCGAAACGAATATTTTCCATAATCGTTCCGGAGAAAATAAACGTATCTTGAAGCACAATGCTGATTTGAGAGCGTAAACTGGCAATGGACAGGTCTTTTATGGGAATGCCGTCTATTTTAATGGTTCCTCCTGTTGCATCATAAAATCGGCTGATTAAATTGGCAATCGTTGTTTTCCCGCTCCCCGTGTGTCCGACAAGTGCAAGTATCGAGCCTGCAGGAATAGAAAAGGAAACGGCATGAAGTGCCTTTCGTTTTTCATCATAAGAAAATTCAACCTCTTCAAAGCTGATATGGCCTTTAATATTTTTCTTGTGAATGGCATCCCGCTTTTCCTTGACGTTCGGCTGTTCGTCTAAAAACTCGAAAATCCGTTCTGACGAGGCCATCCCCATTAACAATTGGTTATAAACCTGGCCTAATCTTGAAATAGGCTCCCAAAACATGCCTAAATAGAAGGCGAAAGATACGAAGACACCTATAGTAATAGTTTGGTTCATGATGAGTGTGGCGCCATACCAAATTAATACAGCCGTTCCTATCGCATTTGTCATTTCTACCAGCGGACGGAACACAGCATTTTTTCTTGTTGCTTCCCGCCATGATTGATAGTTCTCCTGATTGACTCCGTCAAAATACGCCATGTTTTCTTGTTCCTGCGTGAAAGCCTGCGTTACGCGGATACCTTGTATGCTTTCGTTTAAATGGGAGTTCAGCTTTGATTGCTTCAGACGCACCGTTTGCCATGAACGGCGGATTTTTTTTCTGAGACTTGTTGAAATAAAAAACATAATCGGCAGAGTCACCATGATGGCTATGGTCAGTTCAGGACTCAGCGTGAATAAAATGATGACGACTCCCGCCAAAAGCAATAAATCTGTTAATAAGTTAATCACGCCGCTTGTGAAAAGCTCCTGAAGGGAGTTAATGTCATTCATAATTCTGACGAGAATAGACCCTGCCGATCTCTGATCAAAAAATCGGTGGGACAAGCGCTGCACATGCGTAAATAAATGCTGGCGCAAATCGTAAATGACATGCTGGCCAAGCTGGTTCATCCATCTGATCCTTAGCATATTGGCTGCATAATTAACAGCGTATAAAACGCTGATCAAAATAATCAGTTGCATCAGCAATTCCGAATTCTTTGCTGTAATGGCTTGATCGAGAACATAAACACCGATCAGAATGGGAATGACAAGCTTCACAGCTGTCCCAATCAAAACGGTGAGAAAAGAAAGCGGCAGAATTGTTTTTCGGTATGGTTTGACATAGCTTAACAGCCGCCACATTTGAGCCCAGTTAAACGGTTTTTCAATGATTTCATCTGAAGAATAATAGAAACGCTCCAAAATCCCCTGTTTTTTTGCTTGTTTCATATGTTCCTCCCTATCCGACCTGATGCGGCTCATTTATCATATTGACATCCCGATACTGCAAATCGTATATCTTTTTGTAATAGCCGTTTTTGGCAAGCAGCTCGTGATGATTGCCTCTTTCACGAATGCTACCTTTATCAAAGACGAGAATTTCGTCTGCGTGTTTCAGTGAAGAAATGCGGTGAGCGATGATAAAGGTTGTGCGGTTTTTCATGACTTCTTTTAACGCAAGCTGTATGCTGTGCTCAGTTTGCATATCTACTGCACTTGTGGCGTCATCTAATATTAAAATGCTCGGGTTTAAACAGATGGCTCTGGCAATAGCAATGCGCTGCTTCTGGCCTCCAGAAAGCCCCAGCCCCCTTTCTCCAAGCATGGTGTCATATCCGTCAGGCAGTTCCATAATAAAATCGTGGGCCTGAGCTCTTTTTGCCGCATTTATAATGTCGTCCATCGAAGCATCCGGCTTCCCGTATGAAATATTTGATCGAATAGTAGATGAAAATAGGAATGATTCTTGAAGTACAACTCCAATATTTGAGCGAAGGGTTTTTAATGAATAATTTGTGATAGGTTTATGATCAATCGTGATGATTCCGCCTGCAGGACTGTAAAATCTAGTGAGAAGCTGTGTGACAGAGCTTTTTCCAGATCCCGTAGGGCCCAAAAGTCCGATCATCTTTCCGCTTTTTGCTTCAAAGCTTACATCGGAAAGCGCGTTCGTTTGTTCATTTCTGTATGTGAGAGTTACATCTTTGAATGAGACATCTCCGGTTAACTTTGGCTGATGTAAAGCATGAACGTGGTCTTTAATCTCTTCCTCTTCATCAAGAATGTCTAACAGACGCTCTCCTGAGGCTTTTGCCTGAGAAAACATATTAATCACAAAACCTAAGTTCATGATTGGCCACATCATATAATTGACCAGACTGAAGAAAGCGACAAGCTCACCCGGATTCAGCTGATTTTGCATGACCAAATAGCCGCCGTATGAAAGAAGAGCCACAATACAAATATTGCCGATAAACTCCATCAGCGGAAAATACGCAGACCAGATGGATGACGTTTGTAAATATTTTGTTCTGTAGGCCGCATTTGCCTTATTAAAGGCGCTGATTTGAAAATCTTCTCTTGATAGTGACTTAACTGTGTTGATGCCGCTGATATTTTCCTGCACCTTTGTATTGAGTTTCGCAAACGATTTTCTGATGCCTCGGAAGGCGGGGTGTACTCTTTTGTCAAACTGATATACTGCGACCGCCAGAAAAGGCAAAGCAGCGATTGTTACCAGCGTAAGCGGAACCGAATAGTAAAACATGACCGATAAACTGATCGCAACCAGCAAGCCGAATCGAATAAACTCAGCAAGCCCGTAGGATAAAAAAAACCTGAGCCCTTCAACATCGGCTGTCAGCCTGGACATCAAATCACCTGTTTTTGCGTTGTCATAGTAAGAAAAAGAAAGCCTCTGCAGTTTTGCATACAGGCCATTTCTCAGCCGGTAAACAGATTTGATGCCAAACATATCACCTAAATACTGATGAAAAAAAGTGGCGGTTCCTTTTACAGCCATAACCGCAATAAATCCCAGACTGATCCATGCTGCAAGCTGATACTGCCTCCCCAGTACGATCTCATCGATTGTAATTTGCAGAATGATCGGATAAACGACCGTAATGGCTGTCATCAAAAGCATCGCCAGAAGCGACCACATAAACACCTTTCTGTACGGCCAATAAAATGCTTTTAATCTTTTAAATGTCTCCATACCCAGCACCCTTCCAGTTTTTTCACCCTTACTATATCGATTCCCGAAATAAATTTCTATCTTTTTTCGAAAATTCAATCTAATGATGGAGATGGTCTCTAACTTTATATGGTGGGACTTATGTAAAATAAATGCTTACAGAAAATCATTGTATGCAGGATGATGAGCAGGATATGCAAAAAACGGAGAGATATGGCTTTTAACGCAAAAACCGGACGGCTTTATCGCCGTCCGGTTTTCATCCCCCGCTGACAGGTGGAATAACAGCCACCTTGTCACCGGAAGATACTGAGGTATTTTCTTTGACGTAGTTTTCATTTACAGCAATCATAGCCGTATCAATTGATTCAAGTCCGTATTGTTCCTTTAATACCGCTTTTATATCATCGGTTGTTGCTTGTTCCATATCAATTTCAAGCGTTGACGTGCCGGCCTTTTCAGCAAGTCCCGCAAACAAAAGAATGTTAATCACGCTGCTCCCCCTCACTTACATCTGGTTTTCCATTCGGATAAGCTGTTGTCTCAAGCTGGTCACCGATCCATTGCTCTCCGTCTTCCCAAATTTCTTTTTTCCAAATAGGCACAATCTGTTTAATGCGTTCGATTGCATACTCATTGGCTTCATAAGCGGCTTTTCGATGGGGAGAAGACACAGCGATGACAACTGCCGCTTCGCCGATATCCAGTACACCGATCCGATGTGTGATAGCAGCCGAAGCCCCTTTCCATTTCTCTTCTATTTCAGCCCCGATTTGGGCCAGCATCTGCACAGCCATCGGTTCATAAGCCTCATATTCCAGCCGGATTGTTTTTTTTTCGTTTGTCCACTCCCGAACTGTCCCGATAAACGTGGTAATAGCTCCGGCTTCCCGTTTCTCTACTTTTTTTATGATATCTTCAGTAACGATGGGTGTTTTCGTAATCTCAAACCGTCCCATTACACAGATTCCCCTTTCAGCTGTAAAAGCACAAAATCAACTGCTGCAGGATCATCCGCGTGAAAAACGGGTAATCCTTGGTGTGCAGCCGTTTGTTCTTTTTCTCTGTATATAATTGCGATTATATTTACTGCCTGCAGTTCAGCCAGATCATCCTTATCTCGTACTATTACTACTTTAGGATAAGGAGCTTTTTTAAAGCCTTCTATGAGCAGGCAATCCATATCGAGAAAGCGATATAACTCGATCAGCTGCGGGAGATCCCATTTACGGCGGGCCGTAAGCTGTAAAACACCCGCTCCTTCTACTGCTGTTACATCAGCTCCCGCAGCTTGGTAACGGTCAGTGTCTTTTCCTTCAGTGAATGCTTCCGGTTCGCCGCCATGACCGTGATGCTTCAGGCAGCCTGCATGCAGTCCCTGTTGTGCGGCTTTTTTAAGAATATGCTCTATCAACGTTGTTTTTCCGCTGTTTTGGAATCCTACAATTTGGACGATCGGGAAAGGACGGACCAAGGCCACTCACTTCCATTCTCTTCTCTGATCAGCAGCACGTGGACCGTTCTGCCTGATTCGTAACCTCTCGTACCACCCGGCAGGATGATAAACGCATTCGCCTCTGCAAGTGAAGTGACAGAGCTTGACTTATCTAATCCAACGGGAGCCGCTAACAGCTTTCCTTCCTGATGGTGTACATAAGCACGTACAAATCGGGTAAAGGGATTCGGCTTCGGAAAGTCCTTAGTCAAAACAGCTTCTGCGCAAATTGGATGCGGTTTATCATGAAGCAGCCATGACCGGATCATCGGTTTTACAAACAGTTCAAAACCGACATAGCATGCCGACGGGTTTCCTGACAGCCCAAACAGCAGCATATCGTTTGCATGAGCCACAGTCGTTACACTTCCCGGGCGCATAGCAACTTTATTAAAGAGCACATCAGCTCCGAGCCTTTCATAGATTGCAGGCAAAAAGTCAAAGTCACCCACTGACACGCCGCCTGTTGTGATTAGAAAATCAACCTTTTCCATTGCTTCCTCGACCGCAGCAAAGCTTTGATCAAGATCATCGGAGATTTTCCCTAAGTAAAGAGGTGAAGCGCCCGCTTCGATAACTTGTGCATATACCATACTGGCGTTGCTGTTACGGATTTTCCCCGGCTCCAGCGGGTCACTGACATTCAGCAATTCAGTGCCGGTAGCGATAATCCCGACAACAGGCTTTCTCACGACAGGCACAGAAGCGTATCCAAAGGTTGCCAGAAGAGCTGTTACCCCCGGGGTAATTCGCGTGCCCTTTCTGACTAAAACACTCCCTTTTTGAGCATCTTCACCTGTTTTTGAAATATTGTCCCCTGGCTGGAAGCGGCGTTTTAAAGACATAAACGGCTGACCATTCTCTTCAAAGGTTTGAGTCAGCTCAATCATGACCACGGCATCCGCGCCTTTTGGAATTTGCGCACCTGTCATGATCCGCACTGCCTGAAACGCAGCAAGTTCTTTCTCAGATACAGCTCCTGCTCCGATATGGTCAATGACCTCAAAGCGGACAGGGTGCTCGCGTGAAGCTTCAGCCGTATCACATGCTCTGACAGCAAAACCATCATATGGCGAACGGTCAAATGCAGGCACATGGTGATCTGCCGTTACATCTTCAGCTAAAAATCGGTGAAGGCTGTTTTCAAGCGCCACCCATTCTGTTTCCCCTCGTTTTTGAAATCGGCTGAGACGCCGAACAGCTTCATCTACCGGTATCGGTGTTCTTTTCTCCAGCATTCTGAACCCTCCTGTTGTTACAATCCGATTACTCTTGCCAACACAGAATTGGCTTCTTTCACATCACTTGTTCCGTGTATCAGAGCCCGTCCGTCATTAAAAATGACGATTCTGAAATGTTCATAATAGATATGAAGCAAAAATGCATTGCCCTCTACCTTGCCGATTGTTTTCAGCCGACTGGCGAGCTCCTGCTTCGGTATTCTTTTTAATGACTCTGATCTGACTTGAACCGTATCACGGCCGCACAGCACAGCCGCTTTTGGCGTGTTCCAGTCTTGAAGATAAGGATAAACTGCGTGTGCGCCGCATGACGGACAATCTTCGACTCGTACATTGCTAACGTTGATTTTCATATGTGAATTGTTCCAGACATCAAACGTGACAAAGCCGCGCTGTATCGCTTCTGTGTTTCCCGTTAACAGTTTCAGCGCCTCCGCCTGCTGATAGGCTGAAACCATATGGACAGCAGGCGGAATAATCCCCGCTGTATCGCACGTCGCTCCGCCGACAGGAATTTGCTCAAACAAACAAGACAAACAAGGTGTCTCCCCCGGAATAATTGTCATGAACATCCCTTGGCTGCTTACACAAGCGCCATAAATCCACGGTGTCTTTGTTTTCTGAGCTAGATCGTTGATAAGCATGCGTGTTTCAAAATTATCTGTTGCATCGATGACAACATCCGCTTTTTCAATCAGCGGTTCAAGCGTTTCAGCCGTCCCCTCTGTAACGTATGCCTCAATATGTATGCCGCTGTTAATAGCGGATAAATGTTCTTTGGCAGCCATAGCTTTTGGTATGCGGAGTTCCGCATCGCTTTCTGTATAGAGCTGCTGCCTTTGCAGATTGCTCCATTCTACATAATCACGGTCAATGATGGTGACGGTTCCAACTCCCGCTCTCGATAGCCCTTCAGCTCCGGCTGTTCCGAGCGCTCCTGCTCCTACGATCAGCACGCGGCTGTCTGCCAGTCTTTGCTGGCCCTCTTCTCCAATTTGCTTAAATCTGATTTGCCGTGAATAACGCTCTTCCATCAAACCTGATCTCCTTATCTTTTATGTCAATCATACCATGATTTCGGCCCGTCAGTCCCACCAGGAGAATGTCTTGAGTTCTTCCAAA
This sequence comes from Bacillus sp. 2CMS4F, assembly GCF_023161785.1. NCBI lineage: Bacteria > Bacillati > Bacillota > Bacilli > Caryophanales > Bacillaceae > Bacillus > Bacillus sp. 2CMS4F. The sequence continues at coordinate 618,340 of NZ_JALNTO010000001.1, forward strand.
CGCCTATAGTCATGTCGTGTATTAATATTCATAAACTCTTCCGGCACTGCCGCGATTTCCTCTGCCTGTACGTAACGAACTGAAATACGGTCTAGGAAATCTGATAGTTTTAATTTTTTCTCAGATAGCTGTTCATATAGAATAGGCATAATCCTTTTATGATACAGTGCTATCAATGGCTGCACTCGTCCGCCTGATATCGGGATGACTGCGTCCGTATCGGCAGTTACCATGCGCCTGAGCTCCGCCATCGTCCTTTTTCGTATCAGTGGTGTGTCACAGGATAGAATCGTATAAAGGTCACCGTCTGTCTTTTCAAAAGCAGTATAGATACCAGCCAATGGGCCCATTCCTTGGAACGGCTCCGCGTCTTGATACACTTCGGTTTCGCCATTCTCTTGAAATCTATCGATAAACTCGGGACGGCTGATGATGACCGCTTGCTCACCCAGCGACTTTTTAGCCCATTCGTAAAACATGCGGCCTCTCCATTTTACAAACGCCTTGGGCTCCCCAAACCGGCGTGAGGCTCCTCCTGCTAAAAGTACATTTATATGTTTCATGCTCTCACCTCTAGTTACCAAAAGCATAGCAAAAGCAAGGCCCCAACGCCAATGCTTGTCTGTTTATTAAAGAGGAATAGCTGTTCAGTATTTGCATATTGTAATGTTAACATCATGAGGGAGATGGTTCGATTGAAAAGAACAGGTCCTTTTTTCCATGACGTGTCACAGGAGAACCTTTATTTAAAATCAGAGCTGTCAAGGTGCCGTAAACTAATTTCCGAGCTTGAGGCAAGCTACTTCCATCAGAAAAATAACAAACTGCTTAAAGAAAATACCAATATGAAAGAAAAACTTCAGCAGCTGTCCGCTGAGCTAAAGCAAATGTCAATGAAAGAACAACACGCCTCCTATACGAGCCATACACTGCATCAAATGAGAGCCGAACTGCTCGATAAAATCGTCACCTTGCAGGAGCTTCTTTCCGCAGAAACCTACAAACGCAAAACCGAAATCGAAGAAAAACATAAGCTTCATATCGAAAAAATCAAAATTGAGGAAGAAAATAAAAATTTGCATAAACAAATTATTCATCTTAATACCTCTATCCAGCGGGAACAGAACGAATTGTTTCAAGCGAAGCAGCAAGCTGAAACGATAAAAGCCGAAAACGGACGCTTGAAAGAGCAAATGATAGAAAAAGAATACCAGCTAAAACATATCAAAATAGAAATAGATCATATGAAAGACCGAATCATAGAAACGAAAGAAAGGCTGCTTGAAATAGAAAAAACGAAAGAAAAACTATTTCAAGAAACTATTATTTCGTACAAACGGCAGCTTGATGAAAGTGATGCCTGGATTGCTTCTCATTTTGCCGATATTGATGGCGGTGCGAAACAGAAAGAAAAAACGGCAGAAGAAGCTCAAACCGTTTACGCACCGTCAAGTCATGTAGAGACCATCCTTGAAGATGTCACAAAACAAGTAAATGAGCTTCAAAAACAGCTGACCAGAGCCCAATCATCTGACCAGCTTATCAATCATAAAATTGAAGAGCTGAAGAGCCGTGCCGCCGAAGAAAAACCTTATCAAAAATGGGTGTATAAGCTTAATCTTGAAAAAGAAAACAAACCTTCACCGAAAAAAACCCAATAATAAAAAAACTGCTTGAGCTCCCAAGCAGTTTTTCTGTGTGCTTATTCTGTTGCTGATTCAGCTGATTCGATGTCACCCTCTAAAATGTACTGGCCGCGATACGGTTTTTTCACTTCCGGATACATTTTAATTAAACTTTGCATAAACGTTGTCATATTAGGGATTTCAAGACCGCTTTCCTTTTCAATCTCTTTTTGAAGTTCGGAGCTCTTAATTGCCGCGTTGTGGCGTTTTAATGTTTTAATAGCCGCTTCACGCAGTTTAGCTGCTTTAGATCCCGGTCTTGCCGTTCCTCTTCTTCTTCTAGTCGCTCCATCTGGTATACCGGCAGGAAGAGAGGAAATAGATTGAAGCTGAGGCTGGGCGGACTGCTGCTGTGATGGCGGCTGATAGCTTCTGATTTCCTGAGCTGCAAGCTCGGCGAGAACTGGCAGAGAGTCAGTTTTTCTTTCAGAACGGAACTCCTTTTTCGTTTCGGAAGTGCTTCCATTTCTGTCCAGCTCTCTTAATTTTGCGTATATTTTATCGCGTTCAATTTGATATTCACGAATGACTTTCACTTCAGCTTCATTTAATTGTTCTAATCGCAAGCGCAAAGCTTCTCTTTCATTAAACATTCCTCAATGTACCCCCTATCAGAATTAACATCTTTAATTAAGATATTAGATTACAAAAGTAATTTTATCAACTATTATTTTAGCATTTTACTATTATATTTACTCTATGAAAAATTCCTTATTTTCTGAAAATGTTTTATTTTTTAACAGAACTCTTTATTCACAAGGGTTCGAGAGCTTATGTCAGTCATTTGGAATAAAGTTGAAAATATATCTTTTAATTACTTCTTTAATGAAATTTAGTGTAATATCTACAATTTTCGCGTTCAGAGATATGAAAAATATCTAAATATGCAGAAAAACATAAGAAATTAGGTCTCGTTTTTAGAAGATAAATCATTAAAAAACGTTTTTCTCATTCCCAAATATGGAAAAATAAGCTTCTTACTCTTTTCCTTTTTTGCGCAAATAAAAAAACCTGATTAGGATCAGGTTTTTAATTTGCGCACAATTATTCAGCTGCTTGTTCTGTTTCAGCCAGAACGCGGTTCACACGTTTTTCAAGCATTTTCATGCCGCTGCCGCCGGCTTGAAAATGACGAAGCTGTCCGGTTTTATCAAACACATAGTACGCAGGCACATACTCGTTTTCAAATGCGTCGGTTAAGGCGTGGTCACTGTCAACAAAAATAGGCTGAGTAATGTCATGTTCAGCAGCTACTTCTTTGATTTTGTCGAGATCCAGGTCATCTTCGGAGCGAGGCATATGAACAGCTACAACGTTCAGCTTGTCTTGATATTTGTCCCGGAATTCATTCACCTGCGGCATTGCTTCTTTGCACAGGTGGCAGCTGATGGACCAGAAATGAATAAGTGTCGGTTTTTCTCCAATCAGTTGTTCTTTTGTTACTTCACCATTGAACCAAGCTTTTTCTCCTGTCAATTCAGGCATTGGCTGACGTAATTTCATCGCTTTTCCCTCCTAGTGAGCAGTAAGAGTCAAAAAGGCCTAACGAATTGTTAGACCTTTTTCTTTCGTTCTCAAAAAGAATTAAAGTGTTTTTTGACCTGGTTTCCAGTTAGCCGGGCATAGTCCGCCTGTTTGAAGTGCTTGAAGTACTCGAAGCGTTTCATCAACGTCACGGCCGATGTTGTTATGGAAAACCGTTTGATATTGTAGCTCGCCTTCAGGATTGATAATAAACAATCCGCGAAGTGCAACGCCTTCTTCTTCAATTAAAACGCCATATTCACGGGATACTTCATGGTTAGTATCAGCAGCAAGCGGATATTTCAGCTGACCAAGACCATTTTCTTTACGGTCTGTGTTGATCCACGCCAAGTGAGTATGGATTGTATCAGTTGAAACGCCGATCACTTCAGCATCAAGATCTTCGAATTCGTCATAACGGTCAGACATCGCTGTAATTTCTGTCGGACAGACAAAAGTAAAGTCCATTGGATAGAAGAAAAGAACTGTCCATTTGTCGTTTTTCATGTTTTCTTCAAGACTTACTTTGCCAAATTCCTTATTTGCAAGGACTGCTTCCATTTCAAAACGAGGAGCTTGTTTACCTACCATACGTTCTGCCATATGTATCCCTCCAATTGATAGTTTGGCTTTAAAAGCCAGATGGATAAGAAAATAAAGGAAAATATTCCTTATTTCGTCAATAACCTCACAATGACCATTATATCGAACCGCATTTTCCCAGTCAATTTTTAACAAAGAATACATGTCTTTGCCTTCGACATTTTACGGTAAAAAGTTTAACATGTTCATGTATAGGGAAACAAACTTTAACATGCTGCAACACATTCAGAAAGGAAGCTCCAACATGGATTTTATTACACAGTATGATTGGGCAGGTCTTGTCACCAGTGCGGGTGTTTTACTCATTAAGCTTGTCATTATGATTTGCCTCTATTTTATCGTTCGATCTGTAGGCATGAGAATTATTAAACATCTATTTGCAAAATTTGAAGCCCAAAACAGCCTGTCTATCGGACGCGCTCACACGCTCCGAAGCCTGACACTTAACGTATTTGCTTACATATTGATTTTTATTTTTTTCGTTATGGTTCTGGATTTGTTTCATTACGACCCGAGCGCTCTTTTAGCAGGTGCGGGAATCGTAGGTCTGGCGGTCGGTTTTGGCGCCCAAGGCCTTGTCAGCGACATCGTGACAGGTTTTTTTATTCTGCTTGAAAAACAATTGGATGTCGGAGATTATATAACCGTTGCGACTTTTGACGGAATTGTGGAGCAGGTCGGTTTAAGAACAACCCAAATCCGCAGCTTTGACGGCACACTGCATTACATTCCGAACCGGAACATCACAAATGTAAGCAACCATTCCCGCGGAACGATGCAGGCGCTGGTTGATATTAAAGTCCCGGCTGAAAGAAACCTCGATGAAACCATTCACATCTTACAACATGTATGTGACGAAACGGCAGCTGCTCTTCCGCAAATAAAAGAGGGTCCTAATGTCATTGGCATTCAAGAGCTGGGAACCTCTGAATTTGTGATCAGAGTCATTGCCAAAACAGAAAATATGGAACAGTGGCGGGTCGAACGAGTGCTGAGAAAAGAAATAAAAACCGCACTCGACCGCGCTTTTCCTAAAGAAACAGAATAACAAAAGAACCGAAGCTTTTGCTTCGGTTTTTACTTTACTGAATTCTGCTTTCAACTTCGCTGCAAATTTCTTCAGCAGTCATCCCGGAAGCTGTAATGACTGGTGCTTGTGTTACTGTATCGGCAATACCTTGCACATTGTTGTCTAGCCCTGTTACGACACAGCAGTCACAGCCTTTTGCATCTGCAGGACTTTTCATCATGACAACGTCATATCCTTTTTCTCTTAATGCAGCTTCTACATCTGATAACGACTGTTCAATTCCTATTTTTTTTGTCATAAAGAACACCTCCGTTAAATAGGGTGCTCATCATATGGCATTTTATTCTTTCCATTGTACTTAATTGGCATAAACAGAAAAATAACCTGTCATCACGTTAACCGCTGTTTCGATCGCATTTTCATTAGGATTCAGCTTTGCGTGATGGAGTCCGTGCGCGGAATCAGCGCCGAGCCAGAACATGAAACCCGGGTATTTTTTCAGCATGTAGCCAAAATCCTCTCCGGTCATCGCTTCTTTTGCTTCGATTACTTGTGCCAATTTTTGCTCAGCAACAAAAGACATAAACTCCTCTGTGAGCCCGCTTGTATTGTAAACTTGGTGATACACAGACGGATACGTCACTTTTCCTTTACAGCGGAAGCCAATTTCAATTCCCTTCACTAAATCTTCGATCCGTTCCTTTACCTGCTTCATGGATTCTTCAGAAAGCGTGCGGATTGTGCCTTCCAGGTGAGCTGTTTGCGCAATAATATTTTGCGCGGAGCCGCCCGTAATCGTACCGATAGTAATCACAGCGCTGTCCAGCGGGTCTGTGTTTCTGGAGATGATTGTTTGCAATTGAGTAACGAGAGTGCTTGCCGCTACAACCATATCCTCAGCTAAGTGCGGATAAGCGGCATGCCCCCCTTTGCCTTCCAGGTCAATGACAAGCTCTGATGTATTCGCAAAAAGCAAACCGCTTTTTGTCGCGATGGTGCCGACCGGAAGCTCTGGAGCAATATGAAGCGCAGTAATGAGATCAGGCTGCCACTTTTTTAAGACGTCGCTCTCAAGCATCGGTTCCGCTCCGCCTGGCCCTTCCTCTGCCGGCTGAAATAAAAAGAGCAGATCATGCTTAACAGGGTGATGAACAAAGTGGTCGATGATGCCCAGCGCTATCGTCATATGCAAATCATGTCCGCAGGCGTGCATTTTGCCGTGATGCTCTGATGAAAACGGCAGGCCTGTCTGCTCTTCGATTGAAAGCGCGTCAATGTCCGCTCGGTATCCGAGCATTTTGTCCGGCGCTGTTCCGTTCACTTTTACAAAAAGCCCAGTTCTCCATTTCTCAATTTCAATTCTGTCTTTCGGATATTGCTCCAAGACGTTTAATAAATATTGCTGTGTTTTGAATTCCTGAAATCCAAGCTCAGGAATACGGTGCAGATCTCTGCGGATTGCAATGAGCTCCTCTTTCTTCATTTTCATTTCCTCCTGCCTATACGAATAAGGCGTGGATATATCATCCACGCCTTTTTGATCAAATCATTCCTTACAGCTGGCGTAATTCCTGCTTGATTTCAGTTTTGCCTTTTGTTTTCTCATCGATATCTTTGATTTTCTTAGCAGGTGTTCCCGCAACAACTGTGTATGGCTCAACATCGTTCACTACGATCGCTCCCGCAGCGACAACAGCTCCTTTACCGACTGTTACACCTTCGAGTACGACAGCATTTGCACCGATCACAACGTCGTCTTCAATGACAACCGGTTTAGCGGATGGCGGCTCAATAACGCCCGCAAGCACAGAACCCGCACCGATGTGACAGTTTTTACCGACAGTAGCTCGTCCGCCAAGAACAACGTTCATATCGATCATTGTGCCTTCTCCGATAACTGATCCGATATTGATAGAAGCCCCCATCATGATGACTGCGTTATCGCCGATTTCAACTTGGTCGCGGATGATCGCACCCGGCTCGATGCGCGCTTTGACATCTTTAAGATCAAGCATAGGAATCGCTGAGTTACGGCGGTCATTTTCTACCACGTAATCTTCGATTTTGCTTTGGTTTTCTTCAATTGCTGTTTTGATTTCGCTCCATTCACCGAAAACAACACCAGTGTTTCCGTTTAGAAAAGCTTTCGCAGATTCACCGAAATTGATTCCTTCCAGCTCACCTTTTACATAAACCTTTACAGGTGTAGATTTTGTGCTATTTTGAATAAATGAAATAATTTCATTTGCGTCCATCATTTTCATATGTATAGTCCTCCTCCTGATTTTCTACCTCATTACTGTATCAAAGGAAAGATACAAAGACAAGAAAAAAAGGAAACAGCCGCTCGGCAGTTCCCTTTGCATCTATCAGACAGCACAGCCGCTTTTTCTGGCAAATTGTCTGCCGAATTCCTTTAATACTTCTTCTTCCCCTTCAGGATTCATTTCAACCTTTACGGAAGGAAGCACAATTTCGCCGCCTCGTTCTTTTATTTTCTCTTCAAGCGTATCTACAGCACCGCAGAAATATTCATATGCTGTATCACCGGAACCGAAAACGGCGCATGTTTTCCCGGTAAAGTCAAGGGCTTCCATTTCTTCGGCAAGGTCAAGAAATTCGTCAGGCAGATCACCGTCTCCCCATGTATAGGTTCCTAAGATGATATGTTCATAATCATTAAACAGCTCGGCATCATCAATGTCCATCGCTTCAAATCGATCTACTTCCGCTTCCGCCTCCTGAAGCCCCTTTTCAATCAAATCAGCCATGGCTTCTGTGTTGCCTGACATCGTTGCGTAAACCAGCAAAATCTTCCCCAATTCCGTATTCCTCCTCTAATGAATCATTGCTGAAACTTCGTACGGCTGGACAAATTTACATTCATACAAGCCTGCACAAAAGAAATTTTCTCTTTGATTGGCGACTCTCCATCCATGACCTTTAATGGTATCGAACCATTTTAGCTCTCGGGCCTCAAGATCAGCCTGATAAATCCTCGAATAGCCATTTTCATCTTGAGCCGTTGTGACATAAATAATGCCATCATCCTCTGAAATATCAAGAAACGATTCTTCTTTTTTGATCATGCTGGAATGTATCGTGACTTCTTCAGCGGTTAAAATATGTTGTGCAGTGACGGCTCCGCGCTTTCCTTTTGCAGAGCCCATTGCAGCAACCAGCCATTTTTCATCGAACACAAGCATGGATGCCGTCATACGGCTGTCTTCTTTTTTTACCCTCCGGACAGCGCCTTGTTTGAAATCGTAAGCCCAAATCCCTCCGAAACATTCGTGTATTTGTGTACCAATATAAAGATTCCCGCCATGCAGACACAGTGAACGGATAACAGGCGGATGTTCAAATTCCGCAAAGGGTTTGACAACCCGCCACGAAATACCGAAGTCTTCTGACACATAAATGCAATGCTTGCCATGGGCGCAAACAAATCCATCATTCCTGCCGGTAATCGACCACACTGTCGCATTTGTCGGGAAGCTCGACATCGTCCAGCTTTTCCCTTCGTCAGATGAACGAATGATCGTTCCCTTTTCACCGACACCGAATAAGTAAGGACCGATGTAACTGATGCAGTGTATTTTCGCTTTTAAACGAAAAAGCTTTTTCCAGCCTTGTTCCAAAGAATAATGAAAAATGCCTTCTCTTTTCACTGCCACAAAATAGCCAGAAAACGCCGATGCCGCAACAGCTGTCGCCCCTTTATGAAACATGGCTTTTTCCCTTGTTCACAAAGTCTGCCCATGCAAGAAAACCTCTTGCAAATTCTCTGCAGCTTTCCACGTCATCATCCGTTTCAGGGGCAAGCTCAATTTTAAGTGTTTCTTGATAGACAGCAGCTCCCGCCTCTTGCAGCATGTCACTGAACAAATTGACAGCTTCGCAAAACTTTGGATAAGAGTAATCCCCCGAGCCGAAGCAAGCTGTTTTCAAACCGTTCAGCTGGAGCTGCTGAACCTCTTCGAAAAAGTCCTCTGCTTCGTAAGGCAAATCGCCATCTCCCCATGTGTAGGTGCCAATGAGCACATAATCATAAGAAGTCAGAGCCGATGCCTCCGCGTCATCCATATCGATGCAATCAATGTCTAGACCATATTCCTGCAGTGTATCTTTTATAATTCCAGCAATGTCTTCGGTATTTCCTGACATGCTGGCATATGTAATCAAGGCTTTTGCCATGTTATCACCTCATAATTGATAATGATTTTCAATATCATATGTATCACTTTAAATGATAATGATTTTCATTGTCAATATATAAATAAAAAAAGACAGCCTTTTGCTGTCTTTTCTCTTAAAATGGGTGCTCTTGATCAAGCATCTCCTTTACAACTGAAACAAAAGCTTGAACTTGCTTCAGTTCAAAAGCAGGTTCATAGCCTAATAACCAAGTATCCCGCCCGATAGGATTGCCTTTCACGTCTAACAGAGGCATTTTATTGACTTTATCTTCGTTCTGAAGGGTAACAGACGGCAAAATCGCATATCCGATCCCGTGCAGTGCCATCTGTTTGCACGTTTCAATCTGATCAACCAATATAGTCTGTTTTGGCGACGTTTTAAATTTTTGATGCCACCAATGCTGAATTTCCTGAAAATAAGTGCTGTCGCTTTTAAATTGGATAAACGGCCGTTCTGTATGAGCAATATCTTCTATACAAGAGATTTCAGTGTCGACTAAATACAGATGGTCTGTCATTAAATAGTCTTTGCGGCCTTTCCACTCGGGGTTTCCTCTAATAATGCCAATATGAACCTGATCCTCATAAAGGCTTTTCAGCATTTCGCTGCTCCAGCCGGTAATGAGCGAGACCTTTGCATTCGGATACTTTTCCACATACGTTTTTAGAACTTTTGGAAGCCAATGCTGGCCGATGATGGAGGCGACGGCAAGCTTCAGTGTGCCGTGAATTTCTCCTTCGAGCTCATCGATATTTTCTCTAATTCTGTCCTGCTCTAACGTAACGTCATTCGCAAACTGAATGATTTTCTCTCCGGCCGGCGTTACCGTCAATCCTTTTTGGGATCTTAAAAATATCTTTGTCCCCCACGCCTTTTCAATGGTTTGTAAACGCTGAGATAAAGCCGGCTGGGATACAAAAAGCCGTTCCGCCGCCTTTCTCATATTTAACTCCTCAGCTAAAACTACGAGCATATGAAGCTCTTGAAGCTGCATGTCGTCCTCCTTTTTATCATCAATAAGTTTTTCTTATCTTCTATTCTAATAAAATCTTAGTTTATGATTCAAGTCCTTTTCACCCCAATTTATGTATGCGCTTTCTTTATTGCTCTGCAAATAGAATAAAAAATAGGCTGAGCAGCCTACTTGTTCAATGAGCGAATATGCTTATTCAATTCCTTCAAAACCACTCTTCTTGTGAAAATCCCCTCAAAGACCCGATCATCATTTTCAACGCAAACAAACCCGTTATCAATGACCATGCTGAATCCTTTGATAATCGGATCATTTATATGAAGACGCGGAATATCAGTCAGCATAACTTCCTCAACGGTAATTTGGTCAAGCTTTTCAAATTCAATTCTTTCAAGACCAAAAATGCTGTTCATGATCATATTGGTACCTATTAAGCCGTGTAAACGATATGACGCATCCAGCACCGGGATGGCTGTGTACCCTGTTTTTGTCAGCACTAATAAAGCGTGCTCCAGGTTGTTCCCAACTTGAACGTGCGCTACTTTGTCCGCCTCAATCATAAATTGTCCGACTGTTGCCTCAAGAAGCTGATCTGATTGCAAGCTTATCATGTTTTCGACCCCTTTTCATTTTCATCAACACATACATTCCCTATACTACAATAATATAAACTTTATCAGTATTTGTCGAAAAGTTTCCTTCAATAAAAAAGATACTCTTTGGAGGAGTATCAATTATAAGGTGTGCCATTAATTTTCAAATCGAAATCGGTCGTATAGCGTTACAAGTTTTTTGTAGGTGGTTCCGTCAACGTTTTTGGTTCCTGTCTCTATATCGTTGATCTCACTGCTTAAAAGCTCGATAGCATACTCATGGTTGATCAGGATATTCAGCAGAAGTTTTTGTTCTTCTTCTGTAAATCGTTCACCGATAAGACTCATTCGTAATCAGGCCCCCTGTTTTATACTGAATACCTCTGAAAGCAAGAAAACTTACTTTCAGCTCTACCGCTAGAATAAGTAATCAGAAAACAATCGTCAACCGCATAATTCGACATTTCCCTCGGCTTGCGAGCCGGAATTATTTTGTGAAACGATTTGCATAGCTGAAGGCTGTGTATGAATCCGGTTTGATTTTAGCCTCAATCCCCATTGAAGTAATGCGCCCTGTCATTTCTTGAATCAGTTCTTTTGTAAGCCCTTTTTTCCCAATATCCAAGTGAACCTCAAATGTAAGATCCGCCCCTTCGCCTGTAAAGGGCAGGAGCAGATCGGTAATATCCATCAAGTGTCCATCCAGAATATAGGCGGCTGTTTCTTGACTGTACGCCGTTTCTAACGAAATCTTTTCACGAAGGCTATGTATGGGTCTGTCGACTGCGTGGTTTTTCAAGCAGCCCCAAGCTCCCTTGCCTGTACGATGCAAATGTAATGCAGTAATAAACTTTGTGTAATCACGATAAACCTGTGAATCGGTTCCGATCGATAACACATATGAAGAACGGGGATCCCTTCGAATAAAGGCTTTAAGCCGCTCCATCACATCTTGAAAGGTCATCTGTGCTTCTGAAAGATTATAAAACAGAAAAGAATCGGCCATGACGACACCCCTTTTCAAGGATTTACAACCATGAAACAAGTATGTTCCTTACCGTTTATTTCGATTACATACTGCAAAGCGAAAGCTTGTTTCCCCTATATCAAGAGTCTTACTGCAGAAGTTCAAAGATTTCGATTGAAACCATGTCGATATTATCAAACGGATATGTGTTCGGCTTTTCACCTTTTTGGAAAACCGTCAGTTCAAACGTTTGATTTTTTTCGAAATATTTAACACTGCATATTTTCTCACCATTTACTTCGAAGTAGCGCTGCATTGGCTCGTTAGCCGCTTCCGCCGTTTCTTGCAGACTTTGCAGCCGTGTGATGATACCCATTAATTGTGACATTCTAAAAAAAGACTCCTTTCAAAAAACAACTTCAAATCAACAAGTATTTATTATAATACAAGTTCTATTGAGCATCATACCATAAAGTCGGACAGGATGGCATTTTCCCTGCTGAATTTAAGAAAAGAAAAAAAGTGAAAAAACTATTTTTACGTAGTTTGAGGCTTTTTTTGGAATGTCATACACACAATTATGATTTTTTTGATATTCCGGCAGAATCCAACAGCCTTTTTGCAATTTCGTCAAAATCCTCTTTTGAAATCCCGGGAGCAAATTCCTCCGGCACTTCTCTGAAATCAGGAACGGGCGCTCCCTTAGGGCTCCCCTCAATGACATGAAGCTTACTGCCGTCTATCGGATGCTCACCTTTCCAGATTTTATTGATATCCTTGTAATCCGTATCACTGAATGTATACAGCTTCGTATGAATTCCCTGCTCTTCAAATTTTCTGGCTGTATCAAAATGTTTATTATCAAGGTTCGGGATCGGAAGCATTTTGCCGATATTTACGCCGGTCGCAATCTCAAGCGCTTTGGCATACGCCACGATATGAACGCCGCCGCGCACGAGCAAATAACCGATCATTTCTCTGGCCACCGGGTGATCAGTCATTTCATACACTCTCATTTTGTGAGTTCGGGCGCCGCATTCCAAGAAAAAGTTATGGAGCAAATCCAGCACCAGATTTCCGCTGTTAAACACATTTTCACCGGTCCAGGCTTTCCCCATCGAATCAAACGGATAAGACGTTTGAGCCGTTTCAATAAAATGCTGGGAATTTCGTTTATTTTTTGCATCTCTCATCGGTGTAACGTCGGGATCACCTTTAAATGTCGAACCTGTCAGCATTAAGGATATCGTATTAGACACAAGCTCAACATGGCCGAATTCTTCAGCGGTAATACTTGATACGAGATCGTAAAACGGTTTTAATCTTTTCTTGCTGCGAAAGTTAAAGGACTGGAACATATAATTATTGAGAGTGGACATTTCACCAAATTTGCCGCCTAACAGCTCTTGAACCGCCGCTGCCGCATTTGGGTCAGGATGTTCTGGGGTTGGAAGGTCAATCAGCAGTCTGTTGCTCCTTTTGAACATGTTTTTACCTCCTAGTGCCGTTGTTTACCACTAATAAGGTTTATTGTTTCTATGGATTGTCTTATGCGTTGACAAATAAAAAACTTGGCGGGGGTAGCGCCAAGCTTTTCGGATCTTGATCTGATAGAGGGGTTGGGGAACAGAGAGTAGCTTCTCTCTATAATTAAATGATAATGATTCTCAGTATCAATGTCAATCGTTTTTTGATATTTTTTTCAATTCATAAAAAAAACGGCTCTTCAGCCGTTTAAATCAATCCATCCTGCTCATATAAATAAGAATACGGCAGGTCTATAAATAAATATATTTGATCATCCATCGGATATGAAAACGTTCTGATCATTTCTCCTGTTTCCAAATCGCTGTACAAATCACTGAAAAACCCTTTTCTGAGGTTTCTCATTCTCATGATGTTCTCCAGAAAATAAGGACGCCAGCTCCAGTTCTTCTCCGTATACTCCGGCTGGTAAATCCATTCTCCGTCTTGTTTAAAAACATTTCCAGTCAGCTGATCACCTTCTCCATCACAGATGTAAATTCTAAAGCTGCAATCCGTCAGCTCTTCCGCCAGCTTTTTAATAAAATCATCACCCGGAGACTGGCTGTTTTTTCGCAATGATGTAACAGCCTGGTGCACCCGTTTGTAAAACTGTTCAGAGTGCTCATAGACGGTTTCTAGTTTCTTTTTCTCATGTGTAATAAATTGGTGAAATTCTGTCTTAAGTCTTCGCTTCAATACATCTCTCTCTAAAAACGTTTCTGACGGGGACACCAAATAATAGCCCTGAAAATAGCGTCCGCCATTTCTCCATGCGTATTGAAGCTGAAAATTCGCCTCAATATCTTCGTAAAGCAGCGCCGCACCAATTTTTCTTGCTAATAATGAAATGCTGTACAGCACATGCTCATAAGACGGAGATGGCTGTGAGATTTTCAGCGCCTGTAAATCGATTTTCAACAAATCTGGCGATAGTAACGCAATTCTGTCCAGATTGCTGCTTTCTTTTCCGATATTATCAACTGCAATTTTGATTCCGTATGTACGATAGTAGGCAAGCATATGGTAAAGCTGCTCAATATCCCCTTCAAAATTGTGCTCCGTAATTTCAAGCACGAAACGATGAAGTTCGATCCCTCTCGCTTCATATTCTTTCAGAAGCTCAAGAAAGCTTTCGCCGTGATCAAGCATTAAAAGATTGGCATCCTGATTCATAAAAATCAGCAGATCAGAATCCGCTTCTAAAAAGCGGTCAAGAGCCTGGCGGATAATTCTGTTATCAACCTCTAACTTATATTCTTCGGGTATCCCCGCATCTAAAAAAAAGGGTCCGAGACTTTGAATTTCTGAATCTGCCAATATACGCCCCAGCACCTCATACCCGACGATTTTCTGCTCCTCGGCACTGAAAATCGCCTGGTAATATGGGAGGACATCATCAATGTTCGTTAAAATATCAAGTGGATCCAACATGTTATCACCTGCTTCTCTATCTTTGTCTGATTATACGCACAATTATAACTACACCACAAATTTCAAAAAAATCATAGTATGGAAAAGCGGGTCGTATGGAGTATGTTAAAAGAAGAGGAAAATTTTTTTGAGATTATCAATCTACAGACTGGTTAATTAAGAATTTTATTCATTTGTTTCACAATAACCAAGACAAATACAAAAATAACAGCATTATAACTAGCAGCTGTCCAAAAGTAAAGATTCCAGTCAGTGCCTTTATACATCCAATCATCATCATGTTTCATATTATAGAAAGTTCCTTTTTTATCGTAAGTGCCAAATGTAAGAGTTGTTAAACCGGCGACACTCTTTGAAACGTCAACTCCATACATTGAACCGACATTGTCAGTATAGTTTATTTTCATATGCGTGTAATCAGATAAAACTTTTTCTACCCGCTTGGTTGGCAGAGACACATATAATACAGCTGACGTATCTCCTCCGGGCCCAGCCAAATACTCTCTAGCTTTAATAAATTTTGTTTCATCAGGAAAATCTATGTGGTATAGTTTTTCAAATCTTATTATTTCATTAGAAGTAAGATTTGTATTTTGATAATACTCTGGGGAAAAAGCACAAATAATAAAGTACCAAATATTAAAGATGATAACTAAACTGCTTAAAAATAATACAACTAACTTTTTTAACAATTTCTTCAATGAATCACTCCTTAATCTTTAAAAATTATATCATAAATTTGAATAAAAAATAAAACAAGCGAACGACCAGTTTTAGGTTCGCTTGTTTTGCAGTTTATTCAGATCTCATTTTTTTCTCAATAACATCTCTAAATGCTTGTGCTGTTATTTTTCCAATATCTTCACTATAATCCTCAACATCAAAAGCACGTTTAAAGGCTAACCTAATTGGAACAACAACTGGGTCAAGGTTTGTATTTAAATAATACTCTGCTTCAGAGAAAATTTTGTCTAACGAACCATCAAATCTATTATTTACAAATTGAGTGAACCTATTCATACAGTCATTATTACTATAATAATCTCTAATTGCGATATTTAGAGGTTGTGCATTAGCACCAACTGATGTTTTATTCGCTAGATTAATTGCATCTACATCACTAAATAAATCATCTAGGCTAAATTGATACATATTACCTATTATTTTCATAGCCGCATCATAAGGCGAATTAAATTCTTGAGCGTGTAATTTCATGTCCTGTATTGTTGTTAATAGATCTCCAGTCCAACCAGCAAAATCTCGTAGTGTTTGAGAGTAACCACCACTATAAATAATGGCATTATAAGTTGCCATAAGATGCTGCGTTCCTATGACAGTTTTTGATATAGGATCAACAATTCCATTTACTAGGTCTTCCCCTAGCGCTTTATCTGCCCATTCACGATAAATAGGATCAATCTGGCCTGCGGTAGGGACCCACTTCCACCCTTTGTAGTCATCCTTTCTTAAATACTGGGCAACCAACTCATTAGCTAATTGTGTTTTTTCTACCCCATTATTTAAATCGCTTTGCATTTGAGCATATTTTTCAGCAGTTTCATATAAAACATCAATTTGATCAAAAAACTTCTTATTCTCTGAAGACACTATATTTATGGTATTAACTCCATTATCCAAACCTGAACAAATATCATTATCAATTTCAATCATTCCAGAACCATTTCCAACAGTAATTGTTGAAATTTGGTCAAACGCCCAATTGTAAGGCAAAGGATATCCTAAGTTTCCGCTAAAGCCAGTAGACATACCACTTACAAAACTTGCAAATGCTAAACCTTTTTTAGAAACTATAGTACATACATTCCTAGGGGCATAAATACCAATTTTGTAAGTTGAACCTAAAAAACCGTTCATTATTTCATTTATACCTTCGAAGTGTGGAATAATATTGTTGTTTAAATCGTTACCATATGCATCATAATCTACTGCAAAGTATATTACAGTGTTATTTTTAAACCCGTATTCTTTTGCTGCTTTATAAGCAGCAAACGCATCTTTCTTTCCTTGTTCTTTATTAAAATAATTTGTTGCTCCCCCATAGGTTTGATAAATCGGAAAAACATTTAAACCTGATTTTAAGATTGTTTCTAATTCACCTGGTTGTATTTTTTTATTTAGTGTACTCCCCGGCGCATTTGTTAGATATCGCCCTACAATCTTATAACCTGCCCTCTTAAGGGACTCCGCCCTGTCCGATGTAATTTGAGTAATTGAGTCACAAGCAACTCCTTTTCGATTAGGGTCTCCAGTACTTACTAAAAGCGAAGACCATGTTTGAAAGTCAGCGATACCACTCTGTTGCAATTTTACAAAAGATTGAAAATCCATTACTTTTGATCTTACGGATTCAGAGTATACTCCATCAAAAGGAACATTGTACCCATTAAAAATTAGAGCAGCTTGAAATAAATGAACAAAACTATTTTTTTCATCCGTGGATCCAATTCCCAATACAGGAATCAATCTTTGTGTAGTTGGTCCAAAATTCCCATTAGCTATACTATCATCTAATCCTTCCTCGTACTGTATTGCATAAACAAGAGACTTTTGAGTATCCCTTGAATACTGACCATCACAGGGCATTAAATAGAAATTCTCTCTATGGTTAAATTTATTATTTAGCCATTGCTGTATTGAACGAACTTTCTCTGATGCTCCACTTAAAAGGATATAAGAGTCCATGTTCAATAAAGCCTTAAACACTTTAGGCGTTACTACACCGTCTGCTTTAGAAAGACCCATATTCATTTGCATTTCTGCTATCGCGCCTTTCGTTCCCTGTCCAAATGTACCCGTTAATCCACCTGGACCATAACCTTTACAATATAGGGCACCTTGAACAATTTTCACAATATTTTTTTTCGAATTAGATGACATAGAAATTGGGCCTAATTCTTCAAGCTTTCTCAAAGTTGTAGGACCAAAGCTGTCGGAAGTCTGTATAATTCCCAATTCTAGTTGTAAGGCTCTAGTTAATGCATACATTGTTTCCCAGCCAGTTTTCCCATTTTCCTCAATGGGATTATAGCCACTTTTCCCCTTGTACGTTTCATTGAGCCATTCCTGAGTTAATAATACCATTTCGTCCATTATTTAACCTTCCTCCCATAATAATATAAACCTAATTAATTTATTCCTATAATTCCTCTTTTTAGTTAACGAGGTAATTATAGGAATGTTTTAATCTAAGTTCTTCATACTTCGCCTCCCCTTTTGAAATATAACTTTCATATATTAGGTGGCTTACGTATGACACCAATTCCTCTTAAACAATTAGAGCTTTATGTGTTATCTTAATAGGTTTAATTGGATAGGAAGAAGGTTAATTTTGGAGGTTAAACTTTTAAACATAAAAATTCCACTTAATAATTTCAATATTTACTGATAAATATTATTGTGAAATTAAAACGGATAAGGATTCAGCCATTGCCCCCCATCCAGAGTGACACATTCCCCATTCATATAGGACGCTTCATCAGAAAGCATAAACGCGGCCAAAGCGGCGATTTCCTCGGGTGTGCCAAGCCGGCCGAGCGGCACACTGTTCAGCGTGCGGGCCTTCGCTTTTTCCGATTCAAATAGCTTCTCTGCACCGCCTGTTCGTTCAATTGGACCGGGTGCAATCGCGTTTGTGCGGATTCCGTATTGACTGCCCCACTCTACGGCAAGAGTTCTAGTGAGCGACAATACGCCAGCTTTTGCCGCAGCGGAATGAACTACCCCCGCTCCCGCTCCCCACGCATATGTGGCGGCCATATTTAAAATAACACCCCTCTGCTGATGCTCAATCCAGTGCTTGGCTGCGGCTTGGCTGCAAAAAAACGTACCATTTAATACAATCTCAATTACCGCTTTCCATCCATTGGGCGTGAGCTTTTCTGCCGGGCAAATAAAATTGCCGGCCGCATTATTAATAAGTGCATCAAGACGCCCAAACACATGTAACGCTTCTGCAACCATTTGTGCTGCCCCAGAATCAGAACGGACATCCATTTGAAAACAGGCAACTTGGCCCTCAAAGGTTTCAATTTCTTTTTTTGTTTCTTCAAGTGCTTCATGGTTCCGCCCTGTTATCATGACATTCCAGCCCAATTCGGCCTGTTTTTTTGCCATTGCTTTTCCCATGCCGCTTGACCCGCCGGTAATAATAACAACCTTTTTTTCCATTGTATGATCCCTCCTGTTATGAATGAGTATTCATTCAATATTATTCTATCATTATATGCCAGCTGCTGTCAGCACATGCTGAGATGAGATTTTTTCAAGTTACAGGTGATATAATAGAAAAACTCTACTAAAGGTTGGTTTGAAATGAAAAAGATGTCCAGAAGACAATTTTTAAAAGGAACGCTCGGCATTTTTGCGGCCGGAGTTTTAACGGCCAGCGGGGGATATGGCTATGCCCGCTATCTGGAACCGCATATGATTGAGACTACTAAACACACGATTAAAAGCTCTCTCATTCCCCATGGATTTGACGGTTTTAAAATCGTGCAGTTCAGTGATACACATTTAAGCGATTATTTTACGCTTGAAGACTTTAGAACTGTCATCCTGACGATCAATGAAACTAAGCCTGATTTAATTGTTTTTACCGGTGATATTATCGATAACCCTGATACGTATCAACATTATCAGGCAGTGATTCCTTTTTTGAGAAAGCTTCAAGCACCCTTCGGCAAGTTTTGTGTTTACGGCAATCATGATCACGGCGGCTATGGAACCGATGCTTATAAAAGCCTGATGTCATCAGGAGGTTTTACGGTATTCCGCAACGCCTATCGAAAATTGACGCTCACAGACGGCAGCGAAATTGAGATCGCTGCGCTCGATGATTTAATGCTCGGCAAGCCCGATTATGAAGGCACCCTATCGAAACTAAGCGAGAGGCTTTTTTCCATTCTGCTCGTCCATGAGCCTGATGCTGCCTTGAATACAAAAACATATCCTGTCAATCTGCAGCTATCCGGACACACACACGGCGGGCAGATCCAGCTGCCCTTCTACGGACCGCTTATTACGCCCCCGTATGGAAAAGTCTATACCGAAGGAATGTACCAAACAGGCGACACTCATATTTATGTGAACCGCGGCCTCGGGATGACGAGACTGCCTTTGCGATTTCTGGCTAAACCTGAAATCACGGTCTTTACATTAAAAAGCACAACTTAATGTAGCAGAATGGGTTCCTCATCAATACTTATAAATAAAAAAGGGAGGATGAGGAAACTGCTTACGTACCAGATTAAACAAGGCGATACACTCACCAGCATCGCGGCCGATTTCAGAATCAGCACTGCTGCTTTGATTCAAGCCAACCCATCGCTGCAATCAGGAGTTATCGCCGGACAGCGCATTGTCATCCCCGGTCTGCCAGACCCAAATACGATCCCATATCATATTGCAGTCTCTATTGGGGCTAAAACCCTTACTTTGTACCAAAATAATCAGGTAATAAAAACTTATCCGATCGCCGTCGGTAAAATACTGACACAAACACCAACTGGCGAGTTCTACATTATTAACCGCCAACGCAATCCCGGCGGCCCATTTGGCGCTTATTGGCTGAGCCTTTCAAGGCAGCACTATGGAATACACGGAACGAATAATCCCGCTTCGATTGGCAAGGCTGTGTCTAAAGGCTGTATCCGCATGCATAACAAAGATGTTCTAGAACTCGCTTCAATTGTGCCAAACGGAACAAGAGTCATGATTAACCGGTAATGTTTTCTTATTTGTTTCAAAAACAGGCGGTTTATAATATGATAAAGTGGGACCTTTAGGGTAAGGAGCGTTTTTATGGATATATTTAAAAATCGTAATTTTGTTCGTCTATTTTTCGCAGCACTCGCTTCTCAAATGGGCACGACAGTAGGCAACATGGCATTTGCTTTTTTCTTGCTGGACCGCTTCAGCAGCCAGCCTTCTTACACAACCTTGGCTGAACTGATGTATTCCCTTCCTACAGTATTTGTGTTTTTGCTTGTGGGAGTCGTTGCGGACAGGTTTGACAGAAAAAAAGTCGCGGAAAACTGTGATTGGATCAGAGCCGCCCTGACTGTCGTTCTTTTTTTCACTTTATTTACCGGCAATATTCCTCTTGTTTTCTGTATTTTGTTTGTCAGAAGCGCTGTAACCAAGTTTTTCTTTCCTGCAGAAAACAGTTTAGTACAAGCCATCCTGCCGAAGGAGCATTATGCGAAAGCGGCCGGGCTTAATCAGATGCTTTTTAGTATCTTTATGGTATTTGGCGTTGGAATCGGTGCTTTTATGTATAACACAATCGGAATTCATGGAGCGATTATTCTTGATTTTGTCAGCTTTATTATTTCCGGCCTGCTTATCCGCACCTGCCGGATTCCGAAAGAAGCTAGGCAGCCGAACGGCACATTTAACTGGAGACAAGCTTCCGTCAAGGATTCGATAAACGATTTTAAGGAAGGCATTGTCTACATTTTAAAAAACAAGCTGCTGGCCTCTCTTATTTTCGGTTTCTTTGTTTTTGGTTTTGTGAACGGAGGATTTGCTGTATTGCCAATGTTTACAATGAAATATGGACTGTCCCCCGATCGTTATGAATGGCATACATCCGTATTTACGATCGCAATCGGGTTTGGGCTTTTAGCAGGAAGTGTGATCGGCACGTTAATCTCTAAAAAAGTGAAACCTCACTTTTTAATGTCGGTGCCGATTTTAATTGCAGGCTTGCTGATTTTTGTCCTTGGCTACACCAAAGTTTTATGGGTGTACTACGCGACTACTTTTGTACTGGGGATGTGCATCGGTCCGGTAAACATCGCCATAGGGGGATGGATGCCTAAGATTGTCCATCCGAAGCTGATGGGACGTGTAAGCGGCTGGCAAGATCCTTTTATGATGTTTGCTCAGTCTTTGACACTTGGCTTAGTGGCGCTGTTATTCCCTAAGTTCGTATCAAACATCGATTATCTGTATTACGGCATGGGCGTTTTCATCTTAGCTGTTTTTATTTTCTATTTTGTCGCACTGCCAAAATACAGTGCGCAGGCTGTAGAAGTGAATGTAGAGGAAACATTTCAGGCTCAGCCGAAAAAGAAAGCAAAATCTGTATAATATAAGTTGAAAATGCGCTTTTTTTCCATAGAAAAAGCGCATTTTTGCATTCAACATTTGCATTTCAACCTTAAAAAAGTATAATCTAATCATAAGAAATTTGATAAGAGCAAAGGAGAGAAATAATGGACGACCATGCATACTCGAAAGATCTGCAGCCAACCGTAGAAAATCTTTCAAAAGCAGTTTACACTGTGAACCGCCATGCAAAAACCGCCCCCAACCCTAAATACCTATATCTGCTGAAAAAACGGGCTTTGCAAAAGCTTGTCAAAGAAGGTAAAGGAAAAAAAATAGGGCTTCATTTTTCAAAAAATCCAAGGTTCAGCCAACAGCAATCGGACGTGCTTATCTCAATCGGAGACTACTATTTTCACATGCCTCCAACTAAAGAAGACTTCGAACATCTTCCGCATTTAGGTACACTTAATCAGTCGTACCGAAATCCAAAAGCTCAAATGTCTTTAACAAAAGCAAAACACCTATTGCAAAAATACGTCGGCATGAAAGAAAAGCCGCTTGTGACGAATCGCCAGCAGCCCGCTTATCATAAGCCTGTCTTTAAGAAACTCGGCGAGAGTTATTTTTAATAAAAAAAGCCGATGCCACTTATGGCATCCGGCTTTTTTTTATTAATCGATCACATACGTATCCACTTTTTTAATCAGATCGCTGATTTCCGGCTTGCTGATTTGCTCATCGGCGCCGACCACTTCTCCCCGGTGACGCAAATCATCTGTAATTAATGATGAGAAAATCATTATCGGCACATCAGAACTCTTCGGATTGTCTTTAAGCAGCTTTGTCAGCCTGTGTCCGTCCATTTTCGGCATTTCAATATCACTGATGATCATATCGATTTGTTCTGTTAAATCATTGCCGCTTTCGGTAAGGTTCATGATATAGTCATATGCATCTTTTCCATTCTCAAACGCTGTAATATTGTTGTATCCGGCTTCTGTTAATTCATCCTTTAAGAGGCGCATCAGAAGCGGTGAATCCTCCACAATGATAAGTTTTTTATCAGCTCTTCTTTCATCGAAGCCCTCGGTATGCATATTATACGTATCAACACCTGAGTCTGATTCGATATCATAGATGATTTTTTCATAATCAGGCAAAAAGATCATCATGTCTTCCAGTTTAATAATCCCTGTGAGGTGGCGCTCCATTCCTTGATTTAAGGAAGTTGGCTTTTCAATCGCTTCCCAGGAAACCCTGTGAATTTGAGAAACAGATCCGACATGGAAAACAATTTTTCGCTGGTTAAATTCAGTTACGATATACTTCTCGTCTTTTGATCCCTCAGGCTCAACCCCAAAAAAGGAAAACAAGCTGATGACTGGGAGAATTTCTCCTCTTAGTTTAATCATTCCTTCTACATGCTGGTGGGAGTGAGGCACTGATGTGACCTCGACAGGCTGAATAATCTCTCTCACTTTCATGACGTTAATGCCGAAAGCATTGCCACCAACGCCAAACTTCACAATTTCTAATTCATTTGTACCAGAATCCAATAAAATTTCGTATTGTTGTAACGACAATTCAATCCCTCGCTATTCGCATTCAGTATTGTACTGTATATATCGGCGCAAATTATAAAAAATGAATGGTGAGGCTCTTCAAAATCCTATTCTGGCCATAGTTATGCTGACAATCTCAAAAAAAGAAACTTTTTTCCTAATGTCCATTGACATTCCGACTGACAGTGATAAAATAGTCAAGGATTTTTCCAAAGAAGGGTGTAAATAATGGGTACTTTAGTAATATTTAAAGAAGATGAAATGACTGTTTTAGAGGATATCAGTGAAGAGACTTATCTTCATATGAAGAAAGAATCTGCTGATCTTCAACAAGAGCATCCCCCGTACATGATTTGGCACGAAGACCTTCATTTTGACTATGGTTATTGATGAAATTGGCACATATAAACAATAATAGAACATGATACAATAAAGACAATCAAATCGCTGGTTGTCTTCTTTTTTTCTGAGAAGGAAGGTATGTTTAGTAAATAGGCGCATACAATCGAAATATATCGGTTAAAAAGGTGACAAATGGCCAGCTAGTGGTAAAATAGGAGAAACTCATTATATATATTAAGGTGATGAATTATGGAACATTTGCTGAATCCGAAAGCCAGAGAAATTGAAATTTCAGGAATACGCAAATTCTCAAATCTTGTATCTCAACACGAAAATGTCATTTCACTTACGATCGGCCAGCCTGATTTTTTCACGCCGCATCATGTGAAAGCTGCCGCAAAAAAAGCCATTGATGACAACGTTACGTCATACACTCCAAATGCCGGCTACCTGGAATTGAGACAAGCTGTTCAGCTTTATATGAAGAAAAAAGCAGACTTCAACTATGAAGCTGAAAGTGAAATAATGATCACAACGGGAGCAAGCCAAGCCATTGATGCAGCATTCCGCACCATTCTGTCTCCCGGCGATGAAGTCATTATGCCAGGTCCGATATACCCGGGTTATGAACCTATTATCAATTTATGCGGTGCCAAGCCTGTCATTGTTGACACGACGTCTCACGGGTTTAAACTCACAGCCCGGCTGATTGAAGAAGCTCTGACTCCCAATACCAAGTGTGTCGTGCTTCCTTATCCGTCAAACCCTACCGGTGTGACATTATCTGAAGAAGAGCTGAAAAGCATCGCGGCTCTATTAAAAGGCAGAAATGTCTTCGTATTGTCAGACGAAATATACAGCGAATTAACATATGACAGACCGCACCATTCGATTGCAACACATTTGCGGGATCAAACCATTGTCATTAACGGCTTGTCAAAGTCCCACAGCATGACGGGATGGAGAATCGGATTTTTATTCGCTCCGAAAGACATAGCAAAACACATTTTAAAGGTTCATCAATACAATGTGTCATGTGCGTCCTCTATTTCTCAGAAGGCAGCGCTTGAAGCTGTGACTAACGGATTTGACGACGCCCTGATCATGAGAGAGCAGTACAAAAAACGGCTCGATTATGTGTATGACCGCCTCGTGTCGATGGGGCTTGATGTCGTAAAACCGTCTGGCGCATTTTATATTTTTCCTTCTATTAAATCCTTTGGGATGTCTTCGTTTGACTTTAGTATGGCTCTTTTGGAGGATGCTGGTGTGGCGCTTGTGCCCGGCAGCTCGTTCTCAGCGTTTGGTGAAGGATATGTAAGGCTGTCTTTTGCATACTCGCTGGACACATTAAGAGAAGGATTAGATCGTTTAGAATTATTTGTACTAAAGAAAAGGGAATCGATGCAGACGATATAAACAACGGCGTTTAAGCCGTTGTTTTATTTTTTTGGAAATGAGATTTTAAACGCTGTGCCTTTATCCGGCTGGCTGTCTACATGGATAACGCCTTGATGATTCTCAATGATATTAAATGTTACCATCAGCCCGAGCCCTGTTCCCTTTTCTTTTGTCGTTAAAAATGGTTCTCCAATACGGTTGAGCACCTTTTCAGGTATGCCCTCCCCTTCGTCCTTGACGGTAACATGAACAGAATGCTTATCCTCTGTTACGATAATGTCTACAGTGCCTCCGTCAGGCATAGATTCTACTGCATTTTTTATTAAATTAATGAATACCTGCTTCAGCTGATTTTGGTCCCCGTTTATATAAATGCTGTCTTTCTCATAACGGGTTCTGATGAAAATCCCGTTTAAATTCGCCTGGGTTTCCAGCAGCGCAGAGACTTCACCGATTAGTTTTTTCAAGTTCAAATGCTCTTTCACGGCATTCTGCTGGGGCTTTGCCAGCATCAGCAGTTCACTGAGTATTAATTCAATTCGGCTGAGCTCAGAGAATACAATGTCAAAATAATGTTCATTTCCTTCCATCGTCGGTTTCATCAGCTGTAAAAACCCTTTGATCGCGGTCAGCGGATTGCGGATCTCATGCGCGATTCCCGCTGCGAGCTGTCCCGCGATAGATAACTTTTCTGATTTAAGCATGAGTTCCTCTGTTTGTTTTCTCTCAGAAATATCACGCAGAATGACTTGGACAGCCGCTTCACCGAAAAAGGTCGTCGGAATGCAGACCATCTCCGTGTAGATGACCCTGTTCTGAAAGGTAAACCATGATTGCTTAACGATTTCCGATTCTGTTTTTTGCTCGGCAATATTTTGGATTCTCTCTTTCACGTCCTCATGATCGCATGGGTGAAGCTGATCGTATATATTTTTGCCGATTAAATCCTCATAGGTCGCCGCTTCAAACAGCGAAATTCCCGACTCATTCATAAACACCCATTTCCCATTATGAATCACAGCAATAGTATCGATTGAATTTTGAATCAGCAGCTGATATCGTTCACGGCTTTTTTGCAGGATGGTTTGGAATTTTTTCCTTGAAGAGATATCGATTAGCAGAAGCAGTTCAGCCTGCTGGTTTTTGTAGACGGTCGGGGACGCTTTCACTTCTAAATGAACAGGTGTGCCATCAAGCCTTTTCCACGTCTGTTCAATCATTCCGACTTCCATTCCTTTTTGCATTCGTATAATTCTGTTTTTCACGATATCATGATACTCTTCCTCAATAAATTCATAGGACCATTTGCCAATAACAGCATCCTTGCTTTTTGCTCCCAGCATGGAAAGCATTGCGCTGTTCACATAGACGATTTTGCCGCTGACACTGATGCATAGCGGGCTTGGAAGATTTTCAACTAGCCGCTCATAATCATCCGTTATATATGTAGTTGATTCCGGGTTCGCAGGCTCAATTTCATGTTTTTCGCAGCTAAGAGGCTGATGCCCGGACTCTTCTTCGAGAATCTTCATTTTCAAAATGATTTCCCGTTCCGTCCGCTCAGCTCTCGTCGTCACAATTTCTACTGCAGCCTCCACCCATACAATCGTATGATCTTTTTTAATGAAACGAAAGGTGCACGGCATCAGATGATGTTCATTATAAAAATAGCTTTCAACTAAAAATTGGTCTTCCTCATGCAGAAATGTCTTGAGGAATGATCCGATCATTTCTCCCTGGAGATAACCCAGATACAGTTTGGAGTTGGCTGATATATAAATGATGCGCCCATTAGAAGCCAAGACTGCATGAATATCGGTTTTCGTTTGAAATGGCTTAACATACTGCGTATCCTGTTCCACAGAATCCCTCCTTTGCATGATCATCATGTTCGACATTTACAGATTGACTTTTACCTAGTATGATTCGCTAGAAAATGAGTATTCTCCTTCTATTCTTATAGTGATCTCTAATTTTTGAGTAAAAGAAAGGGCACACAATCTGTCAGATGTGCACCCTGTTTTTTATTTTTCGCTATTTTTCTTTTCGAGCTCTGCGTAAGCGTGTATGGCTCTTTTGGCGATTAACTTATTGATCGGATCGTGATCGTTTGCTACTGAAGGTACAACCACACTAAATGCAACTTTTGGATTTTTCGATGGGTAATAGCCGACAAATGTTAGATTGTATGGGCTTTTTCCCCACCAATTTTGATTTGTGCCATAGTAAAATGTTTCCGCTGTTCCCGTTTTTCCAGACACGTCTTCTGTAAAAGTATTTTTAGCGGTCCCCGAAGTTGTAACTAATTTCATTCCAGTTTTTACTTGCTGAATATCACTTTCCGTATTATTGATTTTATTCAGGATGTTGGGCTTTCTTTGCTCAATTGTTTTTCCAAGCTCCTCTTCACTGCTGGGTTTATGGATACTTGTGACGATTCTAGGCTGTATGCGGTATCCGCCATTTGCGATTGCCGAAATGTACTGCGCCATCTGAAGCGGTGTATATGTATCATATTGACCAATTGCCAAGTCTAAAATTAAGCCCCCTACAACATCAGGTGTCGTTTGCATTCCTGCAGATTCCTGCGGCAGGTCAACACCAGTCTTGACTCCAAGGCCAAACTGGCTGTAGTAATTTCTCATTTTGAGCAGATCCTTCTGATCAGCAGGAAGCGGTCCATGCGGCTTATACGTTACCCCAGCAATATGCATAGCAACATTAAACATATAAACGTTTGAGCTTTTTTGCAAAGCCGTTAATTCATTGATGGTTCCCATATTTGTGTAAGATTTTTTTATGAGGTTCCTTCCTAAATACATCGGCGCATCATGGAAATATTTATAATGCGGAATCCCATCCTGATAGCCCGCGAGAACGGTTGCGCCCTTTACTGCTGATCCCATTTCATATTGGGTTGTAAAAGCACCGATCGCATAATCTTGAATCTTATTTGTTTCTAAATCTATCTTTTTTCCTGCCATCGACAGAATATCGCCGTTATTCGGATCCATCATCACAACAAAGGCCCGGTCAAGCATATAGTTTCCGCGTGCGCGGCTATTTCTCACTTCTTCTTCCACAATCTTTTCTACCTTTGCCTGCAGCTCCATGTCAAATGAAAGACGAAGATCATAGCCCCGGCTGCCTTTGTCGATTGTTTTCTGGCTGACGACATTTCCTTTATTGTCTTCCACGTATTCCACTTTTTCTTTATGAGAATTTAAATAGTCCTCATATTGATACTCCAAATAACTTTTGCCTACTCTGTCATTACTCGCATAGCCTCTCGTAACATAAAAGTCTTTCCGGTCGCTGAGCAGCCCTTGATCAGGTGTTGTGACACCTCCAAAAACGGAATAAAGTGTTTTGTCATAAGGGTATTTTCGTGTCCAATCGTTTACGACATCTATCCCCGGCAGCTCTTCTAAATGCTCAGACACAATAGAAATTTCATCATATGTTAAATCACTTTTCGGTCTTTGCGAGGAGTTTTTCTTTTCATCAAGCAATGATCCGCTTTTGCCGTTGCCGTTGCTGTCATTTGGGTCCATCGCTTTTACAATCTGAGGTTCATACGCATTCCCGCTTGAAAATCTTGTGTATATGGCCGCGGTTTGCATAGCTTCGTCATCCCGCTGAATGGCCTTCAATTCTTTAGCCGGGACGCGTTCCACTTGAAGCTTGTAAGCCTGTGTCCCCTTCAGATTGCTTTCAGATTCCTTTAACAGGCGGGCGGCTTTTTTCGGATGAGAAGCGAGCCAGTAATCACGTAAATCTCTATCCTTTAAAAATTCGGTATCAATATCGATCAAAGCGGCAAGCCGTTTAGCTGTTTTGATTTTGTCCTTTGTTTTTGTGCTTGATGTTGAGACATACACAATTTCCGGAACGCTCTGGTTATCAACAGCCACTTTCTCGTTTCTGTCATACATCTTTCCCCGAGGCGCTGGATAATACGCTGTTTTCGCATTAGCTTTCTCAGCGTTTTCTTCATGCTGTTCGCCTTCGACAATTTGAACAACGCCAAGCTTAAAGATTAATGCAGTAAATAGAACAAAGACCGCTAGGAAATACAGATTCATTCTGATTGCTCTGCTTCCTTTTCGCTTTTTCTTTGGTTCACGTCCTATTTCAGTCACTTCTGGTTACCCCTCTCAAATCATTCAATATATTTACATATACTGTTTTTAATTGTAACACCTTTGTAATAGTTGTTACAGCGAAAAGGGATAAAAAAAGTTGTCAATAATGAAATACATTAAAATATAACTAACGATTCAAAAAATAGGAAGCTATGTAACTGTGAGATAAAGTCACTACATACGCATGACTCGCTTGTCATCAGCGGTTCAGTGCGTTTTGATTACAAAAATGACAATCATCATTTGTCAAAGGAAAGTGATGGATTCTTTATGACAAAAAAGCTATGTTATGATTTTTTTGTAGAAAACAAACAACTCTAGGAGGTTACGAACTAATGAAAAAAGCATTTATTTTATCTGCTGCCGCTGCGGTTGGATTATTCACATTCGGAGGCGTACAGCAAGCATCAGCGAAAGAACTCTCCTGCCAGCCTGTGGTAACGGTCAAAACGGGGAACACAGTGCAAAACCTTACGCTTAAGGATGTAGTGAAAAAGCTACATATTAAAACAAATATAAAAACACTAAACGCGGCGAATGAAAAAGAGCTTGAGCAGCTCCTTCAAAAGCATGCGAAACAATCCAACATGAAGATTCAGGATGTTCAAAAACCGGAAGCAGTAAAGCCAGCTCAAAAGGCTCCTGAAAAAGCCGCTGATCAAAGCACTGCTGCTAAAGCACCGGCTACTGCTGAAAAAACAAGCAATAATACAACAACAGCTGCACCTTCATCTGTAAGTGCATATGAGAAAAAAGTTGTTGAGCTGACAAATGCTGAAAGACAAAAACAAGGTTTAAAACCGCTTCAAATTGATGAAACATTAAGCAAATCTGCACGTGCAAAATCACAGGATATGAAAGACAAAAACTATTTTGATCACCAAAGCCCAACTTACGGCTCACCGTTTGATATGATGAAATCTTTCGGAATCAGCTACAAAACAGCTGGTGAAAACATTGCTAAAGGACAAAAAACACCTGAAGAAGTAGTAAAAGCTTGGATGAACAGTGAGGGCCACAGAAAAAACATTCTTAACCCTAACTTTACACACATCGGTGTCGGTTATGTTGAATCCGGCAGCTACTGGACACAGCAATTCATCGGAAAATAATAAAAAAGAGATTGCCTGTTTTGGACAGGCAATCTCTTTTTTATTATTTTCCCTTAAAATATCCATTCTCCTGTAATAAAATAAAAGAAAGACTAAAACGGACAGTGTCTTTCTCATGTTCCACACAAGAAATTCTTCTCAAAACACAGCCGAATTTGTTCTTCTCGACCAACTTTTCGAAGAGGATCATCTGCTTCGAAAAATTGATAAACACATAGACTTCTCTTTCATCATTGAAAAGGTGAAACACTACTACAGCGAAAACAAACCAGAAGGTTTTTTCTATTTAGATCACCGCACAACAGATATGAAATACAACATTATCACAAGATACCTATGTCACACCTGGAAATGTCCATGATTCTGTGC
This sequence comes from Bacillus sp. 2CMS4F, assembly GCF_023161785.1. Taxonomy (NCBI): domain Bacteria; kingdom Bacillati; phylum Bacillota; class Bacilli; order Caryophanales; family Bacillaceae; genus Bacillus; species Bacillus sp. 2CMS4F. Next base: position 648,878 of record NZ_JALNTO010000001.1, read on the forward strand.
CTTATCTTGACCGATTAGACCACCAAATCGCACGATTTGGGTTTCAAGTAGAAGCCGTCGCCCTTGATTCCGGATATTTAACGACTCCGATCTGTAAAGGATTATCTGACCGTCATATCTTTGGTGTCATCGCACATAGGCGTTACCATCCTGCCAGAGGCTTATTTCCAAAATGGAAATTTCATTACGACAGTGAACAAGACAGATATATTTGTCAGAACCAGCAAACCCTTACATACTTAACAACTGACCGAAAAGGCTACCCATCATATAAATCAAATCCTGAAATATGTTCCTTCTGCCCGCTGCTTGAGAACTGCACAAATCAAAGAACCATCAGAAAGTTATTACTCGGCATGTATGGGAAGACCATAAAGAAAAGGTCAGACAAAATCGCTTGTTTGTTTCAGGAAAAAACCTCCTGTTGAAAAAATGGCTGAGACGGCGCAAAAAGTGCTGAAAACCAGTGAACCCGGAGACGGCAAAATCTTTATTTAATACTTTTTATAACAAAAAAGTAGAATTTACCTATTTTTTCGTTGAATACTTCTTCAAAATTTATTAATATAGTAAATAGGTTTCTAAATAAAGGAAGAAAGGAAGTTTAAATTGAAAAAAATTGTAATGACACTATTCATAGCTGCTCTTTTGACATTAGGGATTTTCTCAAACAGTTCAGAAGCGTTAGCCATGACTTCAAAAGGAGCAATTAAATTTCAAACAGATGCCAATACTTACTCAAAACACGCTACTTCTATTGTCGTAACAGGTACTATGTCCGGAAGGCATGCTGAGCTAAACAACGGTGTTGTAGTTGCTCTTATAAATAAAAAAGGAAAATTAGTAAAAAGAATAGATGTTGATCGCCGTAATATTCGCAGTTTTAGAGTAAGCTTTTCAACAAAAAATATTCCAGCAGGCAAGTATGATGTGCTGGTATCAACGACTTGGGGACATCAAACCTTTACAGGAGAACTGAAGCACTATATTACTGTACAACATTAAAATTCATATTATTACGTTGATTTCATCTGGAATTCTCAAAAACAGCATGTAATGATGAAATCTCTGAATCGAGGATGTTTTCGTAAATCTCTTAGATTTTTACGATACATCCTCTTTTATTTTCAGTTTTGCTAGAAGGCTAATCTGTAGAGTTTCAATTTCGGATGCCAAATTATTAGGTTTTAATTGCGGGAATACGAACTCGATTTTTTGCTATGTTTGGGTTACTCGAATTCATAGTTTGAATCAAACATGATAAATCCTACTGTAGTAAAGTTGTATTAATCCTAATGATTATTCGGCAATCCCCCTTTTGATTTATAATAGACAGTCTGCATCAAATAAACGAGGGGAATTTTCAAAATTATTCACAGTAGAACATTATAAATGGATACACGTTAATACATTATCCTGCCAAGTTCCTGTCTTCATTAAAGGCCCTAAGAATACAAGGTTTGCAGATCATTGTTTACAAAACACCATCAACAATACCGTAAGCCTTCGCTTCCTCGACATCCATAAAATAGTCGCGTTCCATGTCTTCTTTTAGTTTTTCCAGCGGCTGACCCGTCCGTTCATGGAAAAATTGCTAGATTTTGTCCTTCAGCTTAATGATCCGTCTCGCAAAAATCTCCATGTCCATCGCCTGTCCTTTGACACCGCCAAGCGGCTGGTGAATCATGATTTCGCTGTTTTTAAAGGCAAACCTCTTTCCTTTCGTTCCGCCCGCGAGAATGATCACTCCCATCGAATCCTCCATCCCGACGCAGATTATGCGAATATCCAGTTTTACATATTCCATCGTATCTAAGATTGCATATCCGGCAGAGGTTGATCCACCCGGACTGTTGATATAGACCGAAATGTCCTTTTCATTGTCTTCTGCTGACAAAAATAGCAATTGGGCGGTTATACGGTTAGCGAGATCGTCCGTAAATTCAGAGCCGATCATTATGATACGGTCTTTCAAAAGCCGTGGAAAAATATCGTAGGATCTTTCTCCTGCCGCTTTTTTTTCAATTACATAAGGAATTGGTGTTCATACCTTTTAACCTCCTAATGCTTATGCAGGACGGCTGTGAAGCGCTCGAAAGCGAGCTCCGTTTCGCGTATTCAAACAGGCGGTCCGGATCATGCAGTACAATCGCGTCGATCAAAAGGCTGGCGTGTCCTGAGCCGCTCTCGAGTTGGTCACCTTGAAACAAGAGTTAGCTAAAAACTATCAAATATTTGAAACCCCTGAACAAGAGTCATTTGAGTTTACTTATTTTTTCCCCGAACAAGAAGAACAGCTCAAAAAAGAAGCTCTCTTTTTAACATTGGGTTCCGAAGCTATCATTGAAGCGGTTAGACAAAAATGCGGGAATTTACAAGTGCTAACTCACCAGACAGAAGATTGCCCCGTCGGGCAATCTCAGACCGTTGACAAAACAGGTCGGATCTCTATGATCCGACCTGTTTTTATCCAATTTATTCTATTTTTCCGTCGAATAGGCTGGCGTATTGGTCCTTTCCAAGTCCAATTCGCCAGTTTTTTAGATTCATGGCAACAAAAACAAGCATCGCCTGCATGGACAATTTTTTCTTTCCCCGCAGGGTTGTCCAGCGCCGACCATGCTTGTGCTTTAAATCCGCAAAAATCCGTTCGATCGTTTCTTTGCGTTTGGCATAGATTTGCCTATTCTCGTCCGTGTGCCGCAAATGATCGACCTCATCTAAATGATCTTGCCAAAGATGCCGATTAATTATTTTTTGGTGATTTCGACTTTCCATACATTGATTCAGTAATGGGCAGTTCACATCGTTTTGGATCTGACGCATATACCCGGTAGCCTTCTCGGTTGGTTGTGCGATAAGTCAGAACGTGGTTTTCAGGACAAATGTAAGCATCGTAGTATTCATCGTAGACATATTCGTGTTTTCTCAGAATCCTTTTTTCGTTTGCGGTCGGGTGTAGGGCATGACAGGGCGAACATTTTCATCACTTAGAAACTTCGCGATAAATGGTGTCTTATATCCAGCATCAACTGCGACTGTATCAGGCTTGGCAACACGTTCTTTTATTTGTTGGAACAAAGGCGCAAACACTTGACTGTCATGAATATTCGTCGGCTCAACAACCGTCCCCAATACAAACCCGTTCCGATCACAAGCTGTATGAAAACCATAAGCAAAAAGGCGTTCCCGTTCACCCTTCACAAAATATCCGCTTTCAGGGTCTGTCGTACTTTCTTTTATTTCTCGTTTCTCTGAGCATGTTCTGGGCTTCAAAGGTTTTTTACCGTTCGCTTCACGATTGGCGTTAATTTCTTGATCTAGCAGCCCCTGATAAGCCCTCGTTTCTTTTCGTTGGTTTATTGGATGTGGATTCTCTGAAAAAATCCCTAATTTTTCAACCTTCAGTAAAAACTATGAACGTCGTTTTCATGACACCGATCTATTTGAAACCATCTTTTATTAAATCTTGCGTCAAGCCACATCGGTTTCAATTTGCTTAATGGTTTCGCGCATGGAGCGATGGCCAAACACGTATTGAATCAGGACTATTTTGATCAATACGACAGGATCAATGCTTGGACGTCCTTTTGAAGAATAAAGAGGGGTAACTTTACCATAAATAAACGAAAAATCCATGGCTTCTTCCATCTTCCTGACCAAATGATCTTCAGGGACAAGTTCACTTAAGGTAACGACTTCGGAGCTGTTCACGCTGATCTTTTGAGTGCTTGGACAACATGGTAAAACCTCCAAAAACTAGATTCATTTACATTTTAACAAAAAAAGCTTGTCGATGAAGCCACTTTTTGTGACTTTGTCGACAAGCTGAGATTGCCCCGTCGGGCAATCTTTTTTATTTCACCCAAAGCTTATAAATGCTTTGAGTCCCGCTGTTTTCTTCCCCTTGTTCCGGAAGCTTGTCGTATAATGATTTGGCCAGCGTCAATCCGGGCATCTCTTCTCCCATGAGCTCTGCTTCTTCAAGAGCAATTCCCATGTCTTTAATAAAGTGTTTAACGTAGAAGCCGGGTGCGAAATCACCTTTCAGCATACGCGGGGCGAGATTTGACAATGACCAGCTTCCTGCCGCTCCAGTTGTAATGCTCTTCAGGACATTTTCCGGCTGAAGGCCTGATTTTTGGGCATAAGCCATCGCTTCGGCTACACCGATCATACCTGCTGCAATCGCGATTTGATTACACATCTTTGTGTGCTGTCCGCTTCCTGCCGGCCCTTGATATTGAATATTCTCTCCCATTAAAGTGAAGATGGGCAGGCAAGCTTCAAACGCTTCTTTTTCTCCTCCAACCATAATCGCCAGTGTTCCGTTTTGTGCGCCAATGTCACCTCCTGAAACAGGTGCGTCTAAGGCAAATAATAATTTTTCTTTGGCTGTCTCCGCAATTTTTTTGGCTAACGACGGTTTGGAAGTCGTCATATCAATGAGATACGCGCCTTTTTTAGCATGTTCAATAATTCCGCTGCTGCCGAAATACACTTCTTCTACATCACTGGGATAGCCTACCATTGTAATAATGATATCCGCTTCTTTCGATAGTTCTTTTACAGTGTCTTTCCACACCGCGCCTTTTTCCAGTATGCTGTCCGCTTTTGCTTTTGTCCGGGTATACACCAATACGTGATGTCCATCTTTAAGGATATGTGAAGCCATACTGTTTCCCATTACTCCAAGACCGATAAAACCGACTGTTTTTTTCAAGTAAATTCCCCCAGACGTTAATTTCATTTAGTTAAAATTTATCATTTTCTAGACTACCATATCTAGTAATCATATAGTAGAGTCTAAAAAATAAAAAAACCCAAAACTTGAAAAAGTCCTGGGTATCCAATGTTGATTATAATGTAAATTTAGCAATAGCGTTCATAAGCTCTTGGCTTGCATGTTTTAATGTATCAGTTGAGTGTTTGACTTTCTCAAGCGTGATCAGCTGTTCATCGGTTGAGGCGTTGACTTCCTCCGCTGCAGCAGCCGATTCCTGTGATATAGCTGAGATACTTTGAATCGCTTCAGAAATGGCAAGCTGTTCTTCACTCATTCTTTGTATTTCTTCGTAAATTTGATCAATACCTTGAACAAGTGACTGCATTTCCGCGGTGATGGTGTTTAATACTTCGCCAGTCTCATGAATTGCGCTGTTTTGTTCATCATTCATTTTACTTGCTTCGACCATTGCATGGGAAGCCTCTTTTGTTTCAAGCTGAATCAACTTCACTGTCTCACTGATATGCTTGGTGGAAAGCGCTGACTGCTCGGCAAGCTTCCGCACCTCTTCAGCCACGACTGCAAATCCGCGTCCGCTTTCACCGGCTCTGGCTGCTTCAATACTCGCATTTAAGGCAAGTAAATTGGTTTGATCCGAAATATTTGAAATCGCAGTAACCACTTCTTCAATATTCTTCGTTTGATTTTCCAAATCCAGCAACATCGTTTCGACTTTCTTTGTTTCCGTATTGGCTTCGTTTGATTTCATCAGCAGCTGGCCGAGCGCGTCAAGCCCTTTATAGCTTGCATCCTCTGAGGATTTTGAACGTGCTTTCATGCCGCCTGCCTGATCAGCTATCCGTCTGATTTTAGCAGACAGGTTTTCTGATTTTTCGTTAATGGTCTCAACTTCTGAAGCCTGTTCCGTTGCCCCTGCTGCCACTTCTTCGATCGCTTTTGCAATTTGTCCGCTCGTTTCATTGGTTTCAGCGGAGATAGCTGTTAATTGTTCAGAGGTGTCAGACACTTTTCCTGAAGAATGTCTGACTTGTTCCACCATTTCCTTCATGTTTTCAACCATCTGATTAAAGTCTCTTGTTAACATGCCGACTTCATCCTTGGTCTTTGACTCTGCATGCACTGTCAAATCGCCTGCAGAGACGGCCTTTGTTTTTGCAATCAGCTGCTGGATCGGCCCGGTTATTGTTTTGGCGAGGAAGTAGCTGAGAATAATCGTCACCGCCAGCGCGATGAGTGAGATGAAAAGGTTCGCCCGATTCATTTTATCTGAAATCCACATTAATTTATTTGTGTCAAATTGTGTTCCGACTTTCCATCCCGTTTCTCCAACCGTTTGATACACAATCATTTTTCCCTTTGCATCTTGTATCCCGTTTTTGTCAGATGCAATGGTTTTTAATGTTTGGTCCTTGGAGATATTTTTTCCTTGGTTTGACGGATGTGCTAAAAGATTGCCGCTTGCATCAGCTAAAAAAGCAAAGCCATTGTATGGCACCTTTTGCTTATTTACCATGGTCTGGATGGAAGAAAGTTTCAGATCATAACTGGCAACGCCTATCACCTTCTGCCCGTCAAGAATTGCTTTTGAGGCTGTGACGATCATTTCTCCCGTCACGACATCTTTATAGGGTTCCGTCCAGACGACTTTATCCGGTGTTTCAGCCGCGCGCATATACCATGGTCTAGAAACCGGATCATAATCTTCTGCAAATTCTGCTTTCGGATATGTAAACATTTCTTTTTTTGCGGTGCCTATATAGGCCATCGCCACATAATCATCGTTTTCTTTAATTTGTTTAATGTCATTATTAAACAGCCTGGCAGCTTCTTTACTTGAGTTTGTCACAAACGCACGTGTTAATTCTCCATTTGCCAATCTTAACAGCGAGATGTCATAACTCTTTAATTGCAGTTCGATATTTTGTTCAAGCGAGTTTGTTACGTTTTGTGTCGTGTTTTTCCCATCCTCTGTAATCATCGGTTTTAACGTCAGGTAAGAAGAAAGCATCAAAAGAACAACTGTGACGATTAACATGATAGAAACGAAAACAGCAATCTTCATGTGAAGTTTTTTAAACAAACCAATCCCCTCCTATTTTCTATATCGGCCTTTTCACCCAAAAAATGAATAATCATAAAATAAATTATATTGAAATCACAAGATATTTACTGAAAATTCTAACTGGCTGTGTTTCAGCAGTTTGGATTACGATATAATAAACAGCACAAGGAGAGTGATTGTCATTTTTAAACAGATGTATGTCCATAATGGCATTAAATTTGAGCGGCTGACGATCAGAAATTATTTGAGAACAGACATAGAGGGCTTGCTTTCTCTTCAGAAAGAGTGTTTTCCCCCTCCATTTCCGCAGGAATTGCTATGGTCAGAAGAACAGCTCGCCAGCCATATCAACACCTTTCCGGAAGGCGCCTTATGCGCGCTGGTTAATGGTGAGATCGTCGGTTCGGTGACTTCTCTTATCGTGCATTTTGATCCCAATGCTCCCGAGCATACATGGGCGGAGACAACAGATAACGGCTATATTACATGTCATGATCCGCAGGCAAATACGTTATATGTAGTGGATATTTCGGTTTCACCGCATTACCGGAAGCTTGGAATAGGAAAATGGCTGATGAATACGATGTATGAATTAGCGGTTGAAAAGCGAATGGAACGGTTACTCGGCGGCGGACGTATTCCTTTTTATCATAAGTACGCACATGAGATCAGTGCTTCACAATATGTAGAGGATGTTATAGAAGGAAAAAAGAAAGATCCTGTACTGTCATTTCTCCTCCATTGCGGCCGTTCACCGCTCTGCATCGTCAGTAATTATTTGGACGATGAAGAATCCTTGAATTACGGGGTGTTGATGGAGTGGAAAAATCCCTTTTATGAAAAAACGAGCTGTAAAGCTGACAGCCCGTTTACGTGAAATATTCAATTTTTGCATTAGGAAAATACGTATCGATATAAGATTCAAGCGTTTCCCGAAGCACATGCTCTTCATCTTTCTGATAAATATATTTTCCGATCCCGTAGCGTCCCCATTTATAGCGCCGCTTTTCTTCATCTAACTCCAGCTTTGTTTTTGGATAATTCTTCTCAATGACTCGTTTCGCCGGCTTCGTAAATCGATGCTGAATCAATTCAAAGGTAATATCATGTCTGACATCCTGCGGCAAAGCGGCATCAAGTTTTTCAAACAGATGCCTGTATCCTTCCTCCCAGCCTTCATGGATGTAAATCGGCGCAACAATAAAGCCTAACGGGTAGCCTGCTTTCGCTACTTTTACAGCCGCTTCAATCCGTTTATCGAGAGGAGAGGTTCCCGGCTCAAAATTCTTAATCACATAGTCAGCATTTATGCTGAATCTGAATCTTGTTTTCCCGTTATGTTTCGCATCCAAAAGGTGATCAACATGGTGAAACTTCGTGACAAATCTGAGCTTGCCAAGCTCACTCTGTCCAAAATGTTCAATGGCGTGCTTGAGCGTATGTGTCAAATGGTCGATGCCCACAATATCTGAGGTACATGAAGCTTCAAACCTTGTAAACTCCGGTGCACGTTCTTTCATATACTGATCCGCCTGGTCCAAGATTTCTTCGACATTTACATAGGTTCTGATATAGGGTTTTGTTCCCATTGTGGTTTGTAAATAGCAGTAATGGCAATGCCCCATACAGCCTGTCGCAAACGGGATCGCATATTCAGCTGACGGTTTTGAAGAATCAAACTTTAATGTTTTTCGGACGCCGATTACTAAAGTTGATTTTGCATTACGGTATTGCTGAAGATGGTTTTTACCAGGAATATTGCGCACTTGGTTATGGGACGTCGTTTCTCTGATTTCGATGCCCATTTTTTCAAATTTATCATGTAATTCCTGTGCCAATGGATATTCCATTGCTCTCGGTTCAATATAAACGAGCTGCGGAACAAATGGGTTCTGCATGGTGCCACATCCTTTTCCTTTTCTACCGTTACTTTTCTCATAAGGCGGAAAGGATATGAGTTGTAATGTTTTCCTTGTTACTCGTACGGATCGATATCAAATAATTCTTTGTAAAGCGTTTTTGCTTCTTCATAGCTTGCAAAAACAGCATCATCCTCAGCAAACGGATGATAGGTTTCAAATATAAACAGGGAAAGCTCACCCTCATGGTATGGGTGATACACAATTTCAGCTTCTTTTATATGAGCAACATTGGCGGCGTGCGGATTTCTGTAGATGACGTAGACTGTATCTCCTGCGTTAAATTCGTTTGACATTCTATCCCTCCTAGCCATGTTATTGTGCCCCGCTGCATCCCTGATTATGAAAAAAACCAGACAGGCCGGAGGCCGTCTGGTTTTTGTGAATTACTTGAATGTTTCTTTTACGAACGCGACAACTTCTTCTGTCGTGCTCATAGATAAGATTTTCTCTTTGAATGACTCAGCTTCTTGTTTAGACAATTTGCTGATTTGTGTTCTTGCCGGAAGGATAGAAGTTGCGCTCATTGAGAACTCATCTAAGCCTAAGCCAAGAAGAATCGGAATCGCAATTTCGTCCCCTGCCATTTCTCCGCACATGCCGACCCATTTTCCTTCTTTATGTGCCGCTTCAATTACAAGTGTAATTAAGCGAAGGATTGCAGGGTTGTATGGCTGATACAGGTAAGATACACGTTCATTCATACGGTCAGCTGCCATTGTGTATTGGATCAAATCATTTGTTCCGATACTGAAGAAGTCAACTTCTTTAGCAAACTGATCAGCGATAACTGCAGTTGACGGAATCTCAACCATCATACCGACTTCGATGTCGTCAGATACAGTTTGTCCCGCTTTGACAAGCTTTTCTTTCTCTTCAAGAAGGATCGCTTTCGCTTCTTTGAATTCGTTAACTGTCGCAATCATAGGGAACATGATTTTCAAGTTTCCGTATGTACTTGCACGAAGCAGCGCGCGAAGCTGTGTTCTGAAGATTTCTTGCTCTTCAAGGCAAAGACGAATCGCTCTGTAGCCCAAGAACGGGTTCATTTCTTTAGGAAGCTGTAGGTAAGGAAGCTCTTTGTCTCCGCCGATATCAAGTGTCCGAACGACAACTGATTTTCCTTCCATACGCTCAAGAACCGTTTTGTAAGCGTCAAACTGCTCATCTTCTGTAGGCAGCTGATCTCTTCCCATGTAAAGGAATTCTGTACGGTAAAGACCAACTGCTTCTCCGCCGTTTTCAAGAACACCCTTCACATCATCAGGAGTACCGATATTCGCTGCAAGCTCTACATGATGACCGTCTTTTGATACAGTCGGTTCATTGACCAGCTTCGCCCACTCAGCTTTTTGAGCTAAATAAGCGTTATGTTTTTCTTCATACTCTTTTACAGTTTCCGCAGAAGGATCGATAATGACATCGCCATTAATACCGTCAACGATAACAGTCACGCCGTTTTGGATCGTGCCTGTAGCCGCTTTCGTTCCGACAACTGCAGGAATCTCAAGAGAACGCGCCATGATGGCAGAGTGAGATGTGCGTCCGCCGATATCAGTTGTGAATCCTTTTACGAACTCACGGTTTAATTGAGCCGTGTCAGACGGTGTTAAGTCTTCAGCTACAATAATAACTTCTTCTGAAATCATGCTTGGGTTTGGAATTTCAACGCCAAGCAGGTGGCCCGTTACGCGTTTTGTTACGTCGCGGATATCTGCCGCACGCTCTTTCATGTATTCATTATCCATAGATTCAAACATGGTAACGAACATAGAAGACGTTTCTTTTAGAGCGAATTCAGCGTTTACAGAATCAGAGCTGATTTTTTCTTTCACAGGATTCAGAAGCTCAGGGTCACTGAGAACTAAAAGGTGAGCAGAAAAAATATCAGCTTTATCCTGACCCAGTTCTTTCAAAGCATGCTCTTTGATTTTTTCGAGCTCTTCTTTAGAACGTGCAATCGCTTCATCAAAACGGCTTACTTCCGCTTCAGAATCAGAGATGTTTTTCTTTTCAACCGTTAAATCTGGCTCTTCAAGCCGGTACGCTTTTGCAATCGCGATGCCGGCTGAAGCACCAATCCCTTTTAATTCTTGCATTACTCGCCGAGTCCTTCGCTTTTCATTGTTTCTTCTAAAGCGTTAAGAGCATCGTTTTCGTCAGCGCCAGCAGCAGAAATTGTGATTTCAGCGCCTTTAGCGATTCCAAGAGACATAACACCCATGATTGATTTAAGGTTTACAGTTTTGCCGTTATATTCCAAATTAACATCAGCGTCGTATTTGCTTGCAGTTTGTACAAGAACTGTTGCAGGACGAGCGTGAATTCCAGAATCTGCAGTTACTTTGAATGTTTTTTGTGCCATTTTTATCATTCTCCTTTTAACTTAAAGCTATATTACTTCACAATATTATATCATACAGCCGTACTTGTCATCTGACAAGCACAGCGTACTATATACCCTTATTTTTCAATCTTCACAATGTCTTCTTGCTCTCTGTTAACTGATCCGCTTGCCTTAATGCTGACTGTTTCTCCTTCAGCAAGGTTCGTAAATACGATCGGTGTCATCAGAGACGGTACATTCGGTTTTACTGCGTCCAAATCAACTTCAAGAAGCTTTTGTCCAGGCTCAACGCGGTCCCCTTCTGATACGAAAGACGTAAACCCTTCGCCCTTGAGGCTGACCGTATCAATGCCGAAGTGGATCAAAATTTCTTTTCCACCGTCGGATTGCAGGCCGATTGCATGTTTTGTCGGGAACACATTTAATATTTTTCCTCGCACAGGAGAAACGACGATGCCTTCAGAAGGAAGGATCGCAAAGCCGTCACCCATCATTTTTCCTGAGAAGACTTGGTCAGGAACATCAGTAATCGGGTGAATTTCTCCAGCAATCGGAGAAACAAAGACTTCCTCGCCAATTTCATTTTGCAGCGGTTCTGCAATGACTTCCTCAACCTGCTGCCCTACTTCTTCCTCAGCGGATGTTTTCGGTTCAGGTCTTGGTTTGCGTCCCGCGATGATGTCCTGCATTTGTGTTTTTAATCCGTCAGAACGCGGTCCGAAAATCGCCTGAATATTGTTGCCCACTTCCAGAACCCCGGAGGCGCCAAGCTGCTTCAGACGGTCTTTATCAACCTTTTTCTGATCGTTTACTGTCACACGCAGACGAGTGATACAAGCATCAAGGTGTTTGATGTTTTCCTGGTCACCCATTGCCTGCAGGATCTCGTAAGGAAGGTCGCCTGCTTCTCCTGTTTTCCCAGATGCTGCTGTTTCAGCTGAAGCATCCTCACGGCCTGGTGTTTTCAGATTAAATTTGCGGATCGCAAATCGGAATCCGAAGTAGTAAATAAGCGCAATCCCTAAACCAACAGGGATGACAAGCCACCATGCCGTCCGGTTCGGTAAAATGCCGAAAAGGAAGTAGTCAATTAAACCGCCGGAGAATGTCATACCAATCTTAACATTCAACAGCTGCATGACCATGAATGAAAGCCCTGCAAACAAACAGTGAATCGCAAACAGGACAGGGGCAACGAATAGGAATGAGAATTCCAATGGCTCTGTGATCCCTGTCAAGAAGGATGTCAGTGCTGCTGAACCCATAATACCTGCAACAAGTTTTTTGTTTTGCGGTTTTGCTTCATGATAAATCGCAAGTGCCGCAGCAGGAAGACCAAACATCATAAATGGATATTTACCTGTCATAAACGTACCTGCTGTTAATTGTACACCGTCTTTAATCTGCGCCATAAAGATGCGCTGATCCCCGCGGATGATCTCTCCGGCTGCACTTTTGTAGCTGAAGAATTCATACCAGAACGGCGAGTAGAAAATATGATGCAGACCAAATGGAATAAGCGAACGTTCAATGACCCCGAAGATAAATGCAGCAAGGGTTGGATTCGCTTCCACTAATCCAGTTGAAAAGGCATTCAATCCATGCTGGATCGGAGGCCAGATCACTAACATAATAAGACCCAGAATCAGTGCGGAAATTGACGTAATAATCGGTACGAAACGTTTACCCGCAAAGAAACCAAGATATTGCGGCAATTCAATTGTATAAAATTTGTTAAACAACAATGCCGCCAGCACACCGACGATAATACCGCCGAATACCCCTGTCGCCAAGGTAGGTATGCCGAGCATGTTTACATATGCCGGGTGGTTTTCCGTGAAGAACTTGGCTCTTTCGATTGAATCGGAAGGAATGGTTCCGTTTGCAAGAAGAACCGCACTCATGGATACATTCATCACCAGATAACCGATAATTGCTGCTATCCCGGCAACTCCATCTCCGTTGGCAAGCCCGATGGCTACACCTACTGCGAAAAGAAGCGGAAGGTTATCGAAAACAATCTGCCCAGCGCTTTCCATCACACCCGCTACGAGCTGAACATTGTCATTGCTTAGGAAATGCAGGACTTGAATCATGTCCTTGTTTTGCATTGCATTCCCGATCGCAAGCAAAATACCCGCCGCAGGAAGAATCGCAACTGGAAGCATAAGCGCACGCCCGATTTTTTGGAGAACGCCGAATAATGCTTTAAACATAAGAATTGACCTCCTCTTTTTACTAGTCTGACCTTACAGCTAAAAATCATGACAACGAATTCACAGGCGTAAGTCTTCCAGTTTAACCGTTTACATTTGCCCTTTTACACAACAAAAAAGGCATGAGCAAAATAGGGTGCGCAAAAGAACGAGAATGACCTTCCCGTTTTTTCCCCTCAATCACTCATGCCTGATCGGATCAGTAACACGTTTTTAAAGGATAAACTGAATTTATGAAATTTTATTGGTTAATCGGTACAGATGAAGCGTGAGATAAACCGCTTCCGCCTCATGAACTGGTTTCTTCAATGTTTGCTGCAAGATTTTAATCAATTTCCAAGCTGTATTGTAGCATAGCGGATATTCATTTTTCAATAACAACATTAATTTTTCTGGTTCTTTAGTCGGTTCCTCTTTTTTAATTCTTTCTATCGTAAATCTGATGTGCCGGATAAGCCGTAAATAGTTGACGCTTTCCTTATTTACTTTCATTTGAAACGAGTCTTCAATCACCTCGACAAGCTGCGCCATCAGCTGAGAATGCTTATTGACTTCAGACAGCGGGCGATTCGTCAGGGCTGAATGAATATGCAAGGCGATAAAACCGATCTCCCCTTCCGGAAGGCAGATACCTGCTTTTTCATTGATCATATCAATGACTTCTTTGGCAATCTGATATTCATCCGGATAAAGTGACTGCGTCTCCATTAAAAAAGGATTTTTCATATCAAAGCCCTGCTGCTGCCTTTTGATTGCAAATGCAATATGGTCAGTCAGTGCGATATGAATATGTTCATTTAGTGAGCGGTTTGTCCGATTGCTGATGTGGTATATGACATCGTTTGAAATATCAACGAGCTTTTCATCAACATAGTCGAGGAGCTTTTTAAACTGCTTCTGTTCCTTTTCGTCCTTTAAAATGAACATTTTATCGTACCCTTTATCTTCAATCACATCATCTTGTTTTTTTCCGAAACCAATTCCTTTTCCGATCAAAACTACTTCACTGTAGTTATGATGAGAAGCAATTAATACGTTATTATTCAGTACCTTTTTCACTGTAAAGGACCCATTCACGATCCTCAGCTCCTTTGTCATTCAATACCTCATATCGTACATAACGAACGGAATGCGCGTCAAACCTTTTTTCATGCTTTCACTAAACAGTCGATCTTTCAATGAGACGGTAATCAAGAACTCTGCTTTCAATCGGCTGACCTTGAATCCTTTTTTCCAGCATGGCAAACGCCTGCTTGCCCATTTCCTTCGCTTGAATATCAATGGTTGATATCCCAAGCAATTGGCTGATTTCATGGTTATCAAAGCTTAAGATCGCAAGTTCATCCGGAACAGACACTTTCTGAGCTTTCGCTTCGAGTAAAAGCCCTGCCGATACCTGGTCATTCGCGACAAAAATAGCCGTCGGCCTTTCTCTCCAGTTGTTCCATTTATGAAAAAGCGCTTTTCCATCGTTCATTGTAATCGCTTTCTCAATCACCCATTCTTCATTGAATGTTTCTCCGATCTCTTCCAATGCTTCTTTATATGCTTTGATGCGAAAATGACTGTTCATGCCTTTTTTTCTCGCTAAGCAAATCGCTATTTTTTTGTGCCCTTTGGCGATTAAATAGTCGAGTCCGTCCCGGAAGGCAGCTTGATGAGGAATGCTGATTGTGGAAAACCCGCCCTTGTTTGAATTCTGACAAAGCAATATCGGCCCTTCCCACTCCTTGAGCTTGTCATCAGACAGCGCCTTCGAGCAAAAAATCAAACCGTCAACCTGGCGCTGTTTTAATTGGGACAGCGCAAAGATTTCTTTCTTCACGTCATAATTTGTCTGGAATAAAGAGAGGTGAATGCCTGATTCTGCGGCAGCGTCTGAGATTCCCGCCATCAGTTCCGCAAAATAAGGAAGGCCGATCGTCGGCATCACAACACCGATCATGTTTGAAAACCCCTTCGACAAATGAACAGCGTGGACATTTCTTGTGTACTCCAACACTTCCATTGCTTCAAGCACTCTTTTTCTTTTCTCTTCACTTACATAAGGATGATTGTTTATGACTCTGGAAACCGTCGTAACGGAGACACCAGCTTTGTCTGCAATGTCTTTAATATTAGCCATAAAATCCCTTCTTTCTGATTTCCCTTGATCTGGAATGCGTTTCATACAATACGATAAGAACGTACCGACAGATTAGATGTTTTTTTGCTGAAAGGAGAAGATATAAATGGGTTTCTTCATTTTAATTGGATTATGTCTGGCCGTTCTGGGCGGAAGCTGCCTGGCCGTAAGACCGCTCAATCAAAAACATGAAGTGAAACCATTTCGGACGTTTGATGATTTTTTTATTTAAAACAGATAAAAAAGGACGATGTCGAGAACAAAGTCCTTTTTTATCTCTGCCTGTTACGGCAATATCGTTAATTCCTTCGGATATTGAGTTAGCGCAACCGCTCCGTCTTTTGTTACGTGAACGTCATCTTCAATGCGTACGCCGCCAACATCCGGCACATAAATGCCCGGTTCGATTGTGTAAACCATTCCTTCCTGCAGCAGCGTGTCATTGGCTTTGCTCATCGACGGGTACTCATGCACTGAAATGCCGAGACCATGGCCCAGCCGGTGAGGGAAATATTCTCCGTATCCGGCTTTTTCAATGATTCCGCGGGCAGTTAAGTCCAGATCTCCGATTCTCACGCCTGGTTTGCTTGCTTCTATCGCGGCTTTTTCCGCTTGGAGCACCGTCTCATAAATTTCTTCCTGCTTCGGATTGATGGTTTTGTAAGCAAAGGTTCGCGTGATATCAGAGCAATAGCCGTCCATAATAACACCCAGGTCAAACAAGACAAAATCGCCTTTCTTTAATGTGGCTGTTCCCGGATTTCCGTGAGGCTGACCTGATTTTTTCCCGAATAGCACCATTGTCGAGAAAGACATGCCCTGAATTCCTTTTTTCTTCAGCTCATACTCAATCTGAGCGAGAACTTCCACCTCACTGATGCCTTCACGCAAAGCAGCTGTCCCGACTTCAACACCAAAATCGGCAAGCTTCGCCGCCTCTTTCAGCAATTTAATTTCATGCTCCTCTTTAATCAGACGAAACTGGTTAAGTGTTTCTTCTGCTGATACAAATTGAGCCCCTCCAGCTGAATGCTTCAGTTGTTCGGCACACGAAAGCGAGATTGAATCCTTTTCTACGGCAAGCGTATGTATGCTGACATTTCGTTTTTTGAGTGCTTTTTCAATGAGCTCCCATGGATTTTCGTGATCGGCATAGCCAATAATTTCGTGATTCCATCCGGCATTTCGGGCCTGGTCTGCCTCCATTCCCGGACAAACGAAAAATGGCTCCTCCTCTTGAAAGATAAACAAACCCATTACACGTTCATGCGGCTCTGTATAAAAACCGGTTAAGTAAAATACATTTTCTTTCGTATGAATAAATGCGGTAGTATGCCCCGCTTCCTTCAGCCATGAAGAGACGCGTTGTATTCTATTCATTTCTTGTTCCTCCCTGCCTTTTGCCATGCATTGTTCTTTATATATTGTAACAGGTTTTACGGGTGTTTGCCTTTCACGGCGACTTTCCGTTTTCCATCATTTTATTTCCTGCCGGTCATCTTGTATACTGAGAGGAGAGTTAAATCGCAGGGAGTTGTTCCGTTTGCTGATGAATTTTTTCAGACGTAAGGCAGTTGTTCTATTAACAGTTGCGGGAATTTCCGCTCCTTTTGTCGGTATGAAGCTGGTGGATTTTTATTATTACAGCTCTATCATAGGCTGTGCAGCCGGCTTCCTTTGCTGCATCCTGGCTCTCATCATTGTGATGAAAAGGCCGGATCAAGAGAAAAAGCAAAGGAAGGTAAAACTTGATCCATAAAAAAACAGCAGCCCATTTGGACCGCTGTTTTTTATTTTAAAAGCCTTAAACCGTTTAGAATCACCAAGATCGTACTTCCTTCGTGGCCTATAACGCCAAACGGCAATTCCATCACCTGTAAAAAGTTTGCGCAAATAAGCAGGCAAATGACCGCGAGAGAAAATACGATATTCTGCTTTACAATCCTGTTCATTTTCCGTGATAAACGGCACATTTTTACGAGTTTTTTCAAATCGTTTTGCATGAGCACCATATCAGCAGTTTCAAGGGCCACGTCTGTTCCGCCGCCCATTGCAATGCCGACATCCGCCGCTTTTAGTGCCGGCGCATCGTTGATTCCGTCTCCGACCATTGCAATCGTCCCGAATTCTTCTTTTAATCGTTTCACTTCATTTACTTTTTGGTCAGGCAGACATTCTGCTGCAACTGTTGTCATTCCCGCTTCCTTCGCTATCGCTTGAGCCGTGTCCTCGTGATCTCCCGTCAGCATGGCCGTTTTAACCCCCAGACGGCTCAGTTCATCCATGACTTCTTTTGCTTCAGGTCTGATTTGATCTTTCAAAGCGATACAGCCGGCAATTTGATCTTCCTTTTTCACAAACACTATGGTTTGGCCGTTTTGAATGATATCTGATGCAGATTGTTTCAAAAATTGTGCTGACAATTCTTCCCCAATAAATCCTGCCTTTCCGACTTTCCATTTGGCACCCGCCACTTCAGCCATTACACCAAAGCCTGACGTTTCTTCGATTGATATGTAGCCGGACTTGTTGATGCCGCGGCTTTCAGCGTAGCCGGCAATGGCTTGCGCGAGCGGATGGCTGGACTGCTTCTCAATCGCATAGACAGCTTCAAGCACTTCTGTTTCTTCATACCCTTCCGCCAGTCTGACCGTCTCAACCGCAGGCTGGCCTTTTGTTACAGTCCCCGTTTTGTCAAAAGCGATCATTTGCACAGATCCCAGCTGTTCAAGAAATACACTTCCTTTCACTAGCATGCCATTGCGGGCGCCATTTGAAATCAAGGACAGCGCTGCCGGCATGATGGACGCGACAAGTGCGCAAGGTGACGCCACCACCATAAATACCATCGCGCGATAAAAGGTTTCACTCCAGCTCCAGCCAAGTGCAAAGTGCGGCACAAACAACAGCAGCCCCACCACGATCAGAACGCCTTTTACATATGCATTTTCAAATCGTTCGATAAAAGCTTGCGCAGGTGACACACTGTTTTGCGCAGATTCCACCAACTTGATAATCTTTCGGAACAAAGAATCTTCACTTGCTTTTGTAACACGGACGGTCAAGGAGCCGTTTCGATTAACAGTTCCCGTATACACAGCGTCGCCGGTGTTTTTTTCTACGGGCATCGATTCGCCCGTTAACGCTGACTCGTCAAGGCTTGTAGAACCAGATTCAATGATTCCGTCAGCTGCCACCCGTTCTCCAGGTTTGATAACAATCGTATCACCAGCCTTTATATCTGCAACCGATACTCTTTTGGTTTCACCGTTTACAATCAGCGTTGCTTCTTCAGGTTCAAGCTTCATTAAAGAAGTTAAATCCCTGCTGCTTTTATTCATCGTGTATGTTTCTAAAGCTCCGCTTAAGGAAAAAATAAAGATTAAAACAGCACCCTCTGCCCAGTACCCAATCAACGCGGAACCCACGGCAGCGAAAATCATTAAAAGCTCAACATTCAGCGTTTTGGATTCGAGCGTTTCTTCGATTCCTTCTTTCGCTTTAGCAAATCCGCCGATGACAAAGGCCAGCAAATATAGCGTTACCGATAACAACTGATGTGAGGAAAGGAGCCAGCCTGCTAAAATAAGAGCACCTGACACAAGGGCTGCGATAAGCTCCGCATGCTGGGTCCAGCTTTTTTCTGGCTGTTCTGTCTTTATTGGCTGATGCTGATCATGTTGAAGCATCACTTGTTCATTCATATCGAATTCTCCTCCCTAATTGAGAACGCAAATCATCTTCATTTCTCTTATAAAAAACAAAACCGCCGCCCAGAAGGCAGCTTCATCGTTGGTTATTTCATGATGTCTTTCTTAATTATAGCATGCAGAAAAAGAATTTCAATTATAATTATTTTAATTTCTTTTTGATAATAATTATCATTAATATCTGTTCACCTTTCATTATATGACAAAAAAGCTGAAAGGCTACGCTCTCAGCTTATTCTTTCGTCCATTCTTTCAATTGTTCAGCCGTCATCGGCCCCACTTTTGTTTCTTCTATTTCACCCTTTTCATTCAGCAAAAACGAGGTGGGAATCGTTATAATATGATATTCCTTCATTAAATCCCCTTTTGTGTCGAGAACAATCGGAAAGGTCAGATGGTTTGCTTTGATAAAGTCTTCAACGACTTGCTGATTTTGTTCTGAATTCACTAAATTGACCGTTACCAGCTTCACACTGTCAGATCGATGAGCCTCGTAAAATGATTGGAACTGAGGAAGTTCCTTTTTGCAGGGCGGACACCATGAAGTCCAAAAATGCAGGATCGTTTTCTGTCCTTTATTTGGGATGGAGATATCCTCCCCTTCTATCGTTTTCATGAGGAAAACCGCAGGAACAGCAGGCTGTTTAGTGGCAGCCTGTGCCGATAGAGGCATCCATGAAATCATAGCAAATAAGATCAGGCAAATAGCGAGGGGCAAGCGTTTTGTCAACATGGAATCTTCCTTTCATGCTTTTCAAATAGCTTGCCCCGCTAGAGATTTATCATCCTTCAATCCGCGGCGTTCGGTTTCCTCCCGTCAGAAAAACAGATACACGCAGCGCTTTGCAAATCGTTGTATAGTGTAGGCTCGTCAGCAAAATCATGCCTGTATTCATCCCAAGGATAATCCCGAGCATTTGCAGGTTTTCCATTGAACCCAGCACATACATCATACTCAGCGCAACGAGATGGCTCCACACGTTGTGATAAAAAGCTTCTTTGACAAAGCCCATCCCGATTAAACATGCCTGAAGGGGCATCACAAATAAATGAAAGAGAAAGTACGGCCACAAAAGCTGCAAATAATACTGTGCTTCAGGAGAGTGAAAAAACAGATGGGTCAGGGGCTCTGCAAACTGAAACATGATCCAGACAGCCGGTATACCATATCCCAACGTGATAAAGATCGACTGCTTCAGCCTTTTTAATACGATGTCATATTGTGAGAGAGAATAAGCTTCAGAAATACTGGGAATCATGACGACCATTAACGAATGGGCGATAAAAGCAGGAAACGACCCTATCGTCACAGCCACTCCGGCAAGCATGCCGTATTGATCGATGGCAGTTGTCCCGGCAACGCCCGCTGCCAAAAGCGCTCCTTTTACTAAAAAGGGCTCAATGGCGTTGACTACGGCGTGGAAAATGCGCAGTCCGGTTGTCGGAATCGATACGGCAAGCAGTCTTTTTCTAACATCTTTTCCGCGCAAATGGATATGCTGCTGAACCGATACCGCACGTCTCGCCAGGATAAACTGTGAATACAAGTAAACAAGCACGATCACATCGCTCACGACAAGGACAAACAGCGAAATCAGCACAGCCATGTCCAGCTCAAACGAGTACCATTGAAAGAAGATGAACAAGCACAACAGCTGAATGATTTTTTTCAGTACATTAGCGATTGCGATCTTCCCCATTTTTTGCACACCCATAAAGTAGCCTCTGGCAATTGACGTAAAGGCGACAATAGGAATCAAGCCGATGACAATTCCTTTGATAAACGGGTGATATGTATCAAACACCGGAATAAAAGGAAGCGCAATACTGGCGGCAGCGGTGGAAAAGGCTGTGAAAACAGCTGTCATTCGAAAGGCGTGCCTCAGCATGCTTTCATGGAGCTTTGGATTTGATTCAGCGATAAATTTAGAAATTGATATTGGCAGCTCCAAGCTTGCGATGACAATAATTAAAAAGATGGTAGGCAAAATACTCATGTAAAGCCCCATCCCGTGCTCGCCAAGCTCGCGCGCCAAAATCATATTCACGACAAATTCAAGGCATTCGGCGAAAAAGGCGGCAATGGATAAAAGAATAATCCCTTTTACAAATCGATTCATGATGTCTCTCCTTGTCTCTTGTACTACCAACATCATATGAGACAAGTTCAAAAATTATTTTATTTTTACTCTTTCTATAAAAAAAAGCACAGCTGAGACGAATGGTCTCTTCTATGCTTATATGGCAAAGACATGCCTGCCGATTTTTTCGATGATTTTCCTTGAGCGAATCCAGTCATCTGACGCCGTTTTCGGGTTATAAAAGTAAAGGGCTTCTGTTTCTCTGTCTTTAGATGACAACGCTTCTTCAACAGCCTCAATTGATTCTTTGTCTGGCTCTTGATTAATGCTTCCGTTTGCGACAGGTTCAAAGGCATTTTTCTGATAAATAACCCCTCTGATTGTATCGGGAAAGCCCTTCTTATCCGTCCTGTTCAGCACAACGCTTGCAACAGCGACCTTGCCTTCATAGGATTCGCCCTTCGCCTCTGCGTGAACGAGTCGGGAAAGCAATTCTTTTTCAGACTCAGAATAAGTTTCTTTCTTCTCATTCGTTTTCTCTGATTGTTCTTTTTCTTTCTTTTCAGTGTTCGCTGATAGCTTGATCGGCTTTATTTTTTTCTTGTCCTCATCAGCAGACAGTGAAGAGAAAGATGTGTCTGTGTCATGATTTATATGAGTAAGCAGCTTAGCTTCTTCATGTTTTGTCTTCTTTGTGTTCAGTAGTGAAGCTTGTGTATGTTCAATTTTCGAAGCAGGCATGAAACAAAGAAGAAAAACAGCTAGCGCAGTAAATTTTGTCGTCATACAGTTTCCTCCTTAAAGTGCTCAAAAAACACTTCATAACCTTAACAAGAGATCAAATCAATTTCACGGAAAAAGATTTTCCAACTCTCCCAAACAGGTATCAGGATGGAATATACCGGGTGACGCACTGATTAATGGCAAAAAAACAGCCTGATTTTCTATAAATCTTGTCATTTCAAAGCATATTTATCCATTTTTGTAATTTTACATTTTATTTACGCCTGTTACATCATTTGTAATAAAAGGCTGGCGTTCTGTCATATATGATAAAAAGGCTTCTCACTTATGAGAAACCTTTTAGCTTCTTGGCTGTTCTAAATATTGAAACACCACATCTCCGCCTTGCTGGGCAATGCCCCGGAAATGCTTAAAATCGTCCTGTTTCGATAAAACGGCCCTGAAATCAAGAAAGTGTTCTTTTTGGACTCTCAGTTCTTTTATTTCACCAGTACGAAGCTGTGCAATCTGTTCTGTTATGTCTTCGGGACGCAATCAAAACTCCCCCTTTTCAATCTTTAACGAAAATCAATATATCATTTTTCCTGCGCCAGGACAATTCCTTAGGACGATAAAACTCCTTATCGCTTTACTTCTCAATAAAAATACTGTTTAATACTTTCAAAAGGGATTATTATGTTTAAAGGAGAGGAAGCTTGTGAAAATCGCTAAGGTCGGAAACGTCATTGAATTTAAAAACGGATTAACCGGTGTTGTTGAAAAAGTTAATGAGAATTCTGTTATCGTAGATGTTACCATTATGGATAACTATCGGGATCTTGAGCTAGATTCACTGACTGTTGTTAATCATAAAAATTACAAGATCATCAGAGACTCCTATTAAATCCTCCTTCAACCACACGCATTCGCAAAAACTGCAAGACGAACAATTAAACACCTTACATATCAAATTAGCTTTCTCAAAAGCTGCCGGCCGGCAGCTTTTTTACATAAAAAACACCGATTATGAATCGGCGTTCGTGTCTGTTTCCGTTATTTCGATATAAAATTCACTCACGGCCCCCGCTTCGTACAGGTTGGTCAATGACGTTGAATAATTTGTGATTTCACCGCGGAAGGCAAGATTTCGTTCCGGAACTTCGACGTTAAATGCCTTTTCATATAACAGCACAGCGATATCATGATAAGTCTCACTGGTAACATGTAAGGTAAAGGCAATTTTCCGCTTCGGCTCGCTCTCTTCTTGGTATGTTGACATTTCTAACGTGACATCGTTTAAACGCAATGTTTTCACTTGGTATCACTCCTTATCAGTTCATGCATCTTAACATAACGCCGTTAACGTTTACAATGAATCTGTTCTGAGCATTATTTTAACCATTTCTTTAAAAAAAGACGTCTTTACAAACATACGTTCGATATTTTATAATAAAACAGACGAGCTGCCATCCAGCATCCCGTCTTTTCATTAGAAGGTGACGAGTGGCATCCCCCCCGGATTCACTCGTCTTTTTTATGTATAAAATCCCCTGCATTCCGCAGGAGAAACTATATTAACGATTATTAACCGCCTCCGCTTATATATTTTTAAACACTCTATTCCAGACTGACGAATCTTCCTGTCCAAGACTCCAGCTGCCAAGACCTTTTAGGTTATATTTTTGAACGAGTTTTATTTTTGCTCTGAGTGACTGTTCATTTTCGAACCATAATGTATATGTTCCTGGAGGTAATAGATCCTTCTTATCGTGTTTGATCGTAAAAACAGCTTTTGGAGATTGACTCTTTATGTCAAAAATAATTGTACCGTTATGCCTTTTTACTAATGAGTTAACAAGGTAAAGTGACATAGCTTGTGAGTTAGCTTGGTCTTGCATCCAGCAACGGCCATAGAAAGGCAATCCTAAAACCAGTTTTTTGGGAGAGATTTTTTGGGCTAGAGCATATTGAATGGACTTTTCCACCCATCCTACACTTGCAGTAGGCCCAGCAAGTTGGCTTTCATCATAGGCCATAACCATTAGATAGTCCGCATGTTTAGCTAAATTCTCATAATCATATAATCCGTGCCAGCCCTTCATCCAGCCAAAAGGATTTGCTGCCACTGCAACTGATACCTCTTTGTGCCTAGGAATACCTTTTCTTACTAATCTAACGAAATCCGTAAATGCCTGCCGATCTTTCTCTGTAAGGTTTTCTATATCGATATTGACCCCGTCTAGATTCAGTTCTTCTATCGCATTAGAAATTTGTTTAGCCAAAACCACTCGTTTTTTTAACGCAACTCGACCCAAATCCTGATTCCAATGATTGCTTAAAAAAGGAACTACTTTTAATTTTCTTCTATGAAGAGCTTTAATCACATCAGGATTAGCTGAACGGAGAAGTAGTGATCCATTTTTTCTGATATAGAAAAAGTCAGGAGACACGACTTTTAATACTCCGTTCGTTTGATCAACGTGCTGAATAATATCACAACCTAATCCAGAATAGAAATAGCTCATTTGAAACATCTCATAACCCCTTCATTCTCAAAGATATCAAGTTTTAACAATATTCATAAGTTGTTGTACCGGAATATTAAAGGATTTTGAAATCGTCCATAATGTATCGCCGGATTCCACACAATATACTTCATAAGTCACGGGAAATTCCATATAACGAGGCGTTCTTTTCACTTCTGTTTTGGTTTTTTTCCGTTCATTCATATTACTCTCCTTTAGAAAAAATTATTTTTAACATCTCTAGACCGTTTCTTTCTAATCTTAATGATTTGTCCCGCATATATCTGATCTGATTTGAAATGATTTAGCTCCATGATTTGCTGAAGGGAAACTTTATACTTTATGGCGATTTTCGTTAATGTTTCACCGGGAGCAACATGATGGATCACGTAATTTTCTTTGAGAACATCAACATAATGAATGGTTTCCTCTAGGTTTCTTAAGATTCCTCTGCTTTTTAGCACCTCAAGCATTCTCTCAGCTCTATGCCGATAGGAATCATTCTTTACAGCCTTTTTACCGTTTATCCGAATCTTCTTTCTCTCGCTATCATGATTCAAATAGTATTTAACCTTTTCAAATGTTTCTTTTGGGGAAGATGAAACGATGAGATCGCGGCCAGGTTTGAATTTACCTCGAACTGCTGGTGTATCCGATGTCAATAAAACCCCTCCGGAACCAAGAATCTCATAGGTGCGCTGCGTAAGCTGGCTTTCACAGTTTTGCAAACCGAGAATGATTTTTGCTGAACTGTAAACTTTATATGCTTCAGTATAATCAAGGTATCCATGAATCCAATTCCGGGGAATTTCTCTTCCTATATGTTTGCTCATTTTCTCCCAATTTTTCCCCCAAAAATCAATGCGAATACCATTTTGTATGAGAGGACGAATAAGCGTTTTTAAAGAGGACGAGCGGAACACTTCCGGATGTTCTTCAAGAAAATTAGGGTAAGCATTAGCCACCACCGCTATATCACAGCTATATTTGTCCAATGGTTTAATCTGATGATGTATACTTTCGTGATATGCAAAGTCTAAATGAGCCGCTTTTACCCCCATTCTTTCATAAGTTTTACACAGAGAAGGTGTAACGGTGAAAACAAAATCCGGTTTCATCTTTTTAATTAACGGGATAGTAAAGTTTTGAGTGTGCAACGGGTCTTCAGTTGCCCAATAAACGAGGGGGATCTTCACCTTTTTAGTAGCATTGCGGATCCAGGCCTGCTTCTCCCTAGAATGCTCTGGTGTCCAACCCATAGATACGATTAGATCTGGTTTGAATTCTTCTATCATTTCAGTAACATTTTCCCGACTTACAGGGCCTGAAATCATTACGGTATGGCCTGCTTCACTAAACCCATTCGGTAAACCATAGAGCCACATAGGATGACTCTCGAGAAAAAGAATTTTCACACATGTTCGTCCTCTCTTTCACTTTTTTAATGTCTACTTATTGGTATGTATTTGTAATATAACTTGTGACGGTACTAGTCTATACAAAACGTTCAGATGTGAGATGACGTAATAGCTTCCTGAAAAATTACATTCGAAGGGAATGAAAAATAATCGTTTCTCTCGTCGACACGAAAAAATATAACAGAAGCTGAAGAATACTTTCGGTATTGCCGGATACGCCATCCATATATAATGAGAAATAAAAATTATAATCATCATTTAATAGGCTTGTGCGGATGCCCCACAGAAAAGAAAGCGATCTACAAAATACTTTCCTTTGATTTCGCTAGTCTTTCTGCCAAAAAACTTACGTTAATATATTGTTTTTTGCATAAAAGAAAAAGACGTACACATTTGTACGTCTTAAATTACCTCTGCAATATCAACTTTTCACTGCATAAAAGTCACGCTAGGTCACACTTTTATTGGACTTAGTGTGGGTTCTCATTAACGATTATCAATCGTCTCCGGATACAAGTCATGATTCATCATGCGGTACTCGGCCATTTTCTCGTACTTCGTGCCAGGTTTTCCGTAGTTTGTGTACGGATCAATGGAAATTCCGCCTCTTGGCGTGAATTTGCCCCATACTTCAATGTAGCGCGGGTCCATTAATTCAATCAAGTCATTCATGATGATATTCATGCAGTCTTCGTGGAAGTCTCCATGGTTTCTGAAGCTGAACAAGTACAGTTTGAGTGATTTGCTCTCCACCATTTTTTCATCAGGAATATAGCTGATGTAAATTGTTGCAAAGTCTGGCTGTCCTGTTTTCGGACATAAAGATGTAAATTCAGGGCAGTTGAATTTTACAAAGTAATCACGGTTTACATGTTTATTCGGGAAGGATTCGAGCACGTCCGGCGCATATTCGAATAAATAGTTTGTTCCTTGGTTGCCAAGCAGTGTTACACCTTCTAATTCTGATTCTTTTCTTGTCGTCATGTTTATCTTCCTTTCTATTAAACTCCTCGTTTGTTGCCCCATAACAGGGTATGCAGCTGCGGAAGCACTCTGACAAGATTCAGCTCCGCATCGGCAGCTACCTGATCAACTAGCGCTTCATATTTTCCAAGCAAATGTGCAATGAGTGATTTGTCGTCTGCCGTATGCACATCATCGTTACCGACTTGCAGATAAAACGGTATTCCCGGGTAGCGTTTGTGTACAGTTTTGGCAAACTCGAGATCTTCATCATTAAAAATGACAACCTTCAAGCTGACAGCATGCTGTCTGTTATTCTCTTTCAATGATGTCAAAATGTGATCCAGCTTATCAAAGTTCGTCACCATTTTCGAGCTTGGCGGTTTTGGTGAAATCGTCAGATCATCGATCAGTGTAAACCAATCCTGATAGACTGTCCCCTGTGTCTCGAGAGCTGCACGGATATTGTTTTCCTTCAGCAGTTCTATCAAAGCATCCAGCTGTTTTAACAGCGCCGGGTTTCCGCCGGAGATTGTTACGTGGGAAAACGCGTCTCCCCCAATCTCCTTAAGCTCTGAAAAAATCTCCTCGGCTGTCATCCAGCGAATATCTTTTTTAGCAGATCCGTCCCAAGTGAAGGCGGAGTCACACCAGCTGCAGGAGTAATCACAGCCGGCCGTGCGGACAAACATTGTCTTCTGTCCGATCACCATGCCTTCTCCTTGAATCGTCGGGCCGAAAATTTCTAATACAGGAATTCCTTTAGCCATTCAAACCACCCTTTTTTGGACGGTATACACAATAACTGGTCGGTGTTTCACGGACAAACACCTGCACACAGCTTGGTTTATTCTCAAGTGTGTTTAAATAAGCCTGCACTTTGTCATAGATCGTTTTCGCCACGACTTCAGTTGTCGGCAGTGAATACCGGTCTTCCTTAGAAAATTCTTCATGATCATTTAAAAGCGTATGGTCATAGGAGCCGTGAACCAGCTTTTTGAGCACACTGAAATTCACGAGAAAGCCGGAATTGTCAAGCTCATCACCGGCAACGGTAATATTTACGGTATACGTATGCCCGTGAACCCTGCTGCATGCTCCCGCACTTTCCCGCGGAATAAAATGAGCAGCAGAGATTTGCATGTCCTTATTCAATTCAAATGAATATGGATGCTGGACCTGTGGATATATTTGAGATAACAATTTATGCCCGCTCTCCTTTCATCGCCATATATTCTTCATAGCCTCTGGAGCGAAGATGACATGCCGGACATTCGCCGCAGCCGTCTGCGATGATGCCGTTATAGCATGTAAGCGTGTTGTTTTTCACAAAATCAAGCGCGCCAAGCTCATCTGCAAGCTTCCACGTTTCCGCCTTATTCAGCCACATGAGCGGTGTATGAATCACAAATGGCTTCTCCATGGCCAGGTTAACCGTCACATTGCAAGATTTAACGAATTCATCACGGCAGTCAGGATAGCCGCTGAAATCCGTTTCGCAAACGCCCGTGATAATATGGCGGGCGCCAATTTGGTACGCAAGGATAGACGCAAAAGATAAGAATACTAAGTTACGGCCTGGAACAAATGTTGATGGCAGCTCGCCGTCTTTTGCTTCAATTTCTATATCATTTCTCGTCAGGGCATTAGGCGCAAGCTGGTTCAAAAGTGACATATCAAGCAAATGATTTTTCACGCCAAGCTTATCCGCAATCCCCTTCGCCACTTCAACTTCCTGCGAATGACGCTGATTATAATGAAATGTTACAGTTTCCACCTCTTCAAATTCCTTTAACGCCCACAGTAAACATGTGGTACTGTCTTGGCCGCCGCTGAATACGACAATTGCTTTTTCCTTTTTCATGATTCCTCTCCTTCTCCGCTATAAAAATCTCGGCGAGAGACATCGCTACAACTGTTAAATATAAAAAAACACCTTTTCGGAAAGGTGCTCTAGAAAAACATAAAAAAGGCCGTATCCAAGGATACAGCACGTCCTTAGTTTTTTATAGAGGGTGTAGCTAGAACCTCTCCCGCATATCGAACGGATTTTCTTCAATTTTTCACTTCTGCTATCTTACCATAATGTTGTTTTTCTTGACAATAAAAATGATAGCCGAAAAGCCTGTCTCATGTTTTCCGCCTTGATCCTTTTACACAGCGAAAATACCTAATTAAGATCCGTTTCGGGCTGGCGCAGGGTCTAACATAAACATTTGCTTCATTATTATATATGTTTCAATATTGTGATTACAAACTGCGCCGGGGGAGCTTTTTACAGACCAAAGCGCCTATGAAAGCCAAGCTCACATAGCCAAACAGTGGGTAAATGGTTGAAATGAGCTTGCCGTAGCCGATTTGACTCGTGATATAAGCCGTAATCATTATGGCCGCAAAAATATATTTACTTTTAATAGGAAGAAAGCTCTTCACTTGTTTTTCCAGCCCATAAAGGTTTCCGATCACCGATGTGAACACTTCGCCGAATATAATTAACAAATAAATCAAATGTACAGATCGCGCGAAGAGGTAAACCACTTGAGCCATCGGAATATCGTACAAAAATACATCCGGGAGCATCGACAAAGACAAAAAACTTGCGGAAAGCACAATTGTCAGCATTGTACCGCCGATGAAAGCGCCTTTTTTTATCACCTGTTCTGAAGACATTTCATTCGCCAGCGGCACCAAAACAGCCTGGGCAAGCGATAAATTCAAGGCTCCGTATGACACTGCTGATAATAGCCAGTCCCATCGATGCGGCCACACCCACTGAGCTGTATTCCGCGTCTCACTGAAAATAAATGAATCGGCCACCACAATCATAGAAAAGATAATCAAAAGCGGTACAACAAACACATTTACACCGAAAATGCCTTTTACTCCTCTTGTCATCACAATCAAACTTAATCCAATTGTGATCAGCATTCCAATCTGAGCGGACATCCCAAGCTGTTCCTCAAAAAGCGCCCCTGCCCCCGACAGCATGACAGATGTGACACCGAGGAGAACGAACAGCATAAAGACATTGATAATCCGTCCGGCAGCCGCCCCGAACAAGTATATATTCATTTCCTGATAGGACTTGGCATTGATTCGCTTTGAAATGATCATCAGCTTTGCGCCTAAAAACGTGAACATCCCGCCGCTTATAATAATACCAAGCAATCCGAACCAGCCGAACTTCAGAAAAAACTCAACAATTTCCCTGCCAGTTGCAAATCCCGCTCCGACTACTGTGCCTACATACACAAAAGCGAGCTGATGTGCAGACCCTTTTGATTGTTCCATTTCTCCCCTCCGAACCAACCGCAGTATTGTCCTTTTAGCCTTTTTATAGCCTATGAGACAAGTTCCTTGAAAAGACGAACAAAACATGTTTTACTGTGTAAACAATTCAAAAATATTTTTGAGCAAAAGCCTTGAAAGTCAAAAAAGGTCAGAGTATACTATTCATCAAAGAAGGTCAAACCAGCCGTCTTTTTATATTGCTTCATTGGTCAAAGTTAGTCAAAAACAAGACCGCTTTGAGCAAATGGTTTTGAAAGCCAGTGAATCTGGCGTATACTAATAGTCAAAGAAGGTCAAATAAGTCGACCTTTTTTTCTAAACCGATTGGTCAAAGATGATCAAATTTTATAAGGAGGTTTTGGCAAATGCGTTGTCAACACTGTCATCAAAACGAGGCGACGATTCGCCTTAACATGCAAATAAATTCTGTTCATAAACAAATGGTTTTATGTGAAACTTGCTATCACGAACTGACTCGTAAACCTTCAATGAGCATGGGTCCTCAATCTTTCGGTTTTCCGTTTGAACAAGCATTCCAGCCGAAAGAACAAAGCGCAGCTAAGCAAAGCGAGAAAAAAGGATTGCTTGATGAACTGGCGCAAAATATTACAAACGGCGCAAAAGCCGGTCTGATTGATCCCGTCATCGGCCGTGATGAAGAAGTTGCGCGTGTGATCGAGATTCTTAACCGCCGCAACAAAAACAATCCGGTTCTGATTGGAGAACCTGGTGTAGGGAAAACAGCAATTGCAGAAGGGCTCGCTTTAAAAATCGCTGAAGGCGATGTTCCAAATAAATTGAAAAACAAAGAGCTTTACTTGCTTGATGTCGCATCCCTTGTTGCAAACACTGGCATCAGAGGTCAATTTGAAGAAAGAATGAAACAGCTGATCACTGAGCTGAAAGAGCGCAAAAATGTCATTCTTTTCATTGATGAAATTCACCTTCTCGTTGGGGCAGGCTCTGCAGAAGGCTCAATGGATGCAGGTAACATTCTCAAACCCGCTCTTGCCAGAGGCGAGCTGCAGGTTATCGGAGCGACAACACTGAAAGAATACCGCCAAATTGAAAAAGATGCTGCGCTGGAAAGACGTTTTCAGCCTGTCATGGTGCAGGAGCCTACAATTGATCAAGCGATCAGCATTCTGCAAGGAATTAAAGACAAATACGAAGCATACCATGGCGTGACATTCAGCGATGAAGCACTGAAAGCCTGTGTCACTTTATCATCTCGCTACATTCAGGACAGACATCTGCCGGACAAAGCGATTGATTTATTAGACGAAGCTGGATCTAAAGCCAACCTGTTAATTGATGATTTGAATGATGAAGATGCAGCTGAACGGCTGACTGCAATTGAAGCAGAAAAAACAAAAGCGCTGGAAGAAGAGAATTACGAATTGGCAGCAAAACTCCGTGATGAAGAAATCGCACTGGAGAAAAAACTGAACAGCTCTTCTTCACATTCCGCAGTCACAGTGGAAGCTGAGCACATTCAGGATATCGTCGAACAAAAAACAGGCATTCCTGTGGGGAAACTGCAGGCAGATGAGCAAACAAAAATGAAAGAGCTTGAAGTAAAGCTTCGTGAACGCGTCATCGGACAAGAAGCGGCTGTTCAAAAAGTGGCAAAAGCGATCAGACGCAGCCGCGCCGGCTTAAAATCAAAAAACAGACCAGTCGGCTCCTTCCTCTTTGTCGGACCAACCGGCGTAGGGAAAACAGAGCTTTCTAAAACCCTGGCGGATGAATTATTCGGTACGAAAGATGCCATTATCCGCCTCGATATGAGTGAATACATGGAGAAACATGCCGTATCTAAAATCATTGGTTCGCCGCCTGGATACGTCGGCCATGAGGAAGCTGGACAATTAACGGAAAAAGTGCGCCGCAATCCATACAGCATCGTGCTGCTTGATGAGATTGAAAAAGCGCACCCAGATGTTCAGCATATGTTCCTGCAAATTATGGAGGACGGCCGCTTAACGGACAGCCAAGGCAGAACTGTAAGCTTTAAAGACACCGTCATCATAATGACAAGCAATGCAGGCACTGGTGAAAAACAAACGAAAGTCGGTTTCCAATCAGAAGACAGCGTGATTGAAGAACAAACATTAATTGATTCACTCAGCATGTTCTTTAAACCTGAGTTTCTCAACCGATTTGACAGCATCATCGAATTCCGTTCCCTTGAAAAAGAGCATCTGGTCAAAATCGTCAGCCTTCTTCTTGGAGAATTGGAAGAAACATTGGCAGAACGCGGCATCAGCTTGAGTGTTTCAGATGAAGCGAAAGAAAAAATCGCTGAGCTGGGTTACCATCCTTCATTCGGTGCGCGCCCGCTCAGAAGAACGATCCAGGAATGGGTTGAGGACGAAATGACTGATCTGCTGCTTGACAATAACGAGATTGCAAGTTTTCACGTCACAGCAGAAAATAATAACATCAAAGTTCAGGCAAAATAAAAATCAGCGGCTTCCTTTTCAGGGAAGCCGCTTTTTATGTGAAATCCTTCTCTCGTCCGAGAACATGTCATTCCATCCCCTGACGCGCTCATCTTCTTCTTTCTTTACACTTTTCATAAAGAGAGATGGAACATGATGAATATTTATTTCTATTGTTATACGAAAGCACTTTAGAGAATCAGATACGCACGTTAAAACCCGCGGCCTTTCCCCTGCTGAAAAGCCCGCGTTTGTTTATTTCTCCCTTCTATGTATCTTCCTTGAATATTTCATGAACAATTTCACAATGTCCCTAAAGTTCCAGACACTGATACCGATATTAACCATAGACAAGCTAGTAAAAAAGGATTTGGTGAAAATTATGGATAAAACTTCGATTATCGGTATTATTCTTGCTTTTGTTGCATTGAGTGTGGGAATGGTTCTGAAAGGCGTCAGTTTCGCCGCTCTTGCAAATCCCGCTGCCATTTTAATTATCATCGCCGGAACGATATCAGCGGTAGTCATTGCGTTCCCAACGAAAGAAATCAAAAAAGTGCCTGTGCTGTTCCGTGTGCTATTTAAAGAAAACAAACAGCTGACAATAGAAGAACTCATTCCTATGTTCTCTGAATGGGCTCAGCTTGCACGCCGTGAAGGCCTGCTGGCTTTGGAAGCAAGTATTGAAAATGTAGATGACGCGTTTCTGAAAAACGGTCTCAGCATGGCTGTTGACGGGCAAAGCGCAGAATTTATCAGAGATATCATGACTGAAGAAGTTGAAGCGATGGAGGAAAGACACCAGGCCGGAGCCGCTATTTTTACACAGGCGGGAACTTACGCGCCGACACTTGGGGTGCTCGGTGCTGTTATCGGACTGATCGCCGCACTTTCTCATATGGACAATACAGATGAGCTTGGTCACGCCATCAGTGCAGCCTTTGTAGCCACCCTTCTCGGTATCTTTACGGG
This sequence comes from Bacillus sp. 2CMS4F, assembly GCF_023161785.1. NCBI lineage: Bacteria > Bacillati > Bacillota > Bacilli > Caryophanales > Bacillaceae > Bacillus > Bacillus sp. 2CMS4F. Next base: position 682,421 of record NZ_JALNTO010000001.1, read on the forward strand.
ATATGTATTATGGCATCCTTTTGCAAACAAATTAAAACGCAAGTCAAAACAGGAAGTCAAGCTCCGTGAAATTATGATTGAAGGCGTCCTGTCCGTTTTAGAAGGACAGGCACCGAAAGTGATCGAGCAGAAACTTTTAATGTACCTTCCTGCGAAGGACCGTTTGAAATTTGCAGAACGAGAAGGAGAGGCGCAAAATGGCGAGAAAAAAGAAGAAGAAGCATGAGGACGAGCACGTTGATGAATCATGGCTGGTTCCTTACGCCGATATCCTTACCCTTCTCCTAGCATTGTTTATTGTGCTGTATGCGAGCAGCTCGATTGACGCAGCTAAATTTCAAATGCTTTCAAAATCATTTAATGAAGTCTTTACAGGCGGGACCGGCGTATTGGATTATTCCAGCGTCACCCCTCCTAAAAATGAGTCAGACGGAATCGACAAAGTGGAAAAGGAAAAAGAAGAGAAAAAGGAAAACAAGAAAGAAAAGGAAAAAGCAGCTGATCAAGAAGAACTTAAAAGTGTGCAGAGCCAGGTGGAAAAGTTCATTAAAAATAAAAAGCTGGAGCATCAGCTGGAAACAAAGATGACTAAGGAAGGCCTGCTGATCACGATTAAAGACAGCATCTTCTTTGATTCAGGAAAAGCGACCATCCGCCAGGAAGACATTCCCCTAGCAAAAGAGATTTCAAACCTTCTTGTGATTAATCCGCCGAGAAACATCATTATCAGCGGACATACAGACAATATGCCGATTAGAAATTCAGAATTTCAGTCAAACTGGCATTTAAGTGTGATGAGAGCCGTAAACTTCATGGGGCTTCTGATTGAGAACCCTAAGCTTGATGCCAAAGTGTTCAGTGCCAAAGGCTATGGTGAGTATAAACCGGTGGCCTCCAACAAAACTGCGGAAGGCCGAAGCAAAAACAGGCGGGTTGAGGTTCTCATCTTGCCAAGAGGCGCAGCGGAAACAAATGAAAAATAGTAAAAAAGGAAGCCTGATCTATCACAAGGCTTCCTTTTTTTACTTATTATGAAACTGTTTTGCGTTTAATCCTACTCTTTTTAACATTTCAGTGCACATTTCAACTTCTTCTTCGCTTAATACGCTGATCATTTCATCAATTTCAGCTGCATGATCAGGGAAAATATCATCCAAAAGACTGATGCCTTTTTCGGTAATTTGTGCAAATGTTACTCGTCTGTCTGTAGGCGACGCTTTCCGAATAAGGAGCTCTTTTTGCTCAAGCTTATCTACGACGTAGGTGATGCTCCCGCTGGCCAAGAGAATTTTATCCCCTATCTGCTGCAGCGGCTGATCACCTTTATGATATAACAGCTCCAGCACAGCAAATTCAGTAGGATTCAGTCCATGCTTATGAATATGCTTATTCATATGATCATTAATAGACCGATACGCGCGTGACAGCACGATAAATAACTTCAGTGATTTTTCTGTCATGTCTCAATCATCCTTTTAGAAACCGTTACAGAGAAACATTAATAAACAAATACCGAAATGTCAATAAAAATCTTTCCAATATTTCTCTTCTTTTTTATTATTCATGTGAACAACATATTTTTCTTAATTATTTTGGTTATTTTTTCTTATTAAACAAGAAGAAACAATGATATAATACCTCTAATCAGGTGTATGTTGGAGCGATGCAAATTGAAAATACTAAAAGGCGCCTGCGGGAGAATTAAGCTTTATATTGCACTAGTAGTGATTCCGGCACTCGTCATAAGCTTTTTCGTCTATGAAAAGGAAAAAGAAACAATAGCTGCAGAACATAAGCAAGAAGCCAGTGTTATGCTGAACCTTCACCGCAACAAAATAAATTATTTAATCGGGGAAACAAAAGCGAGAATGACGTCCTTGTCTATCGCTATCGACAGACCGATAGATATGAATAAAATGAAAACTGTTTTGGAAAAAACGTTTGATTCCGAACCAAGGTTTTCCGGTCTTTATTTTCTCAATGCTAAAGGAGATGTCACTGCCAGCGCAACAGAATTAAAAACTAAAGTCAATCTGGCCGACAGATCCTTTTTTACAAAAGCGAAAAAAACAAAAAAGACTGTCATTACAGACAGCTATTCAAGCAGGATCACAGGCCAGCCGATTTTTACAATTTGTGTTCCCGTGCTGGATGAAAAGAAAAATGTCACAGATTATCTTGTGGCAGCTATACAAATTGACTATCTGCAAAACCTGATTAACTTGCTGAGCCCTGATGTCTATATTGAGGTTGTGAACGAAAATAACAAAATGATTTTCTCAAGCGGACAGGCTTCTTACGCAAGAGATCAAAAACCTGTCAGCGGTTATCTTGATGATATCAGCTGGAATATGAAAGTATATCCGAATCCTGTCACAATAGAGGAGCTGAGTAAAAGCCTTGTGCTCCCTCTTTCCTGTATTATAGTCTTGCTGAATATTCTTTTTATTCTTGTACTTTATTATTTGCTGAAGCGGCGGACCCAGCTGGAGCGCACGGAAAATGAGCAGCAAAAATTAGAGCTGATCGGAACGCTTGCTGCCAGCACGGCTCACGAAATCCGCAATCCGCTCACCGGCATAAGCGGTTTTATTCAGCTGCTGCAAAAGAAATATAAAGGTGAAGAAGACCAGCTTTATTTTTCAATTATCGATCAGGAGATTAAACGTATCAACCAAATTGTGAGTGAGTTTTTAGTTCTCGGAAAACCGACAGCTGAGAAGTGGGAGCTTAACTCGCTTCAGGATATTATCGGAGAAATTATGCCGATCATCTATTCTGAAGGAAATTTATATAATGTGGAGGTAGAGTTAAAATTTTTAACTGATAAACCTCTAAAAGTAAAATGTACAAAAGATCATATTAAACAAGTCATTTTGAATGTTGCGAAAAATGGCCTTGAGTCTATGCCGGAAGGCGGCAAACTCACAATTTCCTTAGGAGCAGTTGATAAAAAGGCCATTATAAAAGTGATGGATAACGGTGAAGGGATATCACAGGAAATGCTGGATCATATCTTTCTTCCATTTGTCACTTCTAAAGAAAAAGGAACCGGCCTCGGGCTTGTCGTATGTAAACGGATCGTGCTGATGTACGGAGGTTCCATTCATATAGAAAGTGAAGTACGAAGAGGAACCGAGGTTACCATTACTCTCCCCGTCTCCTCTTCCTAGCCCCCTGACAGTCTCAGGAGGGCTTATTTATTTTCGTGAACGGGTATTTTCATTCTCCTTGCTTACTGCTCCTCCTGAAAAGAAGAATCGGATCAAACGCAAAAGCATTTTCAAAAGCAAAAAGATGAAAAAGAACACCAAAAAGCCTTTTAACCCTTCCGTTGCATCTAAAAACTCCATATTTCCCCGTCCGGTCACTTTTTGCTGAATCTCAATTGCAAATACGATAACAATGATGATCGTTATGGTATAGATAAAGGACAAAGCCGTCAAGCTCCATTTAGAAAGCCATGTAAATACAGCGTGAGTGACAGCGAAAAAGAAGATGCCAAATATTCCAATTACCCAAAAATGCATTTCTTTGTCGGTTAATTGAATGCCAAGCATCCCGCATATCGAAATAAAAGCATCATGAAATTGGTTTATCATTTCAGTAATGACTACCGCCAGTTCTTTCATCAGTTCCCTCTTTCGTATGAAATTTTCCCAGAAAAAAAGAGCGCTTCTGAAAAGCTCTCTCTTTATATATGCATCAGATAGCGCCGCTATTTATGTGCATCATATGCAGGCATGACGTCTCTTCGGGGCCACAAGCCTAATTTCTTCACAAGGCCTTGAATTCCTTTGGAATGTTCGTTTTCTTGCATGAGCTGGTGGTATTCGTTCATTAAAGAATCCAGCTCCTGACTGTGCCTGATTGTGTCATGCCCTGTAAATCCCTGCTTACTAGCGGCGTCTATCATTAACTTTCTTTTTTCATCAATAGACACCAGCAATCTTTCTTGTTCAGAAGAACAGCCCATTCAATTCACCCCTCGCCGCTAAGAAATAGGAAACAAGTTTGATTGGGTTATTGTGCATTATTACAGATTATACTTTATTTGTAAACATATTTTTATTAAATAACTTAATTTTTCATTTATAATAGATATATTGATAGGATTAGAAGAACAATACCCAGACGAAGACCATCTTAAACACACCGGCAGGCAGGAGGAATGCTAAATGAAGAAAAAAAAAGCGATAATGCTCGGTGCGGCAGGCGGAAAAGCTATTCTGAAAAGGAAAACCCGCAAAAAATTAATCAATCATATCACGATCTTTTGTCACATGCTTCGCGATTGGCGAAACGGTGACTATCCCCGTTCACAGATTAAAACACTGTTGCTTCTGACAGCTGCTGTCTTTTATATCATCATGCCGATTGATATGATTCCGGACTTCGTGCTCGGTTTAGGAATTCTTGACGATGCTGCCGTTCTCAGTTTGATTTGGACGCTGATCAAAAAAGAAATGTCCCAATACGAAGAATGGTGTTTACAATAAGCAAAAAAAGCCCCGCCTTTATGGACGGGGCTTTTTCTTCTTATTGGTTTACGCTGTCTTTTTCATAAATCGGAACCCAGCCTTCAGATGTAACAAAGATCCGCACCGCCACAACTTTTCGATCCTCTTGAAGCGTGAAATAATGGCGGATATTTTCAGGTACCGAGATTAAATCTCCAGGGTTTAAACGGACATCAAAAAATGTGCCGTCCTTGCCTTGAATGACGAAAATTCCGTGTCCGCTTACAATAAAACGGACTTCATCGTCTGTATGGTGATGTTCTCTTTTAAAATTTTCAAGCAGTTCATCCAGTTTCGGATTAGCGTCAGACAGAGAAATAACATCTTGGGCTTTGTAGCCGCGGCGGGCTGAGATATCTTTAATTTCAGCGTCGAAAGTGTCAAGAATTTGCTGTTTTTCTTCTTCAGACAGGTCATATTTTTCTGAAAGCTGTTCAGGGAGCTTGGCGATATCCCATTGCTCATAGATCACCTCTTGGCTGTCCAGAAAGCTTGCCACTTCCTCTTGATTTTCAATCGTTGTATTTGCCTCATCATGAATTCGAATTGTTGCCATTTGCGGTTCCCCCTTTTATTTAACCAGCTGATGCTGGAGTGTTTTCAGCTTCAAATGATAGCTGAATAAAAATTCATATGCTTCAAGCACTCTTTTCGCTTCAAATGCTGTTCTTCCCCAAGCAGTAATGCCATGGTTCCGGATCAGGACAGCACCTGAATCTCCAGTAACCTGATCCGCGAAAAGCGCTGCGAGAGTCGGAATATGAGCCGGATTTTCTATAATTGGAATGGACACTTCTGCATTCTCTTCCCACAGGCCGAGCGCTTTTATAATTTCTTGCCCTTTAAAAGTGATTTGGTTTTGATCTCCATACAGCTCTGAGATGACGTTATTGTTGACCGTATGAACATGAAGACAGCATCCGGCATTTGTTTTATTGTACAGATGTGTATGCAAAAGCGTTTCTGCTGACGGTTTCAGATGATGTCCGCTTTCGGCAGGCTCTCCGTTCTGATCTACCAACAGGAAGTCTTCATCCGTTTCTTTTCGTTTATCTTTTCCGCTCGCCGTTACGAGAAATTGCAATGGCTCATCAGAAACCTTGATGGACAGGTTGCCGCTGGTCGCCGGAAACCAATCTCTTTCTGCCAATTCCCGTTTTACTTCGGCAAGCTCGAGCCAGCGCTCTTGTTTTGCAGCCATTTCTTTACCTCCGTTACGTCTTCAATTGCTTTCTTTATTTCGTGAAAATCATGGTATGGGATATGATTGAGATGATGCTCCTTGCATTCATTTAATAAATAATCCCTTGCAAAGCAAAGATCAGACAGCTTTGCCGCCTCTACATCGGTAACGGAGTCACCGATCATGATGATATATTGATCAGGCTCAGAAAGCTCTTTAATAACAGTCGGCTTGCAGCACCCGCATTGATTTGTGCATGTGCCTTTGCAAGAATGAGGCCAATCAATATGAATGAATTCGTTCTCAAATGACGCACGGTTGCAATAAATATGATCTTTCTCAACAATTCCTTCAAGCAGCGGATAGACAAAAAAGTCCATCCCCCCGCTTACGACATAAAACGGGAGTTCATGCTTGTTAACAAATGCAACAAATTCCCGAAAGCCGTCCCGGATTTTTGCGTCTTCTAATACGAATCTCGTAATCTCCTCTTTTAAGCTGCTCGGCAGAAGGCCGAACATTCGTCCGACGCCTTCTTGGATCGACATCGTTCTGGAGAGCACGCCGTCTTTTAACGCCGTCCACTCCGGCGGAGCGAATGTTTTCATAATGTTTATAATGTTGTCGTTCATCGTGATGGTTCCATCAAAATCACATATCATTAACGGTTTTTGAGTCGTCATACGGCTTCAGCCTTTCCCCATTTATCAAGCGCAAGCTTCAAATCTTCGCATTGACCGGCTTTTTCTTCAATCGGCTGCGCCTCCAAAACCGCATCAATAATAGCTCTGAACGCTTTGCCCCCGCCTTGGGCGCCGTTTGGATGTCCGTGTATGCCTCCTCCGGCGTTAATAATATGATCAATGCCAAAATCACGCATGAGAAGCGGAACCATACCAGGGTGAATACCGGCAGACGGAACGGCAAATGTCTGGTTAAAGGCATCTTCTCTTACGCATTCTTCATGAATCGCCAGCGCGTCTTCTTTCGGAAGCGCAACTGAGCCATATGGAGAAGGAAACAGACTGAAGTCAGCGCCGCAATATCGGTTTAATTTTCCGAGCAAAAGGGCATGGGAAAACCCGTACAACGGTGAGGATGTAAATGCCCCGCTGACTGCCGGATGCGCCATAATGGGGATTGATACGTCCGGATCTTCCGCAAGGCTTTGCATGACGTCCAAACTGTAAGCGAAAACATTCAATAAAAGCGCATCCGCTCCCAATTCAGCAGCGCGTCTTGCTTTATCTTTAAGCTCAGCCGTTCTACCAGTCAAATTCACTGCATACAGCGTTTTATGGCCGGTCTGCTCGTATGTTTCTTTCAAAATTTGTTTTCCCTCTGTAATTCTTGTTTCAAAAGGTGCTAAACCTGTCTCAAAGAAAATTTCATCGTCTTTGATTACGTCAACCCCGCCTAGCGCCTGCTGCCTGAGCTGTTCTTTAATATCACTCAGGTCCCTGCCGATGACCCCTTTAAAAATGCTCATTAACAGCGGTCTTTCAAACTCTCCAAGCATCTTCCGGATGCCGTATACGCCAAACTTCGGGCCCGGGAGTGTCCGCTTAAACGCTTCAGAAAATTCGAGATCTATTAACTTGATTTTTCCGTCCAGCGACAGCTTGCCAAACACAGTTGTCAGCAATGCCGGAATATCCTGTGAGAAATTTACCTCGGGATAGGCAATTGTGATAACCGCTTGTTTCCCTGATGCAAGATGTCCCTCTCTCTCCTCGACATTTACAACCCGTCCCTTATGCTTTTGCATCTGCTCCTGCTTTACCAGAGGCAGATCAGTCCAAGAGCCCACCGTCAATCCAGTTGCGATTTGTTCTGCTTTTTTCTCCGTGTCGGCTCCCGGCTCGGTCAGGAGATATGTTGCTAATAATTCACTCATGCCAGAGCTCCTTTCATTTTTTAACCCATATAAAAAACCTCTTCAAACAGCAATGCGTCTAAAGAGGTTTCGTTTCTCGTCCGAATCTTATCTCTCAGCCGCCAGCTGCAAGAATTAGCACCGTGCTTTACAAGTCGGTTGCCGGGCTTCATCGGGCTCGTCCCTCTGCCTGCTCTTGATAAGAAAATATAGATTTTATAAATTATTTTGAATTATCCCACCGTTAAAGAATCTTGTCAATGCCTTTTTGGGTAAACAGGTTTAGTTTGCCAATTCGATGAGCTGCTTCTTTAAGCCTAGCTTCACTCGTTAAGAGCCCCACTCTGACATACCCCTCGCCATAATCACCAAAGCCGTTTCCTGCTGCAACCGCCACATTCGCTTTTTCAAGCAAGAGATCTGAGAATTGCTCAGAGCTATAGCCTTCAGGCACCGGCAGCCACGCAAAAAATGAACCCGCAGGCGCTGTTACATCCCAGCCAATTTCCCGGCATGCCGCTATCCAAGCGTTGCGCCTGCTTTCATATCGGGCATTTTGCTCCGCTACGCATGTCTGCTCAGATAAGAGTGCCGCCTCGGCAGCCTGCTGGGTTGCTTTGAAAAGACTGACAAACATATGGTCTTGATAAAGATTGATCGCTTCTATGACCGAGGCGTTACCAACTGCAAAACCGACCCGCCAGCCCGCCATATTATATGTTTTGGACAGCGTGTAAATTTCTATTCCGATATCCTTAGCGCCTTCAGTCTGCAAAAAGCTTAAAGGCTTGTGTCCGTCAAAGCCGACTGCACCGTAAGCAAAATCATGGACCACACAGATTTCGTTTTCTTTCGCAAAACTCACCGTTTCTCCAAAAAACTCTTCGGTAGCGACGGCTCCAGTCGGATTATTCGGATAATTCAAGTACATCAATTTCGCTTGTTCTCTTACGTCAGGGGAAATGCTTGCGTATTCAGGAAGAAACGCATTTTCCTTAGTGAGCGGCATCATTTCCATTTTCGCTTTCGCAAGCGTGACACCGGACCAATAATCTGGATAGCCAGGGTCAGGAACCAAAATCGTATCCCCCGGATTTAACAGGCATTGCGGCAGCTCGACAAGACCGGCTTTCCCGCCGAATAATACGGCTACTTCAGTTTCCGGATCAAGCTGAACGCCGTATTCTCTGTTATAAAATGCTGCCGCTGCTGATTTCAGACTGTGCGAACCTCGAAATGAGGAGTATTTATGATTTTCAGGCTGAGCAACGGCTCGCTGCATTTCCTCCACAATATGCTCGGGCGTCGGCTGATCCGGATTCCCCTGCCCCAAATTGATGACATCATGTCCTTCCTTCAGCTTTCGGTTCACTTTCTGCACAAGAGAAGCAAAGAATTGTTTAGGCAGTTCCTGCAGCACTTGAGAATGTTCAAATTTCATCTGTTTTCACCTTCTAAAAAAATCTTGAAATGATAGTCCAGTATCATATATGGTTAAATGAAAAAAGTAAAGAAAAATATGGGGTGTTAAAAAATGAAATGGACCATATCTTGTCTTCAATTTGATATTTCATACGGAAAACCTTCAGAAAATATAAAAAAGGCTGAATCTTTAATCGAAAAAGAGAGTAAAAATGCTGATGTTCTTGTTCTCCCTGAATTATGGACGACCGGTTACGACCTTGCCAATCTTGATCAGCTTGCTGATGAAGACGGGCTCACTGCTCAAAGCTGGCTGCAAAAAACCGCAAAAAAACACGGGGTTCATATTGTCGCAGGATCTGTTGCTGTCAGAAAGGGTTCTGATGTTTATAATACAATGTTCATCGCAGATAAGGAAGGACGAATCATTAAAGAGTACAGCAAAGCCCATCTTTTTCAGCTGATGGATGAGCATGTGTATTTATCAGCCGGTTCCGAGGACGGATACTTCGAGCTTGAGGGCGTCAAAAGCTCAGGACTGATCTGTTATGATATCCGTTTTCCGGAATGGATCAGAAAACATACGACAAAAGGCGCTAACGTGCTGTTCATTTCTGCGGAATGGCCTCTGCCCCGCCTTGATCATTGGAAAAGCCTGCTTATTGCGAGGGCCATTGAGAATCAATGCTTTGTCGCTGCCTGCAATTGCACAGGATCTAATCCCGATAATGAATTCGCCGGGCACAGCATGATTATAGACCCTTGGGGACGCATATTGGCCGAGGGCGGCCGTGAAGAAGGCAGTGTCAGAGCGGAAATTGACCTTCAAGAAAGTGTTGAGGTGCGGGGGAAAATTCCTGTTTTCGATGATATCAGAAAAGATTTATATTAAAAAATATATTGACAATTCAATCACACACCTGTTACTATGTTCATCAACTGATAAATTAGAATTGTTTAACAAGTGAATATATTCTCTTATCGAGAGTTGGGCGAGGGATTGGCCTTTTGACCCCAACAGCAACCGACCGTAATTCCATTGTGAAATGGGGCGCATCTTCTTGGCGCCGAGACTGAGGTCTCGTAAGGCACGGTGCTAATTCCATCAGATTTGATCTGAGAGATAAGAGAGGCGGGACATGATTGTTAAGCCTCCTTCTCTCTGAGAAGGAGGCTTTTTTACGGCCATTTGCGGCACACATATCAAGAAATTACATAATTGGAGGTAATGACGATGGCAGTCACAAAAACACCTTTATACGAAACGTTAAATGAAAGCTCCGCTGTCGCACTCGCGGTGAAACTCGGCTTATTTCAAAGCAAAAGCACACTGACATGCCAGGAGATCGGCGACGGAAATTTAAACTACGTCTTTCATATTTATGACCAAGAAAATGACAGGGCTTTGATCATTAAACAGGCGGTTCCTTATGCAAAAGTTGTCGGGGAAAGCTGGCCGCTGACAATCGATCGGGCAAGAATCGAAAGCAGCGCACTGATCCGTCAGGGTGAACACGTCCCTCACCTCGTACCGAGAGTTTACTATTCAGATACTGAATTGGCGGTTACGGTCATGGAGGATCTTTCACATCTGAAGATCGCTAGAAAAGGACTTCTTGAAGGTGAAAATTATCCAAATCTGTCCCGAGACATTGGCGAATTTTTAGGGAAAACGCTTTTTTACTCTTCTGATTACGCACTTGAACCTAAGGTGAAAAAACAGCTTGTTAAACAATTTACAAATCCTGAGCTCTGCGATATTACCGAAAGACTCGTATTTACAGATCCTTTCTTTGATCATGATACAAATGAATTTGAGGAAGAGCTTCGTCCATATGTTGAAAAGCTTTGGAAAAATGACAAGGTCAAAGTTGAAGCGGCTAAGCTGAAAAAGTCATTTTTAACATCTGCCGAGACGCTGATTCATGGCGATCTGCATACAGGAAGCATTTTTGCCAGCGAGCTTGAGACAAAGGTGATTGATCCTGAATTCGCTTTTTACGGACCAATCGGTTTTGATGTTGGCCAATTTATCGCCAACTTATTGTTAAATGCACTCAGCCGTGACGGTGCTGATCGAGAGCCATTATATGAACATGTAAAACAAGTTTGGGACACGTTTCAAACAACATTCAGTGAAGCCTGGGAGAAAAACAGTCTCGAGGTGTATGCCAAAATCGACGGTTATCTCGCTGATACGCTCAGCCATATTTTTGAAGAGACAATTGGGTTTGCCGGCTGCGAACTGATACGCCGCACCATCGGCCTTGCCCATGTGGCAGATCTGGATACAATCGTACCGTTTGATAAACGAATCGAAAGAAAACGGCTGGCGCTGGAAACCGGTACTGCCTTCATCGAAAAACGTTCACAATTAAAAACCATAACGGATGTTATTGAATGTTTTAAGTTACTTGTAAAGGAATGATTCACCCATGACCAATTCATTTGCTGTTCCGCGTTCTGTTGAATGGAAAGAAACAGCCATTAAGATTTTAAATCAGCAAAAGCTTCCTGATGTTACGGAATATTTGGAGCTGACAACGAAAGAAGAAGTATTTGACGCGATTGTCTCACTTAAAGTTAGAGGAGCCCCGGCGATCGGCATTACGGCAGCATTTGGGCTCGCGCTGGCGGCAAAAAACATCGAAACTGATAATGTGGCGGAATTCCGCTTCCAATTGGATAACATCAAAAATTATTTGAACAGTTCAAGGCCGACAGCAATCAATTTATCATGGGCGCTCGAAAGACTGAGCCATTCAATTCAAAACGCCATTTCTGTAAATGAAGCAAAAACCAATCTTGTCCATGAAGCGATTCAGATTCAAGTCGAGGATGAAGAAACGTGCCGTATGATTGGCCAAAACGCGCTTCAGCTTTTCAAAAAAGGCGACAAGATTATGACAATCTGCAATGCCGGTTCTATCGCGACAAGCCGCTATGGAACCGCGCTTGCCCCGTTTTATTTGGCGAAACAAAAGGATTTGGGGCTTCATATTTATGCTTGTGAAACCAGACCGGTTCTTCAAGGTTCACGGCTTACTGCTTGGGAACTGATGCAGGGCGGTATTGATGTCACGCTGATTACGGACAGCATGGCAGCCCATACAATGAAAGAAAAACAAATTTCTGCCGTCATCGTTGGCGCGGACCGAATTGCAAAGAACGGAGATACCGCGAATAAAATTGGCACTTACGGACTTGCTATTTTAGCAAACGCCTTCGATATTCCGTTTTTTGTAGCAGCACCTTTATCTACTTTTGACACAAAAGTAAAAAGCGGGGCTGATATCCCGATAGAGGAACGGGACCCCGAAGAAGTCAGGAACATTTCCGGCGTCCGAACCGCTCCGGCTGAAGTGCCTGTCTTTAATCCTGCTTTTGATATTACACCACACCATCTTATTTCTGGGATCATCACTGAAAAAGGGATTATGACCGGTTCCTATGAAGAAGAAATTGAACAGCTGTTTACAGGCGAAAAGGTTCATTAAAAAACCGCTGAAGACTTTGCTCATATTCGGCCGAGTCAGCGGTTTTTTTGTTTGCTCACATTCATATCGATTATTTCATCTTTTTGAGCGCTGGATAAGATATGCAGTTTTACAAGCAGCTCGGCAAAAACGGCAATTTTCTCAGAGCGGCTCGGCTTCAATTGCTTTGTCCTCCTCTTTCATCAGACCAACTTTTTTAACTTAGTAAAATCATATGTCGGCGGCGAAAAAAGGGAACGTGCCATATGTTTTATTTTTCTTTATAGGAGATTTGCTCGATGCTAAGCAAATAAGCTTTGATGTCAGTTTTACTTCCGGCATACCCTGTTAACGTGCTGTTTTTGCCGATCACTCTGTGGCACGGAACAAATATCGGCAGGTCATTTCGTTTATTTGCCTGTCCGACAGCGCGTACCGCTTTCGGACTTCCGACCGCTACGGCAATGTCAGCATAGCTTCGTGATTCGCCATACGGAATCATGGCAAGCGCCTCCCATACTTTTTGCTGAAAAGGCGTGCCCTTTTGGCTCAATGGCAGTGAGAATATCTTTCTTTCTCCCGCAAAATATTCGTGAAGCTGCTTTTTCGCTTCTGCTAAAAAAGCCGTCTCCACCTGCTCCGTATTCTCAACAGATTCTTTCCACTGCCTCAAATCTTCCTTACTGAGGAAGAGACGGGTGATGCTGCCTTCTTCCTCGACAATTGCGAGCTCCCCGAGCGGCGTTTCCGCTGTCGTATAGTAATTCATTCGTCTAACCTTCTTTCTTCAAAATTCTGCCTGACGGGAAGTGTAAGATGAAAAACAGTCCCCTTTCCTTCTTCACTTTCCACCATTATTTTGCCTTGATGTTCTTCAATAATTTTATAGCTTACCATAAGCCCGAGTCCAGTTCCCCGTTCCTTTGTTGTATAAAACGGTTCTCCGAGACGCTTTAATTTATCCTCTGTGATTCCGACTCCTTCGTCTTTCAAAGATATAAGAATATGATCCTGATCAGCTTTTTTGATCGTCACATAAATATTTCCGCCATCAGGCATGACTTCGATGGCGTTCTTTAATATATTGATAAAAACCTGTTTCAGCTGATTCGGTTCACAGTATATCGGCGGAATGTCGCCGACTAAATCCAGATGCATTTGTACGTTGCTGAGATTGGCTTGCGCGTTAAGAAGGTCTAATGTGTCTTTCATAATTTGTGTCACATGTTTTTCCTCATACATGATAGCCTGGGGCTTGGCTAAAATTAAAAACTCTGTGATGATGGATTCGATGCGCTTTAATTCTGAGGTGATGACGTTGAAGTAAAGAGAATAGTCTCCCTCTACACTCCCTTTCAGGAGCTGAATGAAGCCTTTAAGAGCTGTCATTGGATTTCTGATTTCGTGAGCGATGCCGGCAGCGAGTTCTCCAACGACATGGAGAGTATCAGATTTGCGAAGACGCTCTTCCAGTTCTTTTCGCTCTGTGACATCTTTAAAAATAGCCAGGTTCATATTTTGAATAATATTTCGTTTAAACGAAAATTCTAGTTTTCGATTATCATTGCTGCTCAGCAAAAATGGGATCTCATTGTCCATTTCATCGAAATTAATCTGCCTTGCCGGTGATGCCAGATTTTCTATTTCATAGGAAGAAATAATATCAAGCAGGCTGTGTTTTTTTAGTTCTTCATGCGGCAGTCCCAAAATATTGCTCGCTAACGGGTTGGCGTCGATGATTCGGTACTGATTGTCGAATAATACGTTGCCGTCCATTGAGCCGTTGAACACTTTTCTGAATTTGAGCTCGCTTTCCCGAAGCTCCTTTTCCATCCGCTTTCGGTCACTGACATTTCTTAAAATTGTTAAGTGCTGGTTTTCAAGTATAGTCCGCTTTGAAGTAAATTCAAGCTCTTTGAACTGCCCGTTGCCCATTTGAAACAGCATCTCTTCTCTGATCTCACCGTATTTTGCATATTTCCTCTTCGTCCAGCTGTATTTCTGCTGAGAGTCTACGAGAAAATCACACAGCTTTCTTTTTAACAGCAAATTCATCGGCAGCTCAAAAATTTTACAAGCTGACTGATTGGCCTTAACGATTCTTCCGTCATTCGACCAGATGATAATAGCGTCCATGGCGTTTTCAAAAATTTCTCTGAAGCGCTCCTCACTTTTAAATAGCTGGAGCTCCATGGACCTCTTCTCCGTGATATCCCGCATAATCGACATATAAAAACCGCTGATGATGTTAGACGTAATCGTAAATTCAAACAGCTTCTGATCTCCTGAACGAAGCCTGACAGGCAGCTCGCCTTTTGCTTTTCCCTTTCGATAAAGCGTGTGCCAAATGTTATCGAAATCTTTTCGCGATCCGCTGTCAATGAATTGATACAGCGACAAATGCGACAGCTCATTCTGGTCGATTTCAAAGCTTTTGCAAAAGGACAGATTGGCATCAATAAAGCCGCCGTCTTTATCAAATAAAACGATTCCGTCGACAGCTCTGTCAAACAAGTCCTTAAAAAGCTGTTCATTCATGGAAAATTCCCGCTCCAAAATTTTCTTTGAAGAAATGTCTCTCATAACGACAAAAAAGAAATCCTCGCCAATCCCTCTTTTGGCAAGAAACTCAATATATTTTGTCGCTCCGCTGTCCAGCCTGATCGGAACCTCCTTCCACAGAAAACCTTTCTTAAAAAACTTCTTCACGGAAAGGTCCAGCTCATCCTTTGGAATAGAAAACAAAAAATCAAAAACGGAACGCTTTTTCAAACCTTCCGCATCTACTTGAAGCATCCTCGCTGTTGCTTCATTTGCCTGCACGATTTTCATATCATTATCACATATAAAAATAGCATCGAGCGTATTGTTCACAATCACTTGATGCTGATGTAATTCCTTTTTCAGCCGATCATTTTCTTGTTTGAGGCGCTTCAGTTCCTCTTTCAGATCTGAATTTGTCTCGACATCGAGAGTTTCCATGCGTAAACACTCCTTCTTCAAAACCTATCCCTCAATATTTCTACATATTGCATGAACTTCCTTCATTCGCCCTATACATTTCAGAAAATTTCAGCGTGATTACATAAAGAAGACATTTTCAACGATCCTTACCGTCACTTTACATCGTCCTAACAATCAGACGTTTTTTCAAATCCTTTTTGATCTTTTATTTTAAAATAAATACCAACAGGGAATAATCTTTTAGTGACTGATTTAAAGAGAAGGTGATGCTATGAGTAAATCGCGAGACAGTTATTTTGACAATGCAAAATTCTTATTGATATTCCTTGTTGTTTTCGGTCATATTCTTCGATCTTTTATTCATGATAACAATTTTATGCTCTACCTCTACAAGTTCATTTACACGTTCCACATGCCTGCCTTTATTCTTGTATCCGGTTATTTCGCCAAAGGTTTTAAACGCGCCGGATATGTGAAAAAGCTGGCGGTCAAGCTGATTATTCCATATTTGATTTTCCAAAGCATCTATTCCGTCTTTTATTACATTATTCAAGACGAAAGCATGACAAATGTGAATCCGATTGACCCGCAATGGTCGTTATGGTTTCTGGTAAGCTTATTTTTCTGGAATATCCTGCTCTATCCTTTTTCAAAGCTTTCTAAGCATTGGGCGCTGTTTGTCAGCTGCGGCATCGCCGTGCTGATCGGTTATCTCGACTTTGTCAGCAGCACACTGAGCCTGTCCCGGACATTTGTATTCTTGCCGATGTTCCTTGTCGGATTTTACTCGAATAAACATCACTTTGATTTACTGAGATCAAAACGAGGCAAACAGATTGCGCTCGGTGTGCTCGCCGCCGTATTTGTCATCTGCTGGGGCATCGATTTTGACTATTCATGGCTGTTCGGCTCTAAGCCGTACTCATCATTTGGCGATGTCACCTTGGCAAGCGGCCTCTCCCGAATCGGCTGGTATGTACTTGCCTTTGCGGCAACCTTTAGCTTTTTAGCGCTTGTTCCGCAAAAACGCTATTTCTTTACTAAGTGGGGAACAAGGACATTTTACGTATACCTGCTCCACGGATTTATCATTAAAACACTCAGGCAGGTCGGGCTTGAGGATGGACTCACTGACTATCAAAACTTAGTCATCCTGCTGCTCTTAACTGCAGCCCTTACCTCCATTCTCTCAAGCAATTTCGTCAAAACGGTTGCTCAGCCGTTCATTGAACTGAGAATGACAGGCTTGCTGCAGCTAGTCAGAGGAAGCAGCAAAAATGCCTATTTAAAATAACATAACACCTCTTAAGCGGCATGCCGCCTAAGAGGTGTTTTTTATTTTTGTTTTTTCTCTTTTTTCTTTTTCGGCTTTGTTACTTCAAGGGTTTCAATGATTTTCCCGGCGTTGTAATCCCCAAGCTCACTTGAGAATTCTTCCTCAAGCACCTTCTTATTCATCGGCTTTTTATGATTTTGCATGTCTTTGCTGTGCTGGTTCTTTTTCATGTTCACGCGCCTCCTTGCTGACCTTGTTTGGAATTGCGATTGGCCCCTCGGAAATTCGGGTCGTCGTGATATTGAGTCTTATATGCATTTCTGTCCATACTCTCAGTCGGTGTATTGTTATTTTTTATGGCTTCATCGACCTCGGCCTTACGTTTCATAGAAATCCTCCTCGTCAGTATTTCTAATTTTTATTTCGCTTCAAAATGCAGGCCAGCTGATTAACACTGCAGCTGTTTATGTTAGGTTCTCCAACTGTTGCCGGGTCACACATCTTTTTTTTGGCAATAAAAAAACACCGCAGATGCGGTGTTTCATTATCCGATAATCACTCTTTCCTTCGGATAATGGTAATTTGCTTCAATTTCTTTTCTTCCGATCAGATAAAGGAACGTCAATATTCCGATCCGCCCGATAAACATGACGATCATAATGACACATTTTCCTACGTTGCTCAAATCAGCGGTAATGCCAAGGGACAGACCAGTCGTTCCAAAGGCAGAACATACCTCAAACAAAAGCTCCAGCAGAGAATGCTTTTCTGTCACTGTAAGGATCAGTGTCGCTCCAAAAACGAGCAAAATCGCCATCATTGTGACCACAAGAGACTTCATCAGATCTGCTGGGTGCAGCTCCCGTTTGAATACTTTTACCGCTTTATTGCCGCGTGCAAAATGAAACAGCGCAAGCAGATTCAAGGCAAAAGTTGTTGTCCTTATGCCTCCCCCGACTGAGCTTGGTGACGCACCGATAAACATCAGCGCGCACATAAAAAACAACGTAGGATCCGACAGCTGGCTGATATCAATTGTTGCAAGCCCGCCGCTTCGGGTAGCTGTTGATTGAAACAAGGATAGAAACAAAATATCATGCCATGCCTTTCCTGCAAATGAGTGGCTCGCTTCCAGCGCATAGATGCCGATGGCGCCAAACACTACGAGTGAGCCAAACATAATGGTCGTGATTTTTGTAAAAAGCGTAAACGGATATCTCCGATGCTTTGAAAACAAGAAGTCCTTTACTTCGACAAGCACCGGAAAGCCGATCGCTCCGAATATGATCAAAAGCATCGTAATAAACTGCACAAAATAATCATGGCGGAATGGAACCATGGAATTTCCTGTTATATCAAACCCGCCATTTGTGGTTGCGCTGACACTTGCAAAAAACCCGTGTAAATAAGCTTCCTGAAAGGAATCATAGTAGGTTAAAAAATAAGTGCCAAGTATGATTCCTCCAAAAAATTCAATCCACAATATAAGAAAAAGAACCTGCTTCATTAAATTGACAATACCCGAAAACTGGGATTGGTTTTGGTCTACCATAATCAATTTCCGTTCTTTAAGGCCGATTCTTTTTCCCATGATCAGCCAAATAAACGTTCCGAGCGTCATAATCCCGATTCCGCCAAATTGCAGAACAAATGCCAAAATAAAAATGCCTGTAGTGCTGAATGTATCAGCTGTATCCACAACCGTCAGCCCCGTGACGCTGACTGAACTGACAGCCGTAAAAAGCGCGTCAATAAAAGTCCAATCCGCTCCCTGCTTATGGGCAGCCGGCAGACTCAGCAATATCAGGGCCACAGTTACTGCGAGAAAGTAATATAATGCAATCAGCTGGGCCGGAGATAATGCCTGTATCAATTTTCCAAGCTTTAATCTCATGTGAAATCCTTCTGCCTCTCTTTTAAAGTACGGTAATTATTCTAAAGATATTAGATCCATTTTTAAAGGCTTTTGCGAAACATTTTCTTAACTTGCATATTTTTTTATTATTTTAGTCAAAGTGAAACAGAAAAAAAACCTCTGAGGGTTCTCAGAGGAAGGATGTTTTTCATTTTATTTAGCTTCTAATCGTCTGATTCTTTCATCTAAATCAGGGTGAGTAGAGAAAAGCGATGACCGCTTCTTGCCATTAATCTTTAGTGTTTGGACAGCTGTCTGATCTTCTTCCATGATGCGGGAAGAATAGCTCTTAAGCGTCCGAAGAGCATGAATCATCTTATCCTTGCCGGCAAGATCCGCTCCTCCCCGGTCAGCATGGAATTCACGGTGGCGTGAATACGCAAAAACAACGAGGCTTCCGAGAATTGAAAAGACAATCTGAAACACAATCATTGCGATAAAATGAACAATCGGAGCAAGATCTTCCTTAACAAAGCGGCTCGCTATCCATGCAGCAATCCGTGATAAAAAGACGACAAAGGTATTCACAATACCTTGTAAAAGCGTCATTGTCACCATATCACCATTTGCAATATGAGCGACCTCATGGGCAAGCACACCTTCAACCGCAGCATCATCCATTTGATCAAGCAGGCCTGACGACACAGCGACAAGAGAGCGGCGTTTTGAAGGGCCAGTCGCAAACGCGTTCACTTCGGAAGAGCGGTAAATTCCGACCTCCGGCATCTTCGTTAAGCCGGCAGAGCGGCATAATCTATAAACACGGTCAACCAATTGCTGCTCTTCATGGCTAAGTGTATGTTTCTCCGGATTCAGCACTCTGACACCCATCATTGTCTTTGCCATCCATCTGGACATCGCAAGAGACATAAAGGAACCGACAAAACCGACGACTAAACTGAATACAAGAAGCGCAATAAGATCTATACCGCCATCAGCTGTAAAGTACGTCCCAACTCCAGTGACAGAGCTTATGACAGATAAAACAATTCCGATCGTTGTAAGCACCAAAATATTCGTTAAAATAAACAGAAAAATTCTTTTCGCCATAATAACCTCCGTTATTTTTAAGATCAAATGAACCTGTATATTTAAATTATAAAACATCTGTTTGAAAATGCAAGGATTTAGACGTATGATGTTAATGTATTACTGACGCTTTAATAGTGCATTTATACATAGAGATTATATCCGCGTCAAATTGTCTTGAAGAGGTGAACAATGACTATTTTTAAACTCACTCGTATTGAGATGGTACGGCTGCTCTATTCCCTTAAAGGCCTGGGAGACATTAGCCCGCTCGACATTCTCGTTAAATCGGCGAATATGTCAGCGGAAGAAGCTGCAAGCCATCTTCAAATTCCAGAATTTCTTACAAGATATGAACGAAAAAAACAGAAAAAAGAATACGGCCTGTCAACCAACGAAATCGTTGAGCTTGGCAATTTATGCGAGCTGACTTCGTTAAAGTCAACCGCGATTCAAAATTGGGTGAAACGCGATATCAAAGATCTCATTGGCCATCCTGAGCTGGGTAAAAAGTATTCAGTTGAACAGGCAGTGATTCTTTTAATTGTACGTGACCTAAAATCCATTTATGACTTTGAACACATACGAGCTATCTTAAAAGTTGCTTTTAACACCATCTCAGACAGATCTGATGATGTCATCAGCCCGTTAGCGTACTATGAAAGCTGCGCGCATGTGCTGCATGCCATTTATCACCAAGATACTCCTTCCATGAAGGAATCAAATCTCCAGCAGATTGTCGAACAGGAAACAGATCTTTTTCGTCACCATTTTGAAGAGCTGAGTGACGCCCAATGGCTCAAAATCAGGCAGATTATTGCCATTACAGTTCTCTCCATTTTGACGTTCCATATTCAGGCGACCGCGAACAAAATGACCGCTGACATACTGTAATCAGGATGTACCCCCGGCAAATTGCCGGGGGTTTCTTATTCCCCCACAACAATTGCCAGCATAAATAAACCCCGTACATTTCAAACTAAATACGCGTTAAGAATTTCTTAATAGAAAAAGGAGATGAAAAAAGATGGCGAGCAGAAATAAACTCGTTGTTCCAGGGGTGGAGCAGGCACTAGACCAATTTAAACTTGAAGTGGCTCAAGAATTCGGTGTGAACCTTGGTTCTGATACAGTTTCACGCGCTAACGGCTCTGTAGGCGGGGAAATGACAAAGCGTCTGGTTCAGCAGGCACAATCACAGCTAAATGGCACAAATAAATAAACTCAGGACTCTATTCGCCGGGGGCACTCGGCGAATCTTCTGTTTGAGCTGATTCATTATTGCTGCTGTAGCCATTTGGATTACGGTGGTAAGAAGCATTATCCCGATTAGATGAGGAATGATCCTTTCCTTTTTCACCGTTATTCCAATTTTTGCGATTTTTGCTATTCTTGCTATTCTGTTCACCATTGTCTTCTTCTTCATTTCCGTTATCTTGAGGAACTTGTGTAGGGGTTTGCTCAGTATCCCCATCTTTTTCAACTTTCGTGTTTTCATCTGATTCCTTTACATCTTTATTCTGTTCACTATCATCATTCTGCGTGTCAGTTGTATCTTCTTTCTGTGAATCCGTATCATCCAGCTGTTCATTTTCTCCTTGTTTGCTGTCCTGATCGTCTGTCTGATCCGTGTTTTCTTCCTCGCTGCCGGTATTTTTTTGATCCTCTTCCCCGGATTTTTGAGAATCTTCATTTGGATCTTTCATGTTATTCTTTTCATTCGATTTTATGTAGCTGCCTGTTGATACGCCTTCTTTTTTTGCTTTTTCTCTCGTTTTCATATCTGTTTCGAGAGATTCCATGCGGTATGTCGTTTTATATTTTTCCGTTACATCATTCAGCTGCTTTTTTACTCCTGATTTATATGTATCGTCATCCGTATTTTCATAAACAGTGGAAATCAATATTTCTTTCGATTCCTTTACATATCCATGCTCGCTGCAATCCGTAATAATATCGTCTATCACCTTTTTAAAATCAGTCTCCTCCCAATCATCGATGTCACTGATAACCTTCTTGCCGTCATCATTTAAGGGCGTCAGTTCGATCACTTCGTAATCGCTGTTTATCGCCATTTCGAAGCTTGGATTGATATCTATTGTCATAT
Source organism: Bacillus sp. 2CMS4F (assembly GCF_023161785.1). Lineage (NCBI taxonomy): Bacteria > Bacillati > Bacillota > Bacilli > Caryophanales > Bacillaceae > Bacillus > Bacillus sp. 2CMS4F. Next base: position 704,189 of record NZ_JALNTO010000001.1, read on the forward strand.
ACGCATAGGCCTTGTCATTAGAGAAAACGGGGAGGATAATAAAAATAAAAAGCATAATAGCAGTCATCGAAAAAATCCCCATTTTGAAAGGGCGCAGTCTTAAAACATCAAAAAAGCTGGCCCTTCTGCCCATGCGTGTCTCACTCGGAAGCATGATTTCTTCTCCGATTTCATATGTTTGGCGATCATTTTTTGCTTTTAAAAATTGTCCGTCAGGGGTCAGCAACGTGACGAATTTTTTATTTTTCTCTACTATGATCCCTCTTCTCATGAGTGCAGCACCCCTTTAAGATAATCTTTTAAATAAATATAATCACCGGTAATGATAATGCACATTGCAATGATATATTTTCTGTTTCGCTCAATCGTTTTTCTGCTTACTGAAACGAGCTGTTCGAGCTGTTTAACAGGAAGCTGTTTCTTCGTATAAAGAATCGCAGCTAATTCTTCATGCTCGACAAGGGTGAGCGCCACCTTTATGGCGTTTTGCCTTGCGTCCGCATGCTTTGGAGAATGTTCAAGCAGCTCTTGAAATGAAAGACCGTAGTCTCTGAGCTGCTTTTGAAAATACAGAATTTCCTCCCGCCTCTGTTCCTGTTCTATCTGGCGGCGGTATTCATCAATAGAAAGCTCGGCTTCAATCAGGCTTTGTGAGGATTCCTGATCGTCACCCTCCTGTAAATCCATATTAATATTTTGAGCGGTTCTTGCTTCTTTTCTAATGTAATCAATGACTTTTCTTTTTATAATAAGCTCTGCGAATGCGAGCAGCGAATTTCCTTTTTCAGGTGAGTACTTTTCAATAGCTTCGTTAAATGCAATCAGTCCGATGCTGAATTCATCGTCTTTTTCATCTATATATCGTTTACAAACGGATGAAACCGTCTTTGCGATAAATGGCTTATATTGCTGTATCAACTCGTTTTGCAGATCTTTATTGCCTTTTTGTATGCTTTCAACAGATTTTTCAAGCGTTTGCTTCTTTTTTCCCAATTTAAACAAAAGGCTAAGCACTGGTTTCACCTCAGTTCCTCCCTATAACTACTCATTAATGATAGCTAATTTGATAGGGAATCGCAAAGGAGAAAAAGAAATATTGATTTCCAATGTCTCAATTATGACAATCCATTCTCACGTACTATACAGGATTTCGTGCCTTTAAAGAGAATTTTGGGGGTTTTAAAAGAGGTTTTTGTAACAAAGCTGTTATAAAAATGTTATTTTATTTCGTCTGTGAAAACGCTTCAAACATGAAAAGACTCTGCTTTTCAGCAGAGTCTTTTTGATTAAGCCCTTTCTTGGCTTCTGTCATTTTGTTCGTTTTGTGCGTCTTCCGCCTGTTTTTTTGAGCCTGACATAAACCAGCCGCAAACTGCGATCGCCGCTAAGACACCCCAGAAAATCAGCTTCCATGTCCCTGAGTGGATAAAGTGCGAGGACACTATGGCGATGTCATCATGTGCGAGTGTATATAAAGCAAGCTTTACCCCGACCCATCCGACAATAACAAAAGCTGCTGTTTCTAGGCTTGGACGTTCCTTTAAAAGCTTAACAAACATCGATGCCGCAAACCGCATAATCACCAGTCCGATAATGCCTCCGGCCAAAATAACGAAGAATTGTCCTCCATCAAGTCCGCCGATCTTTGGAAGTGAAGTTCCCGGCAGCGTAACGGCCAGAGCGACGGCCGCTAAGATGGAGTCAACAGCAAAAGCGATATCTGCCAGCTCAACCTTTAATACAGTCGGCCAAAATCCGCTTTGCTTCGTCACCTTATGATTGTCTTCTTTCTTAAATACATATCTTTTGAGCAAGTGGCTTGCTGCAATATACAGCAAGTAGATCGCGCCAATGGCTTGAACCTGCCATACGTTCACCAAAAAAGAAATAGCGAATAAAGAGCCAAATCGCAGAACAAAGGCACCTGCCAGCCCATAAAACAATGCCTTCTTTCTTTGCTCCTCCGGCAAATGTTTTACCATAACCGCCATCACTAAAGCGTTATCAGCGGCTAAAATACCTTCCAGCCCGATCAAGACGAGAAGAACCCAACCATACTCCAATAATAATGCTGCATCCATAAATGATACCCTCCCAAAAAAGTTGTTTTCTTTCTCTTCATCCGATCTTATGCCGGCCGGACATGCAAAAAAGACCTTTGCCGACATAAGGCAAAGGTCTTGCTAGACATGAATTCAGGCATGCCAACAAAGCCGATGGATATCACTATCCATGAAATGACGACTTTGTTTCCGGAACATTCCGGACGCTACTCCCCTTTGGGATTTCAAGAAATATCATATTATATGTCAATGATATGCGGAGAGAGCTTATTTGTCAACGCTTATTTTTTAAAAAAACTGAAAAATGTTCAGACTGAATTCGTTTTTTTCTCTTCTTTATCAGTAAATAAAGAACAAACAAGATCAAAATAGCGATCCCGATCGGAAGCATATATTGGTCTAGAATAGAGCCAACGTCTTTCCAATTTTCCCCGAGCTTCACACCGAGATATACATAAACAAATGTGATCGGCAGCATGGCGATAAACGTGTAAAGAGAAAACACCCAGACATTCATTTTTGCGATGCCGCATGGTATGGAAATCAGTGTGCGGATCCCCGGCAGGAAGCGGCCGCTGAAAGCGACAAAACCGCCATGTTTTTTAAAAAATTCATCCGATTTGTCAAGAGCCTCAGGCTTTATAAAGAGGTACTTTCCGAAACGTTCAAGAAACGGCCTGCCTCCATAACGCCCGATCCAATACAGGGTGAGCGGACCGGCGACTCCTCCTAATGATCCTGCCAGAACAGCGCCGGCAAGCGTCATGTCACCTTTCGATACCCAATACCCTGCAAGCGGAAGGACAATTTCGGCCGGAATAAATTCAATACAGAGCGCCAGAAAAATTCCGAAATAAGATAAGCTTTTAAATGCTTCTATCCAGGACATAACCAATTCTTCGATCATCTTCACTTCCCTTTTCCCTGATCTATGTATACACATTTTTGTTTTTCACTCAAAACATCAAAATGATTTTAACATATTTTTGACGGTCAGCAGAACTAAAAACAGAGAATCTTCATTTCAAGCGTTTTTCTGACAATTTCTCCAGGCATATAGACTGAAATTCTTTAGCTGACAGCCGATATTAAGGAGAGTCAACAAGACTGGAACACACGGAGGAATCTCCATATGGAATTACACGCAACGTATAATACAACACTCATATGTTTATCTATTCTTATTGCTTGTGCAGCATCGTTCACTTCCCTTGAACTTTCAAGAAAAGTCACCATTCATACAGGATTAAAAAGCAAGGTGTGGCTGATTGCAGGCTCTATCATTATGGGATTTGGGATTTGGTCCATGCATTTTATCGGCATGATGGCTGTTCATACGGAGATGCCGATGCATTATGAACTGGCGCCTTTAGTTGCCTCGATTGCAGCTGCTGTTTCTGGATCATTTGTTTCTTTATATATCGTCAGCCGTTATATCCTAACCTTTTACAGACTGCTTACAGGATCGGTGGTGCTGGGTGCATCGATTTCGTCTATGCATTATATCGGAATGTCTTCCATTTCCCGGGTAATGATGATGTATGAACCGCTGCTTTTTACATTATCCATTGTCATTGCCATTGGAGCATCTTTCGTCTCACTAAAGATTTTCTTTGACTTGTCCATGAAAAAACCTGCAGACCATTTGCTGATTTATAAAATAATCAGTGCCTTAATAATGGGAATTGGCATATCGGGAATGCATTATACAGGAATGTTGGCTGCTACATTTTATGAGGATGTTGCACCTCCCGACCATCATATGGAAGTCCATACATTCGATTGGTCTATTCTGATTGCCTTAATCGTCTTCTGTATTCAAACGTTATTATTATTCAGTTCTCATGCTGATCGAAAATTTATGAAACAAAATGAACGCATGAAGGATAACGAACAGCGGTTTCAATCTTTAATCATTCATAATATTGATGCGATCTTTATCCTGTCATTAAAAGGAGATATTATTTCTTCTAATCATGCTGGTGAGGATATGATGAATAATTTCGGCCTAAACCATCAAAATTGGAATCATTATATGTCGCCAAAAATCAATGCGCTTTTTAAGCAGGTCAAAGGCGAAAAGCAAGCCATTAACAGCGATACCAATCTCATGACGGACAAAGGCCAGTTTCATTTAAATATTACGTTTATCCCTGTTGAGGTGAACCAAGAATTGGACAGCATATATGTCATCTGTAAAGATGTGACAAAACAGTACAGAGCCGAAAAAAAATCCATAGAATGGCTCATTACGACTCTCTTACAGATTTACCCAACAGAAGACATGCGATCTCCCATTTAACAAAGGTCTTGAATCGCGAGCATGCCTTGGATTATAACACCGTGGTATTTTTCTTAGATTTGAACCGGTTTAAGGTGATAAATGACGCATTAGGCCATAATGTCGGCGATCAGCTGCTCCAGCTCGCGGCTAAACGGCTTTCATCCGTTATACCTGATAATGGATTTATCGCACGGCTTGGGGGTGACGAATTCATTATTATTTTGACTGACGCCAATACTGGAACAGGCGAAGCCGATGTTTTGGCTAAAAAAATCATTCAGCAATTCAAAAAGCCATTTAAAATTCAGGAACACACCCTTATTACATCCGTCAGCATCGGAATTGCGATTTCTCCTAAAGACGGAACAGACGGCCCTGAATTGATGAAAAAAGCAGATATGGCAATGTATGCAGCCAAAGAGCGAAACAAAAGCAAATACAGATACTACTCTTTCTCAATCGGCAATAAAGAAACCGTCAAGCTTAATCAAGAAATGGAGCTGAGGGAAGCGATTGATAACAAAAGATTTGTCTTGCATTATCAGCCGCAATTCAGTACAAGAGATCAAAAAATGACAGGTGCTGAAGCGCTCATACGCCTTGTCACTCCCGACGGCAATCTGCGTCCGCCTGGAGAATTCATCGGTGTTGCCGAAGAAACCGGCCTTATTATTGATATTGGAAAGTGGATTATTGATGAGGCGTGCAGGCAGGCAAAAGTCTGGCACGACAAAGGATTTGATCTTTCTGTCGCCATTAATATTTCCGCCAGACAGTTTCAATCGGAGGAACTGATTCCGCTCATCAAGAATACACTTTCTAAATACATGCTTCCCCCTCGCCTTCTTGAAGTTGAAGTAACAGAAAGCATGACCATGGATAATCTTGACCACTCCAAAAAGGTTCTATCTTCTTTAACCAAATTAGGCATCAGGATCAGCATTGACGATTTTGGCACGGGGCATAGTTCTCTAAGCTATTTAAAGGACTTTCCGATCCACAGGCTGAAAATCGATAAATCATTCATCGATGATATTCAGACACACCCGAAATCAGAACAAATTACCGGCGCCATTATTGCCATGGGCCATCAGCTGTCTTTACAAGTCATTGCCGAAGGCGTGGAAAACTCCGGCCAAAAACAGCTGCTTGACGAAAAAGGCTGTGACCATTTACAGGGCTTCTTTTTCAGCAGGCCGATACCGCCCGAACAGCTTGAACACTTGATATTGAACCAGCCGCCGCGTTAACAGCGCCGGCTGTTTTTTATACCCATAAGTTACTACACATGAATCACCCCTCTCATCTCCACAATAATGAAAAAAAGGGGTTCATCGATATGCATACAATGTGGAAGGGATCCATCAGCTTTGGTTTGGTGAATATCCCCATCAAGCTTTATGCCGCCACAGAAGACAAAGACATCAAACTGAGAAGCCTTCATAAAGAAGATCATGCGCCAATTAAATATGAAAAAATGTGCACCAACTGCGAAAAAACGCTCAGCCCTGACGAAATTGTGAAGGGATATGAATACGTAAAAGGAAAATATGTCGTACTGACTGATGAAGATTTAAAAAGCTTAAAGCAGGAGCATGAAGAGAAAGCGGTTGAAATTGTCGATTTTGTTCAGCTGCAGGAAATTGACCCGATATATTTTAACCGCTCCTACTTTGTCGGACCCGGAGATAACGGCACGAAAGCCTATACTCTTCTTCGCGAGGCGCTTCGATCCACCGGAAAGATCGGGATCGCCAATATGACGATCAGGTCGAAACAGCAGCTTGCCATTCTCCGCGTATATGAAAATTGCATCGTAATGGAATCCATCCATTATCCCGATGAGGTCCGTAGTGCTGCCCACGTACCCGGAGTGCCTGATCAAACAAATGTAAATGATAAAGAATTGCAAACCGCCATTACACTGATAGATGAGCTGACAACTGAATTTCAGCCGGAACAATATGAGGACACGTATCGAAAAGCCTTGCTGCAAAGAGTCAATGATAAGCTGGAAAATAAAGAAACAGCCGTCACTCCTGACAAAGCGCCTCCTCGTGAGGATGTGATCGACCTGGTCAGCGCACTTCAAGCCAGCATCGATCGAACCAAAAGGCCGAACCGGGAAAAACCAGCGGCAGCACCTGCCGAAGACGGAGAACCGAAAGGAGCCGGAGAAAAAAAGCAGAAAACCACTAGAAAAAAAGTCTCCGGCACATCATAACCAATGGCGTTTACCATGCAGCCCGTCCTTACTGCGTCACCTCCAAAAGGAGCGGAATGGCGTTACGAAGTAAAATATGACGGGTTTCGCTGTATTCTCCGCATTCATCCGTCAGGCGTGACATTAACGAGCAGAAATGGCTTAGAACTTAACAGCACCTTCCCTGAAATTGCTAACTTTGCCGAAACTGCTTTTCAGCATATAGAAAAGGAACTTCCGTTAACACTTGACGGAGAAATCGTGTTTTTGGCGAATCCATTCCGTTCAGATTTTGAACATATTCAAGTGCGGGGACGTTTGAAACGGCCGGACAAGATACAGGAATCCGCAAACTCTCGGCCTTGCTGCTTTCTCGCATTTGACCTTTTGGAACGAAGCGGAGAAGATGTATCGACTTATTCCTATATTGACCGAAAAACATCGCTGCATGAGCTGATGTCTGCTGCAAAGCTCCCAGCTGAGCCAAATCTTTATGCAAAGGAAACCATTCAGTATATCCCCTCCTACCAGCACTTCGATCCGATTTGGGAGAAGGTAATAAAGTATGACGGAGAGGGAATTGTAGCAAAAAAAATCAACAGCAAATGGCTCGAAAAAAAACGGTCATCTGATTGGCTGAAATATAAAAACTTTAAACATGCCGATGTTTGTATCACAGGATTTAATCCTCACAATGGATTTCTGACGGTTTCTGTGTTAAAAAACGGTGTAATGACGCCTGTCGCCTCTGTATCACATGGGATGAGCGAGGAAGAAAAAAATGCAATACGCGCGATTATGGAACAGCACGGACATAAAACAGCATCAGGTGAATATACGCTCGAACCATCGATCTGCGCTACTGTCCAGTACTTAACGATTTTACAAGGCACGCTAAGAGAGGTTTCGTTTGTCAAATTTCAATTTCAAATGGACTGGACCGACTGCACCTTTGCACAGCTTGTGCGCCGCTCAAAGCCGGTTCATCCAAAACTGCAGTTTACAAGCCTGGATAAAATCATATTTGAAAAGCATAAAAAAACAAAAGAAGATTTCATCCAGTATATGATTGAAATCAGCGACTACCTGTTCCCGTTTCTCAAAGACCGTGCTGTCACGGTTATTCGCTATCCGCACGGATCAAGGGGCGAATCCTTTTTCCAAAAAAATAAGCCGGATTATACACCGGACTTTGTCCAATCCTTTTTTGACGGTAGCCATGAACATGTTGTCTGTAAGGACCTGTCCACCTTATTGTGGCTTGCCAATCAGCTCGCTTTAGAGTTTCATGTTCCTTTTCAAACGATTACAAGCAGAAGGCCCGCAGAGATTGTCATTGATTTAGATCCCCCGTCCCGAGATGACTTTCTGATGGCTGTTCAGGCAGCAAATGAACTCAAACGGCTCTTTGAATCCTTCGGCATCACATCGTATCCGAAGCTTTCCGGCAACAAGGGGATTCAGCTTTACATTCCCTTGTCACCAGAAGCATTTACGTACGAGGACACACGCCAATTTACACAGCTGATTGCCGAATATTGTACCAATGCATTTCCGGATCTATTTACTACCGAACGCCTGATCAAAAACAGGCATGGAAAATTGTATCTCGATTATTTGCAGCATGCTGAAGGAAAAACGATTATCTGCCCCTATTCCACCAGGGGAAACGAGCTTGGCACCGTAGCGGCGCCGCTGTATTGGCACGAGGTGCAGCCATCTTTGACACCGGCAATGTATACAATCGATACCGTCGTTGACCGGGTCAAGAAACACGGATGCCCGTTTTATGAATTTTACCGCAATCCGCAGGATGAACCTCTTGCCGCTATTTTGAATCAGCTGAAGAAAAAGAGCTGACTTATCCAGTCAGCTCTCAGGCTGTCGAGAAAATCTCGACAGCCTTTATTTTTTCTTAAAATATCCATTCTCATGTAATAAAATAAAAGAAAGA